>CAVQPC010000050.1:0-21330 GCA_963714585.1 uncultured Methylomirabilota bacterium
TCCATTCGCGCCGGGAGACCAGTTGGGATGGGCCGGTGGCCGGAAAACCGAATCCCAACCGGTCTTCGACAAAGCGCTCGGTCGTGCTCGGGATGGCCGAGCGACCGCAGGCACATTCCACGACGGGACGACGAGATGCATAGGCCAGCTCCAAAAGCCTGGGCAGTTCTCGCAGAGAACACCCATCCAGCACGAGCACGCATCCTTCGGGCTGATCGCGGAAGAAATCGGAGATCTTCCGAGCCGGGGGAGGGTGCCGTGGTCAACTCGGCAAAGTAAGAGTCGGCTGCCGCGGTCAAGAGCGACTCCCACTCGTTTACAATCCTTTCGCCGGACTGCAGGTACTCCGAGGGTTTGCTTCCGCACTCCTGGAACCTCTCGGCAGTCCAGACCTCTCCGGTCAGCCATTGGACCAACCCGGGAAGCCGGGGTTCGGGGCGGGTCCACCGCTCGATGAACTGTGGCTGGACCAGCGCAGTCATGGGACCTCCGGTGGATTCTGAGACGACTCTGTCTACCCCAGCCGCTCACGCGAGGCTCAGCCGAGCGGAGTAGGTCCCGTCGGGAAGAGTGGGCAGCGACTCGCACAGCGACTCAATCTGGGCCTTGTCCAACGGACCAGGAATGGCGAGATCGATCTGCACCTCCAAGTCTCCGCCACATGTCAGCCCACCTCGAAAGGCGCTGGGATGGTCGGTGAGGTTGACGCCCTGGTACTTACTTAACACCTGGAACTTGACCTTGGCGATTTCCGATTCCGGGATATCCGACAGCTTTTCGGCCACAGCCTGGCGCAACTCCGCCTTCGTGCGACAATACGGGGTGGCCCTTTCCTCACGTGCAACCTCAGGCATCGGAGGCTCGGGCCTCGGGGCCGATGGCTCTGGCGGTGCCCCCGAGGGGTCAGGAACCGTGCGGGGATCGCGACGGGGGCCGGGATGGAAGCGGGCCACGGTGGCGCGAGCACCGCCTGTGGAAGTTCCCCTGCGCCCAAGTCTACACGTTCGCCACAGTAATTCCGTCGAGGGTGCTGAAGACCCAAGATCCGGTCCCGGTCCTCCGCCAGCGCGACCACGGCATCGGAGATCTTCGGAGATCGTGGTGGGGACCGGAAAGCCCAAGGTGGTTCGGTACGCCCGATCCACCTGGAAATCGTGTGGCCGTGGAAAGCGGAGAGGCGCTCTTTCAGATGCTCTAAAAACCGAGGCGAGGATAGATGTGTCTCGCAAATAATCGAGAATGGATTGTTTGTCCCAGGACTGGCCCAGGGACTCCACTTCGAAGTGAGTATCCTCCTGTCGATCCCCCCACGTCTCCACCCGCACGTACGCGAGCCCTGCAGCTTTCGACGATGTCCTTGACGCTCCCCCGCTCTTGACTGGAGATTCGCTCGTAGCGGTTGCGCCTCTCCGCGGACCCTGCGCTGGGGGCAAGTGTGGCGGCGGCAATGGAGCGCTTGGCCGCCATCACGACATCCGGGTTAGCAAGGTGGTTCACCGCATCGTCCCGAGGCTCCAGGAGAATGATCTGGTTTCTCGATTCCGAACCGAAGTACAGCGCGTGGCGCTCGGGTGTCGAAAGCCGCCTGGGGGAGAGCACGAAGCGGGGGCCGCTCTTGGCCAGTTGGTCCAGGACCAGTTTTGTGGTCTCCGGGTCCGCGAAGATCACCGCCTGCTGCGTCTCCCGGAAGAGGTCCTGTTTCCAGATGGTCATAATCTCATCGCGCGCCCGCTCCGCAGAGAGGCGCATGGCCTCTATCTCCACCTTGGCGTTTTCGTTCTCTTCGAGATCGAAAAAGAAGCGCCCCTCTCGCTCATGGAAGAAGGTCCCAAAGGTCCGGAAGGCCTGAAGGGTTGCCTCAAAACGGTTGGGATCGCATCCCGGGAAGACCGCATGGCGGATCAGTTCCTCCCTGGTGAGACCCTTGATCCCCGGGGCGAGGCTGGCTAGGAGCACAGCGGACGCCAGGCCTTCGGCGTAGGGTTGGGTGCGGAGGTCTTCGAGGTTTCTCTGGGCGCAATTGATCAGGCTGCCGGCTGGGTCGAGGTCCTGGAGCCGGTCCGCGCAGGCGGTATCCGTCAACTTGCAGTGAGCCCCAGTGAAGAGAAAGGACCCCTGAGACGACGCGTCCAGCATGGCAGCCAGAAGGCCGAGGGCGCCGCGAGTCCCCTGGAATCCGCCGCTGCCGCTGATACGCTCGAAGACTAGTTCCAGGAGGCCAGGAAGAAACGGGAAGGCCGCTTTGAGTCGCGTCAACTGGTCGTCCGTGGTGGAAACACCCAGGCGGATCCAGGTATTGACGTGGGAGCGGATCAGGGCCTCCGCGGCGGATCGGTCGTATGTGCCCGCATCGGAGAAGAGTCGATGGCGGACGATCGCCGCCCGATCCTCGGGCTTCCGGAAACGTAGCTCCACTCGGGGCACACGCTTCAGGGTAGCCCCGGGCTCCACGGTCCCGTCGTAGATGGCAGCGAACAAGGTTACTCGATCGCTTCGGCCGGCCTCCTCGGAGAGCATCTGCAGGAAGCTCAGGTTCTGGCTCCTCCGTGCCGGGTCGGCAATATTCGAGATGCCTCGCTCCAGCTCGTCGAAGATCAGGACGAGGTATTGCCCCGAGAGGGCTGCCCGCAATTCGTCGAGGGAAGGCGGATGCTGCGAACTCCATCGCGCACCGATTTCCTGATCGACGGCCGTCCAGAGGGAATCGAATGGGAGGAACTGATCCGTAAATTTCTTGATGACCAGCACGGGGGATGGAGGCGGTGACCATGCATACCCGTGGAGCGCCATCCACCGTTTCGCCGGAACCGGATTGGCGAAGAGATGGTAGGCCGTCAACAAGGCATGGGACTTCCCGAGTCCCTTTACCGCCTCGGCCAAGAAAAGGCCAGCTTGATAGTCTTCGCCACGGGTGAAACGACGGTTTAGAGCCTGAAGCATCCCTTTTAGATCTTCGGATGGATAGGTGAGGTCGAAGAACCGATCAGGATCCCGTTCGATGGATTTAGCCGGACCTGACCTCAGCCGTTCGAGATCGATGACACCGTCAATCTGCTTGGATGATCTGTAGCGTTTCTTTAGCATAAGTCATGAATATAGTAGATTTCGTGACATGTCAAGATAATACGCATTTAGGATGGAACGTTTGTACCTTGATAACTTTAGCGCTACTCGCCACACGGCCTGACATATGTCACGTCATGCGGAGGAGCAACATCCCCAGACGATGCAGGGTCACCCCCAAGAAAAACGCCGATCCTCGTCCGAGAACCGGCGTTCATCTGCTCACGCCTCCCTCCATTGAGAACGGGGTCCGATGGTCGGGGTCCGGAGGTAATGATAGGAAACGGAGATGAGGCGACGGGGAGACGCGGTGACGAAAGGCTTGCCGATGTCGATGAGACGCCCGCCGAACCCAGTTCCATTCCAACCTCGCGAGAGGCGTTCTCGCAAAGCAAGATGGGGGTCAGGGGCCAGGGGGGTCGGGACAGAGCGTGGGCGCCGATCCCGAGCCGGCTCCACCCTCCCAGGGGAAGCGCACGCTGGGTGTGACCTATACCAGACGGCTCCCCTCGACGCAAGATGTTCGACCGAGTTGTCGCTCCGCCCGAACAGGTTGACATCAGCGCGTCAGCCGTCAGCGCCGGAGGGTGCGGCCCACCGGATTCGCGCGAAACACTGCCGCCTGCGATCTGCAGCTCAACGCGTACCACTTTGGCACTCGAACCCAGTCGCCCGTTCCGGATCATCCCCGGCCCCCCTGCCAGCCAGAGACCATGGAGCAGTATGCCACACACCTGTGACAGGGAAGGAGACGCCTCAGGCGCGATCCTCCGTTGGCTCCTGGGATGGCTTCCCCTTCCCGCGGGACCAGCGGTAGCTGCTGTAGAGCATCTGCTTCCGCTGGTGCCGGTCGTACCCTTGCTCCTCGAGGTCATTGAGGAAGCCTCTGATCCGCCGCCGGGCAGCGCAGAATTCGGGATCGCTTGCCTTGGCGAAGTCCGGACAAGCGTGACGGACGCGAGGACGTCCGAGCCTTCTGCCGGGATCGCGGGGATCCAGAGGGTGAAGAGGAGGGCCTGCTCCGCCTCGCTCACGAGGTCCCCCAGGACGACCGCGAATCAGTATCGCTAAATTGCTCTTCCCGCCGTTCTGGACCGCCTCGCGCGCTTTGTGGAGGCGCACTTCCTCTCGCCCTTTACGCTCTCCAGTACGCCTTGTGCGGCATCGATCACCGCCTTTGTGGGTCCGGCCATCCTGATGAGATCGGAGTCAGCCCCGTACTCGATCAGGGCCAGGGCGAGCTGATCGAGAAGGGTCGCCTCCTGGTCGTCAGGGACCCTCGTCGGGAGGCCGAGGTCCTGCGCCTCCTCCCGGTCGATGACGAAGCCGTGGGTGGGGTATGGAAGCGCCAGGTTCGAAGTGGCCAGGTTTGATCAGGTTAGACATGGCCAGCGCAGGCTGGAGATGGCCAAAGCGAGGGGGAGGGACAAACGAAATCAACTGGGAGCATTGTGCCACCCCCGTGAGCGCTGCTATGCGGCCCGCTTGACCGCTGCCTCGAGCAACTCGTGCACGAGCGTCTGGTACGGCTTGCGCTGCCGCGCTGCCAACTGCCGGAGGTCTGCCAGGAGGCGGGGGTCAAGACGGATCGCGATGAGTTGCTTCGCCCGGCCCGTCGTCGGTCGTCCCACCCGGCGTGCGCGATGCAACTCCTCGTCCGATGATTCCGGAATGTCGCTGAAGTCAATGCGGCGATCCGGCATATGCCTTGCGCTCTTTGCGTGAGGCTTGGCGCGCACTGATGATGCGGATCGTCTCTTGGCCATGGGGCGTCCTCCTTACCGTGTACACGACGAGAAGGATTCGGCCGGCGACCGATCTGCCGAGGCGCCTGGAGCGCCTCTCTTCTCTTGAGTGGTCCGGGTCCTGCCAGTCGAGACCGGCCGGATCGGCGAAGACGGTCGCTGCCTCTTCAAATGCCACTCCATGCTTGTCGTAGTTGGCCTGCGCCTTCCTGACATCCCATGAGAACATATTAGCGTATATACTCTAATTCGTCGACCCCGTAAAGAGGGACCACTTCACCCTGGGGGCTCCTGCGACTCTCGGATGGGAACGCCCGCCTCCTCTGAGTCGGAGTCGGTGGCCCCGTTCGATCGGAACGCCCGGCCCTTTTCCGCTGGAATGAGTGGTTCGTTTGGTCCAGCACACGCATCTGGTCACCGGCCATTCTGAAGGGGGGACAGGCCACACAGCGCCTCCTCCACGACTCGGGGTACGGGGCTGCGGATCTCCACCGAGTCGAGGATGCGATTATGTTGGGGGACCCGTCGGTGCTGAAAGCAACTTGCTTATCTCAGCCAATCCAGGGGGTAACCCGGAGTATCCACCGCCCAGATTCCACCTCCCCCCCATCAAACGCAGGACGCCGATCCTCTTCCGAGAATCGGCGTTCATTCGCTCAGGGCTCCCCCCATTGAGAACGGGGACTTCTGATCGGGGTCGGGAGATCCGGGCCCATCTGGGCGCGTCCGATCTTCAGGCCTCTCCGCCATCTGAGGGTAACCGCAAGTTGTGGATGACGTATATCAAACGGCGTCTCAACCTGCAAGGCGCCAGTGCAAGTTGTCACTCCGCCTGAACAGTCCCGATGACTTAGCTCTCCATGAGATTGCGGGTGCACTGGGCCTCCCGGACCGAATACAAGCCGGCATACTTCACCGGGGCGCCGGTGAGTGCGGCCCAGTGCTTGGCGTACTGGCGAACCTGATCGCCGTACAGGTCCACCAGCGTCTCCAGGTCCACCTGATCGGTCTTGTAGTCCACCAGCTCCCAGCCATCCGCAGTTCTGAACGCCAGGTCGATGATGCCGTGGAGGATACACGGCGGCCCGTCACCGCCGGGCACCCTCATCGCAAAAGGCACCTCGACCAGGCGCTCCTCGGCAGCCATCGCGCGCTGCCAGAGATCGGAGGCCATCACGCGCTCTACGGTATCGAGCGCCTCGGGGATCACCGCGTGAAGGTCGGTCCGCTCCAGGGTCAACCAACGCGCAAGCCGTTCCAGGTGGGCGCGATCGCGATGAGGGCCCCGGATGGCCTGCTCCAGCAGGGCGTGGACTAGGTTGCCCCACGCCATGCCGGTGTCCGGCTCACGGGTGCGACCTGGCTCCGCAGGCTGATCAGGGCGAGTGCCTCGGTGCGCCGTCCCGGTGACGGCTGCCACCTGCCACGAGGGTTGGCGAGTGGCACGCTGTCGCTCCTGGCGCATCGCCCGGGCGGCCTCCCGAAGCTCCGGACCCACCTGGATGGTCGGCCCAGCGGGCAGCGGCACCTCGGCAGGGATAGGCAGTTGGGGCGCACCCGCAAGATAGGGCTCAAGAGGCGCCCATGACGGTGTGCCGCGGCCACCCGCGTTGGGTGCGCGACTGATGACGAGGAGCTGCTTGGCGCGCGTCCCCGCCACGTAGAGAAGGCGCCGTTCCTCCGCCTCGACATAGGCCAGCTCTTCCCGCTCGTGCCCGGCCCACCCGGCGGGCTCGCCCAAGAGACGGCGGCCGTGCTCTCCGATCTTCCGGGTGATCCGGAGATAGCCACGCGCCTGGCCGCCCTCGCGCAAGATCCGAGCGTCCGCCCGCGGCGTTACGCCGCCCAGCGGATCGGCCAGGAACACCACGGGCGCCTCGAGGCCCTTCGCCTTGTGCAGGTTCATGAGCCGGACGACATCTCGCCGTCCCGGCTCCAGCGGGATGGACTCGCCCTCCGTGGACTCGATCGCCTCCTCGAGCGCCTGCGCCCCGTCCGCGAGACTCCCCCCGGTCTCCGTGACCTGGCGCACGCGATCCAGTGCATGGAGGAGATTTCCGGCCTCCGCCCCGCCCGGCGTCGTCGTGAGCGCCCAGGCGAGGAAACCGGTCTCCTCCAGAATCCGCTCGATGGCAGCCGGCGCGGGCAGCGTCCGCGTCGTCCGGTACATCTCCTGGAGGCTTCGGAGGGCATCTACAACGGGGCCGGTCGCGTCTTCCGGGATCGGCGCGGTGAGCAGGAACCTGCATCCCGCCTCCCGGTGACGATAGAGCGCCTCGTCACTGAGACCGAAGAAGGGGCCACGCAGAACACCCACCAAGGCCGTGGCGTCGCTCGGATCGCTCAAAGCCCGCAGGAGGGCTGCCAGCGCGGCGACGGAGGGCGAGACGGCGAAGGCCGCCCCGCCGCTCACCTCCACGGGGATGCGGAGAGCCTCCAGTGCCTGCGCATAGATGGGGAGAACATTCTGGTCGGTGTTGAGGGCCTTCTTCCGCGTGAGGATCAGGAAATCCCCCCAGGCATACCCCTGCGTGTCCACGGCCTGCCGGATCCAGCGGGCGATGACTCCTGCGTCTTCTGTCGCAGCGCCGACCCGCGTGGTGGCCTGGACAGGAAGCTGCCGGACGCCGCAGCGGGCGGGATCTTCCTTCTCCTCGACGGGATCCAGCCGGCCGAACGCAGGCTGCTGCGGGGTGGCCGGCGTCGGGAAGAAGGCCGGGAACGCCGTATTCGCCCAGGCGCAGAGGCTCGGCACGTGGCGGAAGGAGGCCGTGAGCTGGACCATCCGTCCCCCGGTGGCCTCGATCCGCGCTCGGACGCGGTTGTAGGTGTCGATGTCCGCCCGGCGGAATCGGAAGATGGACTGCTTCGGGTCTCCCACGATGAAGAGGGCGCCGGGGCGAAGCGAGAGCCGGGTCCAGTCAGCGCCGCCCCCCGGCACAGCCGAGAGCAGGAGGATCGCCTCCGCCTGGATGGGGTCGGTGTCCTGGAACTCGTCCACGAAGAGCCAGCGATACTTTCGCTGGAGGGCTGCCCGGACCTCGACGTTCTCCCGCAGCACACGCGCCGCCCGCTGGAGCAGGTCCTCGTAGTTGAGGGCCATGGCGCGCGCGCGAGCCCTGGCGGCAAAGTCCCTCCCACCGCAGACGAGCGTCAGGGCCAGCCGGTAAACATACTGCCGCCAGGCGGCCAGGTAGGGCCTGACCGTCTGCGCCTGGAACTCCGCGACGAGGGCCGAGACCTGCTCCGCGACGGCCTTCTTCTTTTTCGCGTCCGGATGCCACCATTTCTGCACGATCTTCGGGGTCGTTTCCCACAGGGCAAGCAGCTCGGCCAGGGTGGCCGGGCGGGTAAGCTCGGCCACTGCCAGCCGGCCCTGGAACTCTTGCATCCGCTGCTGGACACCGCAGGTCGTCTCTTCCGGAATCGGCTGGGGGAGGAAGGCACCCAGGCGCGCCCTGGAAGTCCTGAAGGCTCGCCACGGCCGGACCCACATCCGGAAGGGGTTGATTGCCCGGAGGGAACTCGACCTCCGGGAATTTGCACACGGTCGCGAAGGCGCTATCCAGATCCTTCGGCAGGACGCCCGCCGCGGTCAGGTCCCGGTACCCGGGCGATCCGGTGGCTCGCGCGCGGTCGAGATAGTCGCGCCACGCCTGCCGCCGGAATTCGGCGTCCGCCTCCTCGTCCAGCTCCGTGAAGCCGGGCGCGATCCCCGCCTCGACGGGCCGCTCCCGCAGCAGGTGGGCGCAGAAGGCGTGGATGGTCCCGGCATAGAGGCGCTCCAGATGGGACAGGGCGTGCTCGATGCGCGCCTTTCGCACGGGATCGGCTTCCTCACGGAGCCGCTTCTCCAGGACGAGCTGGAACCGGCCGCGAAGCTGCGCCGCCGCCTTGCGGGTGAAGGTGACGGCGGCCATGCCCTCGATCTCGTACGCGCCGTCGGCGATCCCGGCGGCCATCCGCCGCGCGAGGCTCTCGGTCTTGCCCGAGCCTGCTCCCGCCTCGACGAGGAGGGTGAGATCGGTGCGGCTCTCGATGAGATCCCGCGCCGCCTGATCGGGGAGCGGACGCTGGTCAGGCATGCTCTTGGAGCCTCCTGTACGCATCCAGCGCGGTGTTCGCCGCGTTGGCGAGTTTTGCACCTGCCCGGGAGGCGGCATCGCTCCCGCAGGCGCGGTGGAACTCACAGTACCTGCAGTCATCGCTGTCTGCCGTGTGCAGGAAGGATCCACCGGCCAGCAGGTCGAAGAGATCCCGCAGGACCGCGGCCACGGCTGTGGAATCGGCTTGGGGCCGCGGCACGCGCCGACCATTCCCGCGGGCCGTGGGAAAGTAGTAGCTGCTGAGGGTCACGCGAGCGTTGGGATCATTTCGTCGGAGGAGGTGTTTCGCCGCGACAGCATAGAGGGCATGCTGCAGTTGCCGCCCGCCCGCAAAGGTCGCTGTCAGCCCCCCGGGCAGCCAGAGACGGCCCGTCTTGTAATCGACGATCTCGTAACTGCCGTCGGCCAGCCGATCGATGCGGTCGATCCGACCGCGAAGCGAGAATCGGACGCCGCCCCCCACGTCCACGGGGACCGGATCGGCCTGGGCCAGTGGTTCGCCCTGCGGATCGCCAGTTCCGAAGGCGATCTCCATCCCCACCGGCACCCGATCGGACGCCGCCGCCTCCAGCCGCAGGAAGAGAGCGAGGTCCCGCAGGAACTCCTCTGCCTCGCGAGCGTACACGCTCTCGGAGGGGGGTGGGATCAAGGCGCGCAGCGCTGCGAGCGCCGCCTCACCGAGCGCCTGGAGGCGCGGGATATGCCGAAGCGGGTCGGGCAGTCCCAGTTGACTCCGCATCTCGCGCAGGATCTGCGCATAGAGATCGTGGAGGGCACTTCCGCGCGTCATCCCATCAAGCCAGACATCCGGATCGGGCTCTGCCTCGTCGATCGGCTCCACGCCCAGTCCCCGTTCGAGGAAGTACCGGAAGGGGCAGGCGGCGAGGCGCTCCAGGCTGGTGGCCGACACCGGCCGTCCGGAACGGCGGGGATCGAGGTGCAAGCCAGCCGCGGGGACGAGCCCGTCGTAGGCGGTATACGCATCGGAGGCCCGCGCCGCCTCGGCGGCTTCACCCTGGGCGAGCCATGGGAAGGCGTGCGAGGCGGCAGCGCGACCTTGGCTCCCCGCTCCCCGGAGCTGGGCCATCCACCAGCCGGCGTCGCTCAGGGCATGGTCCGGGGAGGCAAGGACCGCCGCGGCCGGCTCGCCCAGCGCGGCGTTCAGGTCGTCGTAGGTGAGGTCCGTACCGGGCCGCTGCAGCCGGAGTGCCTGGAGGAGAAGCCAGGACGGGAAGGTCTCGCGGTTCTCGCGGAGGTCCCGGCACGAGAAACTCAGACACACGTTCCCGTGCAGCCTGGCCAGGCACGAGGCGACGAGCCAAAGGGCCTCGCTCACCCGGTCCCCCGAGGTGGCCAGGGCGGGACTGAGCGTCGCCCGCTCCTCGTCCAGGAGGACGGGATCCTCCACCAGCGCGGGAAAGACACCGCCCTCCTCCAGCCCGACCACGAAGGTGTGCGGGCGACCCGCCTGGCCTGCATGCGCCAGGGTGGTCACGTGGAGGTGACCTGGCCGCGCGCGGTCGCCAGCCCACGGCGAGGGCCTCGACGCGATCCGTGATCAGGGCCACCCCCTCGGTCAGCGGTCGGCGGAGATCCCCCAGGGGCTGGAGCTGGTCCATGGCCTCTGCCAGGGCCAGCGCCGCCGCCCCGTCCAGGGCACTGCCCGTCGCCGCGTACTCCTTCACAAAGGTGGTGCACGCAGCCAGGATGGAGCCGAGGTCGATCCGCCCATCTGGTGCCGGCTCGGGCACATGGGCCAGGAGGGCGGCGATCCATGCGCCGAGGCGTTCAGCCTGCGCGGCCCGGGCGACATAGCCGGTGCGCTCCTCGTCGTCGGCTTCAGGGTCCGCCGCCCGTTGGCGGTAGGATTCGGCCAGGCCGGCCAGGGCGGGCGCATACGTCTGCCGGCCCCAGGTGGCATCGGACTTGGCGAGGAGCCGCGCCCCC
This sequence comes from uncultured Methylomirabilota bacterium, assembly GCA_963714585.1. Classification (GTDB taxonomy): domain Bacteria; phylum Methylomirabilota; class Methylomirabilia; order Methylomirabilales; family 2-02-FULL-66-22; genus 2-02-FULL-66-22. Next base: position 10,862 of record CAVQPC010000050.1, read on the forward strand.
TGGCCGGCCGTGGGGCCCTCGGCGATGTCGAGCCGCAGATCGCCCGACTGGAGCAGGCGGCGGAGCCCGCCGGCCGGGAATCCCCCGACGACCCACGCGCAGAAGGCCAGGAGGGCCCGCGCGGGGCGGGTGAGGGTGACCGGCACGCCGGAACTCAGGGTGAGCGGCCAGCCGTGGCGCTGGGCTTTTTCCCAGATGAGCACGAAGTAGTCCGAGGCGGCGCAGGCGATCTCCACTTGGTCGAAGGGGAAGCGCTCGGCCTGGATGCGGCGGAAGACCTCCTCGACCTCGGCCTCCTTTCCGCCCGCCCGGAACATGGTGAGCGTGCCGTCCTGTTTCGGGGCAGGTGCCTCCGCAGGGGCGAGGAGAAACGCCAGACGCTCGGCGTCAGAGGTCGGGGCCGGCGGCACAGCGGCCTCGGGCGCTGCCAGGAGGGCGAGCCGACGGGGAGGCGCCACGCCCCGAAGCGAAAGGGTCGAGGGCGTCAGCCGATCCCCCGGCAGGGCATCCAGGAGCTGCCGCACCACGGGCGCCCAGATGACGCCCGGCAGCTCGACCCGCATATCGCCGGGGAGGAGCGGCGCGAGATCGAGGTGCCGGAGGGCCTCGTCGTAGACCGCGGCGGGATCGGCCAGGCAATGGGCAGCCAGGTAGGTCTCGTAGGACGTCAGGAGGGCCACCAGCTCGGCCTGCTTTGCGGCACTGGGAAACGCAGCCCGCTGGAGGTCCGCCGCCCGAAGGCCGGCCAGGCGGAGTTCCCGAATCGTCGCCCACAGGGCATCCGCCATCTTCGGGTGCTCGGCCAGCGGGCGGAAGTAGCTGGGGATGCTGTCGGGCAGCTCGAGCAGCAGCCGCATGATGAGCGCCGGGCCCAGGATGTCCGGGGCGGGGTCGATCTCCCGTTCGACCAGGAAGGGGGCGGCCATCTCCAGGGCAAGATCCAGCGGCGGCAGAAAGCGCAGGTTCGCCCAGTTCGTGCCCTCCAGCGCCAGCCGCTCGCCCAAGGTATGGCCGACCGCGTGCGATGGGACGAAGACCCACTTGGCCACCGATCGGTGACTCCGGCACAACTCCGCGAGCTGAGTCAGGAAAGGATCTCTCGCCATGACCAGTCCCTGAACCGAATGGTCGGCTGTCCTGGAGCCTCTCCCCACACGATGACGTCCGCTGCGGACCGCGCCATGTCGGGATCAGCTTCCCTGCGAGCTATCACCAAGGCCCGAGGAGCGCCCCCAGCAAGACCTTGGGCCAGAGGGGCATGGGCGGACTCTACGCCCCACGTTTTAGGGGGTGCAATGGAAAAGCGTGAATGTGTGGTATTGCATCTCATGGGCAAACGGGGTGCAGTGTCACCGATTGGACTCAGCCCGGATTTCCCGTACACCACGGCGCGGAAGCAGTTCCCCATGCAGGCGGCCGCGTTGCATTGGAGGATCGGCAGGACCCGCGCCCGAGCAAGCGAGTGGAGCTCTACCCACGACTGCTCCGCCTTGACGCTCCTCATGGTGTAGTCACTGTGTGGGACCGCCCCTTGCTGCAGCCCGCCGATTTGCTCGAGGTCCGACAGGGGCCGACACCAACCCGACCGTCCGCGCGGGGCTGGACGCCGAACTCCTCCCTCGATGTCTTTCGCGCCGGGGCGCCCCGGCATCTGGCGCTCCACATCCTCGAGTCGGTGACCTGACATGGCGCGTGGAATGGTCCTCGGCTGGCCCGTCTACCACAGGAATGGGATCAGCCGGTAGCGGACGCGCTGTGTATAGGCGGCATAGCCCGGTAGTTCCTGCCGCAGGAACTCCTCCTCGACCCAGATCCGGAACGCCAGCATCCCGATCGGCAGGATTGCCAGGACCGCGGCGGCGTACGATCCGAGCCAGAGCGGCATGCCGACCACCACGGGGATGAAGCCCGCGTACATCGGGTGGCGCACGACGCGGTACAGCCCGGTGTCGACGACGATCTGATGCCGGTCGGCCTGATGCTTGACCACCGGGGCGGCAAAGGCGTTCTCCCGCAGGGCGAGAGTGACGATCGCCCACCCTGCGACGAACAGGACCAACCCCAACGCCGACACGAGCGGGCCGGGCGCCCCCAGCAAATGCCAGCGGAACACGTCCAGGGGGATGCTGACAATCACGCCGCAGAACCCCGCGATGAAGAGCAGCAGGATGATCTTGTCCGCGAGCGGCTGCCCCTGCTGGATCGGGGGCTTGAAGCGTTCGTTGAGCAGATCCGGTTTGCCGAGGAGGGGGACGATCGAGGCGATCGAGGTCACGAAGACCACGCCGAGGAAGACCCACGCCCGTCCCCAGACCCAGGTCCCAGCGGGTCCGAAGAGGAGCCCCCCGAAGATCACCACGTTCAGGACGATGCCGGCGATGACCTTGACGATGGGCATGGGGAGTCTCGGACGCGTCACGCGCGCCGTGATCGCGCGGCACGCCGGGCGAGGAGCCAGGGCATCAGGGCGAAGACCCCGAGCAGGACGTAGTAGACCGTCCCGGAGACGGGATCCTTGTCCAGGAGGGCCTCGAGGACCGACCCGCCACGGAGGGCGACCCCGAGGCCCATCTCTGCCGCAAGCAGGAGCGCGAGGGCGGTCAGCCCGATGCCGAGGCTGACGGTGGGCCGGTCCCCCACGGAGAAATGCCGGTTCATCCACCGGGCCGCCAGCACCGTGGCCAGGAGCATCAGTGGACTCTCCAGCAGTTCGGCCGTGCGGGTGCCCACGCGGGGGACGAGCCAGAGGACGCGGAGCGTCCCGAGGACGAATCCGGCGCCGAAGACGAGCGCCCAGTAGACCGCCGCTGGCTTGAGCATCCGCATGGTCTCCCGTCTCCTCGAGGCACTCGGCGGCGCGACCGGCGAGATCGGCTCTCCCTTCGCGTGCGTCAGCGCCCCGCACGGTCCTGCCACGAGACATCGGCGCTCGGGCGGGATGCACTATTGGCGTCGCCCCGTGCTGAAGGTGCCGAGTGTGCAGCGGAACGCTACCACTGTCGAGCGGAAAGTCAAGGTGGTGACGGCCGAGGCGTGTGGGAGTCGACCCCACCGCAACGGGAGCGTGTGTGACACGCGGGAAGAGCGGGAGTCTGAAAAAGAGTTGGGCGATCCTCTCTTGTGCTGCTACCCTCCTGACGTCCGGATGGAAATCTGGGAGCAGGAGACACGAGCGTAGAGGAAGCTGCGACGGACATACACCAAGGAACAACCGCATTCCGCAGGGAGGGATGGGGATGGATGCGAAGATCCGTGCGGCGTTGATCGCGCAGTACAAGGACGGCTGTCGGGTGGTGGCCGACGCATTGACCGGGTGCTCGGAGGCCGATCTGGATGCCCGGCCGGCCCCGGGGAAATGGTCCTCCCGGGAGATCGTCCACCACCTCGCCGACAGCGAGATGATCGCGGCCATCCGGCTCCGCCGGTTGCTCGCCGAGGACCAGGCGGCCATCCGCGCCTTCGACCAGAAGCTCTACGCGGGGCGCCTCTTCTACGACCGCCCGATCCAGGCCTCCCTCGACGCCTTCCGGGCCGCCCGGCAGTCCACGGCGGAGATCCTGGGGCGGATGTCCGACGCCCAGTGGAGCCGGCTGGGCACCCACAGCGAGACCGGCCGGTACTCCCCCGAGAAGTGGCTCGAGATCTATGCCCAGCACGCTCACACCCACGCCGAGCAGATCCGGAAGGCCCGGGCCGCCGCTCGCGCCTCGTAGCCCGATCGGGAGAAGGTCCGCCACATGTGCGGCCGGTTCACCTATGGGGATGCCCCTTCGTTCGCCGCGCTCTTCGATCTCCCGGCCTGGCCGGAGGTTCCGTCCCGGCACAATGTGGCCCCGAGTCAGCAGGTCCCCACGGTCGTCTGGAACCGGGAGAGGGCCGCCCGGGAGGTCCGCTGGATGCGCTGGGGCCTGGTCCCCTCCTGGGCCAAGGACGTGAGCATCGGGGATCGCACGGTCAATGCCCGGGCCGAGACCCTAGCCGTCAAGCCCGCCTTCCGGAGAGCCTTCCGCGAGCGGCGGTGTCTCATGCCGGCCGACGGGTTCTACGAGTGGCAGCGGCGAGGACGCGAGCGTTGTCCCTGGTACATCTGCCGGAAGGACAGGGCGCCCTTCGCCTTCGCCGCTCTCTGGGACCTGTGGCGCCCGCCGGACGGCGATCCCCTTGAGAGCTGCACGATCATCACCACGACGCCGAATGCCCTCCTCGCCCGGATTCATCACCGGGGCCCGGTGATCCTGGCGACCGCCGACTTCACCCCGTGGTTGGATCCGGATGTCCAGGACATCGACGCCCTCCAACGCTTGCTCGTCCCTTGCCCGCCCGAGGAGTTCGAGGCCTTCCCGGTGCGCCCTCTGGTCAATAGCCCCGCACACGAGACGGCGGCGTGCCGGACGCCGGATCCGGACCGGCGAATTGAGCGCACGCTGCCCCTGGATGCGCGGGGGCAGCGGTAGGGGGAGGCTCGCGCCAAGCGGGACGGGGCGTGTTCGAGGGGATTGGCGACTTCTCCGGCGAGACCATCACGGCCGGGAACACAGACATCTGACTGCCTCAGAATCCGGGAATCCAAGGTGTGCCCATCGTCTCCACGGCCACGACGGTCTCTGACCGGTGACCCGACTACGAACCATACAGAACACGGATGAGCACTCCGATGAGCCAGGTCCCGCCCCCGATGAATAGCACGAAGGCCACCAGGAGGACGATGAGCGCGGGGCCGTGGCATAGAGACGTGGTGAGGTCTTCGCCCCGCCGCAGATTGCGTATCCAGTCGACGACCCCGTAGGACAGGGCCACGGCCCCGAAGAAGATCAGGGGCTGCTCCATCGACTCTCCAACGCGCCTGCGTGATCCGGCCACACCGGACGGCAGGAGATTCGAGGTGGGAATCTTCGTCCGGGCAATGGCGGTACCCTTCGGCCGATTTCACACGCGATCCAGAACAGCATGATCCGCGTCAGCATGGGGGCTGGTGCCGGGGGAGCGGTCCCTTAATGGGGCAAACTGGTCCCGTCCAAACTGGAGGCTATGGCGAAGCATTGCCAAAGGCGCTACTCGGGTGGCGGGTTGCTTTGCACAATTGGGGTGCCGGGGGAACGAACCGCCAATTGAGCAAAATGGATTCTCCAACGCGGGTCCGAATCCCCAGCGGGAATGAATGGCCTTTGGAAGGTGGAGATCCAGGGAGTGGTCCGGGAGGTCTAGAGGAGATGGGTGGAACCCGGACTGCTCCGCGGACGGGCCTCTGGCTGGAGGCCAGTGTGCGCCAGCGTGGAGTCGGCCTATCGCATCTGGTCGAGCGGCGGGGAACTGTCCAGGTATCGAGTGAATGCGGACTGAATTCATCCTTGACAAGCTCACCTAGTTCCCGTAGCTTGCAGCCCAAGAACAAGCAGGCACTGGTTCTGGGAGGGGGCGGTGCTGCCGCGCCACGGCACTGAAACGTGCAGAACTACCTTCGTGTCTGAGAGTGCGCACGGCCCTTTGGGCAGTGATGAGCCCAAGGGGCCGTCCTTTCTGTATCTTATATTGGGGAGCATTCGGGGGCCTTCTGGAAACTACGCGGCGAACCGAGTTGGTCATTCATCTCATGACTGCAAGGCCCTTGGCCAGGCTGGCCGTCGCGAAGTCTTACCCCCGTGCTCATCCGGGCGGACGAGGTGATCCGGTGAAGCCATTTCGGATTGCGGATTACGGATTGCGGATTGGGGCGGCGGCGATATGCATCGTGTCGCTCGCCCTGGGCCTCCTCGCGGTGCCGCTCGCCGCCGAGGCGCAGTAGCCGGAGGGGACGACGTCCTGCCGGCCGCTGGGTTGGAACCTCCTGGGTCACACGCGATACCAGATGATCGAGGGCGCACGGACGGCAACGACGATGGGCCCGGTCTCGGAATGGAAGAAGGGGGCGAGCACCCGGCGAACGTCGCGGGGGTGCGATTCACGGACAGGCAAGACAACCCAGTCAGGAGGTGCGCCATGGCCAAATACCTGCTGAAGGTGAACTACACATCCCAGGGAACCCAAGGGCTTCTCAAAGAAGGGGGTCCGGTCGACGGACGAAAGTGACGAAAGTGGTCGAGGGGCTGGGCGGGAAGGTGGAGGCGTGGTACTACGCCCTGGGCGAGACCGACCTGTTTGTGATCCTGGACCTGCCGGACGCGCAGAGCGCGGCGGCGTTCAGCCTGGTGGTCCACGCGGCAGGCGCCGCCCAGATCTCCACCATCCCCCTCCTCACGGCAGAAGACCTCGACGCGGCGTGCAAGAAGTCGGTGGCCTACCGCGCGCCAGGGGCATAGCTGGTTACCGCGTGACGGGGGAGCGCGGCCGGACCTCGCGCGGCCCCGGCGCCGGACGGCGGGCAACCGGAACACGTCGGGGCACAGCAGCCGTGCCGGCAAGAACTACATCGGTGGGAGGAAGCCCCCTCGCTACCGATGGCCGTGTGTGAACACGTGGGTGGTGGCGTGCCGTTTCAGACAATTCTTAACAACAGCAAGGGAGGGCAGACACCATGACGCGCACCGAGCACAAGCATCTGAATACCCCGGATGAAACTCGCACCTTCGAGAAGGGCAAGGTCGACCTGGTAACGATGGAGAACGGCACCATCGGCCGCCTCACGCTGCAGCCCGGCTGGAAATGGTCGGAGCATGTGAAGCCGATCGCCAAAACCAAGAGCTGCGAAGCGCCGCACTTCCAGTACCATGTCTCCGGCCGCATTCGGATCCGCATGGATGACGGGACGGAGTTCGAGGCGGGCCCTGGTGACGTGACGTGCCTCCCCTCGGGGCATGATGCCTGGGTGGTGGGGAGCGAGCCCGTCGTCCTCGTGGATTGGCACGGCGCGACCTCGTACGCGAAATCGTGACCTGTGGGAATACGCGAGCGTCGGGGGTCACCCTCGGCGCTCGTGGTGTTTCTGGGGCTATCCCGTGAGTCCGCTGTCGGTCTGGGCTTGTGCAGTGTGGCGGGGCTGGATATTCTCTCAGGGCCGTAGCGAGGGCCAAGACTCCCGGTTCTGCTCCAGCTGGTTATGGCGGTCTGATTCAGGCGGATGGTGGAACCTGCGATGTCGCTCCTTCAGAGCGGGGTTCGCACGTGGTTCTTCCCCATTTGGTCTTTAGGGGACTTTTGCTCAATTGGCGTGCCGAGGGAGCGGCACCCATGTTGTGCGCATGGACCGGACTGGGCAGAAGTGTTGGGCTGGGAGGACGCACTTCCATTGACTGTATAGCAAGCTGAAGATCTTAGCCGGCCTATCCAGGCGCGGAAGAAGTTTTTGCGGACGACAGCGGCATCGATCCAATGCGGGACGGGGGTGGCGGGGAAGTGTTGCTGTGGACCCCCCGATCCGCACATTCGCGTGGAGGGGTGGGACACGTGAACCCCAAAAACACGAAAGGCACCCCACGTGAGGGGTGCCTTTCGTGGTGAGGGCGTGTCGGAGACGGAAGAGGAATTACTGCGCCTTCTTCTCTTCCTTCTGCTCCTCGGACTTCATCGCCTTCTTCGCCGCCTTCTTCGGGGCCTTCTTCGGGGCCTTCTTCGCCACCTTCTTCTTCGTCACCTTCTTCTCGGCCTTTTCCGCCTTCTCCGGAGCCGCCGGAGCGGCGGGGGCCGCGGGAGCTGCTGGAGCCGCCGGGGCCTGCGCGAAGGACACGCCGGAGAATACGACCGCGAACACTACCGCCAACGCCAACGCGAACACCTTCTTCATGTGAGATTCACCCCCTTTCGGATGGACATGGACATGTTCCCACTGTATGGAATACATAGCAGCCATCGTGCCAATCAAGGGGATTTCGAGGCGGCTCTATCGTCCGCAGGTATCGGCACTTGCGGTTTCAGGGAAGTCGGGCTGCTGCAGACCACTCCCGCGATCCCATCGACATGCCCCATTTGGGGTGGACCGTGCACTATTTCGTATTCCCTGGGATCGGCACGGAAAATTAGGTGACCCGATCACGGGGCACCCCTCTTCGCTCGGCGCCGCGCTAACGCCAGGCGAGGGAATCTCTCAGTGCCGAAGGAACAGCAGATGGAGTTCCTGCGGACCCCAGGCAGGCAGAGGCGCCGGGGGCTGGAACGCTCGCGACGGGGACCTCGGGGCAGATGGCTAGCGGGTGGGTGGCGGCGCCTCCTCCACTTTCTTCCACGTGTCGTCCGGGTTGTACGTCTGCATGGCGCGCACGATGCTTCCTGTGTCCGGGCCGAGGTCCTTCTCGTAGACGACACCCTGGTGGTTCAGGGTGAAGGTCATGACCCCGGAGACCCCATATCGCGCCGGATACGCGACGAGGGCGAACCCGCCGATCATCTTGCCGTCGACGACGTAGTCATAGGCGCCGCCCGGCGCGTCTGGACCTTGGGCCGTCAGGATCCGATAGAAGTAACCGTGGTAGGGACTGGGCTTGCCGCTCGACGTCTTGCGGGCATACCCTTCCGCCCGGGCATTCGCGACGAGCGGGCCCAGCGGGCTCGGCTCGTCGCCCTCTTGCGTTCGCCAGTAGAGCCCGTTCTTCTTGCCCGGGTCGCTGCGGAACTTCATCGCGTACTTGAGCAGCCCGTCCCCCTCGCGGGGCACCCGTGCGTACTCGCGCTGCGCATCGACATAGGCCAGGCAGACCTGCACCGCATTCAGCTCGTTCCGCCCGATCCGGCGGTTGAGGATCTCCTCTTTGCCTGCGGCAGTGTCAAAGCGCCAGGCGTTTCCCTCCTTCACCACCGGAATCGGCAGCGGCCACGCATCCGGGCCGATGAGTAGGACCGCCCGCGTGTCCGTCGGGGTTTCTAGCCGGTGCGCCTGCTCGTAGGCCTGGAGGAAGCGCGCCCGCGCCTGCTGGTCGGCCGCCCGGTCCCCCGACCAGATGAGGGGCCGACCCTCGGAGCCGAGGATCGCGGCGAGGGCCTTCCTGTCCTCCGCCTTCACGGCCACGACCAGGGCCTGGACCGCCTCCTCGGGGGAGGCGAAGGTCCGCTGCACCGGAGGAGTAGCGGCGACCGCCATTGGGGTACTGGCGAGGCCGAGGAGTAGCATCGCGGTGGCGGCGAGCGTGAGCCGCCGGATCAGGGTGCGGCGCGGAGACCGATTGGCTGAGAACATCCTGTGCTCCTCCCGAGCTGCCGTACTGTGATGTCTCCGTCCGTCCGGGCAGGCGGCCTGCCCATTCCCAGAGCGTCCACGCCTCCGCTCACGGGCGCGGTCTGTTCTCGCCACCAGGCCGCCCGCCCTTGCCCGGCCGATTGGGTGCGCTCGGGGCTGGCTGACTTGCTCCCAGATTCGGACGGGCTGCGGGCACGGTCGGCGTCGGACGGGTTGCGGCCATGCTCTGCCGGCTCAGGCGCCCGCGGTCGCTGGCGGTCCGAGTCTCGCCGCCGCGGCCCAGCCCTTCCAGCGCGGCCGGCTGGGGGGGCGCCTGGGGGGCCGGGGGCTTGGCCTGCGTGCGCGGCGGGGCTGCCGCGACGCCAGGGGCCGCCTGCCGTGGCACCGGGGCGGCCTGCGGCCCTGGACCGCTCTGTGGCCGCGGACCAGTCTGCGCGCCTGCCCCACCGCCTGGACGCCGCTCGACGCTCTGCGGCGGGAGGGGCGCCGGCACGTCGGCACGGCCGCGGTACGCCTCGCGGGCGGCCACGCCCGGCCGCGGGCCCTGGCCGAACTGCTGCCGCACGCCCGGGTCATAGTAGGGGACCCCCCGGCGATGGCTCGGGTCGTACTGCCAGGTCGCGGTCGTCCGGGTGGTCCGGTTGAAGGTATTGAAGGTGGTCACATTGATGTGGATCGCGTGGTGGCCCCAGTCGAACGTCCCCCAGAGCGCCGCTCCCACCGCCACGCCGAGGCCGAAGGCGAGCCCGGGGGCACGGAGCACGGTCCCAGGCGGGTACCAGAGGTAGGGCGGATAGGCAGGGTACCACCACGACCCGTACACCACCCGGGGATCGTAGATGGGAACGTAGACGACCTGCGGAGTCGCCGACTCGATCTGGATCCCCTGCGGTCCGACGACCACCACCTCCTGGGGCGTGCTCTGGAGGTACCCGGCGGCCTGGGCCTTGGCCCGCAGGATCTGGACGGTGGCCATCACATCCTGCGGCTGGGCAAGGAAGGCGTCCCCCAGCCGCTGGGTCCAATCCAGGTGCGCGCTCAACATGGCGAGCACCTGGGGAAAGGCCGTCAGCGACTTCACGCTCGGATCCCAGGGCTCCTGCTGCATCGCCGCTTCCAGCCGCGGCCCCTGGACGCCGGGATACGCCTGGACCCAGCGGGCGGCCTCGACCACTTCCAGCGGGTAGGTTGCGGCCATCAGGATCTGCGCCAGGAGGGCATCGGGGTACAGAGCGATCGGCGCCAGAAGCTGGTCCAGCTCTTCCGCCCCGAAGGTCGGGGGCCCGGGCGCGCCCGCGGAAAACGGCGGGGGCGGCGGGGGAACCTGCGCCAGAGCGCCGGGCGGCGCCACCAGCACCAGCATGAG
>CAVQPC010000051.1:0-132591 GCA_963714585.1 uncultured Methylomirabilota bacterium
CAAGCGAATCAATATGTATAGAATCGGGAGTGACGATTAATGAATAAATATTCCGGTAATATTCTGAATAATCAGAGTTTCCTTCACTAGCCGAGATGCAATGTGTCCCCTGTGGCGCTTACAGTGAAAGAAAATCGTTCCGGGTCCCCGGTGGAGACCACATGGCTCATTCTTGCTTCAGAATACAGTACGGAGGACGCCCACGGCCAGCCCGCGCTGCGCCTGGCGCTGCAGACGCGCGAGCAGCACATCCGCCGCGAGAAGGCGACCAGCAACATCTGCACCGCGCAGGTGCTGCTCGCGGTGATGGCCGTCGATGTACGCCGTCTACCACGGGCCCGAGGGCCTCGCGACATCGCCGCGGCGCGTGCACGCGCTCACCGAGACTGCTCGCCGCGCGGCCTCGCGCCGGCTCGGCTTCAAGCTCGAGCACCGAGCCGTACTTCGACACCCTGCGGTGATCGTCGCCGACGCGAAGACCGCCGACGGCCGTCGAGGCCGCCGCGCGCGCCAAGCAGCATGAACCTGCGCCGCATCGACGCCACGCACCTCGGCGTCTCGCTCGACGAGACCACCACGCGCGAGCGACGTGCTCGACCTGCTTGCACGTCTTCGCGCGGCGGCCGGAAGCGTCGACACCACCGTCGAGGCCCTCGCCGCGCCGGCCTCGCAGGCGACGGCTGCCCGAGGCGCTCGCGCCGCAAGTCGGCGTACCTCACGCACCCGGTCTTCAACCGCTACCACACCGAGCACGAGATGCTCCGCTACATGCGCGCGCTCGAGGCGAAGGACCTCTCGCTCGACCCACTCGATGATCCCGCTCGGCTCGTGCACCATGAAGCTCAACGCGACCACGCGAGATGCTCCCGGTCACCTGGCCGGAGTTCGGCGACCTCCACCCCTTCGCGCCCGCCGACCAGGCCGCAGGGCTACGCAGCAGCTCTTCAGCGACCTCGAGACGCTGGCTCGCGGAGATCACCGGCTTCGCGGCGCGTCTCGCTGCAGCCCAACGCCGGCTCGCAGGGCGAGTACGCCGGGCCTGCTCACCATCCGCGCCTACCACGAGGCGCGCGGCGAGGCGCACCGCAACGTCTGCCTCATTCCCGTCGTCGGCCCACGGCACCAACCCGGCCAGCGCGGTGATGGCCGGCTTCAAGGTCGTGGTCGTGCGCCTGCGACGCGCACGGCAACATCGACGTCGCCGACCTCGACGCCAAGGCCGCCGAGCACACGCGACGAGCTCGCGGCGCTGATGGTCACCTACCCGTCGACCCACGGCGTCTTCGAGGAGGCGATCCAGCGAGATCTGCGAGCATCGTCCACGCGCACGGCGGCCAGGTCTACATGGACGGCGCCAACATGAACGCCCAGGTCGGGCTCTGCCGGCCCGGCGACATCGGCGCCGACGTCTGCCACCTGAACCTGCACAAGACCTTCGCCATCCCGCACGGCGGCGGCGGCCCGGGCATGGGGCCCATCGGCGTGGCGGCGCACCTGGTCGCCGTTCCTCCCCGCGCACCCGCTGGTCGAAGACCGGCGGCGCCAAGGCGCATCGGCGCCGTCTCGGCGGCGCCCTGGGGCAGCGCCAGCATCCTGCTCATCTCGTGGATGTACATCGCGCATGATGGGCGCGCGAGGGCCTGCGCCAACGCGACCCAGATGGCGATCCTCAACGCCAACTACATGGCCAAGCGCCTGGAGGCGTAGTACCCGGTGCTCTACCGCGGCCGCCGCGGCCCAGCTCGGCATCGGATCCAAGAAGGATCGCGCCTCCACCGCAACTCACGAAGCGGGTCGTCCCAGTGTTGTGATCCCTCCTTCGGGCGGAACGCTCCCCGAATGGGAGAGGCACCTCGTAGAAGACGCCATTCGACAGGCGAAGGGAAACAAGTCCCGAGCCGCCAAGCTGCTCGGGATCACCCGCTCCCAGCTTTACACCCGCCTGAAGCGTTTCGGCTTCGAGGCGTAAAGCCGAAACCATCCACCACCAAGGCACCAAGACACCTCGACGATTCTCCTTCTCTTGCGGAGACGCCTTGTGTCGATTCTTCGACAGGTTGTCGATGAATCTGCATCCGCCTGTGGATTCTCCTACATCGCCTTTCGCTTCCTTTCTCAGACTCTCCTTTAATTCCGGTGGCTTACGAATGAGATGAAGCCTGGCTCGTCGCCTGCATCGCAAAATGGGGGAAATTCCAGACCCCAGGAGATAGATATGAGTCAGCGAGCTGTCGAAAAGACTTTGGGCAGGCTGGTGACTGATGAGGGATTCCGCGACCTGTTTTTCCGGGATCCGCAGGGCGCCAGCCTTCGCATCGGGGCGGAGCTTTCGATCGAGGAGCTGAACGCTCTCACGCGAATCCCCCGAGCCGCCCTGGCCAGCTTGTGTGCCTGCCTGGATGACCGGATCTGCCGGCTGCACATTCCGTCGCAGCCATTGTCCGAAGAGCAGCGGCGATGAGCACCAGCCCGAGACCTGATCCGACCCGGTCCGGCTGGCTTGCCCTCGTGCCGCTGGCGCTCCTGCTGTTCGCAGCGTGCGAGCGAACCGAGGCCAACCTTCCTCCCCACCCCCAGGAGAGCCCCAAGCCTGTGGCTGTCAGCCTCGTCACCGCCGAGGAGCGGAGCCTCCCGACCGCCCTGGATGTGACTGGAACCTTGATGGCGGATGCGCAGACGGATATCGCCTCCGAGATCGAGCAGCGCGTGGTGGAGATTCTCGTCGAGCGCGGCCAGGTGCGTCAGCGAAGGCCAGGTGGTGGCTCGCATGGATGCCCAGGACGCCAAGAACCAGCTCCGCGAGGCCGAAGCCACCGAGGCGCAGATCCGGGAGCGGCTCGGCCTGGCGAACGGGCAGGCCTTCGACCCCCTGAAGACCCCCGAGGTCCAGCAGGCTCGGGCCACCATGGACCGGGCCGAGGCGGACTACAAGCGGTTTGCCCAGCTCATCGAGGAAGGGGCGGTCTCTCGCTCCGAGCACGACCTCCGCCGCGCCGACTACCTGGCCACCAAGGCCCAGTACGAGACCACCGTGAACCAGATGCGACAGCTCTACCAGTCCCTCCTGGCGCAGAAGGTCCGCGTCGCCATGGGGCGGAAGGCGGTGGAGGACACGATCATCCGCGCCCCGTGCAGCGGCCTGATCGCCGAGAAGGCCGTCAGCGTCGGCCGGTACACGAAGAAGGGGGACCGCATCGCCACCCTCGTGCGGGTCGATCCGCTCCGCATCGAGCTCACCATCCCCGAAGGCGCGGTCGCCGCGGTGCGCAAGGGGCAGAAGGTCTCCTTCACGGTCCAGAGCTATCCCGACCGGCAGTTCGAGGGGACCATCGCCTACGTCGGCCCGGCGGTGCGGGCCGACTCGCGCGCCCTGGTGGTCGAGGCCATCGTCCCGAACCCGAAGGCGCTGCTCCAGCCGGGCCTCTTCGCCACCGCCGGCATCGAGCTGCCGGCGGCCCGGCCCAGCGTGATGGTTCCGGCCGCCGCGGTGAAGAGCGACGGGGGCGTCTTCAAGCTCTTCGTCGCCAAGGGCGATCGGGCCGAGGCGCGGCATCGTCCAGGTGGGCCGCGAGGCGGACGGACGCCGTGGAGATCCTGCGCGGCCTCGCCGCCGGCGAGCGAGTGGTGAGCCCGCAGCTCGCCGGCCTCGCCGACGGGGCGCCCATCGCGGCCGCCCGGGAGGCGAAGTAGCCATGCAGTGGCTGGCAGAGATCTCCGTCAAGCGCCCCGTCTTCGCCTCGGTCCTCGTCCTCTCCCTCGCGGTGGTCGGCGTCTTCGCCTACTTCCGGCTCGGCGTGGACCTGTTCCCCAAGGTGGACTTCCCGATGATCACCGTGACGACGCGGCAGTCGGGCGCCGCGCCGGAGGAGATCGAGACCGAGATCACCGACAAGATCGAGGAGGCCGTCAACACCATCGCGGGCATCGACGAGCTCCGCTCCGTCTCCACGGAGGGCGTCTCCCAGGTCTTCATCACGTTCAAGCTGGAGAAGAACGTGGACGTCGCGGCGCAGGAGGTGCGCGACAAGGTCAACCAGATCCTGCCCGATCTCCCCCAGGACATCGACCAGCCCGTGGTGGACAAGATGGATCCCGACGCGGCGCCGGTGATCTACGTCGCCGTCTCGGCCGATCGCGCCCATCCGGGACATCACCGAGTTCGCGGACAAGACGCCTGCGCCGCGAGATCGAGTCCATCTCGGGCGTCGGCCAGGTGACCCTGGTCGGCGGCCGCCTGCGCCAGGTCAACGTCTGGCTCGACCCCGCCCGCCTGCGCGCCTACAACCTCACCGCCGCCGAGGTCACCCGCGCGCGTGGCCAACCAGAACCTCCAGCTCCCCGGCGGGAACCTGGCCCAGGGCGCCCGCGAGCTGACCGTCCGGATGAAGGGGCGGGTGAACAGCGTCCCGGAGTTCGACGGGATCGTGGTGCGCCAGCCGGGCCGGGGCCCAGATCACGCTGGCCCAGGTGGGCCGCGCGGAGGACGGCATCGAGGAGGCCGAGACCGCCGGCAACGTGGACGGCAAGTCGGCGGTGATCCTGGCCATCCGCCGGCAGTCGGGCACCAACACCGTCGCGGTCGTCGACGAGGTCAGGAAGCGGCTCGACGCGATGCGGCTCGCGCCTGCCGGCCGGCTACAAGATGGAGATCATCCGCGACCAGTCCGACTTCATCAAGGCCTCGGTCAAGACCGTCCAGGAGCACCTGATCGTCGGGGCGATCCTGGCGGCCCTGGTCGTGCTGCTCTTCCTGCGCAACTGGCGCTCCACCCTGATCGCGGCCATCGCCATCCCGACCTCCATCATCAGCACCTTCGCCCTCATGTACGCCATGGGCTTCACGCTGAACATGATCACGCTGCTGGCGCTGACGCTGGCGGTCGGCATCGTCATCGACGACGCCATCGTGGTCCTGGAGAACATCTACCGGCTACATCGAGGAGAAGGGCCTGACGCCCTTCGCGGCCGCCATCGAGGGCACGCGGGAGATCGGCCTGGCGGTGCTGGCCACCACGCTGTCGCTGGTGGCCGTCTTCCTGCCGGTCGCCTTCATGGGCGGCATCGTCGGCCGGTTCATGAAGAGCTTCGGCCTGACCATGGCCTTCGCCATCATGGTGTCGCTGCTGGTGACCTTCACGCTGACGCCGATGCTCGTCGCGCCGCTGGCTCTCGGCGGACGAGGACGGCAGCGGCACTCCATCCAAGGATTCACGGCTTCTTCCGCATCCTCGACCGCGGCTACACGCGGCTGCTCCGCTGGTCCATGGCGCACCGCTGGGTGATCGTGCGCCGCCGTCGGTGCTGGCGCTGGTCGTCGATCGTGCCGCTCTTCCTGGTGGTCGGGCAAGGACTTCCTCCCCAAGAACGACGAGTCGCGAGTTCGAGGTCGTCGGTCCGCACGCCCGAGGGCACCACCCTGGAGCAGACCGAGCTGATCGCCACGCGGATCGGCCGCGAGGTCCGGCGGCTCCCGGGCGTGGCCTACACCTGGTCACCGTCGGCGACGACGACCGCCGCAACGCGCGAACCTGGCCACAGATCTACGTCAAGCTGATCGACATCCGCCGGCGCGCCGGTCGACCAGTTCGAGCTCATGGACGATGTCCGCGAGACGGTGCTGCCGAAGTTCGCCGCCGAGAAGCTGCGCACCAGCGTCTCCCAGGTGGCCGCCATCTCGCGGCGGCGGCAGCCGAACAAGGAGATCGCCGTTCATGATCAGCGGCCCGGACCTCAGCAAGCTCGACGAGTACTCGCGGCGGCTGACCGAGGCCGCTCGCGCAAGGTCCCCGGCGTGGTGGACGTCGACACCTCGCTCGATCCTCGGCAAGCCGGAGCTGGCGGTGCAATCTGGACCGCGACGAAGGCCGCCGACCTGGGCGTGCAGGTCGCCGACGTGGCCGACACGCTGCGGCTGCTGGTGGCGGCGACAAGGTCTCCACCTACAACGAGAACGGCGAGCAGTACGAGGTCCACGCTCGCGCCGTCGCAGCAGTGGCGCACGACCGCCGACGGCGCTCGAGCCAGATGGCGGTGCCCTCGACGCAAGCTCGGCGCGGTCGCTGGACAACGTGGCGCCGCTTCCAGGAGGCGGAGGGCCCATCGCAGATCGACCGGCTCGACCGCCAGCGCCAGGTCACCATCAGCGCCAACATGCGGACCGGCTACGATCAGCAGTCCGCCCTGGACGCCCTCTGGAAGGACGGTCGAGGCCATGAACCTCGACCCGGCGTACCAGCGCGGCGTCGACGGGCGACATCGAAGGAGATGGGCACGGCCGCCCTGAACTTCGTCCTGGCCTTCCTGCTCTCCTTCATCTTCATGTACCTGATCCTGGCGGCCCAGTTCGAATCGTGGCTCCACCCGGTCACGATCCTGCTGGCCCTGCCGCTGACGGTGCCGTTCGCCCTGCTCTCGCATCCTCATCTTCCACCAGTCGCTCAACATCTTCTCGGCGCTCGGCCTGCTGGTGCTGTTCGGCATCGTGAAGAAGAACTCCATCCTGCAGATCGACCACACGAACAACCTGCGGGCCGAGGGCATGCCGCGCGCCGAGGCGATCATCCAGGCCAACCGCGACCGGCTGCGCCCCATCCTGATGACCACCCTGGCCTTCGTCGCCGGCATGCTGCCGCTTCTCGTCAGCAGCGGCCCGGGCGCAGGCAGCAACCGGGCGATCGCCTCCGTCATCGCGGGCGGGCAGACGCTGGCGCTGCTCCTCACCCTCTTGGCCACTCCGGTGGCCTACTCGATCTTCGACGACATCGCGGTCCGCTTCGCCCCGCGGGCCTGGCTGGCCCGGCTCTTCCACCACGGCGCCGGGCCGGCCCGAGGTCGCAGAGGCGCGGCAGGGATGGGAGGCGCCGAGATGAACCGGGCTGCTGTCATCCGGGCCGAACGGCCTGCGGATCACGCCGCGATTCGCCGGGTCAACACCCTGGCCTTCGGGCGGCCGCACGAGGGGGCGCTGGTGGATGCCCTGCGCCGCGCGGCGGAGCCCTACGTCTCGCTCGTCGCGAAGGTGGACGGGCAGGTCGTGGGCCACATCTTCTTCAGCCCGGTGACCATCGAATCCGCCGAGGGGGAATGTGCCGCGTTCGGCCTCGGTCCCATGGCGGTGCTGCCCGAGTATCAGCGGCAAGGCATCGGCTCGCAGTTGGTGCAGCAGGGCTTGGAGGCGTGCGCTCGGATCGGCCAGACCGTGGTGGTGGTCCTCGGGCACCCGCAGTTCTACCCCCGCTTCGGGTTCGTCCCGGCCCACACCAGGGAGCTGCACTGCGAGTATGCCGTCCCCGACGAGGACTTCATGGTGGTCGAACTCGTTCCCGGCGCGCTCCAGGGGCGCACCGGCCGCGTGAAGTACCTGCCGGAGTTTGCCCAGGTGTGACGCCCGGAGGATTCCGCCGGGCTCAGATGACGAAGTCCGGCTCCCGCACCCTTCCCGCCTCGCGCCTGCGCGTGGCGGGATCCGGCCCGACAGCCCGCTGGACCTGCTCCTCCAGCGCCTCCAGGCGCGCGGTCAGGGCGATGAGCTTGGCGGCGATCATGTCGGGCATCTGCGAATGCTCCAGGTCGGGGGCGTCCCGCTCGGTGTGCGGCTTGCTCCGCTGGACGATCTGGCCCGGGATCCCGACGACCACCACGTTCGGCGGCACGGGCTTGACGACCACGGCATTGGCCCCGATCCGGCTGTCCGCCCCGATGGTGATGGCCCCCAGGATCTTGGCGCCCGCCCCGACCACGACCCGGTCCTGAAGCGTCGGATGGCGCTTCCCCTTGGCCAGGCTCGTGCCCCCCAAGGTCACCCCGTGGTACAGCGTGACCTCCTCGCCGATCTCCGCCGTCTCCCCGATGACCACGCCCATCCCATGGTCAATGAAGAAGCCGGCTCCGATGGTGGCGCCGGGATGGATCTCGATGCCCGTGAGGGCGCGAACCAGGTGCGACACCCAGCGTCCCGGCAGCTTGAGCCGATGCGTCCACAGCCAGTGCGCCAGGCGATACCCCCACACCGCGTGCAGGCCCGGATAGCACAAGAGGACTTCCCACACGCTCCGGGCCGCGGGGTCCCGCGCAAAGACCGACTGGATATCCCTCCGCATGGTTGCCAACATCGCCCTGCCTCCCTGCACGGGCCCCCGCCCATTTCCGCCGGGCGGCCCGCGCCTCCCCGGACCTAGTCCGCCAAGTCTGCGTAGAGTGCCGTGCTCAGGTACCGCTCGCCGAACGAGGGGATGATCACCACCAAACAGCTTCCCCGCGTTCTCCCGGCGCCGCGCCACCTCCACGGCAGCCCACACGGCCGCCCCGGAAGAGATGCCCACCAGGAGTCCCTCCTCGCGGGCCATCCGCCGTGCCGTCGCGAAGGCGTCGTCGTTTTTCACCCGGACGATCTCGTCATAGATGGCCGTGTTGAGCACCTCCGGCACGAAGCCGGCCCCGATCCCCTGGAGGGGGTGCGGGCCCTTCGGGCCGCCCGAGAGGACCGGCGAGGCCTCCGGCTCCACGGCCACGCACCGGAAGGAGGGCTTGCGCGCCTTGAGCACCTCGCCGACGCCGGTGATCGTCCCGCCGGTGCCGACCCCCGCGACCAGGATGTCCGCCCTGCCATCCGTGTCCCGCCAGATCTCCTCGGCCGTCGTCCGGCGATGGATCTCCGGGTTGGCCGGATTCGTTGAACTGTTGCGGGATGAAGTACCGCGGGTCGGCGGCCGCCATCTCCTCCGCCTTGCGGATGGCGCCGGCCATTCCTTCGCTGGCCGGGGTGAGCACCAGCTCCGCCCCGTACGCACGGAGCAGCATGCGCCGCTCCTTGCTCATGGTCTCCGGCATGGTCAGCACGCACTTGTACCCCCGGGCGGCGCAGACGAAGGCCAGCGCGATGCCGGTGTTCCCGCTGGTCGGCTCCAGGATGATCGTGTCGGGCGTGATCACCTCGGCTTCCTCGGCGGCCTCGATCATCGCCAACCCGATCCGATCCTTGACGCTGTGCGCCGGGTTGAAGAATTCCAGCTTGGCCACGACCTCCGCCACGCAGCCCTCCGCCAGCTTGTGCAGCCGCACCAGCGGGGTGTTGCCGATGAGTTCGGTGACATCGAAGGCGATTCGCATTTCCTCTCCCCCCTACTCATTCGCCGGCGTGCCGGCGATCAGCGCTTGGTGACTTTGTACACAGCGCCCTCGGCCCAGAGAGACGGCCACCACCTCACGCGGTGAGGACCAGCGAGAAAGACGCTTTCTTCCGCGCGCAGATGCAACTGCCGGAGGGCCGCATCGAGCTGTGGCAGTGTGATGGATCGGACCCGCGGCTGGCCCGAGGCAAGCGTGGCGCCGCCGCCCTTGCCGCTAAGCGCGCGCCAGCGGGATCTCCAGTGCCCGGCATTCCCCACCGAGACGATCGCCGAGCGACCCACGCGGGCCATCTCCCGCAGGACGGGGAGCGGCCGGTTCAGGTACGCCAGCGTTTGACTCAGGATCACCACGTCGAACATGCCGTCGGCGAAGTCCGCCAGGCCTTCCTCGATGTTCCCGTGTCGCACGGACAGCCCCTTGGATACGCACGCCCGGACGTTGACCTCGTCCACTTCCACTCCGCGAGCCTGCACACCCTTCCTTGCCACCAGTTCCGTCAGGAGCACCCCGTCGCCGCAGCCCAGGTCCAGCACGCGTACGCCTTCCGGCACCATGCGGATTATGGCCTCGAGATCCGGGCGTGAGGCCGTCATGCCGTCCCCCGCCGACGGACGTCCGCCAGCCACAGGGCCATTCGCCCCTTGCTCGTCCAGGACAACAGCGGATACCCCTTCTGTTCTTTCTCCTCACGCGCCGCTGGCGGTCCCTCGGAGAGCACGGCTGGACGAGTGGCCTCCCGCTCGGCCCTGGCCAGGAAATCCTGGGCCAGCTCTCCCAGCCGGTCCACCTCCAGCAGGAACGCGTCGTGGCCGTAGTCGCTCCGGATCTCCACATAGCTGGCATCGATCCCGTTGCGCAGCAGCGCTCGGACCAACTCCTCGGACTGCTCCGGCGGGTAGAGCCAATCGGAGCTGTAGCTGAGGACGAGGAACTTCGCCCGCGCGCCGGCAAACGCCTCGGCCAGATCGGCTCGCCCCAGCGACAGGTCGAAGTAATCGATCGCCTTGGTGATGTAGAGGAACGAGTTGGCGTCGAAGCGCGTCGTGAAGCGATTCCCATGATACTTCAGGTAGCTCTCCACCTCAAACTCGGCGCCGAACTCGTACCCGTACTGCTCCCGGTCCTGGAGGCGGCGTCCGAACTTCTCGCGCATGGACCTCTCACTGAGATAGGTGATGTGCCCGATCATCCGGGCAACCGCCAGGCCGGAATTGGGCGGCTCCCTGCCGTAGTAGTCCCCCCGGTTCCAGTTCGGATCGGCATAGATGGCCTGCCGGGGCACCTCGTTCAGCGCGATGGTCTGCGGGGATGTCCGCGCCGTGGAGGCCAGGACGATGGCGCTCCGGACCCGCTCGGGATAGGAGACGGTCCACTCCAGGGCCTGCATGCCGCCCATGCTCCCCCCGGTCACACACAGGAGGGATGGGATATCCAGGGCGTCCAGCAGCCAGCGCTCCGCTTCGACCATGTCGGCAACCGTCACGACCGGGAACGACAGACCGTACGGCTTCCCAGTCTCCGGGTTGATCGAGGCGGGCCCGGTGCTCCCCGAACAGCCGCCGATCACGTTCGAGCAGAGGACGAAATAGCGGTTCGTGTCAAACGCCTTCCCGGGTCCGACCGCCTCGTCCCACCACCCCGGCTTGCGATCGTTTGGCGAGTGGCGTCCGGCGACATGGGCGTCGCCGGACAGGGCATGGCAGATGAGGATCGCGTTGCTGCGATCCCGATTCAACGTGCCGTAGGTTTCGTAGGCGAGCGTGATGGGGCCAAGTGTCGCCCCGCTTCGCAGGCGGAGCCCCCGCTCGAATGTCATCTGCTGGGTATGGACGATCACCGCTTCCTCCTCCCCTTATGCCACGGCCTTTCGGAGCGCCTGGTCGATGTCGGCCTTGATGTCCTCCACGTCCTCCAGGCCGATCGGAGAGGCGGACGTAGTCCGCGCGTGACGCCCGTCGCCTCCTGCTCCTCCGCGCGTCAACTGCTGGTGCGTGGTCGAGGCCGGATGAATCACCAGGCTCTTGGCGTCGCCGATGTTGGCCAGGTGCGAGAGCAGCTTGACCGAGTTGATGAACTTCTTGCCCGCCTCCAGCCCGCCCTTGATGCCGAAGCCCGACGAGGCCGCCAAAGCCGTTCTTCAGGTACTTCGCGGCCACCGCGTGGCTCGGGTCGTCCTCGCAGGCCGGGATAGGTCACCCAGCTCACCAGCGGATGCTGCTTGAGGCACCGCGCGATCGCCAGCGCATTCTCCGAATGCTGCCGCTGGCGCAGCGGCAGCGTCTCCAGCCCCTGCAGGAACAGGAAGGCGTTGAACGGGCTGAGCGCCGCGCCGATGTCGCGCAGCAGTGTGCACGCGCACCTTGATGATGAACGCCACATTGCCCAGCCCGGGCACGTTGCCGAGCGCATCCCAGTACATCAGGCCGTGGTAGCTCGGGTCCGGCTCGGTGAACTCCGGGAACTTGCCGTTGTTCCACTTGAACTTGCCCGAATCCACGATCACGCCGCCGATGGAGGTGCCGTGGCCGCCGATGTACTTCGTGGCCGAGGTGACCAGGATGTCCGCCCCGTGATCGATCGGCCGCACCAGGCCCGACGCCGACGGTGTTGTCCACCACCAGCGGGATGCCCGCCTCGTGCGCGATCTTCGCCAGCGCCTCGAAGTCCGGCACGTCCAGCTTCGGATTGCCGATGGTCTCGGCGTAGATCGCGCGGGTCTTCGGCGTGATCGCCTTGCGGAACGCCTCCGGGCTGCGCGAATCCACGAACTTCACCGTCGCGGCCCAGCTTGGGAAGCGTGTAATGGAAGAGCTGGTAGGTGCCGCCGTAGAGGTTGTTGGCCGACGACGATCTCGTCGCCGAGCCGCGTGATGGCCAGCAGGGCCAGCGTGATGGCCGCCTGCCCGGACGCCACCGCCAGCGCGCCGGTGCCGCCTTCGATCGCGGCGACGCGCTGCTCGAAGACGTCGGTCGTCGGGTTCATGATCCGCGTGTAGATGTTGCCGAACTCCTTCAGCGCGAACAGGTTCGCCGCGTGCTCGGTGCTCTTGAAGACGTAGGACGTCGTCTGGTAGATCGGCACGGCCCGCGCGCCGGTGGTCGGATCGGCCTCCTGCCCCGCATGCAGCGCCAGCGTGCTCAAGCCTTGCTCCGCCATCTTCTGATCTCCTCCTTGAATTGGATTATCTGCTTGGGTAAGTGTGGTCTGGTCGTGTCGTCCTCAAATTCTCAGACATCTTTATTGGGTTACCGTAGATTCAAGAAAAATAAAAAAACTCAGGACGCTTGCAAGCCGCGACACATGCCCATCATTCCGCGTCTCCTTTCGTCACCGGAAATGGAAAGCCCCTTCTCACCACTGGTCGATGAGAAGGGGCCGATGACGTTCATCCCTTTCTCATCTCTCCCCGGCCACTCAGCGGTCAGGCCTCTCTGGCCTGCTGAACGTCCGAGGCAGGAGTTGGCACCCCACGCCCCAGGTCTGGGGTCGGGGTTGCCGTGGCTTCTTCGGGCCAGTCCCTCTGCCACTCTGGATGAGAATTACGATCCTTTTTAGCTCAGATCCATTCTGCTGTCAACAAAAAACCGGCGGCAAGAACCCACTTGGGAAGAATCAAGATCGGGTCCCCAGCGAGAACGTCCACAGGTAATCGACCAGCGCGGATAGCTCCTCTTCGCCGAAGATGCTCCCCCAGTAGGGCATTCCCGTGCCCATCCCGCCACGGCGGATTTTCGCCGTGTACAGGGCGCTCGTCCCCGCCAGCATCCGCTTCATACTGGTGAAATCCGCCGGCCTCTTGGGTTGGGCCTTGCCGCCGGGCCCGTCGCCGGCCCCCCGCTCCCCGTGGCAGGCGGCGCAGTTCGTCGCGAAGAGGCGCCGGCCCAGCTCCAGGCGTTCCGGCGACGTCCTCAGCGACCAGAGGAATGCCACGGTGTCCCAGCGGGCCTGCTCGCCCCAGCCACGGGCGTACGTCGTGTGGGATCCGGCTGGGTCGGCCGCAGCGGGAGTGGGCGCTGCCGGGGCGGCTGGAGGCGGTTGCTGCGGCCGCTTCTCATCCGCCAGCATCTCGTAGACCTGGGCCGGACTCCGCTCCTGGAGCGTCTCGCCCCGGGCGATGGCCTTCGCCCGGTCGGTCCCCTCCCCCCGGATCCCGTGGCAGGCGGCACACCGCTCCGCGTACAGGGCCTGGCCCCTGGCCGCGGAGGGCAAGGCCGGCGGAATCGCCGGTGCCTCGCGCGGCATGTCGAGATCGTGGAGCGTCACGTCCTGGGTGGGGACGGGCCTCGCCGACGCGATCTGCGCCGGGTCTCGGACCTCGAGTATCCCACGCATGCGGGGATGGTTGGGATCGCACCAGGTGGTGCAGTAGAACGTGAACTCTCCGGCCTGATCCGCCGTGAACTCGATCCTCACGGTCTTGCCCGGCTCGATCCGTCCGGCGTCGACGCCCAGCCGGGCGATGGCGAATCCGTGGACGACGTCCTCCGAGCGGATGCGGAGGCGGACCCGCTCGCCCCGATTCACCACAATGCGTTCCCGCGACCATCCGCCGGAGGCAGGCTGACGTGCCACTAGGTCGATCTCCGGCGCCGAGGGTCTGGCCTGGATGGACCACGCGATGGCCGCTGCCAGGCTGAGGATGAACCCGCCGGTCACGACCCGCGCAAGGATTTCCAGGCGGCTCAGGCGCATGGGGAGAACAGCGAAACGGTGCCTCGACGCATTCCGGGAGATCACGCGGAGGTCCCAAGATACAGCCAGAGCAGGACGACCACCTCGGATGTCAGGGTGAAGACCTGAATCGCCAGCCCGCCGATTCCTGCCTTGCCCGCCTGCAACTCTCGGAGGATGGCGTCCGCCGTGGCAATGGCGGCGATCAGTCCGGCGATGAGGAGAACCGTCTGGATGACCGGCACCCCGCCGCTCAGCCACGGGTGCCAGGCGGCGCTTCGTATCCCCAGCAGGTTCCAGCCCCAGCCGAAAGGGTCGGAGAGCACCGGCAGCACATACGAGAGATTGGCGAACACGAGGGACAGCGTGAACGCCATCCAGGCGGCCAGACCCAGGGGAACGAGCGGGTATGCCAAGGCTACGAAGAGTCGCTGCAAAGGCACATCGGCAAGCCCGGAGGCCCGGCGGGTCAGTGCTGCCGCCCCCAGGTGGACGGCCGGAACCCCCACGAGGTTGAGGGCAAGGAATGCCAGGGCATACACGGCGAACCCAGTCAGCCCCTGAAGGTCCGCCCACGCCTTGAGCCGGCCCCACGGACCGAGGAAGACGGCGGGATAGATCGCCGCACAGGCGAGCATGATGAAGGCCTTGTACGCCTCATCCAGCCGCCAGCCATGGGCCACGAGGAGATCGGCGCCCGGCAGGCGGAGGCTCACCCGCACATTGTCCTCCGTGCAGGTCCGCAGGCACTCCCCGCACAGGCCGCAATAGGCATTCCGGTCCATCTTCCACGGCTGCTCCAGCCAGGGACACCCATAGCCTGCCCCGTTCCCGAGATAGCACTCCTTGGTCTTGTGGGCCTCGCAGATGCGAGGGTCCCGGATGCGCAGCTCCAGCGGCGCGACCAGCGAGTACAGTCCGATGAAGCCACCGACAGGGCACACGTAGCGGCAGAACGTCCGGCGCTCGAACAGCAGCGCCAGGCCGACGCCAGCCCGCGAGGAAAAGACTGAGGAGCCACGCCGTGACCGCCGGGCGCGTGAGGATCAGCGTGCTGAACAGCGCCACCAGGAGGAAGCTCGCGTTCTGAAGCCAGATCCCACGAAGCGCCTTGGGCCAGCGCCATCGCCTCGAAGGCGTGCATCCGATCGGGCGATGGCTTCTGGGTCGATCGTGAGGAGATCCATTGTGAGGCGGCGTGCCGGCGGATCCACGAGGGCGGCGCGCTGGAGCCACTCGCCCGGGGCTGGAATTGGACAGATCACAGCACCAGAGGCTCCCGCCCAGCGGGAGGAGACACGCCCATGAGAAGGCCCCACCAGACGATCCAGACGAACACGATGCCAAAGTTGGCGCTGCCAGCCGCGGTCCCCCAGAGACCCGCTGCGATGGCCAGGAGGAAGCCGCCGAGGGCCACGGTCGCCAGGAGCCAGTTCATTGACCGCTGCCGGAGGACGGCCCGAACTGCCGACCAGCGCGTCAGCTCCCAGCGCCGCCGCTCGCCAGCGGGCAGAATCACCGTCGATTCATTCATACGGATGCGCCTTCCGACGCGTCCCGAGGAGGAGTCCTGAGAAATACCACTGTCCCGATCGCCGCCAGGATGGCCAACCCGACCGCACGCCAGAAGGGCGAGTTTGGCTCCACGATGAGCTCCCCGAGCATGAAGGGGTGCAAGGTTCCGCACACCTGGGAGCAGCGGAGCTGAAATCGCCCCGACCGATCGGCGACGAAGGACGTGCGGCTGGAGCGGCCCGGAATGGCCACGAGGTCCACACCATACCTGTCCACATACAAACCGTGGGTCACATCCTCCGCCTCCAGGACCACCGTGACGCGATCCCCCTGCGAGACCCGGATCACCCCAGGCGAGTAGGCGTACTGCCGCGCCTGGACATGCACCTCGCGCTTCCCGCCCCTGAGGGCTACCCCAGGCCACGGCGCCATCAGAACCAGGACGCCCAGCAGGGAGAAGGCAATAACGACAATCGTTCGGCGCATCGGCTCACTGAACCGGAGGTGTCGGTGTGGAAGGCCCGAAACGGCTGTAGGTCTGGTCCACGTAGGCCCGGATGTCCTTGAGAGGCTTCCCTTCATCCAGCATGCGCATCACGTCCCGCGTGATGTCCACGCAGATCCCTCAGCCATAGCTCATGAGGTCGAACTCGATCTTCCCATCGGACCCGATGTCCTTGATATAGCACTCGGCATTGCTCCGGTGCTGTGCTCCACAGCCGCAGTAGCAAGGGATCTGGCGGAGGATGTCCCGATTCGCAATGGCGAAGCGGTACGCCTCCCGCACCTTCGGCGGGGCGTCCCGGAGAGTCTCCGACAGCGCCGATTCCGGCGCCAGGCTGTACGCCCGGGCGCGATTCCCAGTGACTCCGAACAAGAAGAGGGCCGCTGACAGGACAGACAGCCAGGAGAACAATCCCTCCCCACACTGACCAGGGGTAAGGTCCCACCACCGGGCGCTTCATCGAGCCCGTCCCGTGGCCTTGAGCCACATGGCCCGCGCGGCCTCGTGATCGGCCAGCGCGGCCACGACGTTGAAGCGGGCGCGCGTGAGCGTGGATTGGGCGTCCAGGACCTCGAGCTGGATGCTCTTCCCGCTCGTGAAGCGTTCCTGGGCGATCCGGAACTGCTCCTCGGCCTGGTCGAGCCCCTTCCGGCTCGCCTCCACATTCTTCTCCGCGGCTGCCAGCATCAGCGCCGCCTGATTCACGTCTTTCGCAACCTGCTGGTGGGCTAGCGTCTCCTGCTCCTGGGCCTTGTCCCGCTTCGCCCGGGCTGTCCCGACCGCATTCTCCCGCATGAAGCCGTCGAACAGCGGAATGGTCAGCACCAGGCCCGCGGAGTAGCCCTCGGGCCTGCTGGCGGGCTCGCCGCGGTTCTGCATGCGCTGCCAGTCGTACATCCAGGTGGCCGCAAGATCGGGGAGATACCGACCGTAGGCTACGCGGACTTCCGCTTCGCCTGCCTGGACCTCCTTAGCGGCGGCCAGGATTTCGGGATTGGTCGCCTGCGCCTGACGGATCCCCTCCTCGACCGAGACGGTCACGGCTTCATACTGCAAGGGCTCCGAAGGCGTGATAGGGGAGGCCAGGTCCACGCCCAGGGTGGTCTTCAGGGACACCATGGCGAGCTGGGCCTGGTTCTTCGCCATCGTGTCCATCTGCATCACGTTGGCCAGCTCGGCCTCGTCCCGGAGCACGTTGAACCGCGCCACCCGGCCGGCCGCGAACTCCTCCCGGCTCACGCGGAGGCGCTCCTCGGTCTGCTTGAGCAGCTCGCCGGTCACCTTGGCGTTCTCCTGCTCCCGCACGGCGGCGATGTAGTCGAGGCGGGCCTGCATCGCCACCTCCGTCTCGGTCCCTTTGAGCATCAGCGTCGCCGCATCGGCCCGGGCCTTGGCGGCTTTGTAACCGTAGTACGTCCGGCCGCCCGAGAAAAGCGGCCACATCGCCGTGAGGTTGAGGTCCTGGGCGCGGTTCATGCCGAACACCTGGAAGTTCCTTGCCATGGTGTCCCCGGCGGAGTTGTACACCGTGCCCGTCATGTTCTGATTCACGAGGTACCCGTTGGCCGACGCCTGGGGGAAGAAGCCGGAGAGCGCTTCCCGCCGCATAGAGTTCATCACCCGCTCGTCCGCCCCCGCGGCCTTCACCTTCCGGCTGTGCTGGAGGGCCAGGTCCACGGCGTCGTTCATGCTGATGCCGCCGGAGATCTTGGGGAGGAGCGACTGCTGCCTGCTCCCGCTCCTCCGGAACCGGGAGCGCCAGGACGATACAGCCACAAGACCCCGACCGCGCGCCGCGACCCAGCCGACGACGGAGCCGACCAGTGGGACGCCGTGTCTCTGTCGCACGGCATCGTCATCGTCCACCTTATTTCACCTCGATGTGGAACTTCGCCGATTTCGATCCGCCCTGCGGCCGGGAGGCCGTGACCTCGGCGGTCCAGGTGCCGCCCATCGGCGAGATTGGCCGTCGCTTCATACGTCCCCGGCCTCCTTTCGCCGTTGGCCGACGATCTTGGGCCCCGCCATCCCGGGCATGCCCGACGCTCACCTCGACCTTGGCATCGACGACGGGGTGCGCCGAGGCATCCTTCACCTCGATCCGGAGCCGGACGTTTCCCATCTTCGGGGGAGTCGGCACCGTGGTGAGCGCGATCTGCATGTCGCTCGTCCTGCGGCGCCGGGGCCTGTGCGACCAAGCCCTCCGACCCGTGGCCGGTGTGTCCCGCGGCCGGGGCCGGCGCCATGCCCTGGGCCGATGCCACTTTCGCCGGCTCTGCAGGAGCCACTGCCGCCGTGGCCTCCGGGGGGATGGCCGCCACTTGGGCGCCGGCGTAGAGCCCTTCCTTCCCACGGGCCACCACCTGCTCGCCCGCTTCCAGGCCTTTCAGGATCTCCACCCGCTCGCTGCTCTCGAGGCCTGTGGTCACTTCGCGAGGCTCCGCCTTGTCCTCCTTGACCACCCACACCGAGGCCGTCCCGCCCATCCGCGCCACGGCGCCAATCGGGACGCTCAAGGCTTCCGCATGCTCCCCTGTCACGAACTGCATCTGGATGTACTGCCCCGGAACGAAGCGGCGGTTCCCGTTCTCCACCACCGCCTCCACGACCGCCGTGCGCGCCCCCGGGTCCACGTAGGGGAAGACCGAGGTCACGCGGGCCGTGAGAGGGGGATGGCCGTTGCTCGTCGCCGGTCACGACC
This sequence comes from uncultured Methylomirabilota bacterium, assembly GCA_963714585.1. Lineage (GTDB taxonomy): Bacteria > Methylomirabilota > Methylomirabilia > Methylomirabilales > 2-02-FULL-66-22 > 2-02-FULL-66-22. Next base: position 18,523 of record CAVQPC010000051.1, read on the forward strand.
ACGGGCGACCCCACCTTGATCAGGGGCAGGTCCTTCTCGCCCACGTTCGCCTGAAGGCGCACCTGGTCGATGCGCACCGTCTTCAGGATGGGTATGCCCGGTTGCACCAAGACGCCCGGGGATACCAGCCGCTTCACCACGTAGCCGGCGCTCGGCGCCACGATGGTCACATAGTCCCGGACGATCTGCGCCGTCCGCTGCGCCGCCCCGCTCTGGGCCACCATGGCGTCCGCCGCCTCCAGCTTCTTCTTGGCCGAGTCGTACATCGCCCGCGCCTGCTCCAGCTTGGCGCGCGCCGCCTCGACCTTGGCCTGGGCCGCGGCCGCCATGGCCCGGGAGTTCTCCGCCTCCTGCTGGGCCACGGCGCCCTTGGCGATAGAGCTGCTCGTCCCGGGCGGCCACCGACTGCTGATAGCCGGCATCGGCCTGGGCCATGACCAGCTCTTTCTCCATCTGGATCATGCCGTGGTGCGCCGCCAGAACATCGGCCTCCATCTGTGTCCGGTTGGCCTGCGAAGTCGCCAACATGGCATCCGCCTCCCGGACTTTCGAGGTCAGCTCCACGTCATCGAGGCGCGCCACGACCTGGCCCGCCCGGACGGCGTCCCCCGGGTACACCGGCATCTCCACGATCCGACCGGTCACCCGCGGGTAGATGTCCTCCTCGCTGAAGGGCACAACCGACCCGGTGTAGGTCACCGATCCCGCGATCTTCCCGCGCTCGACGGAGGCCAGCGTCACCGGAAAGGCGGCGCTGCCACTACTGACATGGGCACTCATATCCATCGCGACCTTGCCCGAGGCCACGTTGGCGTAGTAGGCCCAGCCCCCGACGGCCACGACGACGAGCACCGGGATCGCATGCTTCATCACCTTCATCGCTCACCTCCAGCGACGTGGGAAGAGGCCACGGCTGTCCGCTGCTGCCGTTGCGTCCTCGCGCCGGAACAGCTTTCGGATGACGCGCCTGCACCAGCTCGGCCAAGTCATCCGTGTACGTGTGCATCGCCGGCACGACGAAGAGGGCGAGGAGGGTCCCGATCGCGAGCCCCCCGATCGTCACCGTGGCCAGCGGGGCGTAGGCGTCAATCCCCGTGCGCGGGAAGAACGCCACCGGGATCAGGACGACGATGCTGATGAAGGAGGTCATGAGGATCGGCCGCAGCCGGATGGGGCCGGCCGTGAGGATGGCCTCGTCGCGCGGCATCCCTTCGCGCCGGAGCCGCAAGACCAGATCGATCATCAGCACGGCCACGGTCATCATCATCCCGATGAGAATCACCACCGCCAGGATGGAGACCGTGGAGAAGGTCTGCCCCGCCAGGAGCAGCCCACCCAGGATCCCCGTGGTCATCAGCGAGAGGGAGAAGATCATGTTGAACGGCTCGATGAGGCTTCGGAACTGCGCCACGAGCAGCAAGAACATGAAGATCACGGCCAGGTAGAGCCCCCGCATCAGCCGCTGGAACGACTCCTCCATCTGGGTCATGTCGCCGCGCATCTCCACGCCATAGCCCGGGGGGAAATTGATCTTCCCGTAGGCGGCCATGAGGAGGTCCATGGACAGCTCCATGCTGGGCGGTCCCCCCTTCCGGTAGTAGCCCAAGACCGAGATCACCCGGCGGAAGTTGTCGTGCTCGATGAGCGTGGGTCCGCGATGCTCCTCGATCCGCGCCACCGAGCTCAAGGGGACCACCTCCCCCTTCTTCCCGACGATCTTGACTTGCTCCAGATCCGCCTCGTCCCGCCGCTGGTCGCCGCGATAGCGCAGCAGGATCGTGAACTGCCGCTTGTTGTCCAGGCGATAGAACTCGTTGGTGAGGCCGCCCTTCAGAGCGTAGTAGGCCTGATCGGCCACGTCGCTCACCGTGAGGCCCAGCTCCTGGGCGCGGGCCCGGTCCACCTGACACGTGGAGCTGCGGAAGCGTCTGGGACCAGGAGGTGGACACCTGGAAAAACCCCGGGATTCCCTCGGCCAGCTTCTTGGCCTGCTCCCCGATCTCGGCAAGCTTCTCCAGGTCCGGCCCGTAGAAGATGACCTGGATGGGGGCGGCGCTCGACGCCATGACATCCGCCCCCATCTCCTTGATGGCGAGGCGCCGGACCCCGGGAATCGTCCGCATGGCCTCCGCCTGCACCCCGTCGATCACTTGCCAGATGTCCCGCTTGCGCTTGGAGGAATCCACCAGGGTGATCATCATGGAGGCGGCGTTCACCGCCCCCATGCTGTAGCCCGTGAAGTAGGTTCCGCCAGGCTCGAAGCCCACCTCGGAGGAGACCTTCTCCACCTCCGGCTGCTTCAGGAGGAGCTGCTCCACCTGGGCGGCGATCTCCGAGGTCCGGGCAAACGAGGTCCCCGGCGTGGCCTCGAGCTGCGCGTAGGCCTGGGAGACGTCGGCCAGGGGCATCATCTCGCTCCCGATCTTCGGGTAGAGCGCCACGCCCGCCAGGATGACGGCCAGGGCGCCGGCCAGGACGGTGAACCGGTTCCGGATGGCCCAGCCCAGCCCCCCGCGGTAGTGTGCCTCCATGCCCTCCAGGAATCGCTGGAACGGGCCCAGCAGGGTGCGCTCGAACCATCCCGCGTGCTGCGCCGCCGCGTCGCTGTGGGGCTTGAAGAGGTTGGCCGACAGGACGGCAGTCAGGGTGAAGGACACCAGCGCCGAGGCCAGGAGTGCCAGGATGATGGCCCAGACGATCCCCTCGAACATGTACTGCACGATCCCGCCCGAGAAGGCCAGCGGCAGGAGGGCCACGCACAGCATGAAGGTGATGGCGAGGACCGCGAGGCGCACCTCGCTGATCCCATCGACGGTCGCCTCCTTGGGCGACTTCCCCATGCGGAGGTGTCGCTCGATGGAGTGGATGTCGATGATCGAGTCATCCACCAGCCGCCCGATGGAGAGGAGCAGCCCGATGAGGGTTGAGCTATTCAGCGTCATCCCGAGCGGCACCATGGCGAGGAGCGCCATGCCCAGGGAGATGGGGATGGTGATCACGGAGATAAGCGTCCCCCGGACATTTCCCAGGAAGAAGAGCACCACGACACCGGTGAGCAGGACGGCGATCAGCAACTCCTCCACCATGTTGTCCATCAGGAAGCCGACGAAGGTGGAGTTGTCGTAGGCGACTTCGAACTTGAGGCCCGGGAAGTCCTGCTGGATCTCCTTGAGCTTGGCCTTCACGTCCTTGATGACCTGGACCGAACTGGCATCGGGCTGCTGGACGATGGACAGCTCGACCGCCTCCTTGCCGTTGAAGCGGTAGAGGCTCCGTCGCTCGCGGGGCGCATTCCCCACTTCCGCCACGTCGCGGAGGTAGACGGTCCGCCCGTCCATGCTGGCGATGGGATAGGCCGCCACTTCCTCGGGCGTCCTCGCCCGAAAGTCGCTCCGCACTGGGATTTCCCGATCCTGGTACGTGAGGGCGCCGGCCGGCCGGGCCTGGTTCTGCATGTCCAGCATGTTCTTCAGGTCCAGCAGGCTCATCTTGTAGGCGGCCAGCCGCTCGCGATCCACGACCACCTGCATCTGCAGCTTGTCGCCGCCGAACGGGACGACCGAATAGACATCCTTGACGCTCTTCAGGCGGTTGACCACCTCGTTCTCCACGAGCGTGCGAAGCCCGACGCGGTCGTAGCCCTCACCCGTGACCGCCAGGGAGAGGACCGGGATGTTCAGCGGGTCGATGGCCAGCACCCAGGAGGGCTTCAGGTTGGCGCCGGTCATGGGGAGGTCGGCCTGGACGACGTTCATCAGGGACTGAACGTCGAAGAGCGCCTTCTTCATGTCCGTGCCGTACCAGAACTCCACCGTCACGATGGAGAAGCCCTCCTGCGAGGTGGAGCGGACGAAGTGGACGTTCTTCAGGTCCACCATCCGCTCCTCGATGGGCTTACTGAAGTAGATTTCCATCTCCTCCGCCGAGAGCCCCGGCATCATGGAGACGATGCCCACCATGGGGCTCTCCACGTAGGGCATCATGCGCCGCGGCATCTGGAAGAAGATCACCAGCCCGGCGAGGAGTGCCACCCCCAGGTAGAAAGCGGTGACGATGTAGGGATGCTCGATGGACCAGCGGCTGATGTTCCCGCGGGCCCGAGATGCGGTCTCTGTCGTGTGCGCCAGTTTATCGCTCAATGCACGCCCCCTGGACCGTCACCCCGCTATGCACCATGGGGTCCGGTCGCCCAAGTGGGTCACCTAGGACTGTAGCTAACGTGGAAAGCTTACAAAGCAGAGCAGGGCTCGGGAGGCTGATCCAGGAGATCGAGCGGGAGCAGATAGAGGAGCCGTGGCGGAGGCAAAGGCACCCAACCGATGGCCGCGAGCTTGGGAACGAAGAGGAGGGCCACCAACAGCAACACCATGCTGGCGCAGAGGCCGAAGAATGCGTCATTCGGTTGCGCTGGAATCACGGAGCCGTGGAACGAACACAGGGCAACCGCGAGAAGAAGCAGCGCGACGCTGAGCACGGCAAGATGTTGCCGCCTGGTATCTCTCCCCCGCGCTCCCTTCATGGCATTTCCCATTTCCTCAAGTGACCATGTCTCGCAGCAGCGATTGGTCTGACGTTGTGGAAGAGGAGCATCCGACCAGGCCCTTCTGATCCGTCGGAGCCCCTACCTCATTCCCTGAAAGCCGCCTTGAGAAAGAAAAGCAAGCTGCGTACCACTCTGAGGACGGAAGACCTGGCGAGGGCTTGCTTAGACTTTTCAAAGAGTTTCGGCGATGGGAGCACTATCAGGGAGGGCAGGCCGGACAGACTCGGGCGGTGAGTTTTGACAGAAAGGCCAGAAGGGATGATGCGAAGGGTTTCGCGTTGGACTTTTTGTCAATCGTCAACGCAGGCTCTTCAGGTACGTCAGGAGGTCCGCAAAATCGGTGTCGTCCATCTTCCAGCGGGGCATCGTCCAGTCCAAGGGCTTCCCCTCGGGGTCCAACCCCTCCGTGACAGCCCGCTTGATGAGGGCGTCGGTGTAAGGTGTCTCCTTCTTCCCGTGCTCGTATTCTCCCTTTATCAGGGCCTCATACCGAATATCGGCGGGGATGGCCGTCCCCATCATGACGGGGACACCGCCGCGCCCGCTCACGCCGTGGCAGGCCACACACCCCACGCCCGGCTGTTGCGCCCACGGCGGGTCCCCCACTCGCGGGATCGGCCCGGTCCGGTCGCTGATGCCCGTGTAGTAGATCCGTTCGCCATTGGAGGCGAATGTCTGCTTCCCATGCCAGCTTGACCACCACCCGCCCATCATCCCGGGACCCATGCCCGGCCCGGGGAAGACTCCGCCTGGGCCCCACGGGCCGCTGAGCCTCCCCCACGGTGGCCCGGGGACGCTGGAGAGCCAGAGAAGTCCTGCCGCGCCGACGAGGATGAGGATCACTCCGAGGATCGGGAATCTCCGCCACACCGCGCACCTCCATCCCGGCTGACTACGCCAGGTCCTGCTTCATCCGGTCGTAGTCTTCCTTGGTGATCTCGCCTCGGGCGTAGCGGCGCTTGAGGATGTCCAGCGGGGCTTCGCCGGCCCCGGGGCCGCTCCCGTGTCGCCCCTGGTCCCAGAGCCAGCGCACCAAGAGGACCAGCCCGACGATTATCAGGCCCCAGAACAGGAGCATGAACAGCCCTCCCACAATGCCCATCCCCATGCCGAATCCTCCGTACCCGCCCCAGCCCATCATCGCAGATTCCTCCCTCTCCGCCTGTCCGGGAACATTGTCCTCGGGCCGCCCCGTGGCACCAATCATCCGCACCGTCTCGGGCACGGCAATCACTCTGGCAACCTTGCTCTCGGGAACGCGCCAGGCCCGCGCGGCTCCGTGCGTCCGTCGCTCGTGTATCTAGTTTATCTCACTAAATAGCTCCGTGCCTCCATCAAATAGACCCTCGCTCGGGGCTGCGGCCGGACGCCTGCATTCACTCCACGACGATCTTTCCTCGGAGCATCCCCATCTGGCATTGGAACTCGTATTCCCCGGGGTCCTTGGGCAGAAACTCCACTGCGACCGTCTCGCCCTCCGGCAGGTTCGCGCTCTTGTTGAAGGCGGGGAGGAGGACCATCTCCGAACAAGACGCCGACTCCTGGCGGACGAAGTTCAGCCGGACGGGCTTGCCTGATTCGACGACGATGACATCGGGGGTATAGCCACCCTTGACCAGGACCATCTGCTCCTGGTAGCCGCTGCTCGTCAGCGCCGCCTTGACTCCCTTCGCCTTCACGAGCCAGAAGAACCAGACGATGAAGCCGATCAGGCCGAGACCAATCACGTTCACGAGGATCCTGTCCCAGGTCATGACTCCCCCCCTATGCCGAACGCGGCTTCCACCACTTCAGCCGGTTCGCGTTGGTGATGACCGTCACCGAACTGAACGACATGGCGATCGCCGCCAGCAGCGGCGACAGCAGGATGCCGAAGAACGGGTAGAGCACCCCCAAGGCGATGGGCAGGCCGAGGCCGTTGTAGATGAACGCCCCCCACAGGTTCTGGAAGACGTTGCGCATGGTAGCGCGGCTGATCTGGATGGCCGTCACCACCCCCTTCAGGCTCCCCTTGATGAGGGTGATGTCGGAGGCGGCGATGGCCACGTCGGTGCCGGTTCCGATGGCAAAGCCGACATCGGCTTGCGCCAGGGCGGGAGCGTCATTGATCCCGTCGCCCACCATGGCGACCTTTTTCCCTTCGAGCTGGAGCTTCTGGACGTTGTGCGCTTTGTCCTGGGGGAGGACCTCGGCCAGGACCCGATCCACGCCCACCTGGCGGGCGATGGCCTTGGCCGTCCGCTCGTTGTCCCCGGTGATCATCACGACCTCCAGCCCCATGGCCTTCAGGGTCTGGATGGCGGCCTTCGAGTCCTCCTTCACGGTGTCGGCCACGGCGATGATCCCGGCCGGCTTTCCGTCAATGGCCACGTACATCGGGGTCTTCCCGTCGTCGGCCAGGCGCGTAGCCTGGACCTCCAGATCGTTCACCGGGATGCCCCGCTCCTTCATGAGCTTCAGGTTCCCCAGCAGGAGGCGCCGCCCCTCGATCGTGGCCTCCACCCCGTGGCCCGGGATGGCGGTGAAGCTGTCGGCATCCTTGAGCGTGAGCCCTCGCCCCTGTGCCCCCTCGACAATCGCGGCTGCCAGGGGATGCTCCGAGGACTTCTCCACGCCGGCAGCCAAACGGAGGACTTCTTCCTCCTTGAACCCATCGGTTGTCACGACGTCGGTGAGTTCGGGCTTCCCCTTGGTGATCGTTCCTGTCTTGTCCAGGACGATCGCCTGGAGTCCCTGGGCGGCCTGGAGCGACTCCCCGGAGCGGATGAGGATCCCGTTCAAGGCGCCCAATCCCACCCCCGTGGTCAGCGACATCGGCGTCGCCATCCCCAGCGCGCAGGGACAGGCGATGATCAGCGTGGTCACCGCCACGATCAGCGCATAGACGATCCGGGGCTCGGGTCCGAAGGTGTACCACAGCATGAAGCCGAGGACCGCCAGGATCGCCACGGTGGGCGTGAAGTAGCCGGAGACCACATCTACGATCCGCTGGATCGGCACCTTGGACCCCTGGGCGTCCTTCACCATCCGGATGATGTTGGCCAGCGCCGTGTCCTTCCCCACCTTGGTCGCCCGGAACCTGAAGCTGCCCGTCTTGTTGAGCGTGGCCCCGATCACCTCGTCGCCCACCTTCTTCTCGACGGGGATGGACTCGCCGGTGACCATGGATTCGTCCACGGCCGAGGCCCCTTCGATCAGCTCGCCGTCCACGGGGACCTTCTCTCCGGGACGGACCACGACGGTGTCCCCCACCAGGACCTCCTCCACCGGGATGTCCACTTCCTTCCCATCGCGAATGACCCGGGCCGTCTTGGCCTGGAGACCGATCAGCTTCTTGATCGCGTCACTGGTGCGGCCCTTGGCTTTCAGCTCCATGGCCAGGCCGAGGACGACCAGGGCGGTGACGACCACCGTCACGTCGTAGTAGACGTCGAGGAACTCCGAACTGGGGAACAGCCCCGGGAAAAGGAGAGCGATCGTCGAGTAGATCCACGCCACGCCTGTCCCCAGCGCGATCAGCGTGTGCATGTTGGCCGAGCGGTGCTTCAGAGCCTGCCAGGCTCCCGTGAAAAACTGGTTCCCGCTGTAAGAGAGGACCGCCAGGGAGCCGACCCCCATGCCCGCCCAGATGTCCCAGAGTCGGGGGCTGTTGCGCGGGAACCACTCCCGGAGCACCGGAAAGAGCCACGGGTAGCTGAAGATCATGGTGAAGGTCCCAACCGCGGCCCCGAACCACCACTTGTGCATCAGGGATCGGTACTCCCGCCCCCGGGCCTCGGCCTCCTTATCCGTTGCCTCCGGGCTGGCGGGGGCCGGCGCGTCGATCACCTTGTACCCCGCGGAGCCCACTGCGCGCTTGATGCGTTCCGAGGTCAGCCACGCTGGGGAGATACTCCACCGTGGCCTCTTCGGTCGCCACGTTCACGCCGGCGCGGACGACCCCCGGCGTCGCCAAGAGGGCCGACTCGATCTTCGTCACGCAGGAGGCGCAGGTGATCCCCTCGATGGCAAAGGTGGCCGTGGCCCCCTCGGACCGATAGCCCGCGTCCCGAATGGCGCGCTCCAGGGCAGGCACCTCGGTCTTCGCAGGATCGTAGTCCACGAAGGCGCGGGCGCTGCTCAGGTTCACCGTCGTCTTTGTCACGCCCGGCACTGCCCGCAGGGCCTTCTCCACCGCCTGGACGCACTTGGCGCACGTAAGGCCGAACACCGGCAGCTCCACCCGCTTGGGACCCGCGAGACCTTCTCGGACGCCCGTCGTCGCCGAGGGAGTGGCCCGCGACTGCTTCCCGGCCGGTCCGCCCGCATACTTGCCCGGGTCGGTCGCGAATGTCTCCTCGCACTTCGCCGAACAGAAGAAGAACGTCCGCCCGCCATGCTCCCGCCTGGCGTGAGGCCTTCCGCTCTTCAATCTCCATCCCACACACCGGATCTCTGACCATGCTATTGTACCGTTTCCAAAATGGCTTTACATTTACTAACCTTCGCCAAGATCGCCTCGGCCGACTTCGTCCACACGAACGGCTTCGGGTGGGCGTTGTGCGGGGCGATGTAGTTCTCGATGGCCGCGATGAGGTCGGCAACGCTCGTAAAGACACCGCAGCGAATGCGCTTGGTGGTGAGCTCGCGGAACCATCGTTCGACGAGGTTCAGCCAGGAGGAACTGGTCGGGGTGAAGTGGCGCCGGCGGCCTGGTCGGGCATCAGCATGGTCGTCAGCGGGCCGATTTCCAGGGCGATCCGGTAATGGTCGGTGACCTGGGCGTGCGCATCTGCGCCGTCGCCGAACGCCTTCCCGACAAGGAGGGTGGAGGCCAATGCCAGGATGAGCGAAAAACGAAGAGCCATGCGCGTCTTCATCGCGAGCCTCCTCTTCTTCCGACCAATCTCATAGTCATGCCGCTATCCAACGATCCATTGCTCCTCCGAGGATCCTCCGGCTAGCAGGTCTCCGTCACTCGGCCATGGCCGTCCCTGAGCATAGATTGACCGTACCGCGATGACGCCCCAAGAATACCGGCGCCGCGGAGCACTCTCATCCCGTCCTCAAGTCAAGACGCCCGCGGGGCCCTGCCAGGGGGAGGGGCGGGGCCGCGCCTCCGTTCACTTCGCCGGCCCCCCCATGATGCTGCCTCCGGCACGGAGGCGAGACGCTGTCCAGCGCCCGGTGAGATCAGGCCTTCGCCTTGCCGGCGTACTTCTCCGGGGCGGCATCGAACGCCTTCTTGCAGCCACCGGAGCAAAAGTAGTACGTCGTCCCCTTGTACACGGACTGGCCCGCCGCCTTCTTCTCATCCACCTGCATGCCGCACACTGGCATCCTTGATCATTGTTTTTCCCTCCTGAATGGAGCTGAGCCGTTTTCCTTTCACTTCCCCTGATCACTGCAACTGTTTCAGATAGGCAATGAGGTCGTTCAGGTCCCGCTCCGACATCTGCCAGCGAGGCATCGTCCGGTCTAACGGCTCACCATCGGCATCGAGGCCCTCTGTGACGGCCCGCTTGATCAACGCCTCATGCCGCCGGGACCGAAGCCCCCACCGGGACCGTAACCACCCATCATGCCTGGACCCATCATCCCGTACGCCCCGTAGGGACCCGGACCGAGCTGGCCCTGCCGCCACGGGCCGCCATGGGGTCCCATCGGCCCCGTCCAGGGCGCCATGGACTGGAACTTCTGCCACTGCCCCTGGCTCAAGACGGCGCGGCCCTGTTCCAGTGTCTTGATCCGGGCAAAGCGCAGCTCCCCTTGGAGCGCCGCGATCTTCTTCACCTGGGCCTCGATCTTGGAGAGGTCCGGCTGGTTGGCCTCCAGCAGGGTGGAGAGGTCCACTTCGGCCACCTGGATCTCGGCTGACTCGCTTGATGGCCTCCTTCTCAAAATCGGTTCGGAGCGTCTGCAGCCGCTGCACCTGGTCGGGCGTGAGGCTGAGCTGCGCCTGGAGCGAGAGCATCTCGCTAATGAGCGGCCGCTCGTAGAGGCTGAGGCCCCTCATGCTTCCCATCATTCCTCTAGGCGTTCCTCCACCGTAGGGCGGCCCCATGGCGCCGGGTCCAGGCCCCCGTCTCCCCTGCGGAGTCTGGGCGCCCATCATCCCGCCGGGTCCGCTGCCGCCCTGCTGCCCCATCATTCCCGAGCCCACACCCGTGCTGCCCTGGGGTCCCTGCGCACCCATCATCCCCTGTCCGATCGACCCCGTCGGAGGCTGCTGCGGTGTCGTCCCCTGCTGAGCCCACGCCCACGCGGTAAAGCTGAGCGTGGATCCTGCCAGAATTGCCACGAATGCTTTCCGATTCATGCCCTCGACTCCTTTCTTCAGCATCTCTCTTCGAGCGAATTCAGGCCGCTCTCACAGCGGCCAGACTCCGCGTGAGTGGACACTGCGCCGCGTCATTCCCACGGAGCTACCGACCCGGCCAGAAGCCCGTCCGGGGAACCCACCCGGACACGTCTGGCACGCCCCGGAAGCGGACACCTGTCACCGTGGATCGCCGCTGCCCTATATCACTGCGGACAGTCCCCGATCAGCAACGATCGGTGGAGCTACCCGGGTGGGTGTTCGATGGAATGCGCCAAGAGCCACGTGAGGAGGATGCCGGTTCGAGGAGCGACCGCCCTCCCCGGCGCAACGAGCGGGATCGGGTGAACAGGCAAGGGTGGGTGAGAGGTCAGATTGTGGAGCGGGGCGCAAAAGCCATTTTCCGCCCGGACTGGGAACGGCGTAGAGCCGTATCTGTCCGCGCCATGAAAGGGACACACAAGCATCAGCCCCGTGAAGAGGATCAAGAGGCCTGCGGCGCCAAGAATTCTCACGGACACCTTCCATTCGGGACGACCCAGCCGATAGCCCTCCGCTGGTCGATCGTGCGCACCTCTTCACCCCGAAAGCCGGTCGGCGCGCGGTCTCTCGACCCTGCAGCCCAAGGGTACGGGGCTTAACCACCAGAGTCAAGGCACAGCCTCAGCCTGGGAACACAGGCGTGCCGACTTCTCCTTCACCCTTGGCAGCCTGTTCCACCCCGGAAACGGGCGCAAAAGATTGGCGGAGGACTCCGCCGACTGCAGAATGCTCACTGCGTCCCCGATCCCCGAAGGTCGTTCATTCTTGGAGATGGGTGCAATGAGGTGTTCGCCTGCGGGAGGTCATCCTGACCTCCCCAATGCCCCAGGCGTGGAATGAACCTGGGCACGCGGGCCGCATAGGCCCGGTAGGCCTCGCCGAACTGCCGCTCCATGTCGGCCTCCTCCCGCCGGGCCAGACGGCCGTACATGTAGAGGAGAACCGGCCAGGTCAGCGCCGTGATGATTGTTGGCCACTGGATCAGCAGCCCGATGGTGATGAGGAAGAGACCGCTGTACTGAGGGTGCCGGATCCAACCGTAGAGGCCGTCGGTCACGAGAGCACCCTGCGCCCCGTGGATCCGGCTCCAGCCATTGGCGATGATGACGAGCCCCCCAAACATGAGCAAGTTGCTCACGAGGTGGATCCCCGTCATCATGGCGGCCCCGCCCCCGAAGAGCACAACCCAGAGGTGCCCGCTGGCGTGGGAGAAGGGGTTCAGGGCCGGGTAGCGGCTCCCCAGGAGCGCGGTGAGGATGTAGATGGTGAGGGGGAAGCCGTACATCTCGGTGAACAGCGCCACGATGAACGCCGTGTACACCCCGAATGACCGCCACTCGCGGCGCCGCAGCGGCGTCAGGAAGCTCAGGACGAAGATCACAAAGAAGGCCGCGTTGAAGGCGACCAGGGACCAGAAGCCGTACCCATAGGGGACATTCTCGCCGTGCATGTCTTTGTCTCCGCATCTGCCGACTGTCCAAGCCGCCGCCGATTACCCTCAGAGATTCCACGACTGGCGGCGTCCTGTCGGAATTATCCTGGCGACGACGGGTCTCGCAGCCGCCGTACGCCTCGCCCATGATCTCGCAACCGGAACGCATACCCGTAGGGGATGCTCCGTCATGCCTGCTGCACCATCTGCGCCATATGTCGTGATGCTTGCACGACCTTCGAGCTGATATACAATACGCCGGCCAGATTGAAGGCCAGGCCCACCCAGAAGAGCTGAACCTGATACTGTCCCACCAGCGCCACCACGCCTGTCGCACCCAGGATCGGGACGACATTGGCCAGGTAATGCGTGCAGCAGGAGATCATGGCGGCGGTGGATGTGCCACCGGAGACCGCCGCGACCTTGCCGGCGGCATCCCCATGTCGGGTGACGCGCCTGAGGTAGGAATAAAGCCCTACCTGGACACCAAAGCCCGCCGCCAGCGTGACGATGAAGTGCCAGAACGTTGCAAACTGCTCGAGCGTGAATCTCCAGCCGGAAACCAGCGTCAGGACGCCGAAGTACACGCCGAGCAGCAGCCCGCCCGCAAGGATACCCGCCGCCGCTGCCTTCAGAGCCATAGCATGGGAACTCATCCTTATCGGCCTCCGTCCGCGTATCTCTGCTGACTCGCCATCCTTCTTCGCCACGGTCTTTCAAACGTCGGTAGCTCCCCTCGTCGGATGGCCCCCACCCGGATCACGTGGAGGCCGCCGGGGGCCTTCCGAATCCTGGCCTTCCCCTCTCGAATCAGTAGGCCCAGGCCTCGGCCAAGCTGACGATCCGAGAAGCCCAGCTCCTTCGCCAGGCGTGCCAGAGACAACTCGGGCTCCACCCGGAGGAGGACCCGAATCCATACGGCCGCCTGCTCCTTGCTCAGCTCCCGTCGAAGGGAGACCTGAGGCCCACGCGAGGCGGAAGCCGGTCCCTCGATGGCGGCTGCGGCCACCCGATCTTGTGGGGCCTCACCCGACCTGCCCCCCGCGGGAGGAGCCTCAACCGGCAGTCCGGTGGACCCTGCGACAGCGGATCCAGTCCGGAGCCGAACGAACTCTCTGTCACTCACGCTCCTTGCCATGACACCCTCCGTCAAATGCGGTCCTTCCGGCCGAGTCGGCCTCTGCCAGCACCGCAGGAGCGATGGCCCCAGCCCGCGCCGATTGGGGGGCAGGATCAGGCGGGCGGTTAGCAGCAGCCGTGGCGGCGGGGCGGTGGTGCCGTGGCGTCCGTCTTTTCTCCATACTCACCCGCCTGCCGGCCAGGATCGGCCCCCGCACTCGCAGCACTTGACGGGAGTTGCCTGCCGGAGGCATCCTCGGAATGATGCGAATGGTCCCCATGACCGCCCATGCCACAGCCCATCCCCCCTCGCCGAAACATGAACCACACAAGACCGATGCCGAGCACGAGCCAGATCCAGTTTGCGCTGATCCAGTCATACATGGTGCATTCCTCCTTCTGTGGTCGGCTGCCCAATACTCCGAGCCAGCCAGTTGTAGGTCGGGACGAAGATCGCTGCGGCATAGATCCCGTAGAGGAAGGCCTCCACGGCACCCACGATGAAGCTGCCCCAGCTCAGCCACGTGAACCATGGGAACGCGACTTCCAAGAGCCGCTGCTGGCGCGTGATCTGGGAAGAGCAGCCCCCAGAGCACGCACAGTGTGAAGGTGATGGCCAGGAATACCCCGAGAGCCAGGGCCACCGGTGTGAAGCGGAGCGACGACATGGTGCTCACCTCCCTTCAATTCCCTGAGTGGCCACCGTAGGCCGCTCGGCCACGAGGCCAGCCTGATGCGCCACCCGGTCTTGGTTCCCCGTGACAGCCTGGGAGTGGCCGCCTCGCTTCAGCTTGGCCGAGGTCTGGAAGATCTCCAGGAGTTCCCGGATCGCCCGTTCGCGATCCTGGCGGCTGTCCCCGCGGACGGAGGTGACGAAGCAGATCTCCAGGTGGTGCTCCAGCAACTCAAAGCTGAACCGATCGATGGCCCGCTGCACCGCCATGGCTTGCGCCAGGACCTCGGGACAGTAGGCATCCGCCTCGACCATCCGCAGGATGCCGCGGACGTGTCCCTCAATCGTTCGCAGGCGGGCGAGCAGGGCGGTCTTCATTTCGCACGGCATGGGGGCCGCGGTCTTCCGCTGGACCATCGTTCGGTGCCTCCTGCCCCTCCCCCCGGGAGGGGGGGCTTGCCCATTCAAAGAGCCCGCCATCGGCGGGCCTGTGATCCCCGAAGCAGCATGTTGAGAATCACACCAGGATAAGACAGCATCGTCCGTGCCATCGGGCGTTGAGCGAGAGGGGGATGCAGGGGGGATCGGCTAAGACCCTGTGGCGCCTCTGGATCCGCTGGACGACCGTGCAGGGGGGGGAGATCCGGGAGGCGGAGTGCCGGGGCCGCCCGCGACGAAATGGCAAAATCGATCGCCCCTGGGCCATCGGCGCTTGTCATTTCGTCAAGCGAGGAACGGCGGCCTGGATATGGAGGACAACCTGTGGGTGGTGTGGTCGTCGACGATCGAGCGGAGAGCCAGGCTCGGTGGAGTCTGGGTGTCGATGAGGTGCAGGAATCGGAGCCCCTGGTGGAGAGGCAGAGGGGCTCCGATAAGGGTGTCCGTCAGGCACTCCAGGGCGGCGGAGGGCGCGGTCGTGCCGTGGCGCTGGTCGCCATGGCTCAGGGTCCCCGCGATCACCTCATGCTTCCAGGCGCTTGCTCTCCATTCCCGATCGCAGTCCGCCCCGCTGCGCAGGCCCGTCCTCCGGATGCTTCGAGCGGTCATAGTAGTCTTGGAGACGCGTTTCGTCGTCGCGATCGATCGGTCGCCTGGGATCGTACCCCGGCGCGTTCCGCAGCGTGGCACGGGACAGGTCGACGTGGACCGCCTTCTCCTCCCAGGCGATCCCCAGAACGGACCTGGGCAGCACGAGCACCTTCTTGTCCGGCCACCACCCCTGGACGTCCACGACCATATAGCGGATAGTCCACGACGCATCATCCACCAGGAAGTCGTCCACGTCACCGATGCGCTCATGGATCCGATGCACCGCATACCCGACCACCTCGCGCGTGCGGCGTAAGATGTGGATCCCCGCCCCCAGCCCGCAAATCCGCGGGGAATGCAATCCCCGTGAACCCGTAGTGCCAGTACAGCGTTCCCTCGTGCTGGCGGGAGACGGGCTTCTCGGTGTCGGTGCTCGGGCTGGTCGCCACCTGGAGTTTCGTCAGGGCGACAGACAGTTCCCGGCGCGCCTCGTCAACCCTGGCCACGGACATGGTGGGAATAAGGACGCGATGGCGTGGCAGCCAGGCACCGGTCGTGACGACGATATGGCGAACCGTCCAGCGCTGGTCGTCGAAGTAGAACTCGTGCACCCGTCCAATGTCGCCGTCGAGCGCGTGAATCGTGTAGTGCTGGAGATCTCTGACGTGTCGGAGCATGGCTGCCTCCTTTCGTCGCTATCTCCTGCGTCGTAATTCGGCATGGCTCGTCTCATCTGGCGCGCCGGATCTCCGTTGGGCGCCCTGCGGAGCCTGGCCATCGGCGCATGCTCTCCGGCCGTCCTCGAGCCATCAGCCGAGAGCGCCTCGGGCGAACGCGCGAGTCAGCGTCTTGCGAAGTTCCGCTGCGAGGGCGGCATCCGGAACCTCAATTGGCGCATCCTCATCCGCCCCGGAGGGTCCGCGGGTTGGATTTGGTCCGGCGTTCCCTCATGGGGGAGCGGATTCATGGCCGAGGGCCGTCGGGGGAGCGAAAACGAACCTCGCGATGGGCCGCATTCAGGCCGTCCCAGCGCTCCTTAGCCATTTGCCCTCCGGTGCCGGAGCCAAATGATGAGTAGGATGTCTCGGCCGCGCTTCCGACCGAGCCAGTAACCCAGGTTGTCTCCGACCACGGCACTGCCCACCGCGACCAGGAGCACGAGCGGCACCCGGAACTTCCCGCGCCACGTCAGATAGCCGACGAACAGGACGACCGCCTCTTCCGGCACGGGAAGCCCGAGGTTCCCGAGGAGCACGATGGCGGCGATCCCAATGTACCCGCATGTCGCGAGAAAGGGTGCCAGCGTCTCCATTGCTCCCTCATTCCTCTCTCCGGGCGTCTTTGCCGTCGAAGCCTGCCCCTTCCCGTTGCGTACGGAGTAGCGAGGAGCAGCGATGCCCTCTCCGTGCGTCGGTCAGCCGTCTTCATCCCTGACGGCAGTAGCGGGAGGAGGCCGCCGAGATGTGCCTGGCCGCCTCCCCCTTTCTGTCCGCGGCCGGCCTAGTGCCCGGCGTGCGTCCCAGCCTTCCCGGTAAACTTCTCGGGGCTCTTGTCAAACGTCGCCTTGCAGGCCGGGGCACAGAAGTAATAGGTCGTCCCTTGATAGACCGAAGTCGCCGCCGCCTTCTTCTCGTCCACCTGCATGCCACACACGGGATCCTTGGCCATCGTCAATCCCTCCCAGCGGTGAGCCAGGCCAGAGACATGTTCAGGCCTCGGCTGGTTGTCCTCGTCCGAATCACCCCTCACCGGGGAGGAAGTTTCGGTCATGCCCGGGACCTACGCATGCCCTTGGTGCAGTGGGCGATGCGGGGGATCCGGAACCGCGTCATCCAGTTCACCTCCCTTCTCGGATCACATGGATTTCTCACGCGGTGGCCTTGGCGGCCACCCGTTCCACCGGTTCAGGCTTCGCCAGGAGTGAATTTCACCTTGTGCGCGGTGAGGTCCCGGACGAGGTCGGGGTCGGCCACGCGCACCACTACGAACGGCTGCGGCTCGACCTTTCCCTGGGCATCCTTGACGGGCATGGTCCCGCGGATCAGCGTATCGGTGAGGGTGACCTCGCTCACCCGCCCGTCGGCCACGGCCTGCTTGAACTCGCTGTAGGGCATTTGGTGGATGCACTCGGCCTGGAGGCGCAGGCCGACCGCAGGCAGCAGCGTGTCGTTCATCCACCCGGCCGGATGTCGGCGCGATCAACCTCGCGGAGACGTCGTGGAGAAGCGGGATCGAATGACGAAGAGCGTCCGCGCGCCCAGGATCCCGAACAGGCTCGCCCAGACGATGAAGTCCTGGACCCGCTCGGGCGAGATCCCCTTGCGGGCCGCCTCGCGGCCTGCCAGCCACGCCCCGGTCAGGAGGGCGAGGGCGATGACGGTCCCGTAGGCCCGCACGTGAAAGCCGCCGATCTGCAAGAGGATTGGATACATGCCGGAACACCTCCCCCGCGAGGGGGTTGATCGACTGCCCGCCTGCACTCCACCGGGCTATGGCGCCTTCACGGTGTAGCGCCTGCAGGATCCTCCGATGGACGCAACGGAAGATCCGGCGGCCCGGAGACCCCGGCGGGCCAGGGCCTTGCGGACCGCGCAGAGGATCTGCTCGCGCCGCGCTGGCTTGCTCAGGTAGTCCAGCGCCCCGCTGTCCATGGCGCTCACATATGTCTCCCATTCGCCATAGGCCGTCAGGACGATCACGGCGGCCTTCGGGCTCATCGCCCGCGCGCTCCGAAGGAGATCCAGACCGTTCATCCGTGGCATCCGCAGGTCGGTGATGATCAGCTCGAAGGACCGCTCCGCGAGGCGGGCCAGGGCCTCTTGTCCGTCGGAGGCGGTGCAGACACCATAGCCTGCTCGCTCCAGGACCGTGGCCAGTGCGCGGGTGTGTTCGTGGTCATCATCGACGACTAAGACTGTGGAGGCACGTCCCGCCTCAACGATCTGATTGTCTTTTTCCATCGCTCCCCACCCCCTTCCTCTTTCCGCCTTAGGCTTGGAGCAATCCATATGCCAGCGCCGCCGCTCGGGGCAAGGGTGGTGAATCGAGGAATTTTCTCGGTATTGGCGCAGCCCTCTTCGCCCTTCGGGGGAAGGGTGAACAGCTTCTTTGACAAAGAGGCAAAAGGCTCCGCGATGGGCATCAACCAGTGGGACGACTTGTCAAAACAGCCTTTGACTTTGTGCGCGGAAGGTCGGTAGTGCAGGCAACGAGGAGGTTGTCGGTCTCCTCGTTGCCTGCGGCGGAAGGAGAGGTCCTCAGGCTGCCTGCTGGATCGCCGTGAGCTGCCAAGTGGCCCCCCCGGCGGGCCGGGCGAAGGTCCAGTACTCCTCGAACTTCACGGGCACCTCGTTGCTGCCGCCCACGAGGTTGCCAGACCGCTCATCGACGGTGTAGTCCAGGAGATTCGCCAGGAAGTGGATCGTCACGAAGGCCCTCCCCCGCTCCATCCAGGCCTCGTGGATCTCGCTGCGACGGACCGTGATGTTCTCGAGGCGGTTGATCTTCCCTTCCGCCTTCAGGGTCTCGATGTCCCGCTGGAACTCCTGCTGCACTTCGGGCGCGACGAGGTCGCGGATCGCCGGCAGATCGCGCCGCGCCCAGGCGCCCTGGATCCGGAAGAAGATGTCCATGGCCTCCTCGGGGAAGCGCTGCGCATCAAAGTCGGGGACGGCTGCCGCGACCTCGACCAGGCCCCGCTCGCGGTTCACCTCGGGCGACTCTTCGACGGCCGTGCCGCTTTCGGAAGACGACCCGCAGCCTCCACCGTGATCGCCGGAGTGCATGGACATGCGGCCGCCGCTGGCTCCAGCGAGTGCCTCCGAGTTCCGGCGTCGAAGGTAGGCGACGACCGCGAGGGTGATGCCTGCGAAGAGGAGGATCTCCAGGGGACCGATGCCGCCGCCCCCCACGCCGCCGAAGCCGCCGCCGAAGCCCAGGCCACTGAAGAGGAGGGAGCCCAGGAAACCCCCGGCGAGCCCGCCGGCCAGGCTCCGCATGAATCCCCCGCCACCCCACGAGGATGTGCCCAGCGCGCTCGGGGAGGCCGAGGGACTCGGCGTCTGGTACGCGCGGGATCCGTTCCACGGGGCCGAGCTGCCGAAGCCGCTGTACGGCGACGAGAACGACCGGTAACTCCCGCCCCCGAAGGAGCGCCCGCCGCCGGCCCGCGCCCACGCCTCGGGCCCAACGGCGCTGGAGATGATGAACAGGAGTGTCACTATCACCGGCACGACCCACCATCTGCTATTGCGTCGCATGGTCTTCCTCCTTCACCCCTCTGCTGGGTTGTCCGTTCGAGTATGTCTCTCAGATCATAAAGCAAGGGGCATACCACGGCGCCTACAAGGGCAGCCGTCCTCCCCTCGATCTTCGTAACCTCGCATTCCGACAGCGCATGCGGTCAGCCTGGAATGGATGGTGGGGTCACTGCTCCATGAATGGCGATTCTCTCTTCGACAGAATGGCAAAGCGAGGCGGTTTCTCACGGAGCGAGGCGGACGCGATGTCAACGGAACGATGCTGGCTCCCAAGGGTGGCTCACGGAGACGGCGAGCGACGTACAGTCGCGAATGCGCGAGACGCGATCGCGCAAGGCTCTCAGAGGAGGATCACTCCCGCTGTTCACGCCTTGGAGGCAGAGATCTTCCCACTGGCCGCTACCTGGACCTTGTACGGCTCGAGTGGCCGGGGCGGGGGGCCCGCCACGTTCTTGCCGAAGAGGTCGTAATGGCCGTTATGGCAGGCGCACCAGATCATCTGCATGTCCTCCCGGTACTGCACGGTGCAGGCCAGGTGGGTGCAGACGGCGGTGAAGGCGCGGAGCTCCCCCCGGGCGTCTTGATGAGGATCCCTGGCCGGCTGCCGAACCTGAAAATCCGGCCCGAGTTCGGCTTCAGCTCCGCGGCCGTCCAGGGGACCTCCACGCTGGCGACGCGCGGCTCCCCGATTGTGGGCGGTACGAGGTAGCGGAGGATGGGATAGGCCACGCTGAGGAACAGGGCCCCGAAGCTACTCGTGAGCAGGAGCTGTACGACCTTTCGCCGGGAGGCCAGATCCTCCAGATACTCCGCCTTGGTCATGGCATCCCTCCTCTCCGGGAAGGCCGTGACTCGGCCAGCCTTACACATCCACGGCCTTGCCCCTCGTCCAACAGCCTCGGCCCTGAACGCGGGAAGCGCCGCCTCCTCAGCGGCCCTGAGGCACTACTTGGGCGCGCAATCGATTCACGCCGATCACCCGGACCTGTTTTCCAGCCGCGACGGGATCCGCTGACGTCGCGGACCAGACCTCCCCCTGGCACCGGATCAGACCCTCCGGACGCAAGTCGGTCAGGGCCTCCCCGCGGGCCCCGACCATCCCTTCCCTGCCGGTGACCGGGGGTCGTCGTAAGGCGTTCATCGCCGGCCACAGAAGCAGGCCCGTGACCCCGATCACGCCGAGGTAGATGGGGATCGCCTGCGACGGCGGGACCAGCCAGAAGATGGGCAGAGCCAGGATGGGCACGGCGAGAATCAGATGACACATGGTAGATTCCTCACACTCCTCCTCCGCTGGTGGCCCTTACCGTGTGGCATCATGTCTTTGCACTTGAATCCTTCGGACCATTCGCGGATCATAGGGTAAGGACACGGGAGGGATACGTATCGCGGGCGACCATGTCGCGCTGTGTTCCCGCAGGGGATCGGATTTCAGCGCGGACGAACCCAACAGGAGGGATGAACGATGCTCTACGTGGTGGAAACCAACAAGGATGTCGAGACGGCTGTCCGTGACCTCGAAGAGGCGGTGAGGCGGAACAAGTTCGGGGTCCTGCATGTCCACAACCTGCAACACACCCTGAAGGAAAAGGGGATCGACTTCCCCAATGCCTGCAAGATCCTGGAGGTCTGTAACCCCCAGCAGGCGAACAAGGTCCTCACGGCCAACATGGCCGTGAACATGGCCCTCCCCTGCCGGATCTCAGTTTATCAGGAAGGGGGGAAGACCAAGATCGGTACGATCCGTCCGACCGCCCTGCTCTCCATCTTCCCGAATGCCCAGGAACTCAAGCCGGTGGCTGAAGAGGTCGAGCAGCAGATCATCCGGATGATGGATGAGGCGAAGTAGCCCTCGCCTCTCTCACAATGTCGTCGGACGAGCGGCGGCGGCCGGCCACCGGCCGTCGCCGTTGTTATCTTGAGAGCCGGCCCGTCCGTGCCTCCTACTGCCAGTAGGACCGGATCTTGAGGACCCGTTCCTTCTGCAACGGATCGTTCGTCCGGACATGGATCGCGAAGAGATGGGGACCGCCCATCCCTTGATGCATGGTGAACACGGTCGAGACTTCGGTCTCCTGTCCCGGCGCCAAGGTCGTCGAACCGACGACCGTCTCGGAGGGTCAGCATCCCTCGATGGCTTCGACCTGCCGGTCGACCGCCAATTGCAGGGGTTGATCGCCCACGTTGCGCAGGCGGAACTTTGCCTCAACCCATTTCTCGAACCGGACGGACCCAAAGTCAACGAGGTCCTTGTCCACAACCAGTCGAGGGCCGCCCTTGTACTGGGCCGCGTCACTGAGGTGGCTGCGCTCCGGGAGGAAGTACCAGGTGGCCAGGCCGACCACCATGGCCACAACCACGGCGCTCGACACCAGGAATCCCCACCCCGTCCTCGGCGGGCTCCCCTTGGCCCCCCCTTTGGTCTTTCCCTTGTGCTTTCCCATGCGGCATCTCTCCGAGGGACCCCACCCTTTCGCGTGGCCCCACAGCATGAACCTCGTCAGGCGTCAGGCTGCCGTTCGGCCCCTGGCAAAGCCCGAGGCTCGGCCGTGGGTGGACGCTCCATCCTGGCGGGATCCGACTCATGCCCATGGCCCCCGCGCATCATGAGGAAGTGGGAGAGCGGGCAGAGGAGGATCAGGAGATACGGAAGCACACTCCCAAGGCCGATCCCCAACGCCGGGAGGATCAGGAACGCCCCCATCCCCACTACGCACAGCACCATCAGCCACGAGTGGCTCCCCTTCATGACGTCCGCTCCTTCCTTATTCCGTCTTATTCGCCCACACCCCAGCGGAATGTGCGTTCCTTCACGCCCGCGACATCCTTCACGATGAGCTCGATCGCTTTGGCGTTGGGGTCGAGCTTGGCGAACCGCAATACTGCCTCGCGGTGATGCCCGCCTCCGCCGGTCTTCTCCACCGCCTCGACCGGATACACCTTCCCGGCCTCGTCGCGCAGCGTGGTGACCGCCTTCAGGTCATACGCATCGAGGTTGACCGAGTGCGTGTTGAGGGCGAGCTGGATGGCCGTCCCGTCGGCTGGCCCCTTGAGAAGCGTCGCCGTCACGGTCACGCCGCCGCCTGCCACCTGCTGGCTCGCCTGGTCTCCCGCGCCCGCAGGGATTGCGGTGGCCGACAGCAGGGCGCCAGCCAGAGCCGCCAAGAGAATGGGTACCCCGAGTCTCCGTCGCATAGAGTTTCTCCTCCGTTGTCTGGGGGCCGATCTTTCGCCACCCCTGAGGGTGGCGGGGCCCTTCAGTGACAGGTTCCAGTCGGCTTCGACGCCGGATCGGACACCTCTTTGTCCTTCCCAATCTCGCCGGGGAGCGCCTTCTCGCGCGGTGGCGGTCCATGCTGGTGTCCTCCCCCGCAGCACCCCATGCCGAAGCGGTGCATGATGATGAACACCCCGGCCAGGGCTATCCAGAGGCCGTAGGTCTGCAGGAACTCGATCATCGGAGCCCCTCCTGAACGCCATGGATTTCGTGGTGGTTGAGAGTGATTACAGGAGGCCGCAGGCGTTACTACGCATCAGGAAGCAAGCCATCGTGCCACGGGACGCCAGAATCGTCGACGAGCTGCATGCCCTCAAGGATCAAGGGGTTTTGTATCGCACAGAGCCGGAAAGCTGCTAAGAAATCCGTGGACTTGACATCGAAGTCATCACGAGAGGGTCTACAGGATTCACCGCTAGACTTTTTGTCAAAGCCCCATTCAGAGATTATTTCAGCGAAAGGGTTCCAGTCGGCAGGAGACCGAAGGGGCGGGCGAGGAGGACGGCTATCGGACGGTGATGGATTGATAGTCCTTGCTTTTCCCCTCCGCGCTGGCGAGTCCACGCTGGGCATCGGCAAGCTTGGCCATGAGCGACCTGCTCGTCCAGTGCCCCGATGTGCTTGTAGGTGATCCGGCCGTCCCGGTCGATGAAGAAGGTCTCCGGGATGCCATAGACGCCGTAGTTAATGGCGATCCGGCCGTTCGCGTCCCGGCCGTTCATGTAGCTGATGCGGAACTCGTCGAGGAACTGGCGCGCCGCCGACTCGGTGTCTTGGATGTCCACACCCAAGAAGACGACGTCCCGGGCCTTGTATCGCTGCCACGTCTGCTCCAGAAGCGGGGCCTCGTCCCGGCAGGGGGGACACCATGACGCCCAAAAGTTCAGGAAGACCACCTTGCCGCGGAAATCCGAGAGGCGAACGGTCCGCCCATCGAAGAGCGTCAACGTGAAATCCGGAGCCGGCTGCCCTGTCAGTGGAGAGGGGATGGCGCGCGGATCTTTGGTGAACCCGTAGGCCAGGAGTGCGACCAGCGCCCCGACCGTCGTCAGGCTCAAGACCACCTTCCAGCAGCGCACGGCAAGACTCCAACTGCCCAACGCAAGAGGCCCGGCTCCCCGACGCGCGTCCTATCCGGGGAGCCGGGCCTGAGATCCCCAGATCCTATTGCTGTGACTGCCCCTGCGGGGCCTGCGACCGGCTCGTGATCGTGGTGCAGGCTTGCGTCATCTGCTGGGCCTGCTCGACCGTGATGCCGTGCAGCTTGGCGAACTGCTCCACCTGTTCGGGCGTGAGCGGCTGACCGCTCATCAAGTTCATCATGCCGACGCCCATCATCTGGCCCATGTGCCCCGTGCCGCCTTGGCCCATCATCCCCTCGCCCATCATGCCACTCCCGGCACCCATCATCCCCCCCGGGCCGCCCTGGGGCACGCCGCTGGTCTGGGCGAGGGCATACCCCGTCGCCCCCGCAATGAGAACGACGGCTGCTACGACGATCCAGATTTTCTTCATGGTCTCTAGCCTCCCCCTGTCTTGATCTCTCGGTCCAATACCGAGGATTCGCGGACTCGGATCCAAGAAGAGGCAAGAGCGGTGCCAGGCCCGAGGAACACACACCCCAGAACGTGCAGGGCTGGAAGTGTCGGGATTCTCGGAAGATGGCAGCGGGGCCGGGGGGCTTCTCAGGCAGATTGCGTGGGCGTCACGACGTTTGTGTCGAGAAACCGCAAGGCGAGGATGGGAGAGCAGGACTTTTTGTCAACCGCCACACTACTTCTTCCTGCGGGCAGCCTGGATTATCGCGTCGAGGCGATTCAGGAAGCGGGAGCGAGCTCGTTTGTCGAAAGGGGCTGGGCCGCCTGTCATGGTCCCGAACTGGCGGAGGTGGGCCGAAATCTCCCGGCTCACGAGAGCCTCGCCAATGTTATCCTCGGTGAACTCGTAGCCCGTCGGACCGAGCACCAAGGCCCCCTTCTTCAAACACCGGGAGGCCAGAGGGATGTCTCCGGAAATCACGATATCTTTCTCACCGACATGCTCGACAATCCAATCATCCGCCGCGTCGAACTGCCCCTCCACCACAACCAGTTCGAGCCGAGCCTCTTGCGGAATCTGCATCCGCGAGTTCGACACCAGAGTGACCTTGAGTCCATAGCGCCTTGCCACGCCATAGACTTCCTGCTTCACCGGGCAGCCGTCGGCATCGACAAAGATATCTGGCAAGCGTGCTCCTTTCGCTGCGACAAGGCTGCTGCGCCCCTGGCGGCGTGGCGATGAAGCGGCGAGCGCAGAAAGCGCCCCGCCGCTTCATCGCCGTGGTAGTAGCTTCTGCCCCGGCCCTCTCTCGGTGGATGCTTGGGGCTTGCATCCAACCCTGCTGTCCTAGTCGAAAACGGCCTGAACCGGCGGCTGAAGGTGCGGCATCCCGATGGGCGGCTCGCCCTTCACGCTCTGCACCAACTCGAAGGCGCGCTTCACCGTCGCGTCGGAGCCTTCCAATCCAAGGACAACGGCGCCTTCGCTTCCACCGACGCCGCCTGAGGCCACGTGCACGGCGTGGACACCGGTGAGAATCTCGAGCGCCTGAATCTCGGTGACCACCTTGGCGCTGACAACGGGCATGAGGGCCACACGCGTGCCCATGACGTACTTGAAGAGCTTGTTGCCGCACACCCAGGACGCGTCGATCACGGAGGCCACCAACTTCTCCAATCCCGCCGGGACGATGAGATGGGAGCCGCGGGCCGCCAGCACCGGCCATATGGAGCCGATGGTCCCGCCGAAATCGTTGGCTGCCAGCACGCCCACGTTCCCCTGCGGGTCGATGGCGCTGGCGCCCTTCACCGAGACGTCGGTGGCGGTGAACTGCTTCAAGGCCTCCTCGGCCGGCTCCTCACTCTTGACCCCCTTGCGGAACACCCAGGGCCCGACGCCTTCCTCCGGTATCGTCACGGCCAGACGGCAGTCGGTGACGATGCCCGCAGTGCAGTTGGCCTTGGGAAGCTTGACGCCCAGAATCTCTTCGGCGATGAAGGACGTCGTCGTGCCGCGGGATACTACGAAGAGGCCATCCTTCAGTACGCGCTTCACTTCCGGCAGGGCCAGAACGCCCCTGGCGATGAGCCGCTTGGACTCCGACGGTACCAGCACCACGATGCCATACGTCCTGTCGTCCCGTGTGTCTGCAAGCTTCTCCCTGTAAGATGATGTGTCGTAGAACACCACTCGCCTCCTCGTGAGATGTCCGCGGATACCAACGAACGACGCTTTGCCCCAACTCTTGACCCACCTGACGCATGTGCACTACTTTCCAAGGTGATTGAAAGGCCCCCTAAATGGAGAACGTTCGCTAGTCGTCAATCCGCCCAGGCGGTCGCCTGGCCTGCTTTGCCTGCCCCCGCCGTCGTTTCGCCTCCAGCCGGCGCATCCTCGAGGCTGCCGGTGGCTTGGTCTTCCGGCGTGCCTTCGGCTTCTCAGCAGCCTTGCGTACCAACTGTACAAATCGCTCAATCGCATCCCGGCGATTTGCCTCTTGAGTCCGGAACCGTCTGGCCTCGATGCTCAGTACGCCGTCCGCGCTGACCCTCCTCCCCGCCACACCTATCAGCCGTCCGCGAACATCCTCCGGCAAGGCGGTGCATGCGAGGGCATCGAACCGGAGGCGCACAGCCGTGGAAACCTTGTTGACGTTCTGCCCTCCAGGCCCGGACGCCCTAACGAAGTCGAAGTGAATCTCGCTTTCGTCTATGGTAATGCTGCAGGTGACTTGAATCATGGAGTTGAGTGTCCGAGGCTCGGCTACGAATCGGGGTACCTTGTAGCGCTGACGTGTGGAAGAAGTCAACGGGAATCGTCGGTGGGCGACTCAACCGATGATTGATCGGCCGTTGGGTCGGCTGCCGGACGCTCGGATTCGCCCTTCACCCGGCGGTAGATCGTGCGGGTGGCGATGCCCAGGAGCTTGGCGGCAAGGGTCTTGTCCCCTTTGGCATAGCGAAGGGTCTCCTCGATCAGACGATCCTCCACCTCCTCCAGGGGCGTTCCGATCGGCACCACCAGATGGCGGGTTGCCTGCTCGCTTCCCACAATCGCCTCGGGAAGGTCGGCGGGAGAGATCATATTCGAGCGGGTCAGGACCACGGCCCGTTCGATCACATTCTCTAGCTCGCGGACGTTCCCCGGCCAGGTGTAGCCCTCGAGCAGGTCCATCGTCTCATCCGTGAAGCCCACGACGCTCTTGGCGTTCCGCGCGGCAAAGCGCCGGAGGAAGTGATGGGCCAGAAGCGGAATGTCCTCTCGGCGCTCCCGGAGGGGCGGGAGGGGAATCGTGATCACGTTCAGGCGGTAGAAGAGATCCTCGCGGAACCGCTTC
This sequence comes from uncultured Methylomirabilota bacterium, assembly GCA_963714585.1. Classification (GTDB taxonomy): domain Bacteria; phylum Methylomirabilota; class Methylomirabilia; order Methylomirabilales; family 2-02-FULL-66-22; genus 2-02-FULL-66-22. Next base: position 45,570 of record CAVQPC010000051.1, read on the forward strand.
TCCCGCACCAAGGCGGTGAGATCGGCGTTGGTCGCCGCCACCAGGCGGACGTCCACCTTGAGCGTCCGCGTGGCCCCGAGCCGCTCGAACTCCCCCTCTTGCAGGACGCGCAAGAGCTTCGCCTGCGTCGCCGGGCTCAGCTCGCCGATCTCATCCAGGAAAAGCGTGCCACCATCCGCCAGCTCGAAGCGGCCCTCCTTGCGGGCCGTGGCCCCCGTGAAGGCCCCACGCTCGTAGCCGAACAGCTCGGACTCCAAAAGCGTCTCGGGCAACGCGGCGCAGCTCACTTTGATGAACGGCCGGTCCCGCCGCGGGCTGCCGTGGTGGATGGCGTTCGCGATCAGCTCCTTGCCGGTGCCGCTCTCCCCCTGGATCAGCACGGTGGCGGTGCTGGGCGCCACCTGGTTCACGAGATCGAGCGTTCGAAGCATGACCGGGCTCCGCCCGATGATCTGGCCCCCGGCCTGAAGATCATCCAGCCGCTCCTGCAGGGCGCGATTCTGAAGGACCAGCGCCTGCTTTTCCGCCGCCTTCGTGATCGTCTTCTCGATCTGGACCCGTTTGAACGGCTTGGTAATGAAGTCGTAGGCACCTTCCTTCATCGCTTCCACTGCGTCCTCGACCGTTCCGTGACCTGTGATGACGATTACCTCAATATCCGGTGCGATGGCCTTGGCGGCCTTCAGCAGCTCCTGCCCCGAGAGCTTCGGCATCTTCAGGTCCGCCAGCAGGATATGGACGCCCCCTTGCCTCAGGCGGTCGAGGCCTGCCTGTCCGTCCCCAACGGCCTCGGCGTCGTACCCAAGCTTCTCCAGTGTCCGAGAGAGGGCCTCGCGGATGGCCTGGTCGTCGTCCACCACCAACACCCGGATGCGGGCAGTCTCTGTGGTCATGGGATACGTCCTCCATCAGGGATGGGGAGGGTCAAGCGGAAAATGGCGCCACCTCCCGATGGGCTCTCACAGGTCAGCGTGCCTCCGTGATCCAGGGCGATCTGCCGCGCGATGGCCAAGCCCAGGCCCGTCCCGCCCTCCTTGCTCGTGAAGAAAGGCTCGAAGATCTTGTCGATCGTCTCCACGGGAACACCCGGGCCGGTGTCACGCACCTCGATGGAGACAGAAGGCAGTCGGCAGTCGGCAGACGGCAGCAACTGCTGTCCGGGGCGGCTCTCCTCTGCCTTCTGTTTTCTGTCTTCTGCTTTCTGCTCAGCTACGGCTCGCACCGTAATCGTTCCGCCGCCGGCCATGGCCTCGGCCGCATTGCGGACGAGGTTAAGGAGCGCCTGGCGAATCTGCCCCGCATCTAGGCGGAGCGCGGGCAATCCGTCCGCGACATCCACCACCAGATCCACCTTCCTCGAGCGCAGCTCCTCGCGCACGAACTCGGCCAGGTCCTCGATCACGGGTGCGACAGCCGCGAGCTCCAGCTTCGGCTTCGGGAGCCTGGCGAAACGCAGGTACTCCTCCGTCACCGCGCTCAGGACATCCACCTGCGACCGGATCGCCGCCACGAGCCTCGCTGCCTCGGCACACCGCGCCTCGGGCAAACCTTCCAGCTCATCCTCCAAAAGCTCCGCGTTCAGGCTGATGGAGCTCAAGGGGTTGCGCACCTCGTGCGACACCTTCGCCGACATCTGGCCGATAACGGCCAGACGCTCCGACCGGACGATCCGCTCCTGGGCGGCCTGCAGCTCCTCGTATGCCTTCTCCAGCCGCTCCTGGTTTCTCCGCAGATCCTCGTTCAGACGCTCCGCCTCGGCCCGCGCCGCCCGCTCGCGGCGGCTGAGATAGCCGAGCGCCCCGCCCAGAAGCAAAAGCGTGGCGGAGCGGGCGACCAGGTGGAACAAGGTCGCAGTCGTCGCCCCCTCGAGGGATACGAGGCCGTACAAAAGGCTCGCGCCCACCGCCGTCGCCAGGCCGATGCCCGGACCGAAGTGTGCGGCCACCAATGCCACCAAGAGGTGATAGAGGAGGTAGAAGTGGCTCTCGAAGCCGCCGCTGAACCAGACGAAGAGCGAGACGAAGAGCAGGTCCAGGCCGATGGTGGCGAGGAGCATCTGGGGCAATCGCTCGGGCCGGAGGCGGATGGCGAGGAACTGGAGACCTTGGTAGGCCACGAAGGCCCACGCCAGGGGATAGAGGTGGTGCTGGTGCTCGGGCCGGATGGGCCCCAGGAAGAGGGCGATCATCCCGCCCAGCATGGTGAGGGTCCGCAAGACCGCGAAGACCCAATTCTCGCTCGTCGCAAATCGCGCGTTGCCGGTCGCCATCGGGAAATTCCTCGGGACACTCGGCGAGCCGAGTTGTTACTAGGGTATCCCAGGTACCTGGAGAAACACAAGGAGGGGGAATGGAGGGGTTCCGACTGTTCTACTCGGTCAGCTCCTGCGCCGTCCCCCTCGGCCGTTCTGCCTGGCCCGGCGAGCTGATGGGGACGCGTCTTTTCGCCCGGAGCGACAGCAGAACGCCGGCCGCAGGGAAGGCCGCAGAGGCGAGGAGCATGAGCGGGAAATCCACGATGCGAAGGAGGAGCCCAGATCCCGTGGAGCCCGTGCTGACCCCCAGCTCCCACGCCGTATAGAAGGTCCCCATGGCCTTGCCCCGCTCCGCGGGAGGTACCCGGTCGGCCGTGAGCGCCATGAGGGCGGGTTGGACGCTCCCGAAGGCGATGCCGTAGACCGCGGCGCCGGCGAGTACGCCCAGCGGCCCCGCGGTCAGGCCGAGGACCACAAAGGCGACGGCCGCGACAGCCATTCCCGGGACAATGACCGCGGCGCGCCCTTTCAGGTCAGAGACCCGGCCGGCCTTGGCCCGAACTGCCAGGACGGCGAGGGCGAACACGCTGTAGAACGTCCCCGGATTCCCCATCCCGCGGCGGGCGGCGATGATCGGCATGAAGGCCATCATCGTCCCGTAGGGCACGAACAGGAATAGGAGCAGCACTGCGGGCAGAATGGCGCCCCGGCTGTACAAATCCCGCCAGCGCAGCGTCCGCTCTGGATCCGAAGCGGGCTGTCCGACCGGAGTGAGAATCAAGAGGCAGGTCAAGCCGACTCCCGCGATTCCCGCCGCCAGGAGAAACAGGGCCTGATGGCCCAGCCGCTCCGCCACATCGGTCCCGGCAGCCGGACCGAGGATCATGCCCATGCTGTTGGCAATGCCGAACCAGCCCATAGCCTCGCCCCTTCGCGGGAGGGGCGCCAGCTCGGCCACCACGACCGTCGCTGCCGTGGGGAACAGACCCATTCCGATGCCGTGGAAGGCGCGGAGCGCGAGGATTGCCGCGACCGATCGGGTCAGCGTGTATCCCAGTGATGCCAGGAGGAAGACCGCCATGCCGGCGAGGAGGACGGGCCGGTTCCCCCGCTGGTCAATGACCCAGCCGGAGGGAGGTTTGAGCAGCATGGACATGAAGGCGAACAGGCCGATGACGAGGCCGATCTGGGTTGAGGTCCCGCCCAGGCCGGCGACATACAGCGGCATCACCGGAAGGATGAGATAGAAGCTCAGGTAGAAGAAGAACGTGGCGAGGCAGATGAGAACGAAGGCTTTCGTGAAAAGCGGGGGGTGTCCGTTCACGTCGCCACTTCCGGTCCTAAGCCGTTTCGTCCAGCAGATCCCCCTGCCCGGAGAACCGAAACTCCCGGGGAGCATCCAGGATCTCCAGGTCGGATCGCTCCCGGATCTCCGGGAGCAGGGCCTCGGAGGCGTAGAGGTCCTCCAGGGCCAGGGTGTTCCGGATCCGGGCGACCCTGGCGTCCGGCGGCTCGGTGAGCCCGATGGTCTTGAGAGCGCCCTCGATGGCCTCGCGATCCGTCTCGAAAATGATGGGCAGCTTGCTCCGCATGGGCGAGAGGCCGGTGAGGGCGTTGGTGTACGTGTACTGGAAGTTGACCTTGTTGGCGAGGCGCCGCGTGGCGAAGTCCGCCAGGCCCATCCCCACGGCGTTCCCGGCCGTCTTCTCCGTGAGGTCCCGCACCAGGATCCGGATGTAGCGCGGGCTCTTGGGCTCCTCGTTGGGGGAGAGGTAGGTGCGACCGATGACGTTGGGGTCCATGCCGGTGCCGCTGATCTCCTTCCCGATCTCATCCACGATGAGAAGGTGGAGGAATTCAAAGGGAATCCGCGCCAAGAGGCCCCAGGCCTCTTTCAGGAGGCGAGCCTCCGTCTCCTCCAGTTGCTCGGGGAGGACGGCCTGCACCCGGGCCGTCTCGTGTCGGGCGTTCTCGACCGTCGCCAGACCGAACAGGATGGGCAAATGGGAGAGGGAGTAGCGGCCGACCTCGGGGATCATGCGCTCCAGCCCGATGTCCACGGCGGCGCGGTGGGCCAGGATTGCGCCCTGGTGCTTGCCCAGGCCAATGACCAGCATCTTCAACAGACCGCTTTCCACGTGGCAGCGGAAGTTGGTGTGCGGCTTCACGCGGTTCACCAGGACGATGTGATCCGCCTCGGAGGCGTTCCGGTCTACCAGGACCGGCAGCCCCCAGGACATCCGCCCGATCTCGACCGTCTCCATGGAGGAGAGGATCGGTACCTCCATGCTCTCGGGGGTGACACCGTAGCGGGCCAGTACCTTGAGCTGCCCCTCGGCCGTCGCCCCGCCGTGACTCCCCATGGCGGGGACGATGAAGGGCCTCGCCCCGAGCGCCTTGAGGCTGTCGCAGGTCGCCCGGAGAATCGTGGCGATGTTGGCCACACCCCGGCTCCCCCCGGTGACGGCCACCCGCGCACCCGGCTTCAGTCTGCTTCGCAGATCCAGCTTGGCGATCTCGGCACGCACGGCGCCGACCACATCGGTGACGACGGGCGGGTTCAGCTTCTGGCGGAGACGGTACATCTTGGGGAGGATCATGGGCGCTCCTGCACCTCGCGACAGCGATGCGCGTACAGCGGTCAGCCCTCAGCCTGTCTCCCAGGGCGCAGACCGTTTGCCCGCGGCTGACGGCTGACCGCTGATGGCTGCGTCCCTACTTCTCCAGGGCCTTCACCAGCTCGCGGCAGAAAGCCGGAAGATCGTTCGGCGTGCGCGAGGTGATCAGGTTCCCGTCCACCACGACCTCCTGGTCCACGTACGTGGCGCCCGCGTGGATCACGTCATCCTTGATGGCGAAGAAGCAGGTGGCCGTCTTCCCCTTCAGGATCCCGGCCGAGGCGGGCACCCAGCCCGCGTGGCAGATGGCCGCCACCGGCTTGCCCTGCTCGAAGCAGCCCTTGACCAGGTCCAGGATGGCCTTGTGCCGGCGCATCATGTCGGGGGCATAGCCGCCCGGGATCACGATACCGTCGAAGTCCTTGGCCGAGACATCCTTCGCGGCCACGTCGGCCGTGACCGGGTACCCGTGCTTGCTGGTGTAGGTCACCTTCTCCGGCGCCACGATCTTCACGTCGGCGCCCTCTTCCTTCAAGCGGTAGTACGGGACCCACAGCTCCATCTCCTGGTACATGTTCTCGGCCAGCACTGCTACCTTCTTGCCCTTGAGTCGCATGGTTCGTCTCCTCCCTTGCAGTCGTTTATGGGTTTCGCTGCTTGTTGAGCCTCGCGCGGGCCTTGACCTCCGGATTCACCAGGTACTTGGGGAACGCACCCCGGAGAACCGCGGCGGCGTTCTCGGCCGTCTTTACTCGAAGCTCGTGGTAGGCCTCCTCCGTGTAGGAGGCATAGTGCGGGGTCAAGACGACGTTGTCCAGCGTGAGAATGGGGTCGTCCCGGTCCGGCGGCTCCTTCTCCTGGACGTCCAGGCCGGCCCCCGCGATCCAGCCCTCCTGCAAGGCCTTGACCAAGGCGCGCTGGTCATGAATCGGGCCGCGCCCGCAGTTGAAAAAGTAGGCCGTGGGCTTCATCTTTCGGAAGGCCGCCTCATCGAACAGGTGCCGGGTCTCGGGCGTGAGGGGGGCGTGAACCGAGAGGAGGTCCGACTCCCGCAGGAGGGTGTCGAAGTCCACCAGGGTCACAGGGTAGTCTCGAATCTCCTCGGCCTTCACGTACGGATCGTAGGCCAGGATGCGGAAGCCGAAGGGGACCGCCTTGCGGGCGACGTTGCGGGCGATGTTCCCGAAGGCCACCAGGCCCAGCGTTGCCCCGCGGAAGTTGTGGACCGGCCGCGCCCGCTCGCGGTCGTAGATTCCCTGCTTGACCAGCCCGCTCAGGTAGGCCACCTTGCGTGGCACGGAGAGGATCAGGCTCATGGCCGTATCGGCCACCTGGTCGAAGCAGAAGTCGGGCACGTTGGCCACGATGATGCCGTGCTCCGTGGCGGCCGGGATGTCCACGGTGTCCACGCCGATGCCATAGCGACAGATCACCAGGGCCTCGCGGAGCCCCTCGATCACGCGACGAGTGAAGGGGGCGCTCGCCGTGAGGATGGCGTGGGCCTCCCGGCAGGCGGCCAGGGTCTCCGCCTCGGTCCGGCAGGCGGCGGGGATCACGCGGCAGTCCACCCGTCCGAGGATCTCGCCCTCCACCTGAATCGGAAACTTGTGCGTATCGGCACAGACCACTGTCCAGCGGGGTGTCTCAGCCACGGCGTCCTCGCTTTGCTCGCAGTTTGCTCAACACGAAGATCCCTCCCTCTGCCTCGCTCTTGGATTCCGCTGCATGGCTCCCAGTCCGGCCAGCTTTGCCGGACGCCCCCCGACGCGCGACCGGCTACTTGTAGTCTTCGCGAGGCGGACAGAAGATGTCCAGCGCGGAGGCGGCCGCGTTCAAACCCCGTACCGAGTGGGGGACGCCTCCGGGGATCATCCAGCCCTCCCCTTTCCTCACGATCCGCGTCTCGTCCCCGATAGTGAACTCGAAGGAGCCTTCCAGACACACCCCGCCCTGCTCGTGCGGGTGGCTGTGCTGGGGGATCACGGCGCCCGGCTGGATGCTCACGAAAGAGAGCATGATCTTGTCCCCGTAGGCCACCCGGATCTCGCTCCCCGGGGCGATCCCCTTCCCCGGCAGGGCCCTGGGATCAATGAAGTACTTGGACATAAGACCCCCGTCCAATGACCGATGACGAATGACCAAATCCCAATGAGATCCCGGAACGCACTGCTCATTGGTCATTGCTCAATTGGTCATTGGTCATTCGGCCCTAAAAGGTCGGCAGGTTCCCTTCGGGATCGAAGGCGAAGGCGGCCGGCTCGGTGACGAGGCTCAACCGCTTGTGCCGTTGTGCCTCGGGGAGCAGCGCCTCGGAGACGTCCATCTCCGTCAGGTGGAGCGTGTTCTTGATCCGCACCACCCGCGCCTGCTCGTGCGGGGTCAGGCCGATCATGCCGAGGGCCGTCCGGATGGCCTCGCGATCGTTGTCGAAGGCCATCGGCACCTTGGCGGCCTCGGAGACGCCCGAGGTGATGGCGTTCATGTACATGGCCGTGTAGTTGATCTGCTTCACGAGCCGCCAGGTGGTCATGTCGGCAAAGCCCACCCCGATGGCGTTGCCATCGCTTTCAGGCCGGATGTCGCGGACGAAGAGCTGGCGGATCCGCGGCGCCTTCGGCACCTTCTGGACCGAGACCCGGCCGATCACGTTGGGATCCATGCCGGCCCCGCTGATATTCTTGCCGAGCTCATCCACGATGAGGAGGTCCAGGACGTCGAAGGGGAGCCTCGCCATCCAGGCCTTGGCCTCCACGAGCAGCGCCTTCTCCCTGGTCTCGAAATCCTTGGGAAGCATGGCTTCCACCCTGGCCGTCTGCTCGTACCCGTTCTCCACGATCCCCAGCCCGAAGAGGACGTGGCCCGTCTCCAGGATGGCCTTGCCGACCAAGGGGAAGATCTCGGCGTAGCTGTATTGGTGGCCCGCCCGGTGGTAATTCTCCGCCCCGTGCTGCTTGCCCAGGCCGATGGCCATCATCTTGAAGAGGCCGCTCTCGATGTCGTTGTCGAAATCCGTGTGCGCCTTGATCCGACCCACCACGACGATGTGATCGGCCTCCCAGCAATGCTTGTCACAGAAGACCGTGGTGCCCTTCACCTTGCCGACCTCGACCACCTCCATGCTGGACTTGATGGGACAGCCCATGGCGGCCTCGGTGATGCCGTAGTGCTCGAGGACCCGCTTCTGGCCCTCGGCCGTGGCCTCGCCGTGGCTCCCCATGGTGGGCGCAATGAAGGGCTGGAGGCCGAGCGCCTTCAGCTCGTCCACCACGGCCCGGGTGATCCGGTCGATGTTGGCCACCCCCCGGCTCCCGGATGTGATGCCCACGGTCTGCCCCGGCTTCACGCGGTTTTCCAGATGCAGAGAGTGGATGGACTCCCGGACGGCTTTCGGGATGTCGGGCAGGGTCGGGCCCTCCAACTGTTGCTTGATCCGGAACATACGTGGGAAGCTCATGCGCGTCCTCCTATCAGGCCGAAACAACAGGCACCTCGACGAAGCCGAACTGCTCGGCAAATCGCTGCCCCACGTCCCGACGGACTTCGGTCATGGGGATCGGCCGCGACAGCAGCGCGGCCATGGAGGTCATCACCCCGGGGTCCTTCCCGCACGGCCGGATCACCTGGAAGCCCGTGAGGTCCGTGGTCACATTCAGCGCGAAGCCGTGAAAGGTGATCCAGCGGCGCACCGAAATGCCCAGAGAGGCGATCTTCCGATCGCCCACCCAGACGCCCGCCTCGCCCGCGACCCCTTGGGCCGCCAGGCCGAAGTCGGCCAGGGTTGCGATCAGGGCTGCCTCCACCTCGCGGCAGAAGCGGAGCACGTCCCGGCCGTGTCGCCGCAGATCGAAGATCGGGTACCCCACGAGCTGGCCGGGGGCGTGGTAGGTGACGTCGCCACCGCGCGTGATCTCGAAGTACTCAATCCCCCGCTCGGCCAGTTCAGCAGGGCTGAGGCGCATGTTCACGCGCGTCTTGGCCCGACCCAGCGTGACGACGGGCGGATGCTCCGCCAGGATGAGCGTGTCGGGCGCCTCTCCGCGGAGGCGCCGGCCGACCAGCTCCTCCTGCCGCGAGAGCGTGACGCCGTAGGGCTCGAGCCCTAGGTCCAGGATCTGCAACCCAACCGCGGCGGCAACCGATTCGGGCATCCGGGATGTCGCAGTCTGCGGGGACGTCGGCACGTCACCCCCCCCTCCGGTGTGGGCTTACCCGATCCAGGTCGGGTTCTCCAGCAACTCCTTCACCTTCGCCAGGAACCGCCCGGCGGGCGCCCCGTCGATCAGCCGGTGATCGAAGACCAGGCAGAGCGTCAGCATGGATCGGATGTGGATGCCCCCGTTCCGGACCACCGGCTTCTCCTGGATCTTGCCAACACCCAGGATGCCGGCCTGCGGCGGATTGACGATGGGGGTGAAAGCCTCGACCCCAACACCGCCCAGGTTCGACACGGTGAACGTGCCGTCAGCCATCTCGTCCGGGAGGAGTTTCCCCGCCCGCGCCTTGTCCGCCAGCTCCCGGGTCGCCTTGGCCAGTTCGCCCAGCGGTTTCTTGTCGGCATCCTTGATCACGGGCGCGACCAGACCTTCCCCGAGGTCCACGGCGAAGGCGAGGTTCACCTCTCTCCGGATGCGGACAGCCTGGCCGTCGAGGCGACAGTTGATCCGCGGTTCTTCTCGAAGCGCCCGGGCCACCGCCAGATGGATCAGGTCCGTGTAGGACGGCTTGATCCCGAAACGCCGCTCCCACTCGGCAACCTTCGCCTGCCGGATGGCGACCGCCTCGGTCATGTCCACGTCGGCAAAGAGAGTGACCCGGGCCACCTCCCGCCAGGACTGCCCCATCCGATCGAAGATCACCTTGCGGATCCCGGTGAGGGGGATGACCTCTGGGGGTGCCACCGTGGGCACGGCGGCCACCCGGGCAGGCGCTGCGCTTTGGGCGGCAATGGCCCGCTCCACGTCTTCCCGAACGATGCGGCCCTCGGGGCCCGTGGGCCTGAGCGTCCCGATGTCGATGCCGTGTTCCTGCGCCAGCCTCTTCGCCACCGGAGATATTTTAATCCGCTCCCCCGGCGCCCGCGTCGGCGCCATCTCGGGGGCTGGGGGCTGGGGGACGGGGGACGGGGCGGCAGGCGCCTCCGCTCGCGGCGGCTCGACTGAGCCCCTCGGCGGTGAGCCGCTCGGGACGGTCGAACCGCTCGCCGAAGTCTCGCGGCTCGCGGCTCCAGGCTCGAGCAGGCTGGACACGTCCTCCCCCGGTATCCCGAGGACCCCCATCAACCCCCCGACCGGGACCTCCGCCCCCTCCTGGGACACAACCTTGAGGAGCGTCCCGCTGGCGGGTGCCTCGACCTCGTACTCCACCTTCTCCGTCTGGATCAGGACCAGGGGCTGCCCTTTCTCCAGCGCTTCTCCCTCCGCCTTCAGCCACTGCAGGATGGTGCCCTTCTCCATCGTCAGGCCCAACTGGGGCATATCGACGCGTGTCGCCATGCTGCTCCCTCGGTAACGAACGGTTGGCGTGGTGACCGGTGGACCGCTTCTGTGCAGTTCAATGCCCTTCAGCGGCCGGGGGATCTTGCGTGTCCACGAAGTGCTCTGGCGCAGGATCGGGTCAAGCAGCGCTCGGAACGGCCACCGGGCTGTGGATGTCTGGCCGCATTATCGTGCGTTCCGGCGCCGACTGTCAAGGACAACCCCCGGCCGCGGGAGCGGAGGTTATGGCCTCCAGTCTCGGGCATGGGCGAGAAGCTAGGGGAGATTGCACGAGACTTGGCCTGCGCGGACAATGTTCTCGCGCGCCTGCGAAAAGCGGGACGATCTCGGCTGCCCACCGAAAACAATCAGGGCCGGCTGCCTCTCTTTCGGCTGCCGGCCCTGATTGCTGAGCGAAAGGTGCACGACCGTGAGGCAGTCCTACTTCACGATCTTTTTCACAGCGGCGATGATCTTCTCCTCACTCGGGGTCACGAACTTCTCCAGCTTGGGGGCGAAGGGGATCGGTGTGTGGAGCGAGGTCACCCGCTGGATCGGGGCATCCAGCAGATCGAACCCCTTCTCCGCCACAACGGCCGCGACCTCGGAGGCGAAGCTGCACTTCGGATAGGCCTCGCACACCACCACCAGCCGGCTGGTCTTCCCGACCGAGTTCAGGATCGTCTCCTCGTCCAGCGGAGAGAGCGTCCGCGGGTCCACTACCTCGCACTGGATGCCTTCGGCCGCCAGACGATCGGCCGCCGCCAGGGAGAAGTGCACCATCCGGGAGGTGGCCACGATGGTCACGTCCGACCCCTCGCGCTTCACGTCGGCCTTCCCGAGGGGGATGACGTAGTCCTCTTCCGGAATCTCGCTGGTGGTCGTGTACAGCAGCTTGTGCTCGATGAAGAAGACCGGGTTGTCGTCCCGGATCGAGGCCTTGAGCAGGCCCTTCACGTCGTACGCCGTGGAGGGCTGGACGACCTTCAAGCCGGGGATGTGAACGAACCAGGCCTCCAGGCTCTGGGCGTGCTGGGCGGCCGACGACCGCCCGGTGCCGCCCTGGGTCCGGATCACCACCGGAACCTTGGCCTTGCCCCCGAACATGTATTTCACCTTGGCCGTCTGGTTCACGATCTGGTCCATGGCGATGCCGGCGAAGTCGATGTACATGAGTTCCGCCACCGGCCGCATTCCCAGGAGGGCCGAGCCCAGGGCCGCCCCAACGATGGCGGCCTCCGAGATGGGGGTGTTGCGCACCCGCTCCTTGCCGAACTCCTGCAAGAGGCCGGCCGTGGTCTTGTAACTCCCGCCGAACTCGGCGATGTCCTCTCCCAGGCAGTATACCCGCTCGTCCCGCCGCATCTCTTCCCGCAACGCCTCGATGACGCCTTCGCGATACGTGATCTTGCGCATCACACCCCCCGAGGTGAATGACCAATTGGTCATTGGTCATTCCGTGAAGATATCCTGGAGCGCACTCTCGACGTCCGGCTCCGGGCTTTGCCGGCCGAATTCGACGCCTGCTGCCATCTCCGTCTTGATGCGCTGATCGATGGCGTCCAGCTCCGCGGCGGTGAGCTTCCGCTCCGCCAGGACCCGCGCCCGGAAGAGCTTGATCGGGTCGCGTTTCTTCCACTCCTCCACCTCTTCTTTGGTGCGGTAGGGCTGCGGGTCCCCCACGAAGTGGCCGAGGAAGCGGTAGGTCCTGGCCTCCATCAGGGTGGGCCCGCCGCCCGCCCGGGCGCGATCGATGGCGCCCCCCACCTTCTCATAGACCTCGAAGACGTCCATCCCGTCCATGGTCTCGCCGGGGATATTGAAGGCCGCCGCCCGGTCGGAGACGTACTTCACCTTCTGGTGGGTCGCTCGCGGGGTGGACTCGGCGTACTGGTTGTTCTCGCAGACGAACACGACAGGCAGGTTCCACACCGCCGCCAGGTTCACCCCCTCGTAGAAGGCCCCCGTGTTGCTCGCCCCGTCCCCGAAGAAGCACACCGTCACCCGATCGGACCCCTGCATCTTGAGCGCCAAGCCGGCGCCGGTCGCAATCGGGATCCCGCCGCCCACGATCCCGTTGGCGCCCAGGATCCCCAGGTCCAGATCAGCGATGTGCATGGAGCCACCCTTGCCGTGGCAGTAGCCCGTCTTTTTGGCGAAGAGCTCCGCCCACATCATGTCGAACCGGGCCCCTTTGGCCACGGCATGACCGTGCCCGCGATGGGTGCTCGTGATCATGTCCTGCGGCGTGAGGTGCGCGCACACGCCCGCCGCCACGGCCTCCTCGCCGATGTAGCAGTGCAGGAAGCCCGGGAGCTGCCCCTTGAGGAAGAGGTCGGCCGCCGTCTCCTCGAAGATCCGGACGGACACCATTTTCTGGTAGATGTCCAAGAGCAACGGCTTGTCGAGCGGTTTCATTGGTCACCTCGTGCCAAGGCATAAAGTTGAAAGCGATTTTCCCGACCCGCGGCATCATATGAATGCGCCGGCAGAATTGTCAAGAATTGGCTGGGATTCGTCCCATCAAGAGAACCTGGCGAGGAGACCTGAACGGCCCATGCGGCCAGTTGGTGTTCCGGGTACCCAGTGCCAGCACCGGGTGTCCTTGGCGGTTGAGAATTCGGGATGATGTCAGGTTTTCCCGTTGCTCCCTGCCCATTCGCACAGTAAAGTCGCCACGGTGTGGTTGGGCACTGACAAGGCTTCACCCGGATTTCCGGAAACGAAACGCGAGCCCCGAGGGAGGCGCCGTGAAGCGGATTCACCTCTGACCGTCCACCTGGCTGCTGCTCCTGGCAGGGGCGGGTCTTTTGATCTACCGCTGGTTTTTCTAGATCGCCGACACGTCACAGGGTCGTGTGATGACAGGCAAGGATCCGGGCCACCCGCAACGGCCGCTCGCTGTGACTGCGCTGGGCGCCCTCACGGTCGCCCTCCTGGGCCTCGGCGTATGGGCCTGGCAAGGACTGCCGCTCTCTCCGCCGGCTCAAGGGGGCGGCTCGCTGGAAGGGCTTCAGGACCTCGGCGCCCTTCCGGATTTCTCCCTGACCGAGCGCAGCGGCCGGCGGATCACGCTGACCGACCTCCGCGGAAAAGTCTGGATCGCCGATTTCATCTACACCCACTGCGCCGACACCTGTCCCCTGCAAAGCGCCGAGGTGGCGCGCCTGCAGGCGGAGTTCTCGGCGGAGCCCGGCTTTCGACTGGTCTCGATCACGGTGGACCCGGCCGAGGACACCCCCGCGGTCCTCTCGGAATATGCCGCCCGTTTCGGGGCCGACCGGGAGCGCTGGCTCTTCCTGACCGGAAAGAAGGAGGCGCTGTACGCCCTTTCCCGGGACGGATTTCATTTGAGCATCGAGGGACCTGACGAGATTGCCAGGCCGGCCCCCAGACGGAAGGTGCCTTCAGGCCGCGCGGATAGCGGAACTCAGGAGAGGAATGATCGTGCGGTCTCGAGTGGCCGTTCTCTCCGCACGCTGGCTGACGAGTTGGTTGGGTCCTTCACGCCGCAGCCCGCCTTCGCCCATTCCGGGCACCTCGGCACGCCCTTCCTTCACAGCTCGTGGTTCGTCCTTGTAGACAGGCAGGCCCGCATTCGCGGCTACTACCAGAGCGATGACGGGCAAGCCCTCCAGCGGCTCCGACGGGACGTGCGCATCCTCCTGCGCGAGCCCTGACCCCCGCAGAGGGACGGCCTCACTCGATCGGGGCCTCGATCACGTACCACATGGGGTGCTGCTCCACAACCGGTTGCAGGCCGACGTCTCGCAGCATCCGCTCGACCACGTGCGCGGCGAAGAAATCCTCGGGGCGATGCTGGATGGCGAAGGGGAGGAGGTGCGCCGTCGGCCCCCAGTCCACGAGGAGGAGCTTCCCGCCGGCCCGGGTCACCCGCGCCATCTCCCGGAGTGCCGGCAGCACGTCCACCAGGTGGTGAAACACCATGACGCCCATGGTCAAGTGGAACTCCCGATCGGCGAAGGGGAGCCGCTCCGCCATGCCGGGGACGAGGGAGACGTGCGCGGCGAGGCCGGCCCTCTCCGCCGCCTCCTCCGCCAGCTTCAGGGAGTCCTCGGAAGGGTCCACCGACCAGACGTGGCTGCCCCGGGCGAGGCGATGCGCCAGGAACACGGCGTTCCGCCCGAACCCGGTGCCGACATCCAGCGCCCGCACCGGGCGACGCGGCAGGCGCCGCTCCAGGGCCGCGCGGATCACCTCGCCGTAGCCAAAGAAATCGTGCCGCCGCGCCGACTGAAGGCTGCGGTGGACGCACTGCCCTTTGAACAGCATCCCCACGTGGGGCTTATGCTTCACGAGCTTTCCCGTTCGTTCCCGCTCAGGCAATGCGCACCTCGTCGTGGCCCCCTCAGGATTACCTACATGCCGGCATTATAGCACCGAGGCTCCACCCGTCCCATCCCCTTCCACACCAGCGGCAGGGTGACCTTCCAGAAGGTGCGGAGCTTCGTGGCCCCGACGCTGCCCGCCGCCTCCTCCAGCGAGCGGTGGACCAGGAGAAGCGACGAGTAGCTCCCCCGCACGGTGTAGGGCAGTCTGCGGACCGCCAGGACCAGTGGCAGGATGATCCACATGCTGGTGAGCGGCACGCCGATGCCCGGCAATGGGAAATGGAACGCCTGAATGTAGGCAGATGCCGATGGCCGTGCCCGGGATCGCCAAGATCAGCGTCGTCAGGGCGTCCATGGTGTCCTTGCCCGGCGCCTGCGTCCGCGGCCCTGACCCGGGCCCACATCCCCACCCCCGGAATGGCAACGCCCCGGCAAAGGACAGCTCGCACGTACCGCCCCTCGCCGGGGCTCTCTCCTGATCTCTGCCCTCTGAGAAACCGACGGGTGATCGGATCAATAATTGCCGGCAGTCTATGTGGAACCCCAGAAGGTGTCAAGCCTTCCCTGGCCCGGTGAGGGGTCTGAATCACCGACGCGCGCTGCCCGCTTTCTTTCCTCACTCGGCTCCTTCGGTGCCATACTCCTTCGGCGCCGCTTGACAGGCGTGGTGCGTCGAGCGCAGCTTTTCGCGCATCACACGTCCCCGAGGCGAACGACGGGCGAGGCTCCATGCGTCAGCCAGAGGCGATTCTCCGGACCCGACTTGACCCATAGGAAGTTGGAAAGACGCCGGTCAGGAGGCGGACAAGGAGAGCCGGCGGGAACGGGGGGGCGGAGCCCGCATGAGGGGTTCTCCGGGAAATAGGTTTAGCCGAAGACGCCTCCCATCTTGGAGCCGGCCATGCGGTTGATGATGAACAGGCAGGCGGCGCCGAGGATGATCAGAATGAACCCGAGGGCGGCCGCCTCGTTGACGGACCCGCCGATGTAGAAGTTGAAGATGCCCACCGTCATCATCTCATGGCCGGGGATGACCAGAAGCAAGCGTGGCCGAGGCCTCCTGGAGGGCCAGGATGAAGGAGTAGAGGGACCCCACCAGGACCCCCTTCCAGATGAGGGGGAGCGTGACGTCCTTGAAGGTCCTGGGCTTGGTGGCGCCGACGCTCTCGGCCGCCTCCTCGAAGGAGCGGTGGACGATCAAAAGCGAGGCGAAGGTCCCCCGCACCGTGTAGGGGAGCCGCCGGACCGCCAGGACGATGGGAATGATGATCCACATGCCGATCAGGGCCGTGGTCATGAAGGGGAAGGGATCCCGGAAGGCCCGCATGTAGGCGATGCCGATGCCGGTCCCCGGCAGGGCCAGGATCAGCGTGGTCAGCGAGTCGAGGACCTCCCGCCCCGGAAGTTTGGTCCGGGACATCACCCAGGCCACGGGCACCCCCACGGCGATGCAGATCACGACCGATATCCCCGAAAAGAGCAGGCTGTTGATGATGAACTTGGGCGTTTCGAAGGCCACCCGTTCGAAATACTGGAGCGTGTACTTCACCGGGAATGGGGGTCAGCGCCCACCCCTTGCCGAAGGAATCCAGCGCGAGCCCCAGATAGGGGATGAAGGCCAAAATCAGGATGAAGATCAGGAAGGCGACCGCCCCCACCTGCGCCAGGGGGGAGAGCTTCTTCCGCTCGATCACCGAATAGGAGAGGGAGCTGTAATCCTTGATCGACACGTACTTCTTGGCGATGATCAGAAACAGGATGGCCAGGATCACCATGATGGCCGAAATGACGATCCCCATCTTGAAGAGCCGCCGGTCCACGAACTGGACGATGTTCAGATAGGCCTGGGAGGCGAGCAGGTCGGAGATTCCCACCACCAGCGGCGTGGCGAAGTCGGCGAAGGTCCAGATGAAGACCAGAAGCGCCCCGGAAACGTAACCGGGGGTGGTCAGCGGGAAGGTGATGTCCCAGAACTTGCGGATCCCCCGGGACCCGACGCTCTCGGCCGCCTCGTCCAGGGAGGGCGAGATCTTCCCCATGGCATCGACGATGGAGAGCGTCATCAGGGGAAACAGGTGCAGCGTCTCCACCAGGAGCACCCCGTGGAGGCCGTACATGAAATTGATCGGATGCTGAAATCCGAAATAGTCCTGGAGGATGATGTTGACGGTTCCGGCGCGGCCCAGGATGAAGACGAAACCCATGACGCCGACCAGGGGGGGCATGATCATCGGGATGATCGTCAGATAGGAGAAGAGCCCCCGGCCGGGAAAATCGTACCGGAGCAGCAGAAAGGCGATGGCGATGCCGATGATGGAGGTGGTGATCACGGTGGCCACGCCCAGGATCAGGGAGTTCATCAGGGACTTCAGGTAGAAGGCGTCGGTGAAGAAATCCTGGAAATTCGCGATGGTGAAGACCCCGGCCTCGGTCGTGAAGCTGTCGTAGAAGAGCCGGATCAGGGGATAGATCAGAAAGATGATGAAAAAGGCCCAGATGGCGGCATAACCCAAAAGGCCGCTGATCTTCATCTCCGACCAGACGCTGGGCTTGGGCAGGGCAACGGTGTTTTCTGTTTTCACGTTCGGCGGTCCTCTCTTCTCAAGCGGGAATCCCCAGGGTGATCTGGATGGGAAAACGCACATGCACCTTCTCGCCAATGGGGAACGGCTGCTGGTTCCAGGGATTCTGCACGTCGACCTTGAAGATGGTCTCCGGATCCAGTTCGATGTCATAGCGGATGGTGTTGCCGATATAGGAGGCAAAGCTGACCTTCCCGGCGATCAGGTTCATGTCGTCGCTTCGTTTCGTCGGAGTTGCAGATGGAGGCGACCTCGGGGCGGACGGTGACCTTGCAGGCCTCCCCGGTCTTGAACCGGGCCTCAAAGACGCATTTGATGAGGCCGAAGCGGGTCTCGCACGGCCATCCAGCCCTTCGCCTCCTGGATCTCCTTCACCTCGCCGGCGATCAGGTTGTTGATGCCGATGAAATCGGCCACGAAGGGATTTTCCGGCCTTTGATAGAGGTCCCGGGGGGAGCCGAGCTGCTGGAGCTTCCCGTGATCGAGGACGGCGATGCGGTCCGAGAGGGTCAGGGCCTCTTCCTGATCGTGGGTCACATAGATGGCGGTGATGGCCAGATCCTTCTGGAGCTTCCGGATTTCGGCGCGCACCTGCTGGCGGATCTTGGCATCCAGGTTGGAGAGGGGCTCGTCGAGGAGAAGCACGTCCGGGTTGAGGACCAGGGCGCGGGCCAGGGCCACACGCTGCTGCTGACCGCCCGAGAGCTGGCCGGGATACCGCTTTTCGAGGCCCGTCAGATTGACCAGCGACAGGGCGTGGTTCACCTTCTTCGCAATCTCCGCGTGGGTCGTTTTCTTGATCTTGAGGCCGTAGGCCACGTTGTCGAAGATGGTCATGTGCGGCCAGAGGGCATAGTTCTGAAAGACCATGCCGATGTTCCGTTCATAGGGGGGGATCGCCGACACCTCCCGGTCTCCGAAGTAGATCTCCCCGCGATCGGGCTTGTGAAAGCCGCCGATGAGACGCAGGATCGTCGTTTTGCCGCAACCCGAAGGCCCCAGCAGGGTAAAGAGCTCGCCGTCCTGGATATCCAGGGATACATGACTCACCGCCTCCAGGGCGCCGAATCTTTTCACCATGTCTTTGAGTTGGATATTCATAGTTTTATCCGATGACCCTGCGAATTCTCCATCCCTTCACCTCTCCCGCGGACGGAGGAGACCGGGATGGGCGAGTGTCCCTCGTGCACCGGGGAGTCCGAGAACTCCCCGGTGCAGGGCTGAGGTTTCCTGAAGACGCACCTGGACCCTCCGGAGGATGGCGGGGCGTTTCCGGTTGCGTCGGTACCGGACGTTATTTCTTGATGATTTCCTTGTGCTTCTCGGCGATCTCCTTCCGGAAGTAGGCGTTGACCTCCTCGTTCCGCTTCTTCTCGCCGGCGATCTGCGGGGTCGTAGACATTGCCGACCTGGATGTCATAGAAGGAGCGGATGCCGGCCGTGAACTGGACCGCCTTCTCCGCGTCGGAGCCGGGCGCCCCCTGCACCTTGTACTTGGAGGTGATGGGGTAGAGGCCGCGCTCCATGAAGATCTTCTGCCCTTCCTCGGTCAGCAGGAACTCGATGAAGGCGTGGGCCGCCTTGGGATGGGGGGCGCCCTTGAGCACCGCCATCGGTTCGGGGGTCACGTAGGCGTTCTTGGGGTAGACGAACATCACGTCATAGCCGCCGAGCACCTCGGCGAAGGCCATGTAGCTGGGAACCGCCACGCCGACGGCGAACTCACCCTTGGCCACCACGCTCGGCACGTCGCGGGAGCGGGCCGTGAAGATCCCCGTGTTGGCCGCCAGCTTGCGTCAGCCAGTCCCAGCCCTTTTCCCAGCCGTACATGGCCAGGATCACTTCGTAGCTCGCATGGCTCGAACTGGACCGGTCCGGCGTGCACTGGGCGATCTGGCCCTTGAGCTTGGGATTGAGCAGATCGTTCCAGTCCTTGATCTCGACGCCGAGCCGCTTGAGCAGCTTCGGCTGGTAGATCAGGCCGTAGGGTTCGAGCGTCGTTCCCACCCAGAACCCCTTGGGGTCCTTCAGGGGAAGCCCGACGGGCTTGCCGATGGTGGCCGGGATCTCATCCCACATCGCCTTGGGGATGGTCACCTTGTCCAGGAGACCCTGATCGGCCAGCAGGTCGAACAGCGTTCCCTCGCCGCCCCAGAAGACGTCCGCCTGGGGCTTCCCCTTCCACTCGACGATCTGGCCATAGGCGACCGGCGTGCCCTGCGGCATGGCGCTGGTCTTGAGATCCACGTTGTACTTCTTCTTCACGTAGGCCGCGAAGGCCTTCAGGGCCGGATCATGGACATCCTTGGAGACCGGGGTAATGAGATAAAACTCATTCTCGATCGCCTGGGCGAAACTGATCCCTGTCAGACAGAAGAAACCCATGACCGTTAGGGCAATGACCACTGCAAAACGTTTCATGATATCTACCTCCTTGTTTATGGTTGCTGCCTTGAACATCTTGAACATCACTTTCCCCTCCCAGGTTGAGGAGTTCTCATAGAAATCCAAATATTTCACTCATGAAATTTTTTTACTGTCCGGTTGGCACCAATATTACATAGAACCAAAAAGAAAAAAATGCCAAACTAAACCGGGTGCACTGGCCCGCCGGGGGGGAGCGCCCAGCCGGCCGCCCGGGCCACCGCGCGGCGCCAGTCGGCGAATAATTCCTCGCGCCGCGTGATATCCATGGCGGGATCGAAGCGGCGGTCGGCGATCCAGTTCCGGGCAATCGCCTCCTGGCTCTCCCAGTAGCCCACGGCCAGCCCCGCCAGGTAGGCGGCACCCAGCGCCGTCGTCTCCCGCACCACCGGTCGCACGACGGGGATGCCCAGGATGTCCGCCTGGAACTGCATGAGGAGATCGTTGCCGGTGGCCCCGCCATCCACTCGGAGCTCTTCAAGGCGGAGCGCGGCGTCCGCGGCGGCGGCCCCCAGGACCTCACGCGTCTGGTAGGCGATGGCCTCCAGCGCGGCGCGGGTGAGGTGGGCCCGCGTCGTCCCCCGCGTGATCCCCAGGATGGTGCCGCGAGCGTACATGTCCCAGTGGGGGGCGCCGAGTCCGACGAAGGCAGGGACGAAGTACACACCTCCCGTGTCGGGGACCGAAGCCGCCAGCGACTCGGACTCGGCCGAGGTGGCGAGGATGCCGAGGCCGTCCCGCAGCCACTGGATGGCGGCCCCGGCGATGAAGATGCTGCCCTCCAGGGCGTACTCGGCCCGCCCCTCGGTGGGGCTGGCCGCGATGGTGGTGAGGAGCCCCGTCTCCGAGGGAACCGGGCGGTTCCCCGTATGCACCAGCAGGAAGCAGCCCGTCCCGTAGGTGTTCTTGGCCATGCCGGGTCGGAAGCAGGCCTGCCCGAAGAGGGAGGCCTGCTGGTCTCCGGCGATCCCAGCGATGGGGATTTCGGCCCCCAGCAGGTCGGCCGTTGTCGTGGCGTAGACGCCGCTGGAAGCCCGCACCTCCGGCAGCATCGTGCGGGGCACGCTCAGGGCCTCGCAGAGCTCCGGGTCCCACGCCAGCGTGTGGATGTTGAAGAGCATGGTGCGGGAGGCGTTGCTGTAGTCGGTAACCCAGGCCTTCCCGCCGGAGAGCTTCCAGACGAGCCAGGAGTCCACGGTCCCGAAGCACAGCTCACCCCGCTCCGCCCGGGCGCGGAGACCGGGGACATGCTCGAGGAGCCACTGGATCTTCGTCCCGGAGAAGTAGGCGTCGATCACGAGCCCCGTCCGCTCCCGGACAGCCGGCTCCAGCCCTCGGGCCTTGAGCGCATCGCACAGCCCCGCCGACCGCCGGCACTGCCACACGATGGCGTTGTGGACCGGGGCCCCGCTCTGCCGATCCCACAGGATGGCGGTCTCCCGCTGGTTGGTGATCCCGATGCCCGCGATCTGCGAGGGAGCGATGGCCGCGGCGGCGATGGCCTCCCGCGCCACACCGAGCTGGCTCTCCCAGATCTCCAGCGGGTTGTGCTCCACCCAGCCCGGCCGCGGGAAGATCTGCCGGAACTCCCGCTGCGCCGCCGACACGACGCGAGCCTGGCGGTCGAACAGGATGGCCCGCGAACTGGTCGTGCCCTGATCCAGGGCCAGGATGTAGCTGTCCATGGCGTCCCCCTGGGAATCAGGCGACCAGGCAATCTGGAAACGCACGTGCGCGATCGCCGGGTGCCTATTTCTCCGTCTCGATGAGGCCCTTCACGAACCAGCGCTGCATGAAGATGACGACGGCCACCGGGGGGAGCATGGCCAGGATGGCCGTCGCCATGATGAGGTTCCAGTCGGTCTGGGCGTCGCTCGTGCCGATCATCTTCACGATGCCGATGACGATCGTCTCCATGCTGCGGTTGGTCGTGATGAGGAGCGGCCAGAGGTACTGGTTCCAGCCGTAGATGAACAGGATCACGAAGAGGGCCGCGATGTTGGTGCGCGAGAGGGGCAGCACGATCTGCCAGAAGAAGCGGAGCGGCCCCGCGCCGTCGATCTTGGCCGCCTCCACCAGCTCGTCGGGGATCGTCATGAACACCTGCCGGAAGAGGAGGGTCGCCGTGGCCGAGGCGATGAGCGGGATGGTCAACCCGGAGAAGGTGTTGATCATCCCCAGGTCGCTCACGACCTTGTAGGTGGGGATGATCCGCACCTCCACCGGCAGCATCAGCGTGATGAAGATCATCCAGAAGAAGAACATGCGCCCCGGAAACTCGAAGAAGACCACCGCGTAGGCGGAGATGATGGAGATGGCGATCTTGCCGATGGCGATGATGAGGGCCATGATCAAGCTGTTGATCAACAGGATGCGGACGGGGGTCGCCGACACGCGGAAGCCCGAGCCGCTGGACAGGGCCTGCCAGTAGTTGTCGAGCAGATGGCCGCCGGGCAGGAGCGGCATTCGGCCGGTGGCGATGGTGGCGGCGTCGTGGGTGGAGCCGATCAGGGCGAAGTAGATGGGAAACGCAAACACCACCACGCCCAGGATAAGGACGAAGTGCGGGATCCAGCTCTCCGACGGCCTGGGAGCGCCCATCAGTAGTGCACCTTCCGCTCGATGAAGCGGAACTGGATAGCCGTGAGCGTGATCACGACTGCCATCAGGATCACCGACTGCGCCGAGGAGCCTCCCAGGTCGAGGTTCACGATGCCGTCGGTATACACCTTGTAGATCAAAGTCTCGGTCGCCTGGGCCGGGCCGCCGCCGGTGAGCGCGTGGATCACGCCGAACGTGTCGAAGAACGCGTAGACGACGTTCACCACGACGAGGAAGAAGGTCGTGGGCGAGAGCAGCGGGAAGACGATGCTCCAGAAGCGCCGGGCCGGGCCGGCGTCCATGGAGGCCGCCTCGATGACCGACTTGGGGATCGCCTGCAGGCCGGCGAGGAAAAAGAGAAAATTGTAGCTGACCTGTTTCCAGGCGGAGGCCAGGATGACGAGGAGGAGCGCCTGCGTGCCGTTGAGCTTATAGTCCCAGAGGATTCCCATGTTGTTCAGGCTACGGCCGATGATCCCGATCGACGGATGGAAGATAAACAGCCAGAGGCTGGCTGCCACGGCGGGGGCCACCGCGTACGGCCACATCAAAAGCATCCGGTACACCCTGACCCCCCGGATCCGCATGTCCGCCATCACGGCGAAGAGGAGCGCGAAGCCCATCGCGAGTGCCGCCACGGCGGTCGAGAACACGATCGTCACGCGGAGCGAACCGAGATACAGCGGATCGGTCAGGACCGTCGTGAAATTCTCCAACCAGACGAACTGGGTGCGAAGCCCGAAGGGATCCTGGATAAGCAACGATTGATAGATCGCCTGAGCGGCCGGTCAGGAAGAAGAAGACGATGGTCACCGCGAGTTGCGGCACGAGCAGCACGTAGGGGAGGACCTTGTTGGGAAAGATGACACGCCGGCGCATCCGCGGCTCCGCGCTGGAAGAGGCGTGACCTGCGGTGGGCCTGACCGCCAGGGCGTCAGACGCCCTGGCGGTCAGCCTCTCATCCTCGGGCTACGGGCGGTTGGCCCGCTCGAAGGCGCGCAGGACGGCATTGCCGCGCTGGACGGCGTTGTCCAGTGCCTGCTTGGCCGTTTCCTGGCCCTGGAAGGCCTTTTCCATCTCCTCCTGAATGATCACGCGGATCTCCGGCATATTCCCCAGCCGCAGGCCCATGGAGTTCTCGGTGGGCTCGGTCAGCGTGAGCTGGCGGAACGGGATGTCCGCCCCTGGATTCTGCCGGTAGTAGCCCTGCCCGGAGGCCAGCGCAAATCCGCCCAGCGTGATGGGCACGTAGCCGGTGTCCATGTGCCACTTGGCGTCCACTTCCGGCCGGCTGATGTAGCTGAAGAACTCCGCCACGGCCTTGTACTCTTCCGCCGTGCGCTTGGGCGAGGTCATCACCCAGAAGCTGGCGCCCCCGATGATGGAGTTCTTCGGGGCGCCCGGCACTCCCTTGTAGTACGGCAGGAAGGTTTCACCCCACTGGAACTTCGCCTCGCGGATCACCCGGGCGCGCATGCCGGACGAGCCATGGAAGATGGCGCACTCACCCGACGGGAAGAGCGCGTCGGCGGTGCCGTCACGCCCGCCATACTTGAACACCCCCGCCTTCAGCATGTCCATCATGTTCTGCAGGTGCTTGACGTCGAGCGGATTATTGATCTTCAACACGGCGTCCATCCCTTTCATGCCATTGGCCTGGGTGGCCAGCGGAATGTTGTGGATGGCGCTGAAATTCTCGTACTGGGTCCAGGTGGGCCAGTCCATGGTATAGCCGCATGAGGCCGCCTTGGTTTCCACGATCTTCTTCGCCGCAGCCCAGGTCTCCTCCCACGTCCGGGGAGGCTTCTCGGGGTCCAGGCCCGCCTTCTTGAAGGCATCCTTGTTGTACCAGGTGACAGGGGTGGAGCTGTTGAAAGGCATGGACACCAGGCGGCCGTCGGGCGTGCTGTAGTAGGCGCGCACGCCGCCGACGTAGTTCTTGGGATCGATGTTGACCCCCGTCTCTTTCGCCAGCTCGTACACCGGCTTGATGGCTGTGCGGGCCGCCATCATGGTGGCGGTGCCGACCTCGAACATCTGCACGATGTGCGGCGCGTTGCCAGCCCGGAAGGCCGCGATGGCCGCCACCATTGTCTCGGGGTAGCTTCCCTTGAATGTGGCGTTCACCTGGTACTTGGTCTGCGAGGCGTTGAAGTCGGCCACGACCTTCTCCAGGATCCCCCCCAGCGGCTGCGTGAGGCCGTGCCAGAAGTCCACCTGGACGCGCTGCTGGGCCTCGGTTGGCGCCGGGGCCAGGCCGAGCGCCGCCGCGCATGCCACGGCGGCAACGAGGCGGACGAGACGGATTCTCCTTTTCATGCCTGCCTCCTTCTCCCTGGCGGGAGTCATGGTGTGGACGCGCGCTGCGCCTTCAGTCGATCCAGGAGTCGGTCCGGATGATCCGAGATGATCGCGTCACCCGGCTGGCTTCCGACCCCCATACTCATCAGTCGCTCCATCTCCTCGGCCTCGTTCACGGTCCAGATCACCACCGGAATCTTCGCCTGATGAAGGGCGCTCGCCAGCTCGAGCGTCACCAAGCGGCGATGGGGGGCGTAGTAGTCCGCCCCATACTGGCGGACCAGCGCCACCGGATCGCGGGGGTGCTGGCGCTCGCCCACCAAAAGGCCGGTCGGGATGCGCGGCTCCAACCCCTTCATCTTGGCCACCGAGGGATGATAGAAGGATTGAACGGTGACCCGGTCGACGAATCCGCTCTGGCGCAAGATGGCCAGGACCGCCGCCTCGACGCCCTCGGGCTTCCCCTCTCGCCCTTCGCCGTACTTGATCTCCAGGTTTAGCCGCACCCGGTCGTTCCCGCTGGCTTTGACGAGATCGATGACTTCGGAGAGCGTGGGCACCCGCTGCCCACGGAAGGCGGAGCCGAACTTGGCGCCGGCGTCTGCCTCCCGCACCTCGGCCAGGCTGAGGTCCGTCACCCGGCCGTGACCGTCGGTCGTCCGGTCCAGCGTGTCATCGTGGATCACGACCACGACTCCATCCCGCGTCAGTTGCAAATCCATCTCCATGCCGTCCGCGCCCAGCTCGATTGCCTTCTGGAAGGCGGCCAGCGTATTCTCGGGCGCCAGGGCGGAGGCCCCTCGGTGCCCCTGAATGGCCGGAGACTTTCCCGGACCTTCTTGCGCATTGCCGGTCACAGTATTCCCCCCGAGTGCAGCCACGCCCAGAATGCCGCAGATCAGCATTGCATGGAGACCAGGTTTGACATGGACGTGCGACGGCCGCATGACCGGGACTATAGCACAACCGCAGGCCCTCGCCCCAGCGAATCCGCTCGCATGAGGCCAAGCATCCCCTGCGATAATGACAGGGAGGTGACTAGGCTATGACAGTCCGAGGAATACGGCTATCCCTTTCGGAATTGCTGTCCGAGGGCGATCGCGTCCAGGTAGTCCCGGATCTCGTGCTCCACGCGCTCGCGGCTCCAGCCCTTGAGCTCGCCCATCCAGCGGGCGATCTGCTCGCAGCAGTCTCGTCCCAGGCAGGGGCTTCCGCCGATCCCGGTCCGGCGCAGGAGAAAATCGCTCAGGGTCTCCGTCAGCTCGTGCTCCACCGCATACACGAGCTGGGCGCGGATCTCCGGATTCTGCTCGCAGAGGCGCCCCCGGAGCTCGGGCGACCGGCTGGCCAGGGCCAGCAGCCTCGGGTAGCGCCGCCCGTAGGTCTCGAGGAGGGTCTGGATCTGCTCCGGCTCCAGCCCGCTCCGTCGGGCGAGGTCGCTCACGTCCGCCCAGAGTCGCACCTCCAACGTCTCCTCCCCGTCGGAGCCATCCAGGGCCAGGCGCTGGGTCCGACAGGGGGCTGGCCGGCCCAGGAGGCGTCCCACCCGGTCCACGGCCTCCTCCGCCAGGCTGCGGTAGCAGGTCAGCTTGGTCCCCGTGATGGAGAGGAAGGAGCGGGATCGGCCCTCGGGAACCACCTGGTGCGAGCGCGAGACGGCCGATGCCGGTCGTCCCTCCTCAAAGCTCAGCGGGCGCACGCCGGCATATGTGTAGGCGATCTGCTCCTCCTGAATCCCGGCCGTGGGGAAGACCCGCTGGGTCTCCAGGAGGAGGTACTGCATCTCCTCGCGCGTGGCCGCCAGACGGTCCAGGTCGCCGTCGAAGTCGGTGTCGGTGGTCCCGATGAGGGAGAACTCCTGCCATGGGATGACGAAGAACATCCGCTCGTCCTGCTTGGCGGCGATGTACACAGCGTGGTTGGTGAAGCGCGGGAGCAAGAGATGAATGCCCTTCGTCGTCCGGAGGACGCGCCGTCCTTCGTCCACGCCGGCCAGCCTGCGCACCTGGTCCACCCAGGGGCCAGCGGCGTTGACGATCACCCGGGCCGCCACGCGGGCTCCCTCACCGGTCAAGACGTTGCGCGCCTCCACCTCCCATTCGGGGCGCGGGGCTCGGGGCGGCTCGACTGAGCCCCTCGACACCGCTCGGGACCCTGAGCCTGTCGAAGCGCTCGCCGAAGTCTCGCGGCTCGCGATGGCCGTTACCTCCGTGTAGTTGAAGACCGTAGCGGACCAGCGCTGCGCCGAGAGGACGTTCTCCAGGCAGAGGCGCTCGGGGAGCAGGAGGAGGTCATCGAAGTAGTAGCCAGCCCCCAGGAGGTCCCGGGGCTCGAGGTGCGGCTCGCGGCGCAGGACCTCCTCCCGCGAGGTGGTCCGGTAGTGCTCGGTGCGCTTGCCGGGCGTGAGCAGATCGTAGAGCTTCAGCCCCAGGCGGATCAGGATCATCCCGCGCTTGGCGCCGCGGTACACCGGGATGAGAAACGGGAGGGGGCGGACCAGATGGGGCGCCAGCCGCTGCAGCCGCTCCCGCTCCGTCAGAGATTCCCGGACCAGACCGACGTCGAACAGCTCCAGGTACCGCAGGCCCCCGTGGATCAGCTTGGAGGAGCGGCTCGTCGTCCCGTAGGCGAAATCCCGCCGCTCCAGCAGCAGCGTCCGGTAGCCGCGCAGCGCGGCATCCCGGGCAATGCCCGCCCCGGCCATGCCGCCGCCGATCACCACCAGGTCGAAAGTGCGTCCGTCGATGTCGGCCAGTCGTCCGCTCATCGTCCCATCCGTTCCTTTTCCAGTCGGTGGGCCCACAGCGTCTCCTCACTGGTCGAGACACCCACGGCGCCCGCCTGCAGGATGTCGGCCACCTGCTGCGGAGTCCGGATGAGGCCGCCGGCGATCAGCGGGGGAAGAGAGGCCGCCCGCAGTCGCTCGCCGATGAGGGGCAGGATGACGCCGGGCAGCACCTCGACGGCATCGGGGGCTGCCCGCACGACGGTGGGGAGGCCGGATTCCAGGGACTCCGAGTCCAGGGCGAAGAGGCGCTGAATGGCGATCAACCCCTCTTTGCGGGCGGGGCTGACTAGGTTGCCCCGGGTGGACAGGATGCCGTCCACGCGAAGCTCCCGCGCCAGGAAGCGCACGCCCGCCTCGTCTCGCCCGATCCCCTTGATGAGATCGACGTGCGCCAGGATGATCCGCCCCGCCGCGTGGGCCTTGGTCACGCTCTCCCGGAGGGCAAAGATGTCCTCCCCCAGGATGAACAAGACCCCCACCCCGTGCCGGATCGCCCGCTCCACATCCGCGGAGTGCCGGAGCCCCGCGATCACCGGTCGGGTCCTGAGGACCTCAAAGAAGGTGGCGTGCGCGCTGCCCATTCTGCTCCAGAAACAAAAAGGTCCTAACAAAAGACGATCCATAGGACCGCCCCTCGTTAGGACTTTCTCAGGCTCTCCGCCCCTGCGAGGATCTCGATCTCGCCGTTCAAGAAATTTTCTGCACTCTAGCTATTCCCTCCACCCCTGTCAAGGCGAAACGCCCGAGTGGTGGATTCCATCACAGCAGCAGTGCGTCCCAAGCCCCCCAGCCACGTGACGCTGACGCAGAACTTCCCTCCAATTCGCTCTGGCCAGAACGATCACCTCAGAAGCTCGCACCACTTTGGACGCTCACGCGCTGCCGCGCACGATCCTGCCATGGACCTCAGCCGTCAAGGCCTCGATCCGCCTCGTCAACTCCTGGGTGAGCCGGGTCAACTCGGTATTCTGCTGGAGCAGCTCCATAATCTGCACGGTCTGCTTCAGGGCGAGCGCTTGCCGCTCCTCGCTCGCCGCCGCGAGGGCCTCCCGGTGCTGGGCGTCGGCCTCGGTGTGCGCCTTGTCGCGGTCCGCCTGCCGCGTCTGCGCGAGCAGGATGAGCGGCGCGGCGTAGGCCGCTTGCAGGCTGAACGCGAGATTCAGCGGGATGAAGGGATGGACATCGAACCGCGTGGCCCCCGCCACGTTCAGGCCGATCCAGATCGCGACGATGACCGTCTGAGTGATGAGGAAGGTCGGGGTCCCGAAGAAGCGGGCGAAGGCCTCGGCCTTCACGCCGAACGCATCGCTGCCGAAGGCCGGGGCCAGGTGGGTGTGGGGGCGTGGAAGCGGAGGTGATGGGGCGGCCCCCCGGAGGGTGCACTAGCGAGGTTCGGTGTCGGAGTGGGCGCGGCCATACTCGCTCCTTTGCTGGGAGTGCAGAAGGCTATAGGACGATGAGCGTCTCTTGCGTGGGAGCAGTGTTGTAGCAGGGCGCCCCCGCGCTCCATCGGCGTGACCATACAGCAACCCCTCGACTGGTCCCGAACACCGGGAAAGCGCACGGCACGATTCGTTACTGGCTCCTCATGACTTCGAAGTAGGCGATGAGGTCCTCGATTTGGGACGGCGTCAACTGGATGGGTGGCATGTCCTTGTGCGGGCTGACGAGGAACTTCCGGATGTAATCCGGGGTCTTGCTGGGGTCGTGGGTGATCGCATAGAAGGTGGGCGGGTCGATTGGGAAAAGGCGGAGTCGGACCAGGTGGCAGGGGCCACACCAGCGCTGGGCGAGCGCTTGCCCGCTGGCTGCGCTGGGAGGGGCCGCCTGGTCTTGGGCGAAGACTGCGGCGACGAGCGTGCAAGAGACAAGAGCCATGAGAAGCGTAAGCTTCATGGAGCCTCTCCTTGTGTGGCGCGCCCCCAGCCGTGGATCACCGCGGCATGGCACGGTAACGGCTTGCCATTCACTACAGCGATTCCATACGTCCGAAGGAATTCCAAGCCGCCGCCTCCACCACCGCGGGACTCTTGCCGAAGAAACAGACGCCTTGCAGCGAGCCGGGCCTGGGTGGGGCGTCGTCCTCATGCACCATCATCGCGGCCCAGAAGTCCTCAAGCCCCTGCACGTCGAGACGCGCCCGTCTCGCCTCGCCCCCACCCCGAGTCCTGCTCGAGCACTGCGCTACGACGCATCCACCACAGTGTCCGGGCGCTCCGGTCCTGCCGCGCGTCCGCCAGCACGGCGAGGAACTGGTGGAGGGCCGAGATCACGCCCCCTCGGAGGCAATCCCGCGCCGCATCCTAGTGCTCCGCAGCCCGCGGAATGTTCACATAGCGCGAGGGCAATGGGCGTAGATCGTCGCAGGAGGATCATGGGGCTGTCGCCGGGCGAGAGGCCGCACGGTCTGGGCCTCCACCTCGTTGTAGAAGGTGGAGCGGCCCACCCGCTTGACCTGCTGGAAGACCCCCACGACCTCCACGGGGTCCCCCTCCTTCATGGTCGGATGGCCCCGGCTGAACACGCGGACGGCGGCCCTGCTCGAATCCTTCACCTGGAACGTGGTGTAGTCGTTGCCCGTTCGGGAGGTGGTGGCCTTCAGCGCGGTCGCGGTCCCTCGGAGGGTCACGGTCTGGCCGTCGAACTGGGCCGGGTTCTCGGTCAAGGCCTTGACGGAGACCTCGGCCGCCGAGGCCAGCACACCCACGAAGAGAAGGGAGAAGCCAAACCACACCACATAGCGGCGCAGAGGCATTCTCCTCATGACCGCGACCTCCACGCCTTGGTCGAGGGTCCACTCCGTCAATGACCCCGCCGATTCCGTTATTCCTTGCGCGGCCCCTCCAGCCACGCCTCGGCGACCCAGCGCCACCCCTGCGCCATCAGGGGCGAGGATTGCATAGGCGAGGGTCACCTTCCGCTGCCCGGCCTTCCCGTTGGAGTGTCCTGAGCGAGTCCGACCGTCCCCTCTCCATTCCGACCGTGGAGGCGACGGCGGCCATGATCCTTGCGGACGGCTGGCTTTCCCGCCCTCACGGATGCGAGGTCACCTTGTGGGCACAGTAGGCGGCCACCGCCACGAGGAGGAAGGTCTGCGCGCCGCGCACGATCCCGCCCGGGGTGAGCCAAAAGGGGAATCCCAGGCTGAAAATCACGAGAAACAGCGCCAGGACGAAGGCCGCAATGCCGAGCCACAGGTTCGTGTGAATCAGCACTCGGTAGAAATCGTTCATGTTCGGCACCTCCTGTGTCTCCCCGGCGGGCTTCACCAGACTCACCGGCCCAGGAGACGACCCGCGCCTTACAGGTTCATCCCCGTGACCGTATACCACACGCTCCGTTCGAGGTAGTCCAGGTCTAGCGGCTTCAAAAGGTAGTCGGAGGCCCCCAACTTCAGCGCCTGCCGGCCCGTCTCTTCCTCCTCGATCGCGGTGATCATGAGGACCCCGACCTCGCGGTCGATCGCCCGGATCTGCCGCAAGGCTTCCAGGCCGTTCATTTTCGGGAGGCGGATATCGAGGAGGGCGACGTGCGGGCGCTCGGCCTTGAGCGCCCGGAGGGCCTCGAGGCCGTCCGCGGCCGTGACGACCGCGTAGCTCTTGCGCGTCAGGAACTCCCGGAGGATGTCCACGATCTCCGGTTCGTCATCCACGATCAGGACGCGGGGCATGGTCCCAGTCCTCCGCCCCGCCAATCCCGTTCGGTCAGCATTTCTCGCGCTGGACGAGCTCCGAGGCGAAGTCGTCCCCGCGGGGTTCGCGGAAGGCAATGCCGTGGCCAATCCGGGCTCCCCTAGCCTCTGCCCACGCAACCTGCCCGGTGACGGCAAGGGCGCCATGACGGGTCTGGAGGGTGAGGTCCACAACACTCCCCGGGAACATCAGGACGGGAAACTCGGCCATCAGCCCGCCCCCGCTGATGTTCCGCGCCGTCCCGGGAACCTCCGTGTCCCCGAACGCCGCCGCCCGACCGATGACCGGCACCGACACGGGCAGCCGCGGGAAGCGGCGGTGCCCCACTTCTTGGCTGCGATCCCTCATCGTCCCCTCCGCACTCTGATCGCTCCGGCATCTCCTCGGGAGAACCGCCTCTGTGGGCCAATGAGGGGGACGCGGGTGCCGTCGACGGTGAAGCCGGGGGCACGAACGGCGCGGGGGAGCACGCCGTCGCTGGTGAGTTGGGTCTGCCGGGTGAGGCAGTCGAAGGCCGCCAGCGTCACCTGCGTGTCGGGATCGAACGCACCGTGATCCACTCGCAACCGCCCCCTAGACGCGCTACGCCCATTGCAAGCGCGACAGGTGATGCAAGCGATACAAGGGCCAATGGGTGGCCCCGGAAGCGCGTGGATGGCGGGTCGCCGAGGGGAGGATGGGAGGCGGCCAGGGGAAGCCTACTGCGAGGTGGGAAGGGGTGTCAAGCGGCGAATCACCCGAGCGCACGACGCGGCGTATCTTTCCCGCCCAAGCGTTTCCGTCCATCCGGACGGATCAACGATACGAGCCGGACACCCAGTAGACCAGGACGCCCGCCGCCCCCATGACGAGGAGGCGGAAAAGCAGAGACCACGCGAGCGTGCTCACCGCCTCCCGCTGGAAGTCCCGGCTGCCGTGATGAAGGAGTCGGCCCACCACCCCGCGCCAGTCCTGCACGAGGAACCGGAGATAGCCCGCGAGCGTCAGCGCGGCCGCCACGGCCACCGCCGAGGGCGCGGTGAGGAGGAGGCCGTCCTTCGCCGCCTCCCACCCCAGGATGGCCCCGCTCAGAATCGTCACGGCCAAGAGCATTGGGTTCCCTTGTCAATCCCCAGGCCACACCCGTGGCCTGCGCGACGGCTCAGGTTCTCCTCTCCAACGAGATCGGCCTGTCTGCGTCCCTCCATGGGGCCGCCCGATCTCGTCCCCCACCTCGCCCCGCGTGAGTAGCCCTCTCCGCTCCCGGACGGGCAGCCGGGCCGCGACGTCGAAGGATTGGGCCAGAACGATGTCCTCTAGTGGCGCCGGGTCCTGGCCACCCATGCCTTCGGCCAGCGGGAACCCACCCACTTTGCTTGGGGACCCCATCGAGCTATACTTGCTTGGCTATCGCCAGGGATGCTGGGGGTCCGGTCTTCGGTGCCCCCCATGCAGGAGGATAGGGAATGGGAAGGCTTATGGTGATTCTCGCCGCTGCCCTCATCGTCTTGACCCCCCGGGACTTCCTCAGGATCGCCCGGACCCTGGGGGCGATTATGGCCGACCTCCGGCGGGCCTTCGCTGACCTCACCGAGATCGTCCGGGACCTGGAGCCCCTTGAATCGGAGGACCCGGCGCCATCGCGTACCGTCTAGGGCACGGCCTGCGCGGCGGTTTCGCATGCTGTCCCTTCTGCGTGCCCCCTCGCCGTTGTAGTTCCCGGCAGCGGCTTCAGCGCCCGCATTTCGAGGCCGTCCCGGCTACCCTTCCTCGTCGCGTGTTCCACCTCCCGGCAGTACACCTGGCAAGGGGCGCCCCGATAGACCTCGGCGTAGCCGATCGCTACCAGCAGGGCGTTCATCGGGGGGCCGGAGGAATCTCCCGATGAGTCAGATGAGAGCGCTTTATCGCCGCCCGGCCCACCCTTGGCGAATTTTCCCTCCGACCCACTGCCCGGCGACAAACGCGCCGTCCAGGACCGGGACCGTCGCGAGGTGCCAGCCCAGCCCCGTCAGGACGCGCACCCCGGCGACGAGCGGAACCGGCGCGTGGACCGCCAGGAACCACGGCAGGGTCATCCGCCGCACACCCGCCCGCCAGAAGCCAAAGGGCAGGTTGATGAGGAGGACTACGCAGGCGACTTCCCCGAGCCTCAGCATCTGCGGCAGCCTCCTTCCCAAACCATGCGCGGCGTCGCCGTGGGGGCACCCTCCCCGGCGTCGATCCCGGGGAGCCGGATGCGGAGCGTGGTGCCGTTGGCGGTCGTGGCGATCACGGTATCCCCATCAGAGACCCGCTCCACAGCGGCAATGCGGGTGCGGTGGATGCCCGCGGCGCGCGGCGTCTCCAGACAAGCGTCCAAAAGGCCCACGAGCACGAGGAGGCCGGCCATGCAGCGCACGAGGGTTATCTAGGCATCCTCGCCGCCGCGATATTGTTTCGCCTGCTCGACTCGCCACGCTGCAACCCCCCTCCGGAGGATCGCCTCCCGCGTGGCCCCCGGCAGACGCTCAAGATTTTCGATCCACGGCGCCGCCTGCCCCCTGGGGATTCCCAGGCGGGCCGAAAGATCCTGGACCGCTCTTTCGCTGCCCTCGTCTGGGGGCCGGTCCTGGGCCTCGGTGATGCCGTCCCGCAGTTCGGTGAGGAGGGCGGCTGACACCTCGCCAGCCTCAACGGCCTGCGCCACGCGCTGGAGGAGCCGGGACTCAACGGCTCCCAGGGGGCTCGGCCCTCGTCGACCATGCGGCGCTCACCTCCTCACTACGATCCGCGTTGGCGCGCACCCAGAATGGCGCGTTATCGGGGCCGAGGGTGAGGAGGCGCCGGCCTACCATCCGGCAATCCGTCTCTCCTCACGCCACTCTCTGAAAGTCGATATAGCCGCGCTCCACGTCCGTGCGGACCAGTTGTACGCGCAGCGTGTGGCCGACGTCCACGCCTTCAAACCCGCTCTCCAGTTTTCCTTCAATGGGCGGACGCAGCAGACGGACCCACGTCCCTTTGTCCGATGCGCCGGTGACGATGGCATCGAACTGCTCCCCGATCCGTGCTTGCAGCAGCAGGGCGGCGGCGGATTTTGTGACCTGCCGTTCAACTTTCTTCGCTGCGTCTTCCGCTTCGGTGCAGTGCTTGGCGAGCGCTGCCAATTCGTCGGTCGCGTAGGGCAGGGAACGTCCCGCCACCGATGCTTTCAGCAATCGTTGTGTAATCAGATCGGGGTATCGGCGGTTCGGGGCGGTGGAGTGCGCATAGTCCTTGACCGCAAGACCGAAGTGCCC
The DNA here is from genome assembly GCA_963714585.1 of uncultured Methylomirabilota bacterium. Classification (GTDB taxonomy): domain Bacteria; phylum Methylomirabilota; class Methylomirabilia; order Methylomirabilales; family 2-02-FULL-66-22; genus 2-02-FULL-66-22. The sequence goes on from CAVQPC010000051.1 coordinate 79,916, forward strand.
GGCGACACTGCCTCCCGGACGTTCGACGACGTATTCACCGGCGCCCAGGAGTTTGATGACGCTGAGGGAGAGATCGGGAAAGCGGAGAGGATCAGCGGCTTTCGCCCCGACCAGGAACTGCGCCAGGGCCTTGGCGTCGGGTTCCGTGGGCAGCGTGGCGCCCCGCTCTGCGGCAAGCTCGATGATCCGATCCCAGCGCTTGGGTGTGCGAACCACGCGCCGCAGCGACGGAAACTGTTTGGACGCGAGGTATCGTGCGGTAACGCCGTTGGCGGCGATCATGAAGTCCTCAATAATGGCCTTGGCCCGGTTCTTTTCGTCGGGTTCCAAGTCCTTGAGCTCCTCTCCCTCAAAGACCGGACGGGCTTCGATGGTTTCGAGATCAAGCGCACCGTGCAGGTGCCGGAGCGCCTTCAGCTTCTGGGCCACGCGGTCCTGGAGTCGAAGGTTCTCGTCCAGACCGCTGACCGTGCCGATCCCTTGTGGCATCGGTCCGCTACCCTCCAGCCAGCCGGCCACGCTGTTGTAGGCAAGTTTTGCACGATTCCGCACCGTCGCTCCATAAAGGTCCGCACGCTGCAGCGATCCATCCCCGGCGAGAACCATTTCAATGACGATGGCCAGGCGGTCTGAGTCAGGGTTGAGAGAGGTCAGATCCGTGGAGAGTTTCTCGGGCAGCATCGGAAACGTCTCGGCAACCGTGTAGACCGAGGTGGTGTTTTGCCGCGCATGCTCGTCAAGGGCCGATTGCTTTTTGACGACCGCGTCCACGTCGGCAATGGCGACCAGGACCTTGGCGGCCCCGTCGGGCAGGGCTGCGGCAACGGTCAGCTGGTCCAGATCCCGCGAATCATCGTTGTCGATGGAGCACCAGAGCAGGTTCCGGAGATCACGCGTCGATTCCTCCGTTCGCGTCGCTGGCCCGTGGATTCCGTCGAGCTCGGCGAGCGCCTGGGGCGGAAAATCGGGCACAAGGCCTCGTTCACGCATCGCCCGATGGGCAATTCTCTGCAGGATCACGCGGTGTTGTCTGCCGTCCGTCTCCGTCCTCATGTCACCCTCCTGGAAGGCCCTGTTGGGGGTTCTTGCTCAAGGACTGCATTCTACTCGCCACTGCCATCATTCGCCAACCCTGCGACTGCACCAGGGCTTCACCCCCTGGGTCCGCAGCGCATCGCCCCGCAGCATGCTGGCCAGAACCAGCCCGCACCGCGGCGGGAGCGGGACGAACCCGTGCGTGTTCGCCAGCGGTGAAACCGTCAGCCAGGCGCCGGCCACGACGACGAAGGAAGGAAGGATGAGCGGCCAACTGGCCCGGCTTTGGATGAACGGGATCGTGTTGATGCGAATGACCCAGAAGTCATTACGCGGACCACAGGCCGCAGGAACGGTTTTCAGCTCTTCCGGCCGCGCTGTTGCAGTGGGAGGGGGAGGGATTCCGCCAGTGATCGAAGCAGCATGTGTGGTCTCCCTCAATCGCTTAGGGGGAAGCACGCCATCGGCCACGAGCATCGCGGCCCCGTGGTCGCCCACCGCCTGGACCTCGCGGCGCACCGAGCGGGGCTCCTGAGGGGGTGGAGGGCACGGAATCGGGCGACCTCAGGTCGGGCCAGCGTTCCCTCGGGGCCGTGAGGCACCGAGCGGGAGGTGTACCACCCGGATCGCATTCTCTACCGAGTCAACCCCCTTCACCGACCTCAAGATGGTTTCCGTCGTGGCTTTCCTGTCCGCCGTGTCGACGTCCCCACTCACCCGCACCGTGCCCGGCGCCACCACGGCCACGGACAGCGAGGAGGTAAATCCCTGGCCGCCGGTCGCCTCCATCAGGGCGGCCTCGGCCCGGTGGGCCAAGGCCAGCATGCCCAAGGCGCGGATGGCCTCCGTGGAGTCGTCGGAAATGTCCGGGGAGCGGACCACATGGAGCACCGTGCTGACCGCCACGTTGACACTCAGCTTATCCATGTTGAGGACGAGGTCGTAGCGCGCGGGATCCTCCCAATCCACCCCGAAGGCGAACTTGACGAGCGCGCTCCGTTCATCATCGCTACGCTTGATCGCGCGGGCCGCCGCCTCGCGGGTCCACCCCTGGTCCAGCAGCGTGCGAATCCGGGTCTCGGGGGACGCGGTCACCCAGACGTGCAGGGCGCACGGGAAGTCCCGGAGGAGGAGGTGGCTCCCCCGGCCGAGGAAGACCGCATCGCCCTGTTTGGCCACCTCATAGAGGACCGAGTAGAGCCGGTCGAGGTAGACGATGGGTCGGTGGGAAAAGATCCGCTGAAAAAACGATGGCGCTTGCTCGTCGCTCGCGCGGACGCTTTCCAGGACGCCCAGTTCCTGGGCCACGTGGCTGATGGCTTCGGTATCGTAGAACCGATACCCGAGGTCGCTGGCCACCCGCTTGGCGATGTCGGAGCCATGGACCCCCATCTTCCGGGAAACCGTAATCCATTTCATCGTTCACCCTCCTGGCTGTGGCGGCATTTTCCCGCCTGCGCCTCCCGGAATCTTGCCGCGGTCGGGCGGGGTCTGCCGCGGTGGTGCCAGTCATGCGTCAGGCACGGGAGGGAGTGTCCGGGGTGGGCGGTGGGGCGCGGGGCGCGCTGCCCGCGGCAGACGCGCCGGACGAGGCGTGCCTGGAGGGGCCGCCCTCCGGCGCGTCGGGCTCGCGCGGGACCCGTCGGAGAAGGCCAGCGGCGAGGTGGGGCGACCGGGCTGCCCGGCTGGGCACGGCGCGCATGGGGGCCTCCTGGCACTGCGAGGGCCCCCTCAGGGAGCGCACCACCACGAGACGCTCTCGGAACCGGTGCCCTGGGATGGGCCGCGAGGGGTCCGCGTCCCATCCGGGACACCGAATCAGGCGAGGAGTGCTTCCTGGAGAACGCTACGCCGAACCCTGACGGCTGTCAAGCGCACGGCGGCGTGCCGCCAGGCGTTGGAGCGCGTCAGCGAGGGTGGCCTGCTGGGTCGCCGTGAGTGGGGCGAACCGCAGGCCGGTGAGGGACAGGAGGTGGTCCCTCATTGACAGGGCGGTACACGCGACCTAACTTATGGAGCGGGGGGCATCAGAATATCGGGGGCTGGGACGCCGCCCGCCGAGGTTTACCCATCGCCCTCCGAAAGGCGGTCCGGAGGAACGGAGTAGCGCGATGCCCATCATAGCAATTTCCCGGGGGACGTTCAGCGGCGGAGAGGCGCTCGCCAAGGGGGTGGCCGAGCGCCTGAAATATCGGTGCCTCAGCCGGGAAATGAACCTGGAGGCAGTGGCCAGGGAGTATGGGATCTGGCCCAAAGGGCTCACCGCCGCCATGGAGAAGCGGCCCTCGCTCTTGGAACGGGTGGGCGCCGAGCACACCGCCTACCTCGCCTGCGTGCGCGCCGCCTTGTGCGAACAGGCCCGGGGGGACAAGCTCATCTATCACGGCTACCTCGGGCACCTCTTGCTGCCGGGCATCGCCCACGTCATCGGCGTGCGGGTGATCGCCGACCTGGAGTTCCGCGCCCAGGCGGTCCAAAGGCAGCAGCACCTCGCCCGCGAAGACGCGCGCGCCTATATCGAGAGGGTGGACAAGGAGCGGCAGGAGTGGACTCGGTTCCTCTTTGGGGTGGACTGGGAGGACTCCCACCTCTACCACCTCGTCCTGAACCTCAGCCAGATGACCCTGGATGTCGCCTGTGAGACGGTGGCCCATCTCGCCAAGCGACCCGAGTACCAGCCCACCGCCGCCTCGCTGAAGGCCCTGGAGGACCTCGCACTGAGCAGCCGGGTCTCAGCCGCGCTGGCCAGGGATTTCCGCACCCGGGATGCCGACCTGAAGGTCACCGCCGCCGACGGGATCGTGACCGTCGCGGGCACGACGCGGTGGCAGGAGGTCGTGGACGCGGTCCCCGTGGTGCTGCGCCGGGTCCCCGGTGTGAGAAAACTCAGGAGCGAGATCGCGGAGCCCGCACACATCCATCCGCTGAATTTCTACTAGCCGGGGAGTCCGCCTCGGGAGCCTGTTTCCAGCGACTGGCCAGACGACGGCCTACACAGCGGACACGCTCACGCCACAGGGGGCCGCGGTGCCCGATGATGGGACAGCGCGGGCAGGTGCCCCTTTGAGCTTCACGGACAACGAGGACGGGACGATCCCCTTGCGCCGTCATTCCACCACTTACGGGCGCCCGCCGCGACCAACTCGCACCACTTGGCCCTTCGGTTGCGAGTCTGGAGTCTCCCTGGGTTCAATCCAGCGCCTGGCTGCCGTCGAGGAGTGAGGGCGAATGTCCTGCCAGGTTCGCCCGCTCAGTTTGCCATCAACCTTTCAATGCACTCAGGGGTGTCATTGGCGGGGTTGTTGACCCGCGTGCTCACCGGGTACGCCTCCATCTCCTCGGGCGGGTACGGGCGCAGGAGGGGTTGCAAGCGTTCGACCTCTCGGATGGAGGGGTCGAGCCACGCCTCGTGATCCACAGGCGACAGGATCACGGGCATACGCACGTGCAGTGGCTGGATGAGATCGTTCGCCACGGTGGTGATGATGGAGCAGGAGTCGAGAGGCTGGCCGTCCTGCGGCGCCCAGCGTTCCCACAGGCCCGCAAAGGCGAACGGATGGCCATCGCGCAGGCGGATGTAGAAGGGCTGCTTGCGGCGCTCCTGCCGCTGCCACTCGTAGAAGCCATCCGCCAGGATGAGACACCGCCTCTCCCTGAAGGGGCGACGGAAGGCCGGCTTCGTCGCCACCGTCTCGGCGCGGGCGTTGATCATGCGAGAGCCGACGGCGGGTCCCTCCGCCCATGGCGGGATGAGGCCCCAGCGCAGGAGATGTACCTGACGTTTAGCAGCGTCAGGCATTTTCACGACGGCCAGGACTTCCTGCGTCGGGACGATGTTGTAGCGGGGCGTGCAAGCCGGGAGGCCGGCCGGCTCGAACTGCTGGACGAGGTCCGTGGCAGAGGCGCTAAGGGTGAAGCGGCCGCACATTGCTTTCTTTTACTATTCTTGCCACGAGAAGGAAACATTCGAGGAGAGATTCTCTGCTGCCATACCTCCTCCGACCCTGCGTATAGCCGAGTGGGGGCGGGGCTGCAACCTCGGGCAATTTACGGTCACCCTCTTGTGGAGGAAAATTGTCGCCCGAATTCCCAGCCCTTCACCTACTTGGCCCGGTCGCAACCGGAGTTGCCGACGGGCTCCCGGTTCGCCCCCACCGAATCTTGGCCAATCGAATCCGTCACTCCTGTGCCTGGACCTTGACAGTGGTCTTGGCCTGGCCGAAGGTCTCGACGACGGCCTCCGTTTCTTACAACGGGCGATCTCCGTGGGGTCCATGCAGGGGAGCTGCGCGCAATCCTTGAGGGGTCGGATGGGATCGTCCTAGCAACGCGCTCCCCACCATTGGTGCAGTCTCCCCCCGAGCATCTGCCCGGCCAGAAACGCTATGGCGAGGACTGGGACCGTGGAGAGGCGCCATCCCAGTCCCGCCAGCACGCGCAACCCGACGACGAGAGGAACGGGGGCGTGGACCGCCAGGAACCACGGCAGGGTGAACCGCCGCACGCCCGCCCGCCAGAAGCCAAAGGGCAGGTTCATGAGGAGGACCATGCAGGCGACTTCCCCGAGCCTCAGCATCGGCTACCATCTTCTCCGCGCACCCAGTGTGGCCTCGTCTCGTGCGCACGCTCCGGGGCGTCGATTCCGAGGAGGCGGACTGGGGCAGGGCGAGCGGGGACGGCAAGAGTGAGGAGACCGAGCGCAACGAGCCACAGGAGGAGTCCGCGTCGCATGAGCACAGTTCCCCCATTACCCTCTCATACAGTCAGGACGCCCCGAGTACCTTTGAGGCGCGGCGCACGTCCGGCGACCTCACCCAGAGGATCATGCCGAAACGGTCGGCGCCCGCGATGATCGCCTGGGTGGCGGTGACGTTGATCTTCGCCTTCGTCAGCTTTTCCAGCAGTTCGGCCACCACGCCGACTCGGTCATCGCCGTAGATCAGGAAGCCCTTCTTGGGTCCCACGAGCTTCCAGCCAGCCTTCCGCGCGACGGCCCTGAACGTGGGTGTGTTGGCAGGGACGAAGTCCAGTTGAGCGCGGCGACCCTTCGAGAACCCCGAGAAGGTCAGGAGGTAGACCCCTGCCGCGCAGAGCGGTTCGAGGATCTGGAGGGCTGCGCCGGGCTTGTCGGACACCTCCATGGAGTAGTAATCCACCAGTCGAACGGTCTCGGCCATGGGGTCCTCCTTTCACGGGTGGGACGGGGCCTCGCCTCGGCCGAGGGCCGAGCGGGACGAGGGGGCTCTCCGAACGGATCCGCCCCCGCGTGGGCGCGCCGCATTCCGGAAGCGAGGACTGGGTGAACAAGGGAGACCCGTCGGTTCGAACTCGCATTCCGATACGTCCCCAACTGCCAGAATCCAGGAGAGCCCCCTTTCGGTGTGGAACCGACAAGTTGTTTCTGCACCTACGCATTACGCACCCCGGTCAGAACCGCTGCAAGGGATAGAGCGGACGGCGGAAATGGCACCGACAACCAGCGGGCTTCTCCCCCGCATCGTGGACACCGCGCGCGATCGATACCGGTCGCACGCCGCAAGCGTGTCTCAGACCCCCAGGGCCATGAGCACGATCCTGACGATGATCAGCACCCATCCCACGAGGACGATGATGAAGGCCACCCTCTTCGCGGTAGCCGCGATGATCACGAAGATCGAGAGGATCGCGAGGTAGCCGATCGGATCGGCGAGTGTCGAGAGCTCCTTCGCCATGGGGAGGATCTTTTGGATCAGCGCGACGATCCAGGTGCCAAGGTAGTGGGCGATAGAGTACGCGAACGCCATGATCTGGGTCAGGATGCTATGCTTCATTCCCATCTCCTGCTGCCTGAGACTTTCGCGAGGCTAGGTGAGTGAGTGAAGTGATAGGAATTTGCTTTTGGGGGCCGCGGGACAATCCGGCTGTCGGCCGCCCCGCGAGCCCACCGAGGCCGCGCCGGCCCCGTCCTTGGCGCGCCCCGATGGTGTCCCCTGGACGCCGGAGGGGAGTATCGGGCGCACGGGACACGGGTGTCAATGGCAAACTGGGGTAACCCGGGTCATGAGAGTGGTCCTGGAACTCGCAACCTTTTCTGACAAAAGGTACCGTAAAAAAGGTACCGGACACCTTTTATTCTCCAAGTACCTGAATTTGCGGAGGCACAGAAACAATTCTTCGGCGGCCGCGCCGCGGGGTGTACCGGGCGACAAAGGCCCCGGTCCCCACGGCGCGCTGGGTACTCCAGCGGGCATCGCGGGCATCCGCTGTCGGATCGGGACTCGGCGCCAGGAGCGCGCGGTACTGCCGCTGCCGCACGGCCGGGTACAGGCTCAACCCGAGGTAGCTCGGGTGGAAGGTGGTCAGGGGATTGGGGGTCCCCAGGGCATAGGCGGCACAGCTCGACCAGGGGTAAGCCGTTGGGTCCTCAACGAGGCCGGCCCGGACGGGGTTGCGGTCGAGGTAGCGGAGCGCGGCGAGGGCATACAGCTCATCCTCGACCACGACGGCGCGATAGCGGCGCTCCCAGAAGTGGCCCCGGCGGCCCCGGGCCGTATGGAACGCCTTCGCCGTCTCGGTCAGGACCCAGCGGAGCGGCCGGCCGAGCGCATCCCGGGTTGGAGCTTGGAGCAAGAGGTGGACGTGGTTCGACATGAGCGTGTAGGCGTAGAGCGTGACTTCGTAGGTCCGGACCAGCGCGCGCAAGTGCGCCAGCAGCACCTCGAAGTCCTCCGGTGTCGTGAAAGAGAATTCCCGGTTATTGCACCGGGCAACCACGTGTACGGTGCCCCCTGGGGCATAGACCCGCATCGCCCGGGGCATCGCCACCCGGAGCACCGGCCGGAGGAGGTCCTGGGCCAACGTATACGCTGTCACGCCCACCTCGCGCGCCGCGCGGACGGCCAAGACTTGAAATTGCACATCAAGCAAATCAACACGTTAGCTCCGAAAAGGTGTCCGGTACCTCTTTTTGTGTTGGTTGGATCGAAGGGAGGACTCTGGGCGGGAATCGGACCTTTCGGTAAGTCCGCGGCCATAGGGCTACTCCACCTTCACGTTATCACCCAACCCCAGGTCCTCGATTGACTGGCGGATGTCCTTTTCCAGGCTCGGCGCTTGGTCCTTGGTGACCGTCACGGACAGATCGATCCCAATGCGCACATCCGTTCCTGAGCGGAGCTTTGGGAGGATGCGCGTGCCGAGGCGGTTCCACAGTTCCAGCGGGATCTGGCCGCGGATCTGAAGCGTGCGGGTGGCCAGCGGACTCACTGTCTGGGCCCCGGTGGCCAGTTCCGTCGTGGTGTCGGTTACCGGCAGAGGTCGCGTGGGTGGCTCGACCGAAGGGCTGGTGGACGGTTGCACAACAGCACCAGTTTTCAGGGCCTGGGCCTTCGCTTTGGTCAAGAGGAAGACCTTTGATTCGAAGGCGACCTCGTCCGGAGCAACAAGCTCCTTGAACCAGACCTGCTCGTAGGTGCCGTCCGGTCGGTCGCCGGAGGCCAGGCCGAAGTCGCCCTTGTCGACGAACTCGACGATCTTGCCCGCGGAGGATCGCATCGGGATCCACGAGGCGCGTGAGCGAGCCGTTGAGGAAGCTCTGCCGCAGGCTCGCGAGCGGCCAGGCGCCCGACTGCCTTCAGGGCCGGCGGCCAGTTGCGGTCGATGTAGCCGGCGCCCACGGACTCGTTGAGGAGCGCCTCGGACTTGAGGGCGGCGATCACCCGTCCGCACAGCGTCTCGCCGCTCGAGGAGTGCCCCGCGCCGAGGTCGATCACCTTGAGGCCGTCCGGCTCCTGGCCGTCCGCAACGACCGCGAAGCGGTAGCCGCCCCAGACCTCGTCCTTCGCCGCCTCTTCCGCGTCCTTGACCTTCGACTGAAGCTCCGCCCGGTCGTTCTTGTCGAACTCACCGCCGAGCGTGCCCTCGGCGACCTCGCGCGCCACCCGCTTCCACGCGAGCCACAGCTCGACCTTGTCGCGCAGGTCGCGGCCCGGCTTCTTGAGGCACCAGACGAGCGCTCCCGGATAGAGCCGCGGCGACTTCCCGCGCTGGCGCGTCCACTCGGCAAGCTGTGCGCGCAGCGCGCCGCCACCCGACCACTCCACCTCCGGATCGGCCACGACGAGCGTGAGCCTCGGCGTGTCCGGGATCTCCGCCCCATCGCCCTTGGGAAGGTCCACGACGGAGATGCTCGCGCCGCGCCGGAACTCCTCCTCGACGAGCTTGCGCAGCGCGGGCTTGACCTCCGTCTCCTCGTCGAGCGACGCGCGCCGGTCGCTCACCACCTTCTTCATCGTCGGCTGGTAGCCGATGCGGAAGCCGTCCGCGCCCACCTTGCGGATGAAGTACGACCTGTCCTCGAGAGCCAACGCGGCGTTGTCGATCGATGTCGTGTCCAGGTCGGGCTCGCCGAGCGCGAAGCGCAGCTCGGGAAGGTGCGCGACCTTGTCGGTCTGCCCGCCCGACGACTCGAAGAGGATCGCGGTGCCGACGCGCCGGTGGATGTCCCGCAGCGGCCCCTTGGTGTCGGCGTCGAGCGCCTTGCTGTGCGCCTGCTCGCCGGCGATGTCGGTGTCGATCGCGGCGACGAGGCGCGACTCGCCGAGCTGACCCAGCACCACGCTCCGGAAGCCCGGCTCCGACGAGCGGCGCCGAGCCGAGCGTGATGAGCGGCTCGGTGCGCGCCTTGCGGAAGCCGTCCTGCGCGGCGATCGAGATCCACTGGGCCAGCATCGCCAGCGTGCCGCGCGTCTGCTGGTACTGCGGCAGCGCCTGCCACTTGCGCTGGAAGACCGACAGCGTCGCCGGATGGAACGGGTAGCAGGCCTCGAAGCGGCGCTGCAGGAACTCGCGCGCCTTGGCCTCGGTCGCGGCCGTGTCCACCGCCGTCCACTCCGGCGGGAGCTGCGCCCGCCGCTCGAAGCACCAGTCGCCGTAGGCCTTGGCGACGTTCTTCCGGATCTTCTCGCTCCCCAGGTCCTGGAAGAGCCGCCGCCGGACGACCTCGCTGATCTCGGTCTCGTCGTTGGCGATCAGGTCCTTGGCGACGCGCCGCACGACCTTCGAGATCTTGTCCTGCCACTCCTGATCCCACTCGGTCATCTCGACCTGGCTGCGCGGCAGGCTGATCACCGCCGCGCCATGCGTGGTGCCGGTGGTGGCGACGGTCAGGTTCTGGATGAAGGCGTAGAACGATTCGGCGCTCGCCGCGGTGGCGGTTCAGGAAGTTGAGCACCTCGTCGAAGAGCAGGAGCACCGGCGCGCCCGCCGCCTGGAAGACCCGCGCGATGGCCTCGGTGCCGGGCGGCGTGGTCCTGCGCCGCAGGCCCAAGCGCCTCGACGCCCTTGTCGCCCGCGAGCTGGCGGGCGATGTCGATCCACGGCGTCTCGCGGCCCGGCCTGCGGGTCCCAGGCGTTGCCCACGAACACGGCGACCTTCGCCTTGGGCACGGAAGCGACGCCCGCTTCGCGCAGCAGGTCGGCGACCCCGTTGTAACCCGGCCACGGCGTCTCCGCTCTTCGCCAGGTGGTACAGCGTGGTGAGCGTGTGCGTCTTGCCGCCGCCGAACTGGGTGATGAGCGTGAGCACCGGCGCGGTGTTCTCGGTCTTGCCCGGAGAGCCGGCGCAGCACCATGCCCGCGTGCTCGCGCAGCGCCCGCGTGAAGCAGGTGCGGGCGAAGAACTGCGCAGGGTCGCGGTAGTCCTCCGGCGCCGTCCCGGCCACGACCTGCTCGAGGGCGATGGCGAACTCGTCCGGGTTGAACGAGCGGCCTTCGCGGACTTCCTTGCGCGGTGTGGCGACCTTGTACCAGGGTTCCATTGCGATCCTCCTACGGTCTCTGCATGCGGGCGAACAGGTCGGCCGCCGGTTGTTTCAGGCGCGCGAGGTTGGCGTAGGCCACGGGCGCGAAGCCGCGCTCTCCGGCGTACATCCGGTAGCGGATGCCGTCGGTGACGATCACGTCGCGCGGAAGCCCAAGCGCCTCCACGTATCCCTTCGCCTGCTCGAGCGCGCCCTCGACGCCCGCGCCCAGGCGCTTGGCCTCGATCACGAGGTGGCAGTTCTCCGGCGTGCGGGGCAGCGCCCGGAACACCGCCACGTCGATGTATCGCCATTTGACGGCGATCCGTTCCGGCGGCCAGCCGAGCGCGCGCAGGAACGGCACGACGAAGTGCGCGATCAACTCGTCCTCGCTCGGCTGCTCGCCGAAAGCCTGTCGGTCCTGAAGCAGCGGAACGAGATCGGCGGCCTGGGCGACGATTCCCTGCAGGGCGTCGGGCACCTGATCGAGCGGCGGCTCCTCGGCGGGCAGCTCCGGGAGAGGGGCCGTCTGCCAGTGCGTCGGAGGTGAGTTGAGGAACCGCTCCGCGAAGTCCACGACCTCCTCGTTCCAGACCCGCGAGCAGCGCGGCGGATTCGCACCGAAGACCGCGCTCCCGAACGCGTGCTCCTCGGGCGAGACGGCACCAGCGCACGCGCCGGGCGTGCTGCAGGTCCCAGCCGTTCACGTCGTCGAAGGCGTTCACGTACAGGTAGTCGCCTGCCACGAGTCCCACCGCGGCGATCGTCGCGATGCCCGTGCGCAGCAGGAACACATCCCCTGCCGCGACCTCGCTCGCGAAGCGCCGCACGAAGCTGCCCTCGAACTCGTCGTCGTCGCGCTCGGGGTTCCACGGTCCGGCGTCCCCCGGGCCGATCAGCGCGACGCCGTGCCGCAGGAAGACCTCGGCATACGCGCGCGATGCCGGCCCGCCCGAGATTTGCCACACCGCCCGGGTCATTCGGCTGTGTCCTCGCCCTGAGCCCGAAGCCTTCGCAAGCTGCCGCGCAAATCGTTGACGAACGCCTTGAACGACCTGTCGTTCCTGCCTGCGCGATACCAATCCATGCCACCCACGATATCCCGTGCGAACTCAATGCCTCCCAAGGTCGGAGGATGCCCGGCCTGGCGTACCGCCTTCGCGAGCGCGGCCTTGTAGTAATCGCGCACGCATTTCTTTTTGCCTACCGTAGGTCGTTGACCAACGACGGACTGAAACGAGTCCGGGTCCGCGAGATACCAGCGCTCTACGTGCGGATCGGGGCAGGCGACCACGAGTCGGTCAGAGAACGGCGCCCTGGCAGCGCTCTGGATCTCGGCCCGCTTCCTGGCGAAGGTCGTGCAGTTGCCGTCGATGCCGACGATCAACAGGTCGGGATGAGTCGCGCTGCCAGCGCCCCTCTCGACGAGGGTCTGGTAGAGCTTGAACTCCTCTACGGCTCGCCCGTGTCCACCCCGCGCGGACCGTACGCGCACCGCGACCTCGATTTCTTCCTCGTCTGCGATGCGAGAGAGAAGCGACTTGAGGAACTCCTCGTGCGCGCGGTCCTCGACGAACATATCTACGTTGATAGGCCTACTCATCGAGCATCCCCCGTAGAACCAGGCTTTCGAAGAGCCCATCTTCCGTTCCGGTCGTGAGCGCCGCGGCGATCTCGTGATCCTTGAATAACGGGCCTGTGACGTTGAACGGCCGTACGACTGTGGCTTGCCCTTCACGGCGCACGTTGAACAGGCCAACATCACCGGGTCGTGACTGCGTGCCTTTCAGGATCGCGTCGCAGAACAGCGGCGAATGCGTGGTGACTACAACCTGCCGGTTCTGTTCCAGGGCCAGCGAAAGTAGCAGTTGCGCGATCAACTCGAGCCGGCGGGGGTGGACGCCGTTCTCCGGTTCCTCGAAGGCGAGGAGCGAGCCGCCCCAAGGGTTTACCGCAATCGCGCATAGAGCGAGCACCCGGAGCGTTCCTTCGGAGACAATGCGCGAGGAGTAGTCGACGCCGGCTTGCCTGACGAGGATGTCGAGCGTGCCGCGACGTTTGTCGAGATCGACACTCAAATTCTCGACACTTGGCACGATTGTGCGCAGGGTCCGTACAGCGGCCTCGAAGTGTTTCGGGTGCTCGGCGCGCAGTTTGTAGAGGAACGGCGCGATCTCGCCGCCAAGGACGCCGATGTCACGAACGTCGGAGGGGGGCTGCGCGGCGCGCATCGCAACGCGCGGGTCGAGATAATAGGTTCGCCATCCTGACAACTCTGACCGGGCGCGTTCGATGGATCGGTAAAGGGGTATGCCAAGCCTGGGATCCGACAACATGGCGTAGTTTTGGCGGAGGGGTTCGTTGCGCGGCTTACCTGACTCGCCTTTCCGCCGAACACGAAGTTTCCCTTCGACTTGTTCGATGGCTGCCATGCCCTTCGGGTCACCGTCTTTACCTAAGGCAGACAGGTACTCGTCGGCGACAGCGAGAGCGCCTGAATTCGGAGAGATCTCCACCTCAACGCGATATCGGTAGATATCCTTCTCCCGCGTCAGGTCCGCTTCGATCGAGAAGCGTGCGGACGGCCCGGTGAGCAGCTCGGCCAGCCCGCCGGGGGGAAAAGAAACGCCTCGATCGGGTATCCCCTGATCGGATCATTCATGGCATCGGCCAGCGTGCGCTGAGTCCCGATCCGAGACAGCGCCTGGATGGCATCGAGCAGATTGCTCTTCCCGGCCGCGTTTGGACCGAATAGCACCGCCATCCGAGGAAATTCGACGCTTGCATCCTTCAAGGACTTGAAGCCGCGGACCGTGAGATTCTTGAGCATGGTCGTCTCCTACCTTGGCAACGCGAGCAGCATCGCGTCGATCAATCGCTTCTCTTCGCTCCCCTTCGGATAGAGCGCGGAGAAGGCGTTGGCGAGGCGTAGGAAGTCGGGGCCGCGCTCCTGCTCGGCCTTGAGCAGCGCGCGCAGGGCGTTCGTCCGGCCGCCGGCCTGGAGAAGCATGGCCGCGTGGACCCGGTCGAGCGTCGTTGCTTCCTTTTCACCGCTGAGGCGCGGAGGGCGCGGAGGATCTTCGTCTTCAATAGCCATGGGCTTTCCTCTGCGACCTCTGCGTCTCTGCGGTGACTCCTTTTTGGTTTCCGGGAACAGCATGAGCTGCGGACGCACGCCGATGGCGGCGTCTTCTTCCAGCCTGGTGGCCACGGCCTGCGCGCCATCCTCGCCGAAGAGCTGCTTCGCGCGCTCGGCGATCGGCAGCAGGCGCACGACGCCCTTCTTCGTCTCGATGACGCGGCCTTCCCACTTGGGAAGCTCGATGCCGAGCGGCTGCGCAAAGCGGCGCACGACGTCGAAGACGAGCGTGAAGCCCTTGGCCTTGCCGCGGGAGGAGCCCTCTTCGTCGTCGTCCTCGTCGGACGGCTCCTCGTCTTCACCCTCGTCGCTCGCGCCCTCCGCCGTCTCGCCGTTCGTGCTCTGGAGCGTCCACAGGAAGAGCGCCGTGAGCCGCGCGTCCTCCTCGACGGCGCCGGCGGCGCCGTTGCGGGCCTTGGCCTCGGCGGTGCCGAGCACCTGGGCGAGGGCGCTGCGGCCCACGACCTCCCAGACCTTCTCCAGGTACTCGGCGAGCGCGACCTCGCGCCCGTCGGCGGTCTCGACCTTCGTGTAGCGGCTGAAGATCTCGAGCGCCGGGCCGATGCAGGCGAAGACGAGGTCGGCGCCGCGGACCCCTTCGCCCTGCAGGCGCTCCATCCAGTCGCCGACGCGGTTCGGCAGCTCGCGCAGGACGTCGGCCCAGTCGCCCACCGGCGCGTCGTCGGGGCGCGGGCGACAGACGAGGTGGACGCTGGTGGCGAGGGCGGCGGACTCCTGCGCGCGCAGGCGCCCGGGGCCATGCTCGGTCGCGATGGCCACGAGCCGGTGATCGTCCAGCCACCGCGAATCATGCCGGAGAGGAGCGCCTCCCAGCCTTCGGTCGTCTTGTGGGCGAAGACGACGGAGCCGACGCCGTCCTCGCGCAGCACGCGTCGGCCTTCGGCGAAGGCACGGGCCATCGTCTCCTCGAACCACGCGCGGTCCTTCGGCCGACCGTCGTCTCGTTTCGTCTCGTCCTGCACAGCTTCGCGCCGTTTGGGCGTAAGCGGGTTCGCCGGATCGAACGGATCGCGCAAGAGCTGCTGTCCCGGCAGCGCGCGCTTCAGCCAGACGAAGAAGAAGTCCGAGAGATCGGCGTACGGGACCGCATCGTAGTAGGGCGGGTCGGTGAACCAGACGGTCGCGGTCTGGTCGAGGCAGCGGGTGCTCGGCAGCGTCAGCGAGTTGAACTTGCCCCGCTAGCAGAGCCAGGCCAAGCCTCTAACACCTCTCGGACCAGATTCGACAGCGCACTGCCGAAATTACCGCTGGACGTTCGAGAGTATGGACTGCCTCGGCGAAGTCCCAGACCATCGGGAGCGCCTGCCGCCCGAAGACGTGCTCGACCTTCTCGCCGATCTGATTCCACACGCGCAAGCGATGCGTTCTGTGTCCGCAAGCCTCGACCAAGAGCAAGCGCCAGCGCTCTCGACAACGTCTCCGTCACTGACTCGGTGCAATCCGCGCCGTCAGCGTCACAAGCGCCACCTTCTGCCGCGCCGTGAAGAGGTCGCCCCACTGGAGCATGCCGTACCGCTGCACGCGGAAGCCCAGCGTCGCCGATCGGCGGCAGCGGCTCATCCGGCACCGGGCAGAGGCCCTGCTTCCCGCCGCGCTCCCACTCGCCGAGGATCGCCGCGAGCCGCTCCTGCGCCTTGCGGACGGCCTCGTAGTCGCGCTCGGTCGGCAGCCGGTAGTGCCGCCCCTGCTCGCCGGGCCGTGAGCGTCACCACCGCGAGCATCCGCGCCCCGCCCGTGCGGCGGCCCTTCGCGTCGAAGACGACATCCGCCCCGCCGCGCTGCGCCGCGAGCTGCGCCCGCACGCGCTCGGGCGGGAGCACCGCGCCGCACGCGACGCACGTCGCCTTCGCGCGCGTCACCGTGCCGCCGGGCACGTCCTTCTCCGCTCTTCGGCTCGAAGACCTCGAACTCGACGCGCGGCGGCTCGCCCGCGGGCCGCACGACGCGGTGCTTGAGCGCCCGCTTGCGCTTCGCCTTCTTGCAGAGCCAGAACGAGCGCACGAGCGGGATCTCCGCGCCGCAGTTCGGCGACTCGCAGCGCACGGTCCGCGCCCAGAGGTAGGCGATGGGCGTCGCGCCGTCCGGGTCCTTCGGATAGAGGTCGGCCAGCTCCTTCTCCGCCTGCCGCTTGATCTCCGCCCCGACGCGGCGCAGCTCCTCGGCGAGCTTCGGCCCGTGGCGCGGGATGTCCTCGAGCATCACCTTGAGGATCAGGCAGGCGACGGGGTTCAGGTCGCTCGCGAACGCCTCGCACCCGAGCCGCAGCGCCTCGAGCGGGATCGAGCCGCCCCCCGCGAACGGGTCCACGACCAGCGGCGGCTCCTCGCCGTGCGCCGCCTTCACCAGCGCCCGGCTCACCTCGAGATAGGTGCGGTTCGCCGCGTTAGGTCCCAGTTCGCGAAGTCGCGCGATGAACTTGAGCAGCGCCTTGCGCAGGTCCTCGTCCGTCGGTCCGACCTTGCCCTGCACCTGCGGCAGCAGCTCCCGCGCCTTCTCCTTGAACTCCGCCGGGCACAGCGGATCGCACGGGTCCGGCCACAGCAGCGCGAGCAGCACCGCCCGGCTCGACGCCAGCGGCCGCCGCGCCCACCACAGGTGCAGCGTGCTCGGATGCCCGTGCCGGATCGACTTCTCCCGCGCCGCGTGCCGCGACACCTCGGCGATCGGGAAGTCCACCTCGGCGAGGCGCTTGCAGTCCTTGGGGATCATACGGGCTTCGGTTCTTTCCAGAGGCGGACAAGGAAGCGCTCCCCCTCTTCGATGAGATCGGGCTCAGTACCGTTGCTTTCCCGCATCGACTTGAGAATCTTGCGCGGCACACCCATCCCCATGTGCTCCAGGTAGCCGTAGTCGCGCATGGTGTCCTTGAGAAGCTGATTGCGCGCGCCTCGACAGCCGATGCGCATGCGCTCAGTTGTGATGCCGTTTGGTAGGCGACCCGGTGAGATGATCTCCAGGCGATCGCTGTACACACTCAGCTCGATGTCGGTACCCGAGAGCAGGTAGTCCCGATGAACGAGTGCGTTCACGACAGCCTCACGCACGGCCTCCTCGGGATAGTCCCAGCGCTCTTCGCGGCGGGCACCGTCCACGAGCTTGGCGTTCACCGTGGTGTTGCGTCTGACGAACTCCACCGCCTCCTCGACAAGGCCGGTCTCCACCGTGGTTGCATCGGCAGCACGCAACGCGACCATCGGGCCCCGCAGCGATGTGCGCTCGCGGGCGGCATAGTCCTTCTCGGGACCGTCGTACGCGGCGGCGTCGATGCCAGACTGGGGCAGGTAGCGTTTGGGGTTCTTTCCGAACAGCAAGAGGCCTGCGACGGTGGCCGGATGCCGTTCCCCGCTGTCGAGGAGCTCCGTGTTGACGAGGAGCGATTCCAATACCCTGCGCTGCTCCTCTCTCCACTCTCGTAGCCGGAGATCGAAGATCTCACGCCAGCGGCTCTTGTCCTCGCGCCTGGATTCTGCTTCGGCTCGCTCACGCCATTCCGCGGGCGGTTCGTCGGAAGGGATAGACTGTGAGCGGACGCGGCCGAAGTAATCGGAGAGACGACGTCGGTCGAGGTCGTCGATCGAGGATCCGGATACGGGTCGAATCTCTAGGCGAAACGCCCCACGTTGCTGAAAGAGCCGCTCGAGTTCCTCGGGGCTCGCCTCGCGACTCAGGCTTCCGACGCGGATGTAGTAGGTGCGGTGCTGGTTGTGCCAGAGGTGATGCGCACTCCAGCCGCGCTCGATCTCCACGACTGCCACGTCCAGTCCCGGCTCGACGTCGCGAATGACCTCGAAGTATGGAATGATCTCCGGCCGGATCTTGTCGCGGCACGCCTGCATGATCCATTCTTCGAGCCGGTCGTAGGTGCGGGGCGTGTCGCCGGTTCCCGTGCCAGGGTCGAATCGCGTAAGACCAAAGACAGTCCGGTCCTTCTCGACGCCGAGAAGAACGCGGCCGCCTTGCGAGATTCGCGAAGGCCACCAGTTCCTTGGCGAGTGCACGGTTGTCCTCGACATCCCGCTTGAACTCGACTCCGGAGTTCTCGCCGTTGTGGATGATCTCGCGTAGCTCGGTCTTGTTCATGATTGGTCAGATCTCCTTCAGAACCCGTACTTGCGCCGGCGGCGCTCGAAGGCTTCCTTGCCGCCTTCGAGGATCTCTTCCACCAGCTCGCGCACCGGCTTGGCGTCGATCGAGCCCATGTGCTCGGGCGCGATGCGCGCGTGCCCGTGCTCGGCCTCGCCTGATGCGCTCAGCCCCACGATCAGCTCCGCGTCACCGAGCACCGGGATGTTCGCGTTGTGGGTCGAGAAGATGAACTGCCGGCGCTGCTTCTCCTCGCGCATGCGCGGCACGACGCCTTCGGTGATGAAGCGGTTGTCCAGGTCGTCCTCAGGCTGATCGACGATGAGCGGCGCGTCGGATTCCAGCAGCAGGAGAAGGAGCACCGCGGTCGCCTTCTGTCCGGTCGAGAGGTCTTCGAGCGCCTGCCACGCGGGGGGATCCCCGGCCGGCGCCGTGTTGAGTCGGATCGCCGTAGTCGGCGGCAGATCGAGCTCCTCGATGCGCATCAGCACCTCGGGCTCGGCCTTGGCGAGGCGATCGGCCTGCGCCGGGGTGATGCCGAAAGCCTTGTTCAGCGCGTCGTTACCCGCTCGGCACGCCTCGACGAACTGCGTGAGGGAGAGGTCGCGAGCAGCCCGCAGGCTCTCGATGGCCTCGGATAGCCGGCCCCCGACCTCGTCACGCAGCATCCGGAACAGCGGCTCGCGGTCACCGCGCCGCCGTGACCTCGACCTGCACCTTGTCGCGCAGCTTCTGGTTGACCTTCTTCGCGGCGCGGTCCAGGCGCCGGAACTCCTCGGCCTTGAAGTCCTCCCATTCGGCCAGCAGCGCCCGACGCCGGTCGGCGTGCTCCTTCTCCACGCGCCGCACCAGGCTCTGGCGCTCGCGCAGCGGCCGAAGCTCCTCGATCTGGCGCCGCAAGTCGGATGAACTCCTCGCCGTCCACGCGCGACTTCTGGAGCTCGCGGAGGATCTTCTCGTAGGCGGCCTGGACGTCCTTCTTGCGCGCTTCCCACTCCGCGCGCACCGCGGCGACCCCTTGATCCGCACGCTGCAGCGCCTGCTCCAGATCCTTGGCGACGCGCTCCAGATCGCGGTCGAGCTGCGCGAAGACCTCGTTGGCCGCGCGCAGGATCTCCTTGCCCGGGAAGTTCCTCGAGCGCCTTCGCCGAGAGGAACACGCGATCGATGGGGATCTCGCGCTTCAGGCTCTCCAGGCACTCGCGGAAGGGGGCGAGGCGCTCGGGAATGGAGGCGAGCACGCGCTCCTCGCGCACGAGCAGGCTCTGTTCCTTGAGACGGTCTTCGAGGCCCGCCTCGCGGAACCGTTCGAGCGTTTCCTCCAGGCCGGGGAGAGCGGCGA
Organism: uncultured Methylomirabilota bacterium; assembly: GCA_963714585.1. GTDB lineage: Bacteria > Methylomirabilota > Methylomirabilia > Methylomirabilales > 2-02-FULL-66-22 > 2-02-FULL-66-22. The sequence goes on from CAVQPC010000051.1 coordinate 99,315, forward strand.
GGCGCTCGTCGATCTGCTGAAGCTCGCCTCGCGCGTCGAGCAGGCTGCGCCGGTTCTTCTCCAGGTCACGCCGCAGGTCGGTCTTGCGTCGCGGCAGCGACTCGTCGCGCTCGACGAAGCGGTCGAGCAGGCGCGTAAGCTTCTCTCGGCTCTTGGTGAGCTCGGAGATCTCGTGCTGGCCGAAGACTTCGACGCGGGGAAGCACGTCCTGCGGCGAGAGGTTCGAGACCTCGCCCTGGTCGTCCCGCACCAGCGGCGGGTTGGGAATGGTGCGCTCGATGCGGTACTCGCGGACAGCCGGCCGATGCGCGCGGACGAGCAGCGAGATCTTCGTGCCGCTCTTCAGTACGTGCCGCACGATTCCTTCGTGCGCCTTGCGTGCCTCGTCGCCGACGGCGTCGAGAGCCAGAACGGAACGAATGCTCTCGACGACAGTCGACTTGCCGGTGCCGCGCCCGCCGACCAGGACGTTGAGGTTGGGGTTGAAGTGAACCGCGGCGCCGTCGAGGAAGCCGCCTTCCCACGCCAGGGCGACGAGTTCCGCGTGCTCCTCCGGCTCGAGCTTGCCCTCCTTGGGATTGAGCCGGATGCGAGAGCCCGGATCGAGGAAGGCCTGCCGCAAGCCCTCGATGCTCACCTCGGACATCTTGATCCAGCAGGTGGCCGACCGGTCGTCGAGGTCTTCGGGCTTCACGATGTCCTTCGCATTGACTACGGCGATGGCGAGTCCATCCTCCGCGGCGTGCGTGCGGCGGTAGTCGGCGTTCTTGTTCTCGACGATCTGCGCGCACGTCCTGGGGCAGATCCTCGACCGGCCCTGGGATCTGGATCGCGAGCAGATCTTCGCACTGCCACGCCTGGATTCGCGGCTTGCCGCTGAGGACTTTGAAGAGCCCGCTGTCGTTCGTGACATGCGCGGCAACGGCAACGCCCCCCTGCTCTCGAACCTTTTCGAGGATCTCGACGAAGCTCTTGTTCGACAGGTCGGAAGATGGCGTCGTGTCTCGTGATCCCGAACTCCCCGAGGAATCGGCTCGAGCCGTTCGTCGTCGGTGTCTTGGGCGTAGATGCACAGGACGTGAACGCCTTCGCTCGAAGACAGCTCGAAGCCGGGGAACACCTGAAGGCCACGATCCGCGGCGGCGCTCCGGAATGCGGGCACGCCACTCACGTCGTTGTGATCGGTAATGGCGAGCACCGAGACCCGATCTCGGCTGCCTTCTCGACGATGGCCTTCGCGTACGCGCTGGCATTGCCACCAGCGCCCTTCCCGCGGAAGGTGGCATCGTAGTGGTGTGGGTTCACCTGGAGGGCGCAGCGATGAAAGACAGGCGCCTGCCGGAAGGGCCTTTACTTTGGCGATCGGATCTTTAGAAGTCACGAGTTCCCTCCGTAAGGCGGCGAGTCCTCCCGCATCTGCATCGGGCGGTTCATCGCGTCCACCGACAGATAGTAGTGCGCAACCTTCGTCACCTCGTGCCAGTCGAGGCGCGCCGGGTCGCGGATCGGCTCCTGGAAGCCGCGGCACATCGTCGCAGTCCGTGACGACGTAGAGCCAGAAACAGTCGGGACGGTCTTCGGCCACGCGTCGCTCGTTGGGCGTGAGCAGGATCGTGCCGGTCGCTGCGCCAAGACCCTTCACCTCGATGAGGCGCAGCTCTCCGGAGGCAAGGTCGAGGCTCGTGACGTCGTAGCCCAGGTTCTTCTCGGAGACGTCGTAGACCTGCCGGCCCTGCGCCCGCTCATAGTCTATCACAGCCCGCATCGCAGCGGTTTCGGTCTCCACCTTAGGCTGGAGCCGCCGGACCTCGGGGGTTTCCCGCTCCGGGTGCGGCAGGACCAGGACGCTGGTGAGCCGCTCCACGGCCTGGAGGGAGAGGCTCCGCTGCCGCTCCAGCTCCTGCCGGCGGCGGTCGCGACGGGCGAGCAGCTCCGCGTGGCGGCTCTCGGCGACGGCGAGCCGCCCCTCGGCCCCCGTGATCTTCCGCTCCACGTCGAGCGAGGCCCGGCCGATCTCTTCGTCCGCCCGCTGGAGGAGTTCTGTGAGCGACAGCTCCACATGAGCGGCGATTCGGTCCACCTCGGCTAACCGCTCCTTCCGGGTCTCCTCAAGGAAGGGGCCGAGCACCTCCTGGTGGAGCCATTCCAGCGGCTCGGATGCCAGGGCCGCTGCCGGGAGGCTTGTGGGTGGAGTTGCCGGGGTGAAGTTCCCCAGGATGCCGGGCTCGCGCAGAACCGGCGCGGCATGGTCCGTCAGCTCCACGGCGAAGAGCCGCTCGTGGATCGTATTCCCCAGGCCATCCACGATCCGGGCGCGGAAGAAGTCCATCCGGGCCGGCTGCTCGTGGGCTAGGGAATAATAGACCGCCCCGCTGGTGAAGGGCTCCGTGGCCAGGCCGGCGGTGCGGCGACGAACAGCCTCGAACAGGGGATGGCCTGGCGTGACCCATTCCAGGTTGTGTTTCTCGGCCGTCTCCCGGTCTGTAGAAAAGCGAGGGTACCGGGCGGCCAGGGCGGCAAGCCGCCAGTCCGACTGTCGCTCGTACTTCCGGAGGACGGTCGGCGTCCGGCCGGGATCGAAGGCGTGCGGGAGATTGGCAACGGACTTCAGGTCGAGGGTGGCGTAGGGGGCCGCCTCCCGGAGGAAGCGGGCGATGGTCTCGGGGACGACCCGGCGCTCCTGGGCCAGGGCCCGCCGCTCCACCAGCATGGCGAGGTTCAGCTTCTTGGAGGCAAGGCCCTCCAGGGCGTTCTGGCAGATAGCCCGGAACTGCCCCTCGTCAACGTTCCGGAGGAGGCGATCTTCGAGGTCGGCATCGCCAAGCTTGCCCGCGTAGTAGTCTCGGAGCACCCGCTCGACGTGGGCCGCGGGGAGGACCTCACCCACGACGTTGAACACGGCGTCATCGTCGAGGGCGTCCCGGATCTCCTGGAGCTTCTCCAGGAGCCGCTGGAGGACCCGGCCCTCGATGGTGTTGGTGGCCACGAAGTTGAAGATCAGGCAGTCCTCGACCTGGCCGTAGCGATGGATGCGCCCCATCCGCTGCTCCAGTCGGTTCGGGTTCCAGGGGATGTCGTAGTTGAAGAGGATGTGGCAGACCTGGAGGTTGATCCCCTCCCCCGCCGCCTCGGTGGCCACCAGGATCTGGATCCCACCCTCCCGGAACTGCTGCTCGGCGTGGAGGCGGGTGCCGGGATCATCCCGGGAACCGGCCTTCATCCCGCCGTGGATGCATCCCACCTTGAAGCCCCAGCTCTTCAACCGGTCCATGAGGTAGTCGAGGGTGTCCTTGAACTCGGTGAAGATGAGGAGGAGCCTCGTCGGGTGGTCGAAGAAACCTTCCTCGTGGAGCAGGGCCTTCAGGCGGGAGAGCTTGGCCTCGGCCCCCTCCTCTTCCGCGGTCTTGGCCTTCTCGGCGAGGGCCCGGAGGGCCTGGATCTCCTCCTGCACCTCCTTGGCATTTCCGGCCAGGGTCATCGCTTCGAGGAGGGATTCCAGGCGCTCCCGCTCGGCCTCTTCCATCTCTTCGAGTTCTTCTATATCGGGGAGATCGGGAGGGGCGGTCCGGACCAGCTCCTGGGCGCGCTTCAGGCCCTCGGTCAGACGCCTGGCCCGGTTCTCCAGGCTGTGGCGGAGGGCGTGGGTGCTGGAGGCCAGCCGGCGCTGGTAGAGGGCCATGAGGAAGCCGACGGCGAGGGCCCGGGGATCGTCCCCCTGGGCGGCGGCCTTGGCGCTCTGCTGCTTCACGAAGCGGGTGACCTCGCGGTAGAGGTCGAACTCCGCGTGGTCGATATGAAAGTCCACGGTCTTCGGGATCCGCTTGGTGAAGATCTTCTTGGCCATCCAGGTCCCATCGGCTTGCCGCTCCGGGAAGTAGACCATCGCCTCCTTGGTGCGGCGCAGGTAGAAGGGGGCCCGGTTCCGCTCCATGGCCTGGCGGATGGACCGGATGTCCGCGTAGGCGTCGGCGTCGAGGAGCTGGAGGAAGAGGCTGAAGTTGGCCGGGTCGCCCTTGTGGGGGGTGGCGGTGAGGAGCAGGAGGTGGTCGGCGGTATCCCGGAGCAGCTCCCCGAGGCGGTACCGGAGGCTCTTGTGCGACTCGTCGCTGGCCGACATCCGGTGGGCCTCGTCCACGATCACGAGGTCCCAGTGCACCTGGCGCAGCCCGGGGAGGATGTCCTGACGCTTCGCGAGGTCGAGCGAGGTGATGACCCGCTTCTGCTCCAGCCACTGGTTGACCCCGAACTGCTCCTTGATGTCCTGGCCCTTGAGGACGAGGAACTGAGCGGTGAACTTCTCCTTCAGCTCGCGCTGCCACTGGAAGGAGAGGTTGGCCGGGCAGACGATGAGGATCCGCTCGGCCAGGCCGCGGAGTTCCAGCTCGCGAAGGAGCAAGCCCGCCATGATCGTCTTGCCCGCGCCCGCGTCGTCAGCCAGGAGGAATCGCACACGGGCGAGCTTCAGGAGGTAGTCGTAGACGGCTTCGAGCTGGTGCGGCAGCGGGTCGACCCTGGAGATGGAGAGACCGAAGTAGGGATCGAACTCGTAAGCGATTCCCAGAGCGTAGGCCTGGAGGCCCAGGCGGAGGAGGGCGCCGTCGCCCGTGTAGGTAGAGGATGGCGTGGAGACGTGAAGGCTCTTCAGGTCGATCGAGGACAAGGTGACGCTTCGAAACCGTTCCGACTGGATTCCAACGAGGCCGAGGACCCAGATGTCGGGGCCTGCCGTTCGGACGGTCTCTACCCGCATCGGCTCATTGAACAGTGGGCCGCGGATGACATGACCTGGCTCGATGGGATTCCCGCCTTCTTCCCTCACGTACTCACCTTCGTCAGCGAAGAGCCGGGAGCGATCGGCTCGTCTACGTCCCGCTCGCGGAATTCGGCAAGGACTTGTCCAGGCCAAACCTGCCCGAATGGCAAATAAAAACGCCGATCCTCATCTGAGAACCGGCGTTCGCTATGCGAAGACTCCCTCCACGAGAACGGGGACCGGTGATCGGGTCCGGAGAGCCGGGCGCATGTGGGCGCGTCCGATCTTCAGGCCTCGCCGCTATGCGAGGGGCATCGTAGCTTGTGGGTGGCTTATATCAAACAGCCGAGGGCAACGCAAGCGAGGAGCAAGGCGTGTGTGGCGCGTGGAACAAGAGTGAGGGGGTCAGCAACGGCGCGAGGCGCAGAAGATGGCGCACCGTCTCTGGGAGAATTTGATTCCCGGAGTTTTTCTCGACGGGCGGGTCTTTCGCTCAACCGGCGGTCTGTCCCCCGCCACCACGCGATTCCATGGTGATCGAACTGGCAACAGAAGGAGCGAAAGTGGTGCGAGTTCCGCACCCGCGGCGCCCGCAAGTGCCGAGAAACGGGCACAAGAGGTCGCGAGTTTCGGAGGGCTTTAGCCAGGGCGTCGGCGGCGCGCAATAGAAGGGTGTGAGGGCGAAGTCGGCGAGTGGGTTTCGCCCAGGCATCTGGCGTTGAGTTCGAGTCCCGTTTGTCTTCCCAAGCAGGACCCGCGACTCCGGGGGACAGACCGGTTACGGCGTGTTGCCGGCGAAGTGGACCGCCTCCTTCCCCTTCACGACATCGGGGGTGATGGCCCAGGTGCCCCGACACGTCGTGTCCGCCACCTTTTCCGCTGCCTTCGGCCCGGCCCCCCTCAGCAGGTGGAGCTTGCTTTCCATCCATTGGGAGGCGACTGCCCCAGGCCGTCCAGCACCCGTCCCCCCGTCTCTCTCGATTGAACAGCGGTGCAGGCCGAGCGACCGTGGCGGCCGCGCGAACCCGGGGCGCCACGCGGCGGGCCGCTAGTCCCGGCCCCGGTCGTGCCCGTGCCCGCGGTTCTCGTGCCGCTCCCGCTCCCGCTCGTGCGCCCACGGCGGCGGCCCCTGATGCGCCCAGTGCGGCGGGCGCTCCCTGTACCGCTCGACGGGGACCGAGAGCACCGGGCGGGGCACCTGAGCGATACTGATGACCGTCCATGGGCCGCTGTGGTGGCGCGCGCGGAGCCAGTGGCCCTCGCGGTAGAGGTAGTAGACATTCCGGTAGGCGAAGTAGTTATACGGCAGGCTCGGGGCGGTGTAGACCACGGGGGGCGCCGGCCCCGGGGGGCCCGGCACCGCAACCAGGGGGGGCCGCGTCGGGCCGATGTTGATCCCGAGGTTGAGGTTGTTGGTCTGCACGCCGATGCTGAGGCTGTCCGCGCGCGCGGGGCCCGGGAGCCCAAAGCCCATCGCCGCGGCACCGAGGAGGCTGGCGAAAAAGATCACGCGTCTCATCTGGGGGTTCCTCCATTCATTCCCGAGGCAAACTCGGGGGTGTTTCCGCTTGGACGCAACCGTCTCCAGGTGATGGGGAAGCACCAATCGTGCCTGCCGCCGCGGGGCCGCAGCCGGCAGGGACGCAGGATCCATAAGTGCTTGACTTTGCGTGCCCTTGGCTCGCGGGAGACCTCCGACGAACGGCGGCCCGGGCTGGGTCACCCCCGGTCTGGGGAGCTCACTTACCGTGTAAAAGCTACCGGGGGGATGGCTCAGACTTACACAGAGGAGCTACTCCAGGGACATCAGCCCGCGCCACGGTGCCGCGATCTGCGGTACCTTCCCGCGCGGATTGATGCGTGCGTTGACACTGCCTGCCCGGAGACGGTATAGTCCCGCATTCCCGCAAGCCTTTGGCCGTAGTCGTACTATTCCCTTGGCAACATTTGTACGGCTATGGTAGGTTCTGGTAGTCTCTTGGGGCGTCCGACGCAGGGGGTGTGGCCATGTCCGGACATAGCAAGTGGGCGAGCATCAAGCACAAGAAGGCGAAGGTGGACGCCCAGCGCGGGCGGGTCTTCACCAAGCTCATCCGTGAGATCACCATCGCGGCGCGGGTGGGCGGCGGGGACCCCGGGGGCAACCCCCGTCTGCGATCGGCCATCCTGGCGGCCAAGGCCATGAACATGCCTGCCGACAACATCGACCGGGCCGTCAAGAAGGGCACGGGCGAGCTGGAGGGCGTCACCTACGAGGAGGTCACCTACGAAGGGTACGGCCCGGGCGGGGTGGCCGTCTTGGCGGAGGTGGTGACCGACAACAAGAACCGGGCCGTGGGCGAAATCCGGAAGATCTTCTCCCGGCACGGCGGTAACATGGGTGAGTCCGGCTGCGTGGCCTTCCTTTTCGAGAAAAAGGGCCACCTCCAGGTCGAGGCCGCCCAGGTGGACGAGGACAGGCTGATGACCGTCGTCCTGGAGGCCGGCGCCGAGGACATGCAGCGCGAGGATAGCAACTATGCCATCACCACCGCCCCCAAGGATTTCGAGAAGGTGCGGGACGCCCTCGTGAAGGCCGGCATCAAGGCCCTGACCGCCGAGGTCACCAAGCTGCCCAAGAGCACCGTGAAGCTCGAGGGCAAGCATGCGGAACAGATGGTCCATCTCATGGAGGAGCTGGAGGAGCACGACGACGTCCAGCACGTGTACGCGAACTTCGACATCCCCGAAGAGATCCTGGCGGCGTTGACCGCCTAGCCCCGGCGACCGATGCTCTCTCACGCGGTGCGCCGGATGGGCGGTAGGCGAGTAGACAGGCCCTGGCCGGCGATCAGCTCCCTGGCCGAGGACCTCGGCGGCGCCGGATGCGTGTCATAGGCATCGACCCGGGGACCGCGGCGACGGGGTACGGCGTCGTGGAAGAGCAGGGCGGTCTGCTGCGCGCCGTGGCCTTCGGGGCGATCACCACCCGGGCGAGCCTCCCTTTTCCCCAGCGCCTCCTCCATATTCACCGTGAGCTCCGGACGATTGTGGCGCGCGCGAAGCCGGACTGCGCCGCCGTCGAGGCGGTGTTCTTCGCCCAGAATGTGCGGTCGGCCCTCCGCCTCGGCCAGGCACGGGGGGTGGTCCTCCTGGCGCTGGTCGAGGAGGCGGTGCAGATCCATGAGTACTCGGCCCTGGAGGTCAAGCAGGCCGTGACGAGTTACGGGCGGGCCGAGAAGGGCCAGGTGCAGGAGATGGTCCGGCTGCTCCTCGGCCTGGCGGACGCCCCCCAGCCCACCGACGCCGCGGATGCCTTGGCGGTGGCCATCTGTCACCACCACGCCGCGCGGCTGCGGGATCGGCTCAGGGTGCGCTGAGATGATTGCCCAGATTCGCGGGAAACTCGCCGCCAAGGAGCCCCACCGCGTGGTTGTGGATGTGAACGGGGTGGGCTATCTGCTCTTCATCCCTCTGTCCACCTACTACCAACTGCCCGAGGTCATGGGCGAGGTGACCCTCCACGCGTACACCCACGTGCGCGAGGACGCCCTCCAGCTCTTCGGGTTCCACAGCCGGGACGAGCGCAGCCTCTTCGAGCTGCTGCAGGGCGTGTCGGGCATCGGACCGCGCTTGGCCACGAACATCCTGTCGGGGATCTCGGTGGAGGAGCTGGTCCCGGCCCTCTCCGATGGCAATGTGAGCCGTCTCCGAGCCGTCCCGGGCGTCGGCAAGAAGCTGGCGGAGCGGCTCGTGCTAGAATTACGCGAGAAGGTGGGAAGTCTGCGGCTGTCCGGGACGCCGGCACCCGCCGAGCCGGCCCCGGCCCAAGATCGGGTCGTGGAGGACGTCGTCTCCGCCCTGGTGAACCTCGGGTGCAATCGGAAGGAAGCGCAGAAAGCCGCCGAGGAGGCCCGCAAGGCCCTGGGCGCGGGCGCCGAGTTCGAGACGTTGATCCGGACCGCCCTCCGCGGCTTGAGTCAATGAACCAAGGGCGTTCGGGAGTTCGAGGGTTCGGGAGTTCGAGGGTTCCCGGACTGCCGAACGGTCGAACGGTCGAACGCGTTTCATCATCAGCATGAGCGACCGCATCACCAGCCGACAGCGCCTGGAAGAAGATCAGCAGGTCGAGCAGACCCTCCGCCCGACCCGATGGGACGAGTACGTGGGCCAGGAGAAGGTGAAGGAGAACCTGCGGGTCTTCATCCAGGGGGCGCGGGCGCGAAACGAGGCCCTGGACCACGTGCTCTTCTACGGTCCGCCGGGCCTGGGCAAGACGACGCTCGCCACCATCATCGCGTCCGAGCTGGGCGTGAACATCCGGCCCACCTCCGGAACCGTCTTGGAGCGGCCCAAGGATCTGGCGCCCATCCTCTCCAACCTGCGGGAGCGAGACGTCCTGTTCGTGGACGAGATCCACCGGCTCAACCCAACCGTGGAGGAGACGCTCTACCCCGCCATGGAGGATTACAAGCTGGACCTGATCATTGGCCAGGGGCCCAGCGCCCAGACGTACAAGCTCACGCTGCCCCACTTCACCCTCATCGGCGCCACGACCCGGGCGGGCCTTCTCACCTCGCCGCTGCGGGATCGGTTCGGCGTGGTGCAGCGGCTGGACTTTTACTGCGAGGCCGACCTGCTGAAGATCGTGACGCGCTCCGCGGCGATCCTGAACGTCTCCATCACGCCCGAGGGGGCGATGGAGCTGGCCAGGCGCTCCCGTGGCACCCCGCGGGTCGCCAACCGGCTGCTCCGCCGGGTCCGAGATTTCGCCCAGGTCCTCGGCAACGGGACGATCGACGGGAAGGCCGCCCGCGACGCGCTGACCCGACTGGAAGTGGACGAGCGGGGGTTCGACGAAATGGACCGCCGGATCCTGCACACCATCATCGAGAAGTTCTCCGGCGGCCCGGTCGGGATCGAGACGTTGGCGGTGGCCGTGGGGGAAGAGGCGGATACCATCGAGGACGTATACGAACCCTTCCTGATCCAGCTCGGCTTCCTGGCCCGCACGCCGCGGGGGCGAACGGCCACCCGTCTGGCCTATGCGCATCTCCAGTTGCCGCCCCCGCCCACCCCGCAGGGCGAGTTGTGGTCGAACGGCGGCCGCTAACGAGGCTCCGCCCCAGACCGACGAATCAGGCGACCAGCCCTGACATGGCCATTCGTCACCCCGGCGAAAGCCGGGGTCCAGTGTCGGGGCTGGGCCTGGATTCCGGCTTTCGCCGGAATGACGGACGAGGGCTCCGATGTCCGACGCCAGGACGTGACTCATTGGCAACAAGTTTGGCTCTTCAACCAGGCTAGCGAGGTATGATAGACCTACCCAGCTTGCAGCTCCAGAGCTGACGGCGACTCGTGAAGGGCTTGACGGATGATTCCCGGCTTCGACTCGCTGGCGAAGATGCTGATCCTGTTCGGGGTGATCCTGGCCCTGCTGGGCGGATTGCTCCTCTTGGCCGGGAAGATCCCCTTCATCGGGCGTCTGCCTGGGGACTTCTATTTTCGCGGCGAGCGATGGAGCTTCTATTTCCCGCTCACGACCAGCATCCTGATCAGCATCCTGCTCACCCTGCTCTTCTCCCTCTTCAGCCGCCGATGAGCGGACCCTCAGTGTCCTGGCCCAGGCAGGTGTTTGTCCTGGTGGGGCTGGCGGCCTGTGTGAGCGTCCTGGCGGGCGTCCTCCGTGCCGAGGCCCAGACGGTCCGCGTGCTCCTGGCGGAGGGCCGCGCCAGCCTCACGGTCAGTAGCCGGGGGGGGCTCACCGTCACCGATCCCACGGGCCGCCGCATCCTGGCCCAGCGCGCCATGGGAGATGCCTTGCATCTCGTGGCTCGCGGGGGCGTGGTCACGGTGCAGGAGGTCGGCGTCTCGGCACCCCTCCTGCTCGTGTGGCCCGGGCGGCTGCCGACGGTCAATCTGAACGGGCAGCCCTTCCGGGGCCGCCTGGAGGTGCAGCGTCTGAACGGGGCGCTCGTGGCGGTGAACGTCGTGGAACTGGAGGAGTACCTCCAGGGCGTCCTCAAGGACGAGATTCCCCCAGGCTGGCCGGCAGAGGCGGCGAAGGCGGTCGCCGTTGCCGCCCGGACCTACGCCGTCTACCAGATGCTGCAGAACCCCGCCGGCCTCTTCCACCTGCGGGCCACCACCGCCTCCCAGGTGTATGGAGGCGCGGCCGGCGAGGACGCCCGGACGACCTGGGCGGTCCAGGCAACCCGCGGCCAGATCCTGACCTTCGCCGGGCAGCCCTTCCCGGCTTTCTATCACTCGTGCTCAGGCGGAGCCACCGAGGATGCCCTGGATGTCTTCGGCGCCAATTTCGATACCGTCGTCGGGGTGAGCGACGCCTTCAGCCGCAACTGCCCGTACGCCCTCTGGATCGAACGGCTGGCGCCGCAGCAAATCCAGCGAGGGCTGGTCCGGGCCGGCTACGCGGTGGGATTGCCCTTCCGGATCGAGGATCTGCTCCGCAGCCGGACCGGTCGCATCCTCCGCCTGGCGGTGTACCATTCCCTGGGGACGCTGATCCTGGAGGGCCGGCGCTTTCGCGAGGCTCTGGGCACCGAGGTGATCCGGAGCACGGACTTCGAGGTCCGGAACGATGCGAGCGGCTTTACGTTTCTCGGACGCGGCTCGGGCCACGGCGTCGGGCTGAGCCAGTGGGGCGCCAAGGAGATGGCGGACCAGGCCTACCAGTATCGGGACATCCTGAAGTTCTATTATCCGCTGGCAGATCTCAGCGCCCTAGACCAGACGATGCTGCCACGCGACATCGCCCGATAGCTCTGCTTGAAGAGCAGAACCTTTTGCGAATGAGTGCCTCGTCCGTCATTCCGGCGCAAGCCGGAATCCAGGAGCCTCCCAGGACACTGGACCCCGGCTTCCGCCGGGGTGACGGCCAGTGGCGGGATCGTCAAGGTTGCGACTGAGCGATTTTGACTATGACCTTCCGCCGGAGCTAATCGCGCAGGAGCCGGCGGCGGATCGGGACGCCTCGCGCCTGCTGGTTCTGACGCGGCGAACCGGGGAGATCGCGCACCGCCACTTCGCGGACCTCCCCGCGTACCTGCGTGCGGGGGAGCTGCTCATCATCAACGACACCAAGGTGATCCCCGCCAGGCTCTATGGGGTCTTCGAGGACGGGAAGCACGTCGAGGTCCTCTTGGTCCGCCCGGCCGGAGATGGCCGCTGGGAGGCGCTGGTCAAGCCCGCGAAGCATGCCCGGGTGGGACGGCGGTTGATCCTGGCCTGTGGGCACTTGGAGGTGACCGTCGCGGCGCCTGGAACGCACGGCCACCGCGTCCTCGCCCTGCCCCCGGCTGTGGACCTCCGGGCCATTCTGCGCTCCTACGGGGTGATGCCGCTGCCGCCGTATATCAAGCGGAGAGTCGAGACGGGCGATGCGGTCCTCGACTCTCGACTCTCGACTCTCGACTCTGAACGGTACCAGACCGTCTATGCGCGGGAGGAGGGCGCGGTGGCCGCGCCGACCGCCGGGCTCCACTTCACCCCCCAGCTCCTCGATCGGCTCCGGGAGCAGGGGGTGTTGGTGCGTCCCGTAACCCTGCACGTCGGGCCGGGGACGTTCCAGCCGGTGAAGGCAGAGGAGATCGCCCGGCACCGGATGGAGCCGGAGCCGTTCAGCATCCCCGAGGAAACGGCCCACGCGCTCCGGGCGGCCAGGGCTGCAGGCCGGAGGGTCATCGCCGTGGGCACGACGTCGGTGCGCACGCTGGAGCACGTGGCCCGCCTGGACGAGACGATCCCCGCGGGCTCGGGATTGGCGGACCTCTTCATCACTCCCGGTTATCAGTTCCGGGCCGTGGAGGCCTTGGTCACCAACTTCCACCTACCCCGGTCCACGCTCCTCATGCTGGTGGCCGCCTTTGCGGGGCTGGATCTCATCCGGAAGGCTTATGCCGAGGCCGCCGCCCTGCGCTACCGATTCTACAGCTATGGCGATGCCATGCTGATCCTCTGAGGGCTCTTCGCCCATGCGGTTTGAACTGTTGACCACCGACCCAGCCAGCGGCGCCCGGCGCGGGCGGCTCAGCACGGCCCGCGGCATGCTGGAGACGCCCGTCTTCATGCCGTGCGGGACGCAGGCCACCGTGAAGACGCTCGATCCCCGCGACCTGGAGGCGGAGGGGATCGCGCTGATCCTCTGCAACACCTATCACCTGTACCTGCGTCCCGGGCACGAGATCATCCGGTCGCTGGGCGGCCTGCACCGGTTCATGGGCTGGGATCGGGCCATCCTGACCGACAGCGGCGGCTACCAGGTCCTGAGTCTGGCCCCCCTCCGGACCATCAGCGAGGACGGGGTCAGCTTCCAGTCCCACCTCGACGGTTCCCGGCACGTCCTGAGTCCGGAAAAGGCCGTCGAAATCCAACTCGCCCTCGGCGCGGACATCCTCATGGCCCTGGACGAGTGCCCGCCCCACGCTGCCGAGTACGAGTACCACCGCGCCTCCATGGAGCGCACCCTGCGGTGGGCGGCGCGCTGTCGCGCCAGCCATCCGAAGGACGAGCCGGCCCTCTTCGGCATCCTGCAGGGGGGGATTCATCCCGACCTGCGCGCGCGTTCCGCGGAGGCCACACGGCGGATCGGCTTCTCGGGGTATGCCATCGGAGGCCTGGGCATCGGGGAAGGCCCGGCGCACATGTATGCGGCCGTGGAGCAGACCACGCCCCTCCTTCCGGCCGAGGCGCCTCGCTACCTCATGGGCGTGGGCACGCCCGAGGACCTCCTGGAGTGCATCGCGCGCGGCGTGGACATGTTCGACTGCGTCCTCCCCACCCGAAACGCACGGAACGGAACCCTCTTCACCTCTGTGGGCCGCCTGAACATCAAGGGCGCCGCCTTTGCGCGGGACGACGGGCCTGTGGATCCCGCCTGCTCCTGCTACACCTGCCGCCGCTTTTCCCGGGCATACCTGCGCCACCTGTACGTCGCCCATGAGATTCTCGGTCTTCGCTTGAATACCATCCACAATCTGCACTATTATGAAGAACTTATGCGACAGGCCCGGGAAGCCATCGGGGCCGGCACCTTCGCTGCCTGGCAGGTGGAGCGCCTGGCCGCCATGCGATCCGAGCCCCCAACCGTCAACGACCAACAGGAGATCCACAGCCATGATGACTAGCTTGTTGACTGGTATCGCCTACGCCCAGACCTTGCCGGGAGCGGGGGGAGCCGGCGGGGGGTTCACCATGCTCGTCCCCCTCCTGCTGATGTTCGCGGTGTTCTACTTCCTGCTCATCCGCCCGCAGCAGAAGAAGCAGCGAAAGCATCAGGACATGCTCAAGACCCTGAAGGTGGGCGACCGGATCGTGACCTCCGGAGGGATCTTCGGGACCATCGTGGACGGCGGCCAGCACAGCGTCAAACTCGAGATCGCCGACAAGGTCCGGGTAGAAGTCGGGAGGAGCTACATTGCCGGAAAGGTGGAGGACAAGGAAGTCAAGGAGGCGAAGTAAGCCTCCGCACCCTGAGGAAGGAGGAGCAGGCCGTGAACCAGGAGGACATCCTGACCCTATACGACTACAACGCCTGGGCCAACGCACGGGTCCTGGATGCGGCGGCCGGGCTGTCGGCGGAGCAATTCCTCCGAGACCTGAAGAACAGCTTCCCGTCGGTCCGGGACACCCTGGCCCACATCCTGGGTGCCGAGTGGATCTGGATGCGCCGCTGGCGGGGGGAACCCGCTTCCGCTCTCCTGCAGGCTTCTGACTTCCCCACGGTGCAGAGCTTGCGGGACCGCTTCGCCGCGGTGGAGCGGGAGCGCCGCGGCTTCCTGGAGACCCTGAGCGACGACCGACTGCAGGCGCCCTTCAGCTACCGGGACACCGCGGGAAAATCCCACAGCTTGCGTCTCGTCCAGAGCCTGCAGCACGTCGTGAACCACGGGACCTACCACCGGGGACAGGTCACGACGCTCCTCCGTCAGCTCGGCGGGACGCCCGTCTCCACCGACCTGGCCCGCTTCTACCTGGAGCGGTCTGGAACATAGGTTGGATCTCCGCGATCCTGGTCCGACTCCGCCTGGGTCCGATTCCCTACCGCCTGCTCCTTACGGGAGGCGGCGATACAGCCTGTGCCGGCGGTTCCTGGTGTACGGCCGGACCTCACCCGACCACCGTCCTCGATCGACGGCCTGGGCCCAGCCCTCGCATGTGAGCACCTCGGGATTGGCGATCCCGTAGAGCGCCGTGTACGTCGGCTCGCCCTCCACTACGACCGTCCGCCGCTGGCCCCCCACGATCAGAGAGAACTCCTGGGTCTTGAAGCGGGCGATGGAGATCACACCCGGGACAGCCAGCAGCATGGGAACGTGCTCCGTATCGTACACCTCGTTGAACAGGGCCTCCTTCTCAGGCGCTACATCCATGGAGGCAGAGAAGATATACGGGCTCTCGATGGGCATCGCAGGCCTCCTTCATCATGCCGCAGGGTTCAAGGGGCGTCGATCTACGGCACCGCGAATCGCTCGACGGCGGCCTCATCCAGCAGAAGGCCGAGGCCGGGGCGCTCAGGGATCCGGATGCAGCCGCGGGAGGGCGCCAGCGGCTCCCGCACGATGCGCTCGAAATTGTAGATGTCCTCCTCCAGGAAGAAGTACTCGATCGTGAGCCCGTTGGGAATGGCCCCGAGCAGGTGGACATGCAGGTTGGCGTGCCAGTGAGGCGCCACGGGAAGATCGAAGCTCGCGGCCGTATGGGCCACCTTCATCCACTCGCTGACGCCGCCCAGGACGCCCGCATCCGCCTGGAGGATCCGCGCGGCCCGGCAGGTGATGATGTCGCGAAAGTCCCAGCGGGTGGCGTGGATCTCCCCCGTGGCGACGGGCATGCTCACCGCCGCGGCCACCTCGGCCTGCCCGGGGATGTTGTCCGGCGCCAGCGGCTCCTCGAACCACCAGATGTCATAGGGCTCGAAGGCGCGCGCCGCGCGGATGGCCTCGTCCACGCTCTTGTAGGCGTTGTTGGCGTCCAGGGCGAGGCGAACGCCGGGGCCCAGCGCCTCGCGCGCGGCCTTGACCCGTGCGGCGTCCTCCGCGACGGCCAAGCCCCCGACCTTGATCTTCACGGAGGTGAAACCGGCCCGCAGGTATCGTTCCATCTCCCGCGACAGGCCATCCAGCCCCTTCCCCTCCATGTAGTACCCTCCCGAGGCGTAGGCCGGCACCTCGGCCCGGTATCCGCCGAGCAGGGAGTAGAGGGGGAGGTTGGCCCGCTTGCCGGCGAGGTCCCAGAGCGCAATGTCCACGGCCGAGATCGCCCGGAGCAGCGCCCCCCGCCGCCCGACCAGAAGCCCGTCCTGAAACATCGTGGCCCAGTGGCGCTCGATCAGCTCGGCCTCTCCGCCCACGAGGAGCGGCCTCAGGATGTCGTCCACCGCCGCCCGCACCATGCCCCCGCCCAGCGTCCCCGCGTACGTGTAACCGAGCCCTTCGGTCCCGTCCTGCGCCTTGACGAAAACCAGGACGTACTCTCGCCCGTGGACCTCCCGCGTCGCGATGCGGATCGGCCGCTGCAAGGGAATGCGAACCAGCACGCTGCGGACATCCGTGATCTGCATAGGTGCCTCCGCATAGGTGAAATACCGGGACAGCAGGGGAATCCCGACAGGGAACTGGACTACCGGTTCACGCTGCTCATGTCGGCATAGCGAGGGCCGGCGGCCACGCCCTTCGGCGCGATCTCGTTGAGCCGCGCGAGATCCTCCGGCGCCAGGCGCACCGCCAGGGCCGCGACGTTCTGCTCGAGGTATTCGCGCCGCTTGGTGCCGGGGATCGGCACGATGTCATCGCCCTGGGCCAGGACCCAGGCCAGGGCGAGCTGCGCGGGCGTGACACCTCTGGCCGTCGCCATCTCCCGGATCCGCTCCACCAAGGCCAGGTTCCTCTGGAAGTTCTCTCCCTGGAAGCGTGGGTGGTGGCGCCGCCAATCACCTTCGGGGATATCCTCGGGACGCCGGAACCGGCCGGTGAGGAATCCCCGGCCCAGCGGGCTGTAGGCCACGAAGCCGATCCCGAGTCGACGGATCGTGGGCAGGATCTCGTCCTCCGCGTCGCGGCTCCAGAGGGAGTATTCGGTCTGCAGGGCGCTGATGGGGTGGACGGCGTGGGCGCGGCGGATGGTGGCTGGTGCGGCCTCCGAGAGGCCCAGATAGCGCACCTTCCCCTGCCGGACCAGCTCAGCCATGGCCCCGACCGTTTCCTCGATGGGCACACGCAAGTCCACCCGATGCTGGTAGTACAGATCAATGACGTCCACGCGAAGCCGCTCCAGCGAGGCCTCGCAGGCCGCCCGCACGTACTCGGGCCGCCCGTCCACGCGGAGAAAGCTGCCATCCGCGCCCCGGATGTTCCCGAATTTGGTGGCGAGCACCACCTGGTCTCGCCGCCCCTCGATCGCCTTGCCCACCAAGACCTCGTTGGTGAAGGGTCCGTACACATCCGCCGTGTCCAGGAAGGTCACCCCGAGGTCCAGCGCCCGGTGAATCGTGCCGATGGCTTCCGCTTCGCTGGTGGGCCCGTAGAAGTCCGACATCCCCATGCAGCCCAGTCCCGCGGCCGAGACGGCCAGGCCCTGGCTGCCGAGGTTCCGTTTCTCCATCGTTCTCCTCCCCTGTGGCCGAAATGTCCTCCTGAGCGGCCGGCAGGCGCAGTGCCTGCTCGATCCAATCGGCGGCCGCACGCCGCTCGCCGCACGTGAATGTAACATGCCGCCGCCAGCCCGCAAAGTCGGGAGTGCGTTCGCGGGACCGGTGCGGGAGGGATGGGGCTGCCGCTCGCTTTCGAGGGAATTTGATGGAACGAAAGGCCGGTGAGGGAAACAGGCAAGAATGGGCTTCCCGCGCTAGCCTCCGCGTCGTGGCGGCTCATATTGGCCCGGGTCAAGATTCAGTCGCCGCGACGCAACTGGCCACCGCCTCGGCGGTGATCGCGTAGTGCGAGGCGTTCCAGGTCGGGGTGCCCCGCCGGAGCAGGATGACCTGCGGAGACTCGTGCGGGATGCCGGTCTTTGCCGCGATGCGCCGTGAGAGATCCCGATGCGCGAGGACGTCCACGAGATGCACGGATGCGTGGGGATGGTCCCCCATGAACTTCTCCATCTCCTGCAGCGCCGCGGCGCAAACCCCGCACGTCGGGCTGTGCTTGTATACGATGACTTGGTCTGCCCGAAACACCTCGTCCACATCTCGCTCGCTCTCGATCCGCTTCAGATCCGGCATCGTCGGAATAGTCTCCTCTGTTTCCTTCGCGGGAACATGTCTGGCACACCCGCGCAGGACGCAATGCGACACACCCTCCGCTCACACAGCCCGAGGCCCCTCATCGCTGGTTGGGACCGGTCAGCTTCCCCCCGCCACCTTGGCCACCGCCTCGATCAGCCCAGCCGCCTGCGGGTTCGAGGCCTCCCGCTGGATAAGGATCTGCGTGGGGGTGACCGGCTTTCCGTAGTAGGCCGTGTTGAGGGACTCGCGCACCGCCACGATCGCCCCCTCCAGCGAGAGCCCGGCGTACAGGCCTTTGTTGCGCGAGTAGCTGACAATATCCGCACTGATGTTGGCCGTCGCCCCCGTCATGCCCGCCCCCACCGGCCCGAGCGCGATGCTGGCGTTGGCGCCGAGCTTGGTGCTCGTCGAGAGGAGGGCGCTGACCCCCCGGTCGGTCAAGGCGACGAGCACCACCTCGGAGGCGTCGGCCCCGGCCTGGAGGCCGAAGCTCGCTTCCCCGATGGTGTAGAAGGCCGGGCCGCCCCACTTGCGGCTCGTCGCGTCCTGCACCAGCAGCACCCCGCTCCCGCCCGACACGCCGAAGATGAAGGCCCCCCGGAGGACCTGCGGGTAGATGAGGACCGCCCTGGCTTTCTGGACGAGTATCCGCAGGTTCTCACCCAGACTCGGGTCCGCGATGAAGCTCTCGAAGGTGAGGCGCGCCTTCTCGACGAGCTGGCGCGCGTCCTGGGCGTCATCGGCCGCCGCGGGGCGCGCGGCCATGGTCCCCATGGCGAAGACCAGCGCGACCGCGGCCGCGCTGGCGCTGACCCTGACCATCCGATGTCTCGTAGCGTTCCTCACTGTTGGCTCCTTTCTCGTGTGCGACCCGTCTGCAGCGGCTACGTCCGCTCTCCTTTCTCGGTCGTCCGCTCCATTATAGTACAGGACCACGCCCGTGTCGCGGAGTCGGGCCAGCCGCCTGCGTGGATCCCTTTGGGGGACCAGAACCTCATCGCGGACCTTGTCCGACCGGTGAGGCGGATTGACAAGGGCATGCTCTCTGAGCGAAGAGGGCTTCGTGCCTTGCGCCGCTAATTTGATTGCCTCGTACGGGAGGTGGCGGTCACCAAGGATTGGGAGACGGCCAACGCTCCGTCCATGCCGGGGGCGCTGGCCAGTCTCCATACCGACGGGTCTGTGGCTGCGACGTTCCCTCCTGAAGGGGTGGCGGAGGCGTCGCGTTCTCCTGAGGGGCCGAAGGGGTTGGGGCCTCCCCCGGGGAGGCCGCGGAAGGTCCGGTGGCGCCAACACGTGCCGCGATCTCGGTCGCGAGGCAGCTCCCCAGCGTCGCCAACGCCTTGAGATCCATCCCCTCCGGTGCGGACGCGAAGCGGGCAGCCAGGTTCCGGCACGATTCAGGGGGTTCCGCTTCCGCCCCGCAGACCCTCCAGGGCGCCGACCAAAGCACGAGGACGATTGCGCCGGCAGCCAGGCGGGATCCGATACCCATGTGCCACTCTCCCTCCCCAGCCTTGGCCGACCCGTCTATGGCAGAGGCACCTGAGGCGGGATGCAGTTTTGTCGCCTCCGCCTCTGCCGGGTATCCTCAGGCACACCAGCGGCCTCGGCGACAGGCTCTCAGCCGTATTGACCAATCGCACCCCAACCTTACCTCTCCCCTCGAGTCGCGTCAACTCCTGACCCCTAAGAATGAACCGGGCCCGTGGCCGGGCATCGTAGGAGCACGCGAGTGCGAAGCGACAATGCCGCTAACGGCGCGAATCGAAGTGCTCTTTCCTGGAGGAAGAGCAGGGGACGACCCGCCGGGTCGCCCCCACGGAGCAGATGGATTATTTCCCGCCGAAGTATGACGGCAGGACCATGTCGCGCATCGTGCGCAAGCCGGGCGGCGCCGTCAGGATCTTGGGAATGGTGTTGGCGACGATGGACGCGGTCGCGACATCCCCGTGAAAGCCGCCCTGGACTCGCGAGGAGACGTTCGGGTGCCCCTCGATCGTCACCGCATCATAGGATTCTGGCGCCCCCAAGTAGGCCTCCATATGCAGGGTGATTAACGCCTTCCCCTCCTTGCTGTGCCCGATGCCGTCCTGAATGATGCCGCAGACGAAGCCCGGTTGAACGACCAGGAACTGGCTGGACACCTCCTGATCTGCCATCTTGGGCTGGATTGTATCGGTGATCTTGTCCATCTTCCAACCCATGGCGTCGGCAATCATGGCGATTGACTCCGTCAGGCCGACGTGGCGGACGGTGCCGGCCTTCACCTGTTCTTGAAACTGCTCGACCGTGAGGCCGGACCCGATCTTTTTCTGGAAAGGAAGCCGGCGAGAGGACGCATCCTGAACCCTGTCGACCCGGATGGCGTCCACCCGCTCACACACACCGGTCAGCATGACCGGCAGCGCATCCATGACAAATCCCGGATTGACGCCGGTGCCAACGACCGCCACCTTGGCTTTCTTGGCCAGCTCGTCAATCCTCTTCGCCAGCTTCCGGTTCGAATAGTATGGGTAGGCCAATTCCTCCGTTGTCAACACGATGGGGACGCGAAGCTTCAACACCGTCTCGATCTGGGGCAGGACGGCTTGGAGCGAGCTCCGGGTGCACAGCACCACGACATCCGGTTTGGCTTTCTTGATTTCGGCCACGGCATCATCCGTGACCGTGACGCCAAGTTTCCGATCAATCCCCGCGATTTCACCCAGGTCATTCCCCACCTTGGCCGGGTCGATGTCAATTCCCCCGACCACCTTGAATCCCTTCCGCGTCGCGACCTGACGCAAGACGCCCGCTCCAATGGGTCCGAGTCCGAAATGTATTACGCGAATGGGCATGGCGACCACTCCTCTTTGGGGGTTATGCGGTTCATCGATCCGGAGAAATCATGCGATCCGAAAAGCTGATCAGAATACACCCTTGGGCCGGGGGTCGCGTGAGCCGCCGCGCGGCCGCTGGAGCAACGAAGGCGCCAAGTCTGCTGTGTGCCTGGTGCCGTCGTCAGGCTGCGGCGCGCCGTGCCCTCAACACCTGCCCGGCCACCGCCCCGGTATCCTTTCCCTCCTGCCACACCATGTGCCCGCCAACCATCACCCACTCGATTCCCACGGAGTACTGGTGCGGATCGGAGAAGGTGGCGGCATCCCGAATGCTGCTGGGATTGAAGAGGACCAGGTCCGCCACCTGACCGGGCCGGATGAGGCCCCGGTCCCAGAGGCCGAAGCGCGCGGCCGGGAAGGAGGTCATCTTCCGCACGGCCTCCTCCAGCGACAGCACCTTCTTCTCCCGCACGTATTGCCCCAGGACCCGGGTGAAGGTCCCGTAGCTTCGGGGATGCGGCTTCGAGCCCAGCGCGGGCGACATGGAGTATCCATCGCTCCCGATCATGACGGCGGGATGGCGCATCACGTACTCCACGTCATCCTCGGCCAGGATGAAGCGGACGATGGGGAAGGGTGCGCCGTCGGTCAGAACCAGATCCAGCCCCGCTTCCAGCGGTGTCGCGCCGCGAGCCTCCCCCAACTCCGCGAGACTCATCCCCTCGAAGCGCCTGTGCTCCGGCTTCCGAACGGCAGCCACCAGCACGTTTCCCCACTTGACCGACTGATCCGCGCTCGCCTCCTGGACGATCTGCGCCCTGAGATTCGGGGTGCGCAGCCGATCCAGGAGGGCGCCGACGCCGCCTTCCAGGGTCCACTCGGGCAGGAACCGGGTGAAGGTGGTGCTGATCGCCGTGTAGGGGTACACGTCGAGGGTCACATCCTGGCCGTTCTGCCTGGCCTCGTCCACCCGGGCGAGACTGTCCCGCACCCGCCCCCAGTAGGCCTCGCCCATGGCCTTGTGGTGGGAGATTTGCACGGGGACGCCGGCCTCCCGGCCCACCCGGAGAGATTCCTCCACCGATTCCAGGAGTCCCGCGTCCTGGTTGCGCATGTGGGTCGTGTAGATGCCGCCATAGCGGGCGACCACCCGGCACAACTCCACCAGCTCCTCCGTGGCAGAGAAAATCCCGGGGGCGTAGGCCAGGCCCGAGGAGATCCCGGCCGCGCCCGCCTCCATGGCCTCGGCGACCAGCGCCTTCATGCGCTCCATCTCCTCGGCGGCGGGAGGCCGGCGGTCGAAGCCCATCACCGCCACTCGCACCGCCCCGTGCGCCACGAGGGGGACGAAGTTCAGGCTCAGCGGCTTGCTCTCCAAGTGCCGGAAGAAATCCGCGGCCGACCTCCACTCCCAGGAGAGGTTCGCGGCGATGAAGGAGGAGGAGTCCCGCAGCAGGTCGAGCCGATCTGTGTCCACCGGGAAGGGGGAGAAGCCGCAGTTCCCGCCCACCTCCGTCGTGACCCCCTGGGAGATCCGGCTCTCGCCCCGAGGGAAGGTGGGGAGCGAGAAATCAGAGTGCGTGTGGGCATCGATGAAGCCGGGCGCCAGACACCGGTCGCCGGCGTCCACCTCGCGCGTCGCCGCAGCTCCCCGCAAGTCGCCGACGGCCACGATGCGTCCGCTCCGGATCCCCACGTCGCCTCGGAACCAGGGCGTTCCGGTGCCATCCAGAATCCTCGCCCGGCGAATCCTCCAATCCAGCACGTGCGTCCCTCCTGAGGATCCAATGACCAATTCCCGATAGGGCGGCGGCCCTCTTGCCTCTTGCCGCGCCACGAAAAGCGGAATCCCGGATGACCAGTAGGTCAGGTGAAGGCCACCGCGGCCAGTTCCGCTCGGGAGGGAGGCGGCAAGACGAGCATCCCCGGAAGGTGGAGCGATGCCGGGAGACTCGGGCGGGAGCGTATCGCTCACCTCAGCGGGTGTCAACTTGAATCCCGATGCGGGACAGGCGACGGGCCTCACGCTCCATTCCGCGCGCGCCTCTGAATCGTCCCTGGGAGTTGAGCCCCCTCCTCCCCTATTGGGGATTAGCTCGCGCACCCGGCCTTCAAAGAGCTCATCGCGCGTTCCGCCATTCTCATAGCTTATTCAACCCGGATCATTTAACATGGTGGCATGGATGAGAAACTGCTTTCCCGCCTCAAGCGCTCCAGCTTATTCCTCCCGCTTGCCTTTGCTACGGCCTGTCAATCCACCCCGCCCCCGCTTTCACCTCAATCCGCAGCCAATGCAGCACGACCTGCGGTGGCGAGGGCCCCCGTACCGCCGCCTTCCAATGTAGCGGCCTCGACGAAGGCGGTCGATCTCCACAGCCTGCCCGATCTCACGGCAATCCTCCCACAATTGGCCGAAAGCCGCGTGGTCTTTGTCGGTGAGCGACACACCAACTATTCGGACCACCTCAACCAACTGGCGATCATCCGGGGCTTGCACGAGCGACGGCCCGATCTCGCCATCGGCATGGAGTACTTCCAGCAACCTTTCCAGCAGTCTCTGGATGAGTATGTTGCCGGTACGCTCACCGAGACGGACCTGCTGGCGAAGACCCAATATTTCACGCGCTGGGGATACGACTTTCGCCTGTACGAGCCCATCTTGAAGTACGCTCGAGAAAACAAGCTCCCGCTCGTCGCGCTCAATGTGCCCTCAGAAATCGTCCAGAAGGTCGGCCAGTCCGGGTTTGCCGGCCTGACGGAGCAGGAACGCGCCGCGATCCCCCAGCACCTGGATCGTTCGAATCCCGCCTATCGCGAATACCTCCAGTCGGTGTTCAAGGATCACCCTCACCACCCAGGCGCAGACTTCGAATACTTCCTGGATGCGCAACTCCTCTGGGACGAAGGCATGGCCGCCCGCGCCGCGGGCTACCTCGAGGAGCACCCCACGCGCGCGCTGGTGGTGCTCGCGGGCATCGGCCATGTGCAGTACGGCTTCGGCATTCCCGATCGCCTCACGCGGCGCATAGACGTCAGCCGGGCGATCCTGATCAACGGGCTGGGCGAATCCTTCGAGCCCAACGTGGCAGATTTTGTTCTGCTGGCCAAAGAGGTTCACCTGCCCCCGGCCGGCACGCTCGGCGTCAGGCTGGAACCCAGCAGCGAAGGCCTCCGCATCGCATCTTTCGCCGAGAGCAGTGCCGCTCAGGCAGCAGGACTCGAGGCGGGCGACCGGATCGTCTCCCTGAACGGAGAATCGGTGAAGGATCTGTCGAACGTGAAGCTGGTGCTGTGGAACAAGCAGCCCGGCGACCGGGTCAGGGTGGGGGTCAAGCGCGGATTCTGGCTTCTTGGTGCAAAGGAAATGTCGTTCGAGGTCACGCTGCGTTGAGCCCGCCGCGATCGTGATAAGGGCGACGCCCCCCAGTACCTACGCGACTCACAGCACAAGCCGACCCCTATTTTCGTGCGCACCCCTCTGGGGTAGGGCCCTTTGGGAACGATGACCCCAGAGGGCCGTCGTGCCTCTGAATCGGAGGCCCGCAGGAGAGAGACCACCCTTGCTCTTGCCCTCTGCCGCCGGCCCATTCTCGCTATTCGATCAATAGGAATGCATAGCGGTTCATCGCCTGTGAATAGCTCGAGAGAACCTCTATCGGATAGTCGTAGGGTCTGACCGTCGCAAAGACATCCACTGCCATTGACTCTGGAGACGGTCGCGCCGCTTGGGGATGCTTGCACGCTTCCCGCACGCCTGGACAATTGGCGCAGAGGCAGCAACTGTCCATGGCCAGAAGGAATGCCTTCTCATATCCAGCCAGGAAGACGGACCTCTCGAGCTTCAGGAGTTTCTGATTCACCCCCCTGGACCAGGCATGGCGGTCTTCCGGCTTGTCCACCTTCTTTTCAAAGTGGAAAATCGCTGCCGCGCTATACTCGTCAAAGAACCGCCGGCACTCCGCGACCGAAGGAACACTTGGCGGGCAAGAGGCGTTCTTTCCGTAATTCTTGCAGCCGAACGTACACTTCATGCGGACCCACTGGGAGACGACGATGTCTTCGGGCTTCATCCACTTGAAATCTGTATAGCCATGTTTCGCAAATAGCGCTTCCAGCTTCTTGTGATTCCGCATGCTGATATCATCTCCTCCCTGGTCTTCTGGTTTCACCCCACGGAATCCGCTTGTCGCGGATTTCCTCCACGGGCTGGGCGCGGCAAGCCCATCCCCCACCGCGAATTTGACTGGACCAGTTACGCTGGCGCCTCCTGAATCCTTGATCGCTCGGATCTTCCCTCAGCAATCGAGACCCGCGCAAGATCCCGTCTCATTTGATATAGCCCATCATTTTCGCAATATTCTTGTAGCTCTCCTGCAAGGGATACTCGGGGAGCAAAGAATATCCCTGGGGCAGCTTGGAGCCAGTCGCCTCAATGCGCCGAAGACCCAGCATCACGCTTTCCAATTTCCCCCTTGGCACCGTGAAGATCATCTCCTCATCCCCGGCCATAGCCCGATAGCGATCTCCACGGCATGGTACGGCCACCTGGCACTCGCCGCCCTGTAAGGCCGGGATGACCCCATATACACAAGCAGCATGGCCGGAGAGGGCACACTTCAGGTTATAGCCTTCTTTGTACTCCCTGCCCAGCAACAGTAGGCACAGTTGAGTGGAGTCGCAATACGTCATAACGACATCGGGTTCAAAACTGGTTGCCCTGAGCGGAGCAGACGCAATCCCGACATACTTCCCCACCTCGAGACGTGGAAATTCCAGGGCATAATTCTTACCGGCTGCCAGGGTCTCAACATCTCTCGGATAGCGATTATGCCCTTCCAGAAAATGCTCTGGAGGTTCACCCAGTCCGTAGCCCACGACCGGCTCAAAACACCAGTGGTCTTCTGCCAGCATGGCCATGATTTTCCCTTCCCGACGCGACATCTGGAAAACCTGACAGAGTGATAGATGGCGGCCAAAATCCCTCAGAGGTCTCTTCGCTCCCTCGGGGATATCCTCCTCATTCTCCAGCAGTCTCAATGCCAGGGGAAAGGTTTTGAGTCGCAATCGCCTCTCAATTTCTTCCCCGTATTCCTGGTAGACTTTTAGCTCCGCCATTTCGAGTTCCCTCCAGGAAGGTGTGCCAGAGTTGACCGTGCGATGAACTGTATCCTAGTGAATCGCCCGGTGCTGTCAATCGAAGAGGGCCGAAGATCGACCGGGGGGGACTCGCTTGTTCATCTTCCAGTACCATGGGAACGAGTCAGACCGTCAGTGGCAAGCGCCAGGTATGCGCCTCGCGGACCTTGTGCTCCAAGGCGGTCCGATAGGATAGCCGGCCAACAGGCGACGGCGCCCTCCCGGGGGCCGTCCCCCGCTCCTGGCAGGATACCTGGATGGGCGGACGGGCGGGGGAGACCGGGCGCCTGTGCCGGCGGTTGAAGTTCACCACGCGGCCCGTGAAGAGTGGCCGCAGGCGAGTCGGGAGTGGGTGCCGTCCGGGCTGCAGCAAGAGGTGCGCGCGAGTGGAGAGGGGCGCCCGGGCGTAGATGCTGCAGGCGCCTTGCTCCACCAGCGTGGCGAGGCGGTTGAACGCAGATCCTGGGTTCCTTCAGCGCGTCGGGGGCTCGGGATTGCGGCCGAGGAGCCGGTCGATGGTGCTGAGGAGCTCCACGGAACCGAACCCCTTGCGCAGGGTGAGGGTCGCCCCGGCATCCAGACCTTCAACATCCAGCTTGAGTTCCGGTCGGGCCGTGAGGAGGATGATCGGGGTGTCTCGCAGGTCGGGCACGGCGCGGAGGTGCCGGCAGACCTCCAGCCCATCCATTCCGGGCATGAGGACATCCAGGAGGATTACGTCGGGCCGCCCCTGTTTGGCCGTCTCGATACCCGAGGGGCCGTCAGTGGCGATGAGCGTCCGGTAGCCATGCCCTTCCAGGACATCACAGCACAAGGTGAGAAGGAATCGGTCATCGTCGATGTAGAGGACGGTTGGACGGGCAAGCACCCGCCTCCCACGGTTCACGGCCGGGCCTTCCTCTCGGCGTACTCCGGGTCTGCCTCCGAGCCACTCGTTCCGGGTCGCCAAAGCCGCCGTGCCCCGCGGCGCCCCACGGACCGCCTCCACGGGGATGCGTCCATCAGTCTGTTCCCGGCGAGGCCAACACCTCGCGCGCCAGGCGGTCGATGTACAGGCGATGAAACACTGCGTCTGCCTCGGAGGCGAAGCCGGTGATCGCGACCCCGTGGAGGAACCCGCCCGCCGTCGCTTCGCCCCAGACGGCTTCCCCCCGGAGGCGGAGAGCGAGGCCGCTGATGTTGCAGCGGGCCTCCAAGGGAGTCCCCCGCGGTAGGAGGCTGTCGAGCTGGAACCGGCAGCCCTCCTGGGAGAGATCCCAGAGGATCCCACGGAAGCCTAGGCGCAGATCCCCGGTGGTTCCCTGGACGGGGTGCTGCGTCGGGAACCGCGTGAAGCGCCGTTGCTGGAGACTGGATCCCTCGTCCATGGCCACCCTCCCTGGAGGAGCGCCAGGTCTACTTGAACACGATCTTGAGGACCGCCTCGATGTCCGCGAGCTTGATCGGCTTCGGGAGCACCATGGCTGGCCCGTGCTCCAGGGCCGCTAGCGTCTCGTCATGGTAGGGGTAGCCGGTGATGAGGACCACCACGGCCTCCGGGTCGCGCCGCTTGATGGCCCGGAGGATCGAGGCCCCCCCGACGGCGGGGAGAAGGACGTCGAGGAAGATGAAGTCGAAGTGCGCCCCCCGGAGGCGGCGGAGGGCCTCCCGGCCGTCGGCCGCGAGCGCCACCACGTGGCCCTTGGCTTCCAGGGCCGCCTGGAACGCCTCCGCACCACGCCCTCATCGTCCACGACCAGGACGCGCCTGGGCGCGGGGGGGTCGAGGGTCACCGGGATCCGGTTGGCGGCGAGGAACTCTCGGAAAGCGGTCCGGGCGATCCGGTACCCGCCCCCGGGCACGCGGTACGCCGGCAGCGTGCCGGCGCGGATCCAGTGAAACACGGTGACCGGGATGACCTGGAGGATGCGGGCCACTTCCCCGGTGCTCAGGGGCTTCTCGTCTGTCATGGGATCGCTTCAATTGAACAGGCTTAACATTCTTAATATATTTAGCGAATACTCGACTTGTCAATAGTGAAATGACCGGCCATGCGGAGCCAGACGCACGCCGGGGGCACGTCGAAAAGCGCTTGACCGCAATAGGCTTGCCCATCCGATAGTCCATTAACAGACTCTCCAGGCGTAGATAGATCTTGGTAAATTGCCGGGGGCCCGCTGTCTGGAGACCCGGTTACCGCGGGAACCAGGGGTACCCGCCCTGAACGGGCAACACGGGAGAGGCGGCACCCGCCGGTAGCGCTGGCCCGGGGGTTCCGGTGGTCTCGATGTTGACCGCGGATTGCTTCACAGAGGGGAGCGATTGATCCTGCGAGGCCGAGTCATCCTCAGGCCTGGGGTTTGCCGTGGTCTGCTCCAACTCGTTATCGGTCAGCCGCGCCTTCGGGGGCTTCGACACGGCACACGCAGCAGTAACCAGGAGCAGGCCACACAGGAGAGCCACCGGGAGTCGATGCATCACAGACCTCCTCGGCGTGGGAAGACTGCCTCATCGGGCTGTCTGGGGGGAGTGCGTAAGCCTCCCAGCGGGATGTTGATAGGCGCAGGGAGACTCAACGGAAACGTTACCGCAATCAGTCCTTGGTGTCAACGGGGAAGCCCGAATGGGGGGCCGACTGGTCGACTGGGCCTTGCCAGCCCCTTCGGCACAGAAGAAGCCCCCTATGCTCTAGGTCGATCCCGTTCTGCAATCGGGCGGCAAAGGGGTCTCGCGGGCGACCGCATACAACCGGGACGATGACTCGGGCGATCGTTGCCCGCTCCCGCCCAGGCGTGGCATCGGACCCGCGGTCCACCGAGAAAGGAGGCCTTGGTCGTGAGGTGCGATCCGTGATTCTGCTCGCCCTTCTGATGGAAGCCGTCGCGAGTTCAAGCTGTGCGGCCGTCGGGTTCACCCTGCTCGGCGTGGGAGCCGCGATCACCGGCAACAAGGGGACCTCCCACAGGGTGGGCGCTTGGCCTCGCTGCCAGCCCCCCTGTCGGACCGTTCACTAGGTTGCCCCCCATCAGGAACCGCTCCAAGACCCGGGGGTCCACCGGCTTCGGGAGGCAGGCGTGCGCCCCCAGGTCGAGCACCTGCTGCCGTGTTTCCTCATCGAGGATGCCCGACAGAATGATGACCTTGAGCTCCTGATCGATCTCCCGTATGCACCGCAGGACCTCTAGACCGCTCATGCCGGGCATACGCAGGTCCAGGAGGACCACATCCGGCCGATCCGCTTGGACCGACTGGAGCGCCGTAGGACCATCGAAGGCAGTGCGCACCGTGTGGCCGTTCCGGGTCAGGAACGTCTGGAGTACCTCGACGATGGCAGGCTCGTCATCCACGACCAAGACCTTCGGCATGGCTCCATCCCTCTGAAAGCAGAATGAAAAGAGCAGGAACTGTGCCGAAGTGTGAGGGACCCGTCGTCTCTCATAACTGCTCGGAAATAATCGGCATGCGAGCTATGCTCTCACAGAGAACACAGAACGGAAGGTGTCAATTTTTTGTCGAGAAGGATACGAATCCTATCCGGAGGGCTATAGGAATCATTGCGGGCCACGGTCCAAGATGAAGGCAGGGGCGGGGGCGAACGGGCGGGGATCCCAACAAAAGGCGGGATGGGGCGTCAATGAAAGAGAGGCCAGGGATGGACACCGCCTGATCGCGAGTTCGAGGGGGACGGGTCCTCCGCCACCACGAGGGAATTGTCCCAGTTTTGGAAGAGGTGGCCCACCCGCTTGTGGTGGCGATTGACGGCCCCAGCGCAACCGGTGAGCAAGGACCGCATGCTCCGGGCCAGCGGGCGCGGCGGAAGCCCCAGGCCAGGATGCCGAAGCGCTGAAACGCCTCCAGCGCCCGAGCGATGACGGTCCGGAGCGGGCCCCACCGCCTGCGGAGCGATCAGGCGTCTGTCTGCGGCGAGGCGCCTAGGCTGTCAAGCCGTCCTCACGTTCGATCGGGCAGCTCTCACCCGCGGTCCCCCCCACCGAACATCTCCCGAAGCGCCACCGCGAGCTCACGCAGCGCCTGCGCACCATTGCCAAGGTAGGCGGAGCCGTGCATCGTCGCGCAGCACCTGGGCTCGAGCGCGGCCAGGCGCTCGATGAGCCTTTCGGTCAGCGGTGTGTACGGCAGATACTGGTCGAGCGGCCCGTTCTGATAGCGCCGCAGAACCTCACGCGTCCGATTGGTAACGTCCTGGTGCGCGATCGGCTCGGGGTCGCCGCCCTGATGGAACAGGTCCGAGCAGAGCAGGGTCGCGCTGGTCTCTTCGAACAGCAGCCCGGCTTCCCACGCGTGCGGCAGGTGCGGGGTCTTGAGGAACCGGAACCGGTGCGTGCCGGTCGCGATCACCTCGTCATCGGCGAGCTGACGCGCCGGCCGGTCGGCGAAGTCGTCGACGCTCACGATGGCGCCGGTGATGCTGCAGGCGGGGGCCGCGTGGGGGGCTGCTGCCAGCCAGTCGTTCAGGGCGCCGCATTCGTCCGCTTCGAAGTGGCTGAAGGCGACCCAGCACAGCCGGGCTGGGTCGAGGATGGTCGCGACGGCGTCACGCACCAGGGGGAACATCTTGCGCAGGCCGGTATGGAAGAGGAGTGGTTCGTCGTCCTCGACCACGAACTGGTTGAACTGCAGATCCGCTTGGGGGACGTAGGTCGAGATGCGGTACAGTTGGGGGGCGATCTCGGTCACGTTGGCGTTCATGGCGCGCTCCTTGACGGGGTTCGATATGCGATGCTTCAGAGCCGGCGCGTGTGACAGAAAACGGCCGGGATCTGGGTGGTGGGTGCGCGGAGCCCGCGGCCGGGGCGTGGCCGCGCCGTGGTGCGGAACTATGGCGCGCCGGACTTCCCGAGAACCGGATCGGAAGTTGGAAAACGGCCTCGGCGGGCTGCTGCTGCCGGATGGCTGAGACCGGTCGCGGGGACGGCCGAACCGGGGCGGGAAATAGGGCGAATCGTGGTCGGCAGGGAGCGTACTACCGGCGAAGGGGTGTGTCAAGGTGGAGGTTGGTGCGGAAGGTGGTGCCAGCAGCCGCGAACAAGGGGACAGGGAAGACAAGCAGCGACCCGGCCCTCGCATCAGATGGTCAGCGGATCGGGAAGCGGGAGATCCGCCTCCATCGGTTCACGGGTCCACTCGCGGACCGTGAGGCCCCGTGTAATGCGTGGGTGGGTTGTGGACCTTTCCTCATTCTCCCCGGCACCAGGGCTACGGTGCTTGGGCCAGGTGCTACGTTGCATTCCAAGTATTAGTCGTTCACCCGCGGGATTCGTTTTCACTCTCAAGCCCCGGCCCAGCCGCCTCCCCGGCCCCCGTTTCGGCGCCGGGGACACGTTCCCGCACGTGTGGCCGAGAACCCGCGAGGGCCTCCGGATGAGCCGCCGTCCTTCCATCCCCCCCGCCATCACATGGTTCACGCCGCCGGTCGCAGATTCCGGGCGACGGGCGGAAGGGCGTCCCATCGCGGGCTCTTCGTCATCGCGGGGCATACACGGGCACTGGCTGGCCAAGTCACGCGACACAGCTATTGAGGCTACCACGTCCCGACGTACCCGGCTATTCGGCCGCTGGCGCCAGAGTACGCTCGCACCCCGCTTTCTCCTGTAAGTCTTACCGCCCCCCTTGTAAATCTTTCCTCGTTGCCGGCCCGGATGGGTGATGACACCCAGCTTCTGGGGAGCGAACGGCCAGCCCGCCTTTCGCAAAACCGCACAGTTCCGGCACGTCCCTGTGACTTGGCATATCCGATGCTCCCCGTCCCCGGCATCACCACAGGCCACAGCGACATCCCTCCCTCTTATTCCCCGGCCCGGATGGGCGGCGCAAGGCCCGAAGTCCCCCTGGAGTCTAGAGGAGGAAGCATATGATGGTGACCCTGCAGTGCCACCGACCGCTACTCGATCGGCCCACCGTGGTCGAGGGGATCCGTGCCTGCGGGTTTCAGTCCATCGTGAAGGGCTGCTTGGACCAATGCACTTGGGAGATTCTATTCATACGCGAAGAGGCCGCTGCGCAGCGTATCCATACATCCTTCGGGACCCGGGATGCCGGGCCCTTTCCTCTTTGTGTCTCTCTCGAATCCGGATCGTTTGGATTGTGGGGTCCCCCGCAGGGCGGGCAAATCGAGATCAAGACACATGGCTGCCCGGGAACGCGATCCGCGTGTCGTCCGGAGTTGGGCCGAGGCGGCTCGGACATTCGATGGAGGAGGGAGGCGTATGGTCGAGAATCACAACAAGCTGGAGGCGGCGTTTCTGGCCGGGCGGATGGACGCCACCGCGGAACGGGTGGGTGTGGTGCCCGAAGGTGTGGAAGAACTCCTTCGCATGGTGCTCTCCGAGGGCGACTGCATGGCTCTGGCCCGGCTCAGCAAGGTGCTGTTCCATGCGGCGGGCTCCAGGGGGCTGGTCCGGGTCACGGCCCCCGTTGTCACCCTCCCGATTGCCATCGGGGGCGGGGGATCGAGCGGCGACAACGGACGGGGATGATGTGGGGGCGCGGGGGACACGGCCCCTGCCGTCCCTGGCCCTTCCACAGACGCACGTGAGGCGCCTGCTTCCTCCCGGAGCAGCCTGACGACGAGTTCGGAGCCGGCGGGCGGCCCTTCGCCTTCGCCGGACTCTCGGAACGGCGGGCCTCCCCAGACGGACGGCCCAGCGACTCCTGCGCCCTGCTCGCCGTCGTGGGGAACGACCTCTACCGGCCCCTACACGCCCGCATGCGAGCCATCCTACCGCCAGCGCACTCCTGTGGCCCATTCACGTCCTGTGTCACGTAGGTAGGTTACGGAACTTTCCTCACGCTCCCCGCCCCCAAGGCTGCGGTGCTTAGGCCAGGTGCTGCCTTGCGTTAGACGTATTAGTCGTTCACCCGCACGATTCGTTTTCATTCTCAAGTCCCAGCCCAGCCACCGCCTCGCCCTGTCCGCTCGCCAAGGACAGCTCCGCCCAGCCTGCTGCGAACCAGAGAAATCTCCAAGAGGAACCGTTGGATGTCCGACGTTGAGGGCTGCAGGAAGGGCTGCGCCGGACCTGCGGCCGAGTTACAAATGGGCGCATCGCGGGCCCGGTGGCCGGGTCGCGCCGACAAGAGGTGTGGTCATGGCGGAGGAGAAAGCAGCCAGCCCAAGCGGGTTTTCTGCATCCGCAACCAGTGCGACAAGGAGGCCTGCGAGCACCTGGGCTGCCGAGTACTGCTTCGGCAAGAAGAAGGAGGTCATCGAGGCCGGCGAGCGCAAGGAGTTCTGCGACTTCGACCCCCGAGAAGGACCCGACCAGCTTCGGGTTCCCCGAGGAGAGCAGCCGCAACCTCACTGATCGTCGTGCTCCGCTCGCGGAAGTAGTCGTCCTCGATGTC
>CAVQPC010000052.1:0-91485 GCA_963714585.1 uncultured Methylomirabilota bacterium
GAAAAGGTAGAGGACATCCTGCCGAAGGTCGAGCAGGCGCGGGCGGTGCCTCGTAAGATGGCATCTGTGTGACACAGGGGACTAGAGCCTCCTCGTTGCGCAGTTCAAAAACGTGCCCGAAAACGTACCCGGGAGCGGCAAAATCACGCCCGCAGGAGCAAACGGGAGCGTATATGCAAGTGAAAAAGCCCTTGATAAATAAGCGTCTTCATGGTACAAGGTCACGGTTACTTGGGCATGGGGGGCCAGGGGGTCAGCAGTTCGAAGCTGCTCGCCCCGACCAACTCTTTGGTCGTCGCCGGCACGACAAGGAACGGCATGGGAGGAGAGGGGCGGCCACTTATCTTGGTGTGCAACGATGACGGCATCGGGGCAGAGGGCCTGCGTGTATTGGTTGACAGTCTGGACCCCATCGGCGAGGTGGTGGTGGTGGCCCCCGATCGCGAGCGGAGCGCGGCCGGACACTCACTCACCCTCAGCCGCCCCCTGCGGGCCACGCGAATCTCCGACCGCTGGTACGCTGTAGATGGAACGCCCACCGACTGTATCACACTGGCGGTGACGGGGGTCTTGCCGCGGCGGCCGGACTTGGTGGCCGCGGGGATCAACCACGGCTCGAACCTAGGGGACGACATCACCTATTCCGGGACGGTGGCCTCGGCCATCGAGGCAACGCTCCAGGGAATTCCGGCATTCGCCGTGTCGCTTGATGGTGCCGGCGAGTTGGACTTCCGGGGCGCCGCGGGTTTTGCCAAGCGCCTGGCGGCCGAGATCCTCCAGCGTGGCCTGCCGCCGGATACGCTTCTCAACGTGAACGTTCCCAATCACGTTCCGGAGGTGATCCGCGGGATCAAGGTGACCCGCCAAGGGCGTCGGGTGTACAGCGAGACGGTGGTGAAGAAGGTCGACCCGCGTGGCCGCGACTACTATTGGATCGGCGGCGCCGAGCCCGTCTGGAAGCAGACCGGCGGGACGGACTATGAAGCGGTGAGCGGCGGCTGGATTTCCGTCACCCCGCTCCACCTGGATCTGACCAATCACCCGGCGATCGAGGAGTTGAAGCGCTGGAGACTCTCCCTGAACGGCGATGCGGGCGGCTGAGCATCTTCCTTTTCCTTGTGGGGAGGGTGTGGTATCGTTCGCGGGTAGTCCAGATATGGAATTCGCGCTCATCAGAGAGCGCATGGTCGTGGAGCAGGTGGAGCATCGCGGGATCCGGGATCCTCGTGTGCTCCGCGCAATGCGGAAGATTCCCCGCCATCGCTTTGTGGACGAGGCGTTGGTGGGCCGTGCGTACGGGGATTATCCGCTGCCGATCGGCGAAGGCCAGACCATCTCCCAGCCGTACATGGTCGCACTGATGACCGAGGCACTGGGGTTGGTCGGTCATGAGCGAGTGCTGGAGATCGGCACGGGATCAGGGTACCAGACGGCGGTCCTGGCTGAGTTGTGCGGCAAGGTGTTCAGCGTCGAGCGGATCAAGACGCTGGCCGATCGGGCAATCCGGATCCTCGACAGCCTGGGCTGCTACAATGTCCTCGTTCGTGTTGCGGATGGCTCCCTGGGCTGGCGCGAGGAGGCGCCCTTCGACGCCATCTTGGTCACGGCTGCCTCCCCGGAGGTTCCTCAGGCTCTGGTAGAACAGGTGGGGCCGAAGGGGAGACTCGTCATCCCGGTAGGGGATGCGCACGGTCAGACCCTCCGGAAGGGTGTCCGGGAGGATGACGGGATGCACTGGCAGGACCTCGGGGGGTGCGTGTTCGTCAAGCTCATCGGCCAACAGGCGTGGCCAATGAATGCATAAGGGTCACCCATCCCGACCCACGCCCTGCAGATCGGGTCATGCGTGGGATTGAAGCACAGATATCGGGGCGTAGCGCAGCCTGGTAGCGCACTTGGTTCGGGACCAAGGGGTCGCTGGTTCAAATCCAGTCGCCCCGACCAATTAACTTCCCGAAAACAAAGGCCTGGGAGGAACACTCCCGGGCCTTTGTCTTTGAAAATGACCAGTGTGGCCATGTCGTGCTACCGCCGGGACAGCTCCCAGGGTTTTCCAGTTCCGCGGATAAGCTGCTCTGACGGTGCGAATGGCCGGGAACAGGAGAGCCTCGAAGCCGGTGTGCAGAGGTGACCAGACGAGAGCCTAGGACGGGTAGCCGCGACAATACCCCTATGGGGTATGACTAGCCTATACCCCATAGGGGTATGCAATGCTCCTTGGGACTGTGGTACGCACGGGCTCTTCCCGTCGCAGAGTCTGACGGTAGTAAGCCGCGAGGGCGTACGTTACTGTGCGCTTCTAACAGCGCAGGAATGCAGGTAATATGAGCCAAAGAAAGATTACACCACCAAGGTACCAACAAGAGGCGCCTCTGAGGCTAGGCCAAGGGAATGGCTGCCTCCAGTCGGCCGCACGAATCGGATATTGTTCGAGCCCTTCATCTCTCTGAGAAACAGCCTGTTTCAAGGCGACCAGGCGCAGTAGAATATGTCGTCGAGTTGGCTCCCACCCCGCGGCGGGATGGTCTGTCACGGTACGGCGGCCGAGGGTGAGCGGCGATGAAGATCCTGGCCATCAGCGACCAGGTGGTCGAGCGCCTTTACAGCCCCGCGGTAAAGGAGCAGTTCGGGGATGTAGATCTGGTGGTTGGCTGCGGCGATCTGCCGTACTACTACCTGGAGTACGTCGTCAGCATGCTGAACGTGCCGCTGGCACATGTGCCGGGAAATCACGACCTCCCGCCGGCGCTCGCGCTCTCGCACGGGGACGAGGGGAGCTGCGCCCATATCGCAGAAGGCTGCGGGAATATCGATGGGCTCGTGGTGGAAGAGCAGGGATTGCTCCTGGCGGGACTGGGCGGGAGCATCCGCTACCGGCCTGACGGTGTGCATCAGTACACCCAAGGCGAGATGGCGCGACGGATCCTCTTCATGACCCCGCACCTGTTCTGGAACCGCCTGCGGCATGGCCGGTTCCTGGACATCCTTGTCACACACGCCCCGCCCAGGGGCATCCACGACAGCACCGACCCCGCCCACGTAGGGTTCGCGACCTTCAACCGGTTCATTGCCATCTTCCGGCCGCGCTATGTCTTGCACGGCCACACCCACATCTGGCGGCGCGACGCAACCACGTGCACCCAGGTCGGCTCGACCACCGTGCTCAACGTGTGCCCGTTCCGTGTGATCGAGATCGGGACCGGTCATGCTTGACGATATCTCCATGCGCGTCCAGACCGACTTCGCGCGCGCACGAACCAAGAGCTTCCTGCGCGAAGTGCTCTCCCTGTTTTCCGGGCGGCGCAACAGCATGCTCTCCTACGACCAGGTGAAGGAGAAGCTCAGGATCGGTGGACCGATCTACCGAGGAATCCGCACGGTGGAGGTGGCGCGGATCGTGGGCAGCGTGAATCGCTACCGGGATTTCGACCGTGCGTTCCTGCCCACCCACAATCGCATCGCCGACCGCTGGCAGCACGTGGATCGGGCCTTCTATGAGGATGTGAGCCTCCCGCCGGTGGTCCTGTATAAGGTGGGCGATGTGTACTTCGTGGTGGATGGGCACCACCGCGTCTCGGTGGCCCGGCAGCAGGGGCAAGAGTTCATCGAGGCAGAGGTGCGCGAGTGCCGGGTGAAGGTCCCGGTGGGGCCCGATCTGCGCCCCGAGGACCTCGAGATCCTGGGGGCGCGCGTGGACTTTCTGGAACGGACCGGGCTCGATCGCTTGCGGCCCGAGGCGCAGATCGAGCTCACCGTGCCGGACGGCTACAATCGCATGCTCGAGCACATCGCGGTCCACCGCTATTTCATGGGACTGGATCAGGGACGGGACATCTCCGAGGAGGAGGCCATCGGGCACTGGTACGATACGGTCTACCTCCCCATCGTGAACGTCATCCGGACGCGCGACATCCTCAGGGAATTCCCCGGCAGGACCGAGAGCGACCTGTACCTCTGGGTGCTGGACCACCAGCACTACCTGGTGGACCATGGGAAGGAGTTGGTCCCACCCGAAGAGGCGGCGGAGGAATATGTCCGGCGCCTGGAGCAGTCGTCATGGATCTAAGGCCGGGCGAGTGCAGGGAGCGATCCCACCACGGCTGCCTTGACACTGAGGGCGAAATGGGATACAAGTCCCGCGGCCCGGGCAAAAAGCTGGACGCTGTCCGGGACGACAGTGCGTGTCCAATGGCGGATCTCGCTGGCCGGTTGCGGTGGGGAAATTCTCAGGACATGACGGGGCACCAATCGCCTGGCGTAACGCCCCAGCCCGAGACGGCCGCCGTGGAAGCCTGGATTACGGGAAGAGTGCAGGGCGTCGGGTTCCGCTATTTTGCCTTTGAGGCGGCGCGGCGATTGGGCGTAGCGGGGTACGTGAGGAACACTCGAGACGGGGGCGTGCGGGCGTACGCAGAGGGGCCGCGCGAGAAGCTGGAGCAGTTCTTACGGATCCTTGAGCAAGGCCCGCAGGGCAGCAGGGTGCGGGAGATGCGGGTCACGTGGGGCTACAGATCCGGAAGCTACCCGGCCTTCCGCATCGAGACAACGTTCTGATAGGAGGCAGCACGTGCTCATAGACGAGTTGAAGAGCAGGATCCGGGACGTGCCAGATTTTCCAAAGGCGGGGATTCTGTTTCGAGACATCACCCCGCTGCTAGCAGACGGTCAGGCCTTCTGCCAGGCAATCGACTCTCTGGGCGATCGGTACGTCAACAAGAATATCGAGGTGGTGGTAGGCGTCGAGGCCCGGGGATTCATCATGGGATCGGCCTTGGCCTACAAGCTGTGCGCAGGGAACGTGCTTATCCGGAAGCGGGGGAAGCTGCCGTACAAGACGCGCCAGGCAACCTACGCTCTCGAGTATGGCACGGACACGCTGGAGATCCATCAGGACGCCATCCAACCCGGGCAGCGGGTCCTCATCGCGGACGACCTTCTGGCCACCGGTGGGACGGTTTCCGCCGCGGTGGATCTGGTGAAGCAGCTCGGCGGAGAGATTGTGGAACTGGCGTTTCTCATCGAGCTCACCGCGCTCAAGGGTCGCGAGAAGCTGAAGGAGTATCCGCTTTTCTCCCTGCTGCAATATTAACGGCACAGGGATTATCGATTTCGAGAGGCGGCCATTGGCCCTGTAGTTCAGATGGATAGAACGACGGCGTCCTAAGCCGTGCGTCGGGGGTTCGAGTCCCTCCAGGGCCGCCAATCCCACTGGTGATCTCAAGGGCTTGTCGTAGGCTGCGGGTGAGGTTTTTTCATCGAAACGTGAACGGAGGGTTCATCGCGTTATGGCACCGCCACTGAGTAAAAAGGAAATGCGTCGGAATCCCCTGGCCGAATGGGTGGTGACCATCGCGCGCTTCGTGAAGGCACACCGGACGGCTATCGTAGCTGGGGCCATCGCTGTAGTCGTTATCCTGGGCGCTGCAGGGGCGTATTCGTGGTATTGGATCCACCAAGGGCAGCTCGCCAGGGCGGCTCTTGCAGACGCAGAGCAGGCTCTTCGGGTTGAGACGCCCGGGACGCCCGCGAATACCGATGAAGCCATGAAGCGACTCGCGGCGGTGGCAAAAGATTACCGGGGGACGGAAAGCGCGGAAGAGGCACTCATCCGTTTGGCAAATCTGCAGTATGACGCGGGAAAGACGGACGAGGCCCAAAGGACGTACGCGGATTACCTGAAGACGTATTCGCGGGGCCGTTTCGTCCTCATGGCAGCCATCGGCCAAGCGTACGTGGACGAGTCCAAGGGGGACTACCAGGCCGGTGCGGAGGCGCTGTCGCAGGCGCTTGACAATGCGAAGAACTCTCCATTGGCAGGGGAGGCCTACAGCGAGCTCGCCCGACTGTACGAAGAGATGAAGAAGCCTCAAGATGCCATGCGGGTCTATAACCAAATTGTTGAGCAATACGGCCAGACCTACTGGGCTCAGCAAGCGCAGCAGCGTCTGGCTTTGCTGAGGGGCAAGTAGGCGGTCTCATGACGCAAAGCGGCTTAGGGCAGGATTCCTGACCATAGAACATGATATTTATCATGTCATTGTTATAACCTTAATATATAAGTATTTATGCAATATAAGTTATCTAACAAATAAAGCATAAGCGAATCCTAACTGCCTTTACGAACTTTCCGCAGATTTTCTCCCTCTGCTGTCCACCGACCGTGGCGGTTTCTTATCGGAGTTCCCCGTCGACATATTGTGTGGTGTTGGGCCGCGGGACGCCATGAGATGGCTTATCGAACAAGGAGACGCGTCTGAAGGCACCATCTGATAGAGGCTCGGTTCCGGGCTTGGCGTGCGAAAGGGAGCCACTGGAGATGGTCGAGGTTATGTGCGTGATAGATTCAGGTCGCTGCAGCGACGCGGTCCTAGGGACATGGGGGAGTTCCAGCAGGATGTTTTTTCGGAGGACACGATGATTGATGGGAGGGCTGGGTTGTGGAGGTATCGTCGAGGCTCGGCGTGCTGATAACGCTTCTGGTGAGAAAATCATTAGTGTCTGATAAGAGATATTATGTAAACTAAATTTCAGATCAAGCAACCGTCGAGCGACGGCGCAACACGCCCGCACCCCACTGCTGCCGACCTAACGGCTCTCTTGACCGCCAGACAATGGATATGAGGCTTCGAGATTTCGTTTGACACGCAGGCGGGACGCGATCTTCGAGGCTTAGGCGAGAACCTCGGGACGTCCCGAAAGGGTTCCCGCCCGGCACGCGATCGGCCCTGCCCTGTCAGCCTAGGATTTGAATGGGCCAACCACCTGCAACGCATACTGCTGGAACGACGGGTCGATCATCCGAGGGACTGGAACCGGAGCCGTCTATTTGACCCACCCAGACGCGCGGTGGATCTCTTCCTGCTTGTGAAGGCTCTTCGTATTGATTGCGAGGTCTGGCTAGAACACATGCGGCGGCGGCGCCCGGATCTCCGCCCCCCTGACGCCTCTATACTTGGCGAGGATCGCGAGGTTCTCGGGGCTCAAATAGCTCCACTCCCCTGCTGGTTCCGCGCACCCCTCTTGAGCGAGACGGTGAAGACTCTGGCGACGGCCTGCCGTTCCCGGATGAACTTCCACGAGTACATGAAGTATGCCGTGGACCCAATAGGATCCATGTCATTCTCCAGGACGGCCGCGCTGCAGCTCCTCACGGCCATCCTCGAGCACGGCGCACCAACAAGGCGTAGAGAGCAGAGACCTGGGGGTTCAGCAGCGCCCGCAGCCTTCTGGACATTCCTATGAGGAGACCTATTGCGATGCTGGGGAGCGACCCCAGCAGGAAGCCCCAGAGGATCCGCCACAGACTGATGGTGACATGCTCTTGGAGTTGTCCCGTGCGCACCAATGCCCAGAAGGCGACGCCGACCTGGGAGGGGGCGGGAAAGAATCGTGCGTCCAGCACGCGGAGACGCACCAGGAACTCCCAGGTCAGCAGCGTCACAAACGGGGCCGCGAGGGAGCGGAGCCGCTCGCACGCGGGCCAGCGCATCATGCGCTATCCCCCTGAGCGGCCTCGAGCTGCAATCGCTCCCAGATGCGGTACGTGAGCGCCGCGAATTCCGGCCACCTCTGAGTCTTGAGCGACCGGGGCTGCGGGAATGGCACGTCGAATGCGGCCGTGGGCCGGCCACGCTTCGGGCTCATGAGCAGGACGCGATCCCCGATGAGGATGGCCTCTTCGATGCTGACGTTGCTGAGGATGGTCTTCCACGGGAAAAGCGCGTGATCCTGAAAGACCATGGCGAAGGCAGGGCCGTGCCGTCCCTCACCGACACAGATCGACGCCGTTCCACGCGTCGCGGGCGTGAGGCCCGCCAGGATGCGCAGCAGGGTGGATTTCCCGCACCCGGAGGGCCCGACCAGGCAGCAGAACTCGCGCAGGCACCTCCAGGTCAACGTCACGGAGGGCCTCCAACTCACCCTGCGCCGCGCCGAATCGCTTCCCTAGCCCCTGTGCACACGATCTTTGTCGCCATGGCCCCGAATGGTAGTGGAAGAACGCGCTGTTTGCCATGCTGAGAGGGGAAGCGTTCACCTGTCGGCCGAGTTGCCTTCGGGAGTGAAATTCCGCATCAAATTTATGGCCTGCAGGCCTGCCGGCGGACAGCACGGAAAAGCCGGGCAGAATATGGCGAGAGAAAGAATGGTGGTGGCGGGTGGACTTGAACCACAGACATATCGCTTATTAGTCATGTACGTACACTTTATTTTATGAGTATTTACGAAAATAATCTCGTGTAACTTATCCGTTATTGCTCTCCGTGAATCTCTCGATTTAGCCGAGCAACTGGCACCTACTGTCCGACTGCAGGCGCAGCCGCCTCACTACTGGCGGCTAGAGTTTTCCGAGCCAAGCGGGACACCCTCACGCCTCCGGAGGTCACCCCATGTACATGTTCCTGATGCCGGTTCCCGCCAGGATCCACCGTGCCCTGGCGATCTTCTGCTCGACCGCCATGGTGATCAGCATCTTCGCCCTCGTCATCCTGTTCCAGCGCTGGGCGTATCTCCCGCCCACCATGCGGTTCACCTGCAGCCTGCTCTGCCTGCTGGCCTTCGGCTGGTTTCTCTACTGCCGGCTCCGCCTCGCAGGCCACGCAACCCGAATCCAAGCCTCAGGTTTGAGCCAACCAGCCATCAACCCCCCTGCACCCTATCTCGCACATGTCCTGTCCCGCAGGGGACTTCCACCAACTCCACCACCTCCAGCACAACGGATACAACGCCGATGCCACAGGCCATCGCTACCCTCCCGGAGGGGGGCGTCACAGAGATCAGCCTCACCAACGCGCGCATGCTCCTCGATCGATACGGCTCCCCAGAGACGGTCGAGCTCTACCAACACGGCCAGGAACACATGGTGGAAGCACGCTGAGCCAACGGCGTTGTGCATCGATTCAGCGGCTTTGCCTGGGGGTACCTCGGCGAGGGACCACACGGGCTGGAGCGGTATCTTACCCTCATCGGGATCTCACCCCGGACCTCCATCTGCCAGATCGCCCGCTGGCCCCAGAGAAATTTCCCTGCGCTCACCTCCGTCAAAGGCCAGGACTACGCACACTCGTAGACCACAGCCTTGTGGTAGCAGGCGGACTTATCCACCCTGTCCGCCAGCCCACGGACACATAGCATGCAGCCGATGCGGCCGGGTGCCAATTTGACGACCGATCCCGAGACGGGTAGAATCTCGGAAGCGCAGGGACGCGCTATACGAGGAGACCCGAATGCCCGTCGCGTTGTCGGCAAATCTCGCGGATCCGCTGGCTGTTCCGTACTTCCTCTGGGACGAGCCGATAACGGTGATGGCACTCCGCGAGCGCCTCCGCACAGCCTCGCGCTCAGAGGCCACACGCCTGCTGGGCAAGATCCTTCGCGAGGCCCGTGATACCGAGGTGTGGCTGTTCACCACGCCGGCTGAAATCGCCCTTCACTGGGGCGAGCTCGTCCCGCACCTGGGGCGCCGCCGGCCCTTCTGGGAGTTCCTCCTGCAGCAGTGGCGGGAGGAGGGGTTCCTTGAGCGAGCACCGCAAGGGCAGCAGCCAAAGATGGAATTTGGCTCCGTCCGGGTGGACCCGCCGGACGAGATCCTCGCCAACAAACTGTGCACGCTGATCTCCCGCGCCGAGATCCGGGACCTCGTGGACGTCCTCGCCCTCGAAAAGGCCGGGCATCGCGCCGAGGAGGCCCTCCCCCTTGCGATGCGTAAGGACGGAGGCTTGACTCCCGCGCAGCTCGCGTGGGTCCTATCCCAGATCGCCATCGGGGACGATGCGCGCATTCCGGGTAGCCTGTCCATCGCGGAAGTCCGAGCCTTTGTTGCCAACCTGATCGCCCGCCTGACCCGCCTCGCCTTTCCAGGGATTCGGCGTCGCGACCAGCCTTGCTGACCTTCGCGCAGTACTGCGGAATTCAAGGACGGTGACACGCATTTCTGTGCCCTCTCCCTGGGAAAGCGAGGGTGCGAAGAGGGCCGCTCACATTCAGAGGGCGTTTTGCCGCATCCAAGGGTTAGCAGGCCCCTCCTCTACAACGCGGATCTCTGCGAGTTCCTTTCCAAGTCCGTCGCCATCCCGCCCAGCGTCACCCACCTCGGCTGTGTCGCGGTCGCGGATCTCCTTCCACCAGACCCAGCCGGGGCCTCGCCCTGAAGCACATCGCCAACTAGCAGGCGCCGGCGGCCTTCGAGGACCTTTTCCGCACCGCCTCACGGACGAGCGGACAACGACCGCCGAGGGTTGAAAAAGCTTATGCTCTTCAAGGAGCCCCTCCCATGTCCGACAACTACACGCAATTCTC
Source organism: uncultured Methylomirabilota bacterium (assembly GCA_963714585.1). GTDB lineage: Bacteria > Methylomirabilota > Methylomirabilia > Methylomirabilales > 2-02-FULL-66-22 > 2-02-FULL-66-22. Next base: position 10,297 of record CAVQPC010000052.1, read on the forward strand.
CCTGGTCCAAGGAGGCCTGCGCTGCACTCGTCCGCAAGCTGCGCGCCGCCCAAACCTCCGACGAGGGCTCCCCGTGCGAATGCGCTCAGCAAGGGGAAGGAGTCTGGCTCTACAGTGAGGACCATTGCGACCCCGCCCTCCTCATCGACATCTTGGCAGCAGTCCAGCGCGACTACCTACAACCTCCTATCGGCTTCGGATGGAGCGCGACCTGCTCCAAGCCGACCCTCGACGAGTTCGGCGGGGGCGCCGTCCCATCAAAGAGGGCAAAGCTAAATGGCTCTCCACCTCTCGGTGGCTCGAACGACACCTCGCGCCTCGCCCCTGGTCGCAGCGCACGTTAACTGCCAATCCCGACCGCCGGAATTTGGACTGGCCCTCTCACGCTGGCCCTCCGCACAGTGGACAGAATAGAACCCTCCCATTCTCCATCCTGAACATTCCCCTACTGCCAACCTCACGTTCTACTTCTACACCTCCTGTCCCGGGAGCATCCATAGCACCCGTTGGCCTCCCCCTCACCCGGCCTCCCAACGCCCTCGGACACCCCGTTTCCAACCTCCACACTCTCCGCAGGGCCATCACCGAGCTCACCGGCAGGAGAGTCTGGTTCGCCGTCGAGCCATGGCCCGAGGACGCCCGGGTGATCTACCTCAGGCCCGAACAGTACGACTCCCTCGCCCACCTTACCCGGGAACTCACCGACCCTGCTACCCTCCAACTCGAAGCTCTCCTCCGTGCCGAGGCTCGCAGGCAGTAGGGGGCCGAAGGCTCGCTCGAACTCGACGATGAGGCCCCCCTCAGCATCACCCGCGAGAACCGCGGTCGCGGCGCGTACGTCCAAGCCCGGGTCTGGACGAACAAGTCTGTCCCCTACATCTGCCAAGGCTGCGCGGCCTCTTGGTTCGACTTCGAACTCCACCCTCTCCTCCCGGGGACAACTCCCCCAGACGGTACGCCCAATCCTGGGAGCTGCCCAGCCTGCAACGCTCCCTGCCCTTCCCACTCTCAGGCCTCACCGTTCCACCAAATGGACCCCGGGGCGGGGAGCGTACCACCTCCGATACTACGGACTACTCCACCCCGAAGCCCGCGCAACAGGTCTGCCCGCTCTAGGCCGTTTCGCGTTCGGACTCTGCAGAAAAATGTCCTTTCACATCTCTTCCGGACTGATACCGTGCCTCGCGGCAACGCCAGCCCGGGCAATCCCCTTATTCGCGGGAGCGCCACTACTGCCAGCGTGCCACACACTGCACGACACAGCGGTCGGTCCTTCCCGCCTCCCCCGTCACTCTGACGGCCCTCCCGTCAGGCAGTGAGCCGATGAAGTACCCCATGAAGTTCACCATCACCAAAGACTTCGCCAAGGTCGTCAACCTCGTCCATAAGGCCACCGACGGACGGCACAAGCCGTCCCCAATCCTCACCCACCTCCTCATCTCCACGACCCCCGACGGTCACGTCACCATCACGGGCACCGATCTCAACACCTCGGTTCGCATGACCGTGCCCGCCGAGGTGGCCAGCCCCGGCTCCCTCGCCCTCCCAGGCCAGAAGCTCGCAGAGATCTCCCGCACGTTACCCCCACCGCGCCCTGCACGTTCGACGAAACCGGCAACGGCATGGATCTCACCTGCGATCGCACCCGCTTCCACATTCGCAGCCTCCCCGCGGAGGACTTCCCCCGCTTCCCCGAGGCCCCGGATTCCAACTGGCTTGTCCTCCTCACCGGCCTGTTCGCCGCGCTCGTCCCCACGACCGAATTCGCCGTGAGCCACGACGCCAGCCGCTACACGCTTACCGGCCTCTCCCTCCGTGCCACGGCATGCGACGTCCGCATCACGAGCTGTGACGGCCACCGCCTCGCCACAACCGCCTTCCCGCACGCGAACGGCACCACCCCGTCGATGCCATCATCCCCCCCGGCGGACCTCATCACGGCCGCCGGGCTCACCTGTACTCTGGGCGGAGAGGTGGAGTTCGCCTTCACGGCCAATCAGGATCACCTCATCCTCCGCCAGCCCGCCTTCCTCATCGCCACCCGCCTCATCGACGGAACCTACCCCGACATCGAACAGGTGATCCCGAAGCAGACCGAGCACCTGTCGAGGTCCCCCGCCAGACCATCCAGGCGGCCGTGAGCCGCATCGCCTTCATCCTGGGGGAGAACCTCCCCGTCGCGCTCCAGCCCCGCGAGAACTCCCTCGTGATCTCGGGCCAGAACGCCGACATCGGCGAGGGAACCGAGGAGATCGACGCCACGATCATCGGCACGCCAACCCTCGTCCAGCTAAAGCCCAAGTACCTGCTCGACTACCTGAACCGGACCGACGTCGAGACCGTTCGTCTCTACGTGGCCGATCCCCTCCAGCCCATCCGCATCCAGCCCGTGGGCGATGACGCCTCCACCTACATCGTCATGCCCATGCGAGGGTAACCATGCCCGCCCCCGCCCCGGCGCCTGCCGCCCCCTGCACCCCGGCGCGTCTCGTACGACGGTGGCTACGCCGACTACCTACTCGCTCCCGCCGCAGCGCTCGCACGGGTCCCCAGAGCTGGCAACTGTCGAGGCGGCACCGCTCATGTGTGCTGGGATCACGACGTTCAATGCGCTCCGAAATAGCGGCCGCGGCCCGGCGACCTTGTCGCCGTCCTCGGGGTGGGAGGGCTTGGCCATCTGGGCGTTCAGTTCGCCGCGAAGATGGGCTTCAAAGCTGTTGCCATCGCCCGAGGGAATGACAAGGAACCGCTGGCCCGGGAACTCGGCTCGTGGCAGTACATCGACAGTCAAGCACAGGATCCCGAAGGATTCCCTGCTCCCCTGAGCAGCCACACAACCGTCCTGCGGTTCTCCGGCGCGGGGGCTGGAGAATGGCGAGAACCCGCGTACGGGGATCGCCTCTCGTCTGAACCGCTGCCCAGTGTCATCAGACGGTACGTGCCGGAGGTTGTACGGGGCGGCTCGAGAATGATAGACTTCCGGCGGCAAGTGTGGTTCACAGGGGTGTGGAGAGCCCGAGTGCTGTTCCACTCACGAGGCATCGTCGAATCGCGCCCGGCTGTGGCGGAGCACCTGTTGGTGCTAGTTTCATCGGCCACCCGCGGAGGAGGTTCGGTGCAACACCCGCAGCGAATACGGGGCGGGGCGCCGATTCGGCTACTCCATTCGCCGTCGGTGCTCGACAGGACTACATTCGAGCGCTGGCGCGATCCCTCAGGGGGTCCGGAGGCCATCGCTCACGTGTCCGACCGGGTGTTGGCGGGCGCTGCTGCCGCGATTCGTGGAGGAGCGGCGCACGATCCCGTGGCAAGCCGACCGCGCGCATAGCTATGGCTACCCTCCCCGACGGGCTGCGCGACGGCATCGGCAACGCAATCTAACGGGGTCGTCACACATGGACACCGGGAGCGAAGCGGATGCGATGGAGTGGGCCCGGAGCTACCTCGGAGCGCAGTCTGTGTGAACTGCCTGGAAGGGGAAGCGGGAGCGGCGGGTCGGCGGGATGCCGTCCGGCACCGCGACGTGCGCGTGAAGAGCAGGCAGCGTCGGTTGGTGGAGGGACCGTGTTAGAGCACGCGCCGCAGGGTGCAGGGGAGGCTATGTCCGTCCCAGGGCATCGTGCGCCGCTCCGTCGGCACGCCAGAGTGGCCAGGACCCTCCGGGCATCGCGTGGATGCATGCCTGCCCTCCGGCGCTCGGTGAAGGGTGTCAGCTCGATCCATGTCACAGTCCATCGATAGCCCCCAAAAGTGTTTCGCCGTGTCGTCGCCCGCCATGGCGAGGCAGGCCGGCGGGACCAAGCTCGCCCTCCTGCTCACCGGGTTCGGCACGTTCCTGAATCTGTACGCGCCCCAGCCGCTCCTTCCCTTTTTCCGGGACGTCTTCCACGCCTCGGAACTCCAGGCGAGCCTCACGGTGAGCGCCACGGTCCTCGCGGTCGCCCTGACCGCGCCCCTCACCGGGCTCCTCGCCGATCGGCTGGGCCGCAAGGGCGTGATCGTCGGGGCCATGCTCGGCCTGGCCCTCGCCACCGCGCTCACCGCCACCGCCCGCACCCTGCCCCAGATCATTGCCTGGCGCTTCCTTCAGGGCCTCTGCGTCCCAGGGGTCATCGCCGTCATGATGGCCTACGTCAGCGAGGAGTCCCCGGCCGATGCCGTCGGCGCCAGGATGGCCACCTACATCACGGGGAATGTCCTCGGGGGCTTCGCCGGCCGGTTCCTGACCGGGATGCTCACCCCGGTCTGGGGGTGGCAGGCGGCATTCCTCCTGCTGAGCGGGACGACCTTCGGGTGTGCGGCGGTCACAGGGCTCCGCCTCCCCCGCGCCACCCACTTCGTGCGGCAGCGGACGGCGGCCGCGGCGCTCCAGGCGGTCGGCAGCCACCTCCGGAACCCGCAGCTTGTCGCCACCTACGCGGTGGGCTTCAACGTCCTCTGCTCCATGACGGCCACGTTCACCTACGTCAACTTCTACCTGGCGGATGCGCCCTTCGGGCTCGGCCCGGCCGCGCTCTCCGCGATCTTTGGGGTCTACCTGTTCGGCGCGGCCGTCACGCCCCTGGCGGGACGGGCCATCGATCAGTTCGGCTACCGGCGGGCCTTGCTTGGCGCGGTCGGCCTGTCCGCCGGGGGGATCTGCCTGACGCTCAGCCGCCTGCTCGGGCCCGTGATCCTTGGCCTGGCGCTCTTGGCGACGGGCGTCTTCGCGTGCCAGGCGGCTGCGTCGAGCCACGTGGGGCGCGCGGCGGGGCACGCTCGCTCCTCCGCGGCGGGCCTCTACGTGTCCCTCTACTACTTGGGCGGGGCGGTGGGTTCCGTCGCCCCGGGTCTCCTGTGGAACCAGGCGGGGTGGGGGGGCTGTGTGGCGTTCGTCGTGGTCGTGCAAGGCGTGACCACTCTGCTCGTCGCGACCAAGTGGAAGGCCTGACCACATCCGGATGTGGCCATCCGCCAGGACAAGCTGGAGGACAGCCAGAATGAGCGTGGATTCCCTGCCGCTCGGGAGGAACTGGAGCCTCCACGTTGCTACGACCTGACGGATCCAGGGGTGGTCACGGGTGAGAGAGGCGGAGGTGCCGCATGCCAGAACCTGTCACCTACTTCTGTCCGCAGTACATCACGAAATCCCGACTGTCGAGTACCCGGACCGGCTGATCGTCCGCTGCCAGGCCTGCGGGTCCCTCATGGAGGAAGAGTTCATCGAGAAGGAACGGGTCGCCTTCGGCGGCGGCGACCCTTTTCATCGACAACGACCAGTTGTTGTTCAAGCTTTTCTCGCGGCTCCTGAAGGGTGTCTCGGTTCTTTTCTCATAGCTCGCCTGTAGAGAGGAAATGCCTGCACATTCTTCCATCCTCCACCGAGGCCTCTGGCGTGAGCGTCCTCCTGTTACGCCCCGTGGAGATCCCGCTTCGTCTTTTCCTCGTGCCGCTCCTGTGGGAGTGATTATTGCTCGGGTCGTCCTTGCTTCCAGCACGTTGGGATCTACCGCGTAGCCCGCCGAGAAGGACGAACCTCCTGGAGTCGGAGCGCGACCCCTAGCGATACCGGTGGAGTGGAGAAGAAGAGAAGGGGGCCAACGCGGCCCCATTATGCGCGGCAGGAGAAGGAGATGGTGTGGGCGAGCACTCCCGCAAAGAGAAAGCGGAGGCCACATGGGTGCGTATTGCAGGCAAGAGCAAACGCACGAACCGGCAGCCGCCCGCTCTTCCGGTTCTCCGCATGCGTTTCGGGACACGCTGCGCCCTGCAGCACCACCCGGAGGGGCCACTCGGTGGAAATCGGTCGCCCCCCCTCTTCTGCCTGAAGGGCTGCCGAAGCGCCTCCCCCGAGACGGACGCAAGTATCGAGAGGCTATCGGAGGGGGGACGAAGCGTCAACGAGAAAAGGCAGCTTGGTTCGACTGTAAGGACGTGAGGCCCTGCTTCGTGGCCACCGTCTCGGCACGGCCGTTGATCCTGCGGGAGCCTATGACTGGTCCCGCCGGCCCACTGGGTATCAGACCCCTAGGAGGATGCCGGCCTGCGTCCGAACTCCTCGCGTGTCACGCGTTCTGGCCTGTCGCTACGCTCCTCGCACATCCTACCTCCCGGCGAGACCAGGTCAGATACAGTCGATCTCCCGAAAATAAGCCGGGTGCAATATCAAGACAACGATGAATACACGTCCCATTCCGCATCGAGCCGATCGCCGGTCTTAGGAAATCCTCTCGCCACCAGCAGTCGCCTTCCCCCGAGCATCGAACGGATACATCAATCTCCTCTGTAGTCCGCAAATACTGTCGCGTGCACGTCACGCCGCCAGCTTCGCCAGACCGTATTCATGATGGGGCCCGCCCAGGATCGGTCGCGCCACGACCCGGGCGTCCCGCGGGAGCCGATGGCCAGTGATCGGGGCCACTGGGACCCCGGCACCAGACTCTGGGAGTCCCGGGCCGAGACTCGCGTGCGGGCGGCCGCGATGGTAGTGTGCCTGCCACGCGCGAAGGATGCGTCGTAGGTGCTCCTCGCCGAACGGAACGAGGAAGTCGAGGCACGCCCGCCGGAGGTTGCCCAGGAGCCGTCCACAGACCGCGTTCGCCTGGGCCGCTTGGACCGGCGGGCGGCCGACGCGGACGCTCATCGCGGTGACCGCGGCGTCGAGCCAGGTTGAGTTGATGGCGTCCCGATCGTGGAGGACAAACCGCAGCCGGACGATGGTGAGCGCTTCGCGCCAAGCGAAACAGTGCGCGAGCAGGAGCAGCGCGAGTTTTCTTGCGTCCGACGCCCGGCCGGGCTTTCCGTACCAGAGGGAACTCAGGCCTTACGCATCGCGCCCTTCTTCCGATACCGCGAGTGGTGGGGGATGCATTCCATCGGCACCCGCACCTCGATGTCGCCCAGCAACAGAAACGACAGCGCTTTTCCGTGCCCGTCCAGGCACAGGCTGGAATTGACTCCGCCTTCCAGCGCATTGTCGATCACAAAGTTTATGGCCGGCAGCCTCGGTAACACATACCGCCGCACCGCCGTCGCGCCTTTGTGTCCAAATACCCGGAGCACGCGTTCTTCCGTCACCTGCTCGACCAGGTAGGGAAACGCCTCGGGAAGGTACGGGATCACGCTGATGTTCGAGCGATTGCCCTTGTCGCCGGCGCGCGCGTGAGCCACGGCATGGAGCGGAACGGCGACGGTTCTCATGGCGCGTCCACCACAGTAATTCGTGGCTTCACCCGCGTCCCATCGACCAGGATCGATGCCGTGCTGATCTGGGGGGTCACGGACTGCCGCACGCCCGCGCCTCCGGCCGGCCCCGAACAATAGAGGTTCAAGACCTCGTCCGCCACCCGCTGTGCGGTGGCCCGGCTCGCACTGCGTACGGCGGCGCGCATGCGATATTCGCCGTCGGGGGGAGGCGAGAGACGGGCGCGCCGCTCCTGGGAGTTGCTGTCGAGGACGGCCTGGGCGCCCAGGAGTTCGATGCGGATCGGCTCGGTGATGCCGAGCTTGCGGCAGCGCTCCCGAACGACCGATGCGGCCAGCTCCGCCCGCGGCCGAGCATTCGGACCCGCATAGGAAATCTCACCCTCGCCCAGCCATCCCGCATCCACGCAGACGGTGGCCTTGAGCGTTGCGGGCGGCGGCTTGCCGCGTGCGCCGCGCACGCGCACGCGGTGCGGCGCGACCTCGTCAACCGTCACCTCGCCCAGGTCAAGGACGACGTCGGGCGTCAGGTAGTTGTGCGGGTCGTGCACTTCGTACAAGAGCTGCTCGATCACGGTGGCGCGGCTGACCAGGCCACCGGTGTCCGCGGCCTTGGTGATAACCAGATCGCCGTTTGCGCCGACCTCCGCGATGGGGAACCCGACATTGGCCAGGTCGGGCACGTCTTTGAACCCCGGGTCGGGGAAATAGGCCCCTGTGACTTGGGCGCCGCACTCGAGCAGGTGCCCGCACACCGTGCCTTGCGCCAGCCGGTCGAGATCGTCCGGCCGCCAGCCGTGGACGTGCATGAGCGGGCCGAGCGCGAGCGCGACGTCGGTGGTGCGCCCGACTAGGACGACGTGCGCGCCCGTGGCGAGCGCCTCGGCAACGGGCTGCGCGCCGAGGTAGGCGTTGGCGGCGACGATGGGCCGCTCGCCGAGCGCGATGCCTTCGATGATGGGCTGCGCCCGCACCTCGGCTTGGGACATCGTCGCGAAAAGATCGTCCCCCGTCACGGCGGCGACCCGCAGGCCCGTGATGCCGAGCTGGCGGGCGAGCCCGTGCACGCGCCTGGCCGCCCCAATGGGATTCGCGGCTCCCATGTTGGTGACGACGCGGATGGTGTGACGGTGGCAGTCGGCGAGGATGAGCGGCAGGTACGTGTCCAGGAAGGGCGAATAGCCCTGCTCGGGGTTTTCGCGGCGCAGCTTCTGGGCGATCGCGAGGGTACGCTCGGCGAGCACTTCGTAAATCAGGAAGCGCGCACCCTGCATGTCCTTGAGGGTCGCGACGACGGGCACCGCGGCGTCGAAACGGTCCCCGGCGAAGCCGGCGCCGCAGCCGATGTAAACCGCGGGCATTCCCCTACTCCCTACCGGGCCCTCCTGCGGCCTGCCGCCTGCGCCGCACACCCCCGGCCGCCAGCAGACCCAGAGGACCGTCGCCTACTGGCAGAAATACCATCTTGCCTGTCAAGGGTCAAGGAGAGGGAGCGCAAGCGCGTGTACTCAAGTGGCTCCGGAGGCGCGGACTGCATACCGGAGACATGGCTCATGAGCCGCAGTGCCCGGCGCTGGAAAGTGGTCCTGGAACCTACGAGATAGGTGGCCACCCCACGGTGCGTGACAGGGTCCGGACGGCTTTATTGCGACCACGTCGGATCAAGGCATCGCGCATCACAGGGCCGCGCAGAAGCCCCGGGGAACCGTGGCAGGCAGTCATCCCTGGAATCCCCTCCGCTCAGAGGGTGTCCAGCAGCGCCCGAACGGTTTGGATCGCCCGCCGGGCAGCGGTGGAGGAATCGGGCTGCTGCTCCATCTCCATGGTGATGAAGCGGTCATAGCCAATCAGCTTCAGCGCCTCCAGTACTTCCCGAAAATTGAGGTGCCCCGCACCCGGATACCACCGGTTGCTATCGGCGAAGTGCACATGCCAGAGCCAGGGGGCGGCGGCCATCAGGCTGGCAGGCAGGGACACGTCTTCGATGCTCATGTGAAACGTGTCGGCCACAATCCCGAGATTCGGGTGGCCGAGTTCCCGCACAAAGGCTATGCCCTCGACCACCGAGAGGAGGGTATTCCCTTGAAAGCGACATTGCGGCTCGAGGAGCACCCGGACTCCGCGGGACTGGCCGTACTCCGCCGTATCCAGAAAACCCTCCTTCATCAGCTTCCAGGCGTCGGGGGCGCCCGGCCCGTCGGGGACGGCCCCGCGGATCCGGCCGAGGTGGATCTGCGCCCCCCAGTGGGCGGCCACGTCAACGTAGTCTCGCAACCGCTCTCGAGCGGCCTGACGGACCACCGGATCGGCGTCGGTCAGCGTGAGCCCGTCCTCGCTGGAGGGGCCGGTGCTGAGTTCCGGCACGGCCAGGCCATACCGCTTGATCGTCTCGGCGATCGCACGCTGGTCCAACGCCTTGGGGTTTCGCGCAAAGAGTTCGACGCCATCGTACCCCAATGCCTGAAGCTGCGCGCAGATGCTGTCGAGATCCCCGCGGAAGCACTGCATCTTCTTGGCCTTGCAGTCCGGCAAGGCCACTGCATAACTCAATTTCAGCATGCCCACCCCTCCATCAGTGTCCGGCGGCGGCAGCGCGCATCAGGGCCATCGAAACCTGAGCCAGGCAGATCACATCCGCGGAGCCCGCGATCCGCTCCACCGCCTCGATCACCAAGCGATCATGGGTGGCGGAATCCCCAGCGTTTCCCCCGGCAAACACGCCATCGGCCAGCGCCGTTACCACCTCGATGTCTATCCCGCGCGCCGCCGCCCCCGCCTGCAATTGCGTCAGGATGCAGAATCTCAGTGCATGATGAGGCCGCCGACCAAGTTGATGGCCTGTCCGGTGATATACTCGGCCTCCTCTGAGGCCAGGAACGCCGTGAGGTCGGCCACGTCCTTCGGGGTCGCCAGGCGACCGAGTGGGGTGGCAGCGGACAATTGCTTGATGCGCGCGGCCCGGCGGCTCTCGTCGTACGTTCCATCCTCGCGCCGCCCGAAGTGGTCCACCCGCTCGGTATCGACCGGACCCGGGCAGACGCTGTTCACGGTAATGCCGGCGGGCGCAAGCTCCATGGCGAGGGCCTGCGTGAATCCCACCAGCCCAAACTTCGATGCGCAGTAAGCCGCCAGCCTCGGCTGTCCGACCTTGCTGTTGTCCGACCCCACGTTGATGATGCGACCCCGGATGTTCTGGGCAAGCATCGCGTTGGCTGCCGCCTTGGAGCAGAGAAACGTCCCTTTCAGGTTGACGTCCAGGACGATGTCCCAGGCCTCCTCCGGAAGCTGGGTGACAGGCACCCGATCCGCACCCGCCGGCGCCGCCGCATTGTTCACCAGGATGTCGAGCCGCCCGAACTGCCGGAGGGTCAGGTCAATGGCGTCGGCGATCTGCGCGGCAGACCGGACATCCAGGGAGACCGTGAGCACTCGCCGGCCGGCGTCCCGCACCTCCTTCGCCACGGCCTCCAGCCCACCCCACCCGCTCGTCGGCTTGTTGATGGCTAGCCGCGTGCCGCTCGAGGTGAGGACTAGGTCCGCCCCGTCCGCCGCCAGGCGACGCGCGACCGCCCGGCCGATGCCCCGCTCCCCGCTGCAGCCCGTCACCATCGCCACCTTTCCGCTCAGACCCGGCATTGGCTGCCCCCTTGTGGACTCACTCGAATGCCCTCCCGCTGAGGGTAAAACTCGCTGACGCTCACTGCGTCATCCCGCGGCCCAGAATCGGCCAGATCACTTCCACCTGACCGCCACGCACCGCATACAGATGGTCGTGCAGGCAGACGGTGGCGTCGGAGTATCCGGCCACGAACTCCACCCGATCGCCGACCGCCGGGGTGGGTCGCGGGGCGGTCAATTCGATGGTCGCGTGCTCGGCGGAGAGCTTGACGCTCTTGACCTCTTCCATGTCCCGAGGGGCAGGCAGTGCCGGTTGCTGCGCCATCGTCTTCCAGCCAGCGTCGCAGATGATGCGCGTTGGCGTGGGTCGGCTGACCACGGTGGTCAGGATGGAGAGGGCGTACTCGTGCTGGACCCCATAATCGTTCCGGTAGTGCATGTCGCAGAAGATCCCTCCGCCCGCCTGGACCTCCGAGACGCCCGGGAGCTTCGCCGTGATCCAGTAGGTCCCCGTGCCGCCGCAGCTGACGATCTCCACCGGGAGCCCCGCGGCCCGGCAGCGGTCGGCACTGCCCGTCAGGCGACCAACAGCCTCCACAATGCGCTGCCGCTTGGTTTCCGCGTCCCGGATTTCGGCGATCCGCCCGCCCTCCCACGCCATCAGCCCCGCGAAGCGCAAGTTTCGGCACGAGGCCACCTGCTTGGCCAAGGCCACCACCGGCTCCCCCGGCTCGACCCCGGCCCGGTTCATGGCGATGTTCACCTCGACCACGACACCGATGCGCACCCCTGCCGCCTGGGCCGCGACGTCCAGGGCCTTCACGTGCGCGTCGCAGTCCACGGCCACGATGGGATCGGCGTGGCGGCAGAGGCCGGCCAGGCGCGCGAGCTTCGACGCCCCCACCACCTGGTTCGCGATCAGGATGTTCCGAATGCCGGCGTGGGCCATCACCTCGGCCTCGCTCAGCTTCGCGCAGGTGACCCCGTAGGCTCCTGCGAGGAGAAGCTTGTGGGCGAGGGCCGGCGTCTTGATCGCTTTCGTGTGGGGGCGCCACTTGATCCCGGCCTCGTCGACGATCGTGCGCTTCATGGTCAGGATGTTCTGCTCCAGCTTCTCCAGATCCACCAGCAAGGCCGGGGTATCGAGATCGCTGACGGGGCGCCCTACCCGGTGTGCTTGAGGCTCCATCCTCGACTCCTTCCTGTTCTCCAGCGCAGCTTCAGGTGATCACGCTCCGATCTGAGACTCGTGTTCCTCGAGTTGCTCCTTGCCCGGGACCGCGGTGCTCCATCCCCCTGGACGGGCCGTTCAACTCTCGGCAAAACCAAAGAGGCGAACGGGAGTTTTCCAGAGCACCTGCTGGCGATCCATCGGATCCGGCAGCCAGCGGCCGAGGAGGTTAAGGAGGGATCCGTACTCCACCCGTTGCGAGGTATTGATGAAGGGCCAATCGGAACCCCAGATGCAGCGCTCCACCCCGTAGGCCTGGATGGCAGCCGCCACGAACGGCTCGGTATCCTCGTGCGGAAATGGGCGCTTGGAGGGGCGGTAGGGGGCCGACAGCTTCACGACCGCGTCGGTGTCACGGCCCAGTCGCAGCACCGCCTGGAACCCTGGCTGATCGAGTCCGCGGGCGAGGTCGGGGTCCCCGAAATGATCGACCAGCACCCGGACTCCGCTCTGGCGAAGCAGGGCCTCGACGCCCGTCCACACATCCCCCGTTGCATACACCTGGACGAACCAGTCAAACGCCTTGAGGCGGGACAGGAAGGCGTCGCTCCCCGGCCGCGCCAGCGCATCCGGATCCGTCCGCATGAGGTTGAGCCGAACGCCGACAACCCCTTGGTCCCGCAGTCGCCGCATCTCCCGGTCAGATAGGTCCGGGGGGATGACGGCGACGCCCTTGATTTGCCCCCCGCTGGCGCGCATCGCATCCAGCATGGCTGCGTTGTCGTGTCCGTAACAACTCGGCTGGACCAGGAGCGCATGCGAGACCCCGTGCGCCGCAAGGACCCGGGCAAACGCCTCTCGGTCACCGACTTCGTCTGGCCGTGGCTTATACCCCGGCCCGTCGGTATAGGGAAACAGCGCCGGCGCAATGATGTGGGCATGGCAATCCGCCCGAAGGCTGGTTGGCATGTTCCATCCTCGCTCAGAAACCGTCATGGAGAGAAGCGGCGCGGAGCGGCCATCGCCCACTACGCTTTCACCGCGCCCGCCGTCATACCGCGGATGAGCTTCTCCGAGAACAGCGCGTAGATGACGATGACCGGGATGATCGCGATCATCAGTCCCGTGGCGATCATCCCGATGTCCTGCATCTGGTCCCCCATGAATTTCTGGATCCCCAGCGGCAGCGTCCGCATCTCCTCGTCCGTGATCAGCACCACGGCGTAGAGGAACTCGTTCCACAGGCTGATGAAATTCAGGATGATCGTCGTGGCGATGGCCGGCACGCCGATCGGCAGTGTGAGCCGCCAGAAGATGTTGTAATCCGAGCAGCCGTCGATCTTCGCCGCCTCGTACAACTCCTGCGGGATCTGGGCGAAGAAGCTCTCGAGGATGTACATCGTCAGCGGGAGCTGGATGGACACGTACACCAGCGTGAGACCCGCCCGCGTGTTGAAGAGGCCGTACTTCACCAGGACCTGGAACAGCGAGATGATTGTCACCTGGGGTGGGAAGATGATGGCGCTGAAGATGAGGAAGTAGAGGAGCCGGTTCCCCCGGAACCGGTACCGGGCAAAGCAGTGCGCGGCCATGGCCCCTAGGATCGTCAGGATGGCCACCGCGGACACGACCACGAGCGTGCTGTTCCAGAAGTACATGCCGTAGTGGGAGGTCGTCCAGGCGGTGAGGAACTTGTCCCAATGGATGTGCTCCGGGAGCCCGTACGGGTTGGCACTGATCTCGGGGGTAGTCCGGAGGGACATGACGCTCACCCACGCGAACGGTCCAGCGGAGAAGACCGTATAGAGGGCGAGGCCGATCAGCAGCAGGACATGGGTCCACGCACGGGGGATGGGCATGGCTCAGAACTCCAATCGCTCCCGTTGCCGGAACAGCCAGGTGAGGCCGATGACGAACGCCATCACCACGATGAACCACACGGCCGCGACGGCGGACGGATACCCGAGGTCAAAGGTGTTCCATTCGAAGGCCCGCTTGTAGACGTACGTGGAGACCGTCTCGGTCGACCACAGGGGGCCACCTCGCGTCATGATCCAGACGAGGTCGAACACCTTCATTTTCCCGACGAATGAAAGGATCAAGAGATTCAGGAGCGTCGCGCGCAGCATCGGGATGATGATGTACGCGAGCTTTCGGACCCACCCGCAGTTGTCGAGCTCCGCCGCCTCCAGCACTTCGGAGGGCAGTGCGAAGAGGGCGGCCAAGCAGACGACCATGTTGAACCCGGTCCATTTCCAGTTATGGGTGAAGATGAGGGCCCAGAGCGCCGTCGCCGGATCGCCGAGCCACGAATGGGCCCAGGCGCCGAGTCCCACCGCCCGCAGGAGCTGGTTGGCGACCCCCCAGTCGTAGTTGTAGATCCACATCCACAGGATCCCCACCACCACGTAGGAGATCAGCACCGGGGTAAACCACGCCACCCGGAAGAAGCGCCCGAAGGGGACCTTGGCATAGAGGCACAACGCCAGAATCAGGCCGACCCCCACATCGGCGACCGGGGCCACGGTGGCCCAGATCATGGTGTTCGCCACCGCTTTCCAGAAGGTGGGATCCTGGGTGAACAGCGTGACGAAGTTCGCGAGGCCCACGTATTCCTCGACCCCGCGGGGCTTGATCACGTGAAAGCTGTTGTAGAACGTGAGAACCACCGGGTAGATGGTGAAGGCGGCGTACACGAAGAGCGCCGGCGTGAGGTACACCATGATGGCCCCCCAGGGGGCCTGGGGTGGACCGCCCCGTACCTGCTGGATGACCTCCGGTCTGGTGGACAGGAGTTCCTCCGAGGTGGGGACGGCCGACATCGTCGGCACCGACTTGGCCATGGCGGGCCCTTCCACGAGAAGAGGGAAGAATGCCGGGAGGATGGAGAGGCTGAACTCCCCATCCTCCCGCACGACTGTGGATCCTCGGGGGCGGATCTACGGCTTGTAGCAGGCCTGATTCACCATATCCAGCGCCTTGTCGACGGGCAGCAGCCCGCCCGGGAAGGCCGTGTTCACCACCTGGACGTATGTCTCAGCGCACTGCCCCTTCAAGAGGTTCCGGGGCGAGCCGATGAAGTACTCCGCCCCCTTGTTCATTGCGGTGAGTTCCCGGAAGTAGGCGGCGTATTTCCCCGTGATCTTGCTCGGGTCGCTCTTGATCCCGGTCTGGAGCAGTATGGTGCTCAGCCAGAGCGTCCCCATCTCGGGGGTCGCCATCTCGTTCAGCAGGGCCCCAGCCAGTTTCTGGTTCTTGCTGTTGGCATTGATCGAGAAGCTGCCGCCGGCCAGCAGCGACTTGCACTGGTTGCACGCGCCCCCGTCCGTGGCCGCGAAGTTCATGACGCCGAGGGGGAAGTTCTCCGGCTGGCCACCCTTGTCCGGTGGGACGAAGGCCCGGCCGGTGTAGAAGGCCCCCATCGGGAACATCAGGGCGCCAGGCTTGGTGTGGAAGTAGTAATGGGACTCACCCAGCTTCAGGGTTGCGAAGCTCTTGGGGTAGGCACCGGCGTCCACGAGCTGCTTGACCCAGGTGAACACCTCGACGACCCGGGGGTCCTTCCAGGAGAGCTTGCCGGCCAGGAGCTTCCCGTAGTCGGCCCGACCGAGCTTCTTCAGGATGGCCTCATGGGTGAGATAGGCGCCGGGGAATGGCCGGTCCCCCACGCCCTGGGCGATCGGCGTCATCCCGGCCGCCGCGGCCTTCTTCACGATGTCGAGAAACTGGGCCTGGCTCACCTGGCCGTTCGGGGGGAGGGTCACGCCGAGCTTCTTCATCCAGTCCTTGTTGTAGTAGAGCTCGATCGTGTAGGCCTCTTTCGGAAGCCCGTACACCTTGCCGTCGTGGGTCCAGGCCTCGCGCGCCCAGGGCTCCACGTTGTTCCAGTTGATGAGATCGTTTAGCGGGAGGAGGAACCCGTTGTCGATGTACTCGGTCTGATCCGGCTCGGTGTACAGGATGTCGGGGCCCTGCCCGGCCCGCAATGCCGCCTTCAGGGCGGCGTTGAGCGCCTCCTTCTGGTACCAGGTCATCTTGACCTTGACCCCGGGGTTCGCCTGTTCGAACTTCCGGGCGGCGGTCTCCGCCCAGGCCACCTTCGCCGCCTCGTCGGCCTCATGGCTCCAGAGCGTGATGGTCGTTTCCGCGGCGGCGGTGGACACACTGAATAGTGTCAGGACGGCCGCCAGCATGCCAACACCGAACCAACGCCGATCTTGTCTCTCGCGCCATTTCATCGCACGCCCTCCTTGTCTAGCCAGCTCCCGCGCACTCTCTTCCCGCGTCCACTCCTGAGCACCCTCGCGCTGGAACCAGTGCGGTCCGCGATGGCCTCCTGCCTTCTTCCGATAGAAAGCCGACCTGCCTCACGCCTTCATGGACACGACGCTCGAATCACAAGCTTAGGCGGCAGGAGAATCTGCCGCGGTTCCGCCGGTCCGATGCCGTCGTATCGCTCAAACAGGATCTCTGCAGCCATTTCCCCCACGAGCCGTTTTGGAACGGCGATCGTGGTCAGCGGCACCCGTGAGCACTCCGCATACGGGATGTCATCATAGCCGATCACCGCGACCTCTTCCGGCACACGGATCCCACGTTCCAGGAACCGATGGACAACCCCCAGCGCTTTGCGGTCGGAGGTCACGAACACGGCCGAGGGGCGCTCCGCCTGCGCGAGCAGTCGATCCGCCGCCGCCGCCCCATCCCTGATCTGCCCATCAGGAACTCGCACCTCCCACGCGTCCGGCACGGCAACGCCAGCGGAGCCGAGCGCCTCGCGGAAGCCCTGAACGATGGCTTGCACGGTGGTATGGCGAGGATCTTCCCTCCGGATAAGCGCAATGCGTCGATGGCCCCACTTGAGCAGGTGCTCCGCCGCCAGCCTACCGCCCTCGACATCGTCCGTTGAGACATAGTCCCCTTGTTCCCATCGCCGGGCCATCACCACCACGGGTGTCCCCGCCGCACGCGCGCGCATCGCGTGACCCAACTCGTCCGAAACCGGCGTGATGATAATCCCTCCAATCCGGAACTGTTGGTATTGCTCCATGCAGCGCTGCTCATCCCGGGTAGTCCGGCTGGATTCTCCGACGACAACCAGAAAGCCTCTCTTGGCGGCAACGGCCTCGATGCCGCTCACCATTGGGGCAAAGAACGGGTTGGCCAATTCGGGAATAATGACCCCTACGGTTGCTGTCCGGTTCGTCACCAAGCCCCTGGCCAGGAGATTCGGGACGTACCCCACTTCGGCGCTTGCTGCCAGTATTCGCTCCCTCGTGCGTTCCGCAACGAGAGGGCTCGCGTTCAGCGCCCTGGACACCGTTACAACGGAGGTCCCCACTCGTTGGGCAATATCGGTGAGGGTAGCCCGCTTTTCATTTGGTCTTTTTCTGTTTGATAACGTTTTCATTTAAACGTTATCATTTCGTACTCTCCGACGTGAGTCAAGCTAAATTTCGCATGGCGTGCAAAAGAGTGTTACGACCTCGCCAATGAGGCGACTCGGGAGATGTCGTCCGCAGATAGTTTCGCCCGGTCACGCTGCGCGCCTGTCGAAACCGTACACCTGGGGAAGCCCACCCAGGATCGGTCGCGCCCCGACCCGCCCGTCCCGCGGGAGACGGTGGCCAGCGATCGGGGGTGCGGGAAGTTCGGGCGATGGGTCCGGAAGGCCGGGGCCGAGGCGGGAGTGCGGCCGCCCGCGATTGTAATGCGTTTTCCGCGCGCCGAGGATCCACCGCAGGTGGTCCTGTCCTCCCCGACCGGAAACAGGCAGTCCAAGCACGCCCGCCGGAGGTTGCCCAGGAGCCGCCCACAGACCGCGTTCGCCTGGGCCGCTTGGACCGGGGTGCGCAGGACGCGGACGCTCATCGCGGTAACCGCGGCATCGAGCCAGGTTGAGTTGATGGCGTCCCGATCGTGGAGGACAAACCGCGAGGCATGCGGCGCGGCGAGGATTTCTCGGAACGGTTGCAGGGTCCAGATGGCCGTGGGGTGACTCGTGACGTTGATGTGCAGGAGTGAAATAGAGGGACAATATGTCCACTGCTGTCCCGCGATACGGTGGCGCGGTGGGCTCGTCAATATTCCACGAGCCGTCGGATCTCCTCTTCACAGGCCGGATAGCAGGCAATTCCCGGTCGACCAAACGTACAGGCCATGATTTCCGTAAGGGTCCGTTGCTCCTGGTCCCGCTCACCTGCACGCTCCTGCACCTGGCAGCGCACCTCAAGCTTGGCCAGCCGCGCGTCCACGGGACACGGTACGGTCAACTTCTGCACCTCCGTTCGCATCCTCATCCCCATTGTTCCGCCTCTCTTTGCATTGCGCATGACCTTCTATCCCTGAACTCTGACTCAGTCTCGGATGACTCCGGATCGCCCGCTTCTCGTCTTCCGTCGCAAGGCATGGCGCACTTTCAATGCCAGGTGAGGACCAGATGCGGTCCGGCGGGGTCAGGGACCCCGTGGGCAAGCGTGGGCGCCAGCGATGGTGCTGCCGGACACCACGAGGTCGGATGCGTCGAAGCGGTGCAGATTCTCCAGAAGATCAACAGGAACACTGCGCCTCGGCAATTGGGCTCTACCGCTCAGGTCGAGGACGGTTTGCTCAATGTGGGTGCCGGGGGGGACGGACCGCCATTTGAGGAAAATTCCCCTCCGCACCCCAGCCAAACAGGAATTCTTGGAGGAGCCAACTGGCATGGAGGTCCCCATCGAGCACGCCTCCCAATTAGAGTCCTCACCTGTCAGTCTGCATCCAGCATTCCCACCATCGGGAATCTCTTGAGCAAATCCCCATCGTGCGGAGCGGCATCGAGACTATTGGTCAAGTCGCCGCCAGCAACGTGAAGCGCCTGATGGCTGCCATTCTGCCACAGGAAACTCTGGGAGACGTCATAGACCCCTCCCCGGTAGGCGATGAACGCCGGTGCCCCGTCTCTGCCGCTGTAGCGGCGGAGTTCCCTCTCGGTGAATCGCCGGATTGGCATGGCACCTTGGGTGTGTCGTCTCGTTCAGGGGCCCCGGGGAGGCCCGCCCGTTGATCGGACCTCCCTGGGGCCGTTTTGATACCTACCGCAGGAACTTGCCCACCCAGGGTGAGGTTTCCCCGCGGCGCAGGTAGTGCCCCGAGGGCCCCTCGCCCAGGAATTCCGAGAACCAGGCTTCGTGCTCGATCTCCTCGTTGAGGATCGCCAGCGACAGATCGTATGTCCGATGGTCCTTGCCAGCGGTGAGATTGCAGATGTGGGTGTAGCCCCGCACGGCACAGCGCTCGGCTTCCACCAGCACCGTGAGCATGGCCTTGATGTCCCGCGGGTTCTTCGGCAGGCTAGCAGGGGGACAGGCCGAGAGGTCATGGAAGACCTTCATGTCGTCCGGGAGCTTGCCGCCGAGTTCATAGATGCGGGGGACCAAGGCCTCAAAGTGATTGCGGTCTTCGATGCGGGCCGTCTCGGCGATCTCCTTGATGCCTTCTCCCTCCAGGCCAATGAGGTTGACCCGCAGGATGGTGTAGTAGTAGAACGTCGTGAGCTCGGCAGCCGCATTCTTGACCAGAAGCTCCACCAGTTGATCCACGTTGACCCCTGCCTTCTCCACCATCTCTCGCGCGACCTTTGCCATGGCTGTCCTCCTTCCGTTGAATGGTTGCTCGCTGCTCCGAGCGCCTCGCCGCTTGGGCTGACAAATGTCCCGGCGGCCACACCCCTTCCGGGGACTTCGCGTGACCCGTCGCCCCCAGCCCTCTCCGGATCGCGGCGGGCTGCCGGACGGTCGGATTGGGGCCGCACCTACCCAACCTGCTCCGTGAGGTAGGTCTGAATCCCCATCTGTTGGATCTGGTCGAGCTGGGCCTCGATCCAGTCGATGTGATCCTCCTCGTCCTTCAGAATGGACTCGAAGAGCTCGCGGGTCCCGTTGTCGGCCACCTCGACGGCCAAGTGGATCCCCTCGTTATACGCCTTGACCGCGCCCTGCTCCGCGTTCCAGTCGTGCTTGTGCTGGGTCGCCACGTCGGCGCCGATGTCGATCTGGTTCAGCTTGCTCACGTCCGGGGTCCCCTCCAGGAAGAGGATGCGCCCGATCAGTTTCACGGCGTGTTTCATCTCCCCGATGGCCCGCTGCTCGATCGCCTTGTGGAGCCTCTCGTAACCCCAGTTGTCGCACATCTCGGACTGCACCATGTACTGGTGGATGGCGGTCAGCTCGTCGGCCAGGAGCGCGTTCAGGGTGGCAATGATCCGGTCGTTTCCCTTCATCCCGTCCTCCTTTCGGCCTCTCCCCAGCGGCGCGTGTCCCCTCGGCTGCTTCCCCCCACTTCTCCCTCCCCCCGGGCGGCCTCACGACCTCCCACCGCCGCGCCCCCAGCGGCAGCGCCTCCCGGAGGGACCAGCATCAGTGGCGGGGGAATGTCGGTTTGGGGGCTCCCACCTTTTTCCGCGGTGGGGTCGCGGGGGATCCCTTCCCCTTCCTCTTCCGGGCGCATCGCACACACCGCCCGCGAAACTCCACGACCGTGCGCTCCACGCGGCCGAGCGCCTTCACGGCTGTCGGGACCTCCAACGCGTCGAATGCCGGGCTGTAAAAGTCGCGGGCTAGGCCGCACACCGTACACACGAAATGGTGGTGCCGGCGCAGGTTTGCATCGAACCGCACCCGCGCCCGGGGCAGCCCCAGGGTGCTCAGCAGGCCGAGGTCGAGGAGCAGCCACAGGGTGCGATAGACGGTATCCAGCGACACGGTGGGGACCCGCCGGCGGACCCCCAGGTAGACCGTCTCCGCGTCGGGGTGCTCGCGCGTCCGGGCCACCTCGGCGAAGATCTCCAGGCGCTGGTGGGTCAGCTTCACGCCAGCCCGGCGGATCGCGGCCTTGAAGCGCGCGAGCCGCTCCTGGATCTCGGCGGCGGGGATCTCCTTCGCAGCGTCTTGATACATAGGAATAATCCTCAAATAGGATTGTACCACTTATTAGCGATCCGTCAAGGGGGATGGGTCGCCTGGCGCCAGGTGCCGTTCCAGCGGCGGGCGGCGGCGGGTCCCCCCGCGCGGCGCCCGCCGGCTCCTACCGGGACGCCCGTGAGTGGGGACGACAAGAGGGGGGCACTGGGATCCCGCGGGTGGCCTGTCGTTTCCGAAAACCCACCCATGCGGACACGGCGAGACGTTCCACCCTCACACTCAATGCGGCCAACCGCCCATAGTGATGAGGTGATCCGCCTACTTCCGGGACCGCGACCACCGGACCTTCGGCGGGCGGCAACCCCAGGTGGAAGTCTTGAACAAATCAGAGCCCGAGACAAGCGTGGGCGCCATCGATGGTGCTGCCAGACGGCACGAGGGCGGATGCCCCGAAGAGGTGCAGATTCTCCAGAAGAGCAGCGGGAACACTGCGCCTCAGCAATTAGGATCCACCGCTCAATCCGGCTCGATCCGGGCACCACCAAGAACGACGAGGGCCGGCTCGTCTACCCGACCCCGGAACTCGTGGAGCTCCTCCGCGCCCAGGACGAGCGTGTGCAGATTCTCGAGATGCGGCTCGGCAAGCCGGTGCCCCACCTCTTCCCCGCCACCTGAGCGGGCGTCACACGGGCAATCGGATCCAAGATTTCCGAAGAGCATGGAAGACGGCGTGTCTCGAGGCGATTCGAGGGCCTGGACGAAGAGGCGCGGAAGAAGCGGAAGGCCGAGCTACTGGCGGACCCGAATCAAGGCCTACTCAAAATGCTGCGGCACGACGGAACATGGTCAACCGGGGCGTGCCCGAGCGGGTGGCGATGACGATTACCGGGCATCGAACGCGCGCCGTGTTCGACCGCTACCACATCGTGAGCCCGGGGGATCTCCAAGAAGCGGCCCGGAAGCTGACGGACACGTTACCGGAAAACAAGAAGGGGTCCCTTTCGGAACCCCTTGAAAAGATTGGTCGGGGCGAGCAGATTCGAACTGCTGACCCCTGGCCCCCCATGCCAGTGCGCTACCAGGCTGCGCCACGCCCCGATATCCGCCCTTTTCGGCACTCAACTCTACTCTTGCCGATCCAGACCCTGGACAGCCAATGTTCCGCAAAAACGCGGCCGCGCTTGCCGGCTTGGGGGGGATGTCACACCGGCAACAGACACTCCAGAGCTGGACAACTGGTGGATTCTACACAGTCCTGCTGTTGCGGTCAAGGACAGAAGCCGCGGAAATCATGGATTTTTCCGTGACGCACCGCACGGCCTCGGAAGGTTGCCTGCACAAAGGGGGCAGAGTTCAGGCCACGACGTGGGCTGGGCCGTTCCCCCGGAGGCATCTCGTTTCATGCGTGTCCGGACCGCTTCTCGTGGAACGGCCAGGGGAGATCCCGCAACGGACCGCCCCGGGTGATCTCCGCATTGAGGAGCGCAAGCACGGCGGGCTCCAGTTGCTGATGGACTCTTTCCCGGAACACAACGAAGTCTCGCTGGGAGAAAGCCAGTTCGCGAACCATGGTGACGCAGGCAGTCAGTGCCCCCGCAACCTGCTTCGTCAAAGCATCCAGAGCGCCAAATTGCCACGCCAGGATGTCCTGGCCCTCGCTCTCCGCCTTTTCGATCTCGTCGATGAGGGCCTCACCAAGGATGACCATGAGGCGATCTGAGACCTTTCTCACGTCTTCCACTGGGTCCTTTGCAGACGACTCTCGATCGGGCATAACGGCCTCCCGGATGGCGCGAGTCCCTGGATGGAAGTTCCGCTCCGTCTGGCTGGTGTCTACGCTCTCGTACTGGGCACCACATCATCGTGCGAATTCACCGGCCCTGTTCTTTCTGTTCGTGTGAATCCGATCAACGTGCGCCCGTGCCGCCTCCCGTGCCGCCTCCCTGGATTGATGTTCTCCCGGCACGCGCCCCTTGAGTGGAGGACGGATCGTACTCGTGTCTTCCGACGAGGGAACCTCCACCAGTGAGAATCCCCAGACCCCGGCCCGGATCTCGTCCACATAAATGTTGAACCCTCGGTAGAGATCGGTTTTCTTCAGGCTCATCTCTCGCTCCCCCCTGCTGCCGAGCAAGAATCCACAGGATCGTTCAGTCGAGCCGCTCGAGACCCTTGCGCCTCATGACGGCGTGCGGGTTTCACTCGGTGAAAGAAAAAACCCCTCGGCGAGTCTGCGGCTCACCGAGGGGTCTGTCTCTGCTCCCGAGCCCCCATGCTTGCGCGTCACCAGCCGCCAAAGGCGGCCTCATCTTTCTTGCGACAGGCAGCGGCCTCACTGCCCATGACATCGCTACCCGCCGTCTGTCCCTGAGGGTCGCGACGAGACGATCCGGAGAATCTCCTCCAAGCCCGTCCGCAGCCGCTGCAAGGTGGCTCTGGCCTCCAGTCGTCGGGCCCGCTCCTCGCGCTCCGTCAGGCGGCGCCGCGCGCCCGCCACTGTGTACCGCTCCTGGTAGAGCAGTTTCTTGATCTCCAGGACGAGGATAACATCCCGCCTGCGGTACAGGCGTTGCCCCCCTCCACTCTTCCTTGGCTGGAGGGCGGGGAACTCGCTCTCCCAGTACCGCAGAACGTACGGCGGAACACCGGTGATTGACGACACCTCTCCGATCCGGAAGTAGAGGCGATCCGGAACCTCGACGGGGAGGTGAGTCGTTCCTGGCGCTGCACGTTCCCGCGAGGAGGTGGTTGCGGCTGCTGGCTCCTGCCGGCTGCGGGAAGACCTGGCCATCATCCTACGCCGCTAATTGTTGGAAACGGGGGAATTCACCGTCTGGTGCAGCGCCTTCCCAGGCTTGAACTTTAACACCTTGCGGGCGCTGATGGTGATTTCCGATCCAGTCTGCGGATTTCGGCCCTTGCGGGCCCGCTTGGCCTTGACCTGAAACGACCCGAATCCAACCAGTTGAATCTTCTCCCCAGCGCGAAGGGCACCCTTGATGATTTCCAGGGTTGCCTCGACGGCCTCCATAGCTTGCTTCTTGGTAAGACCCTTGTTCGCCACCAGTGATGCGATGTCGGCCTTGGTCACTCGCCTCACCTCCTTCCCCACAGCACGGCCTGGTGGGCAAGGCTGTCAATGAATGGAACGTGGAGATCACGTTCAGTTCGGAACCACCACATACGTAAAGCCCTTGGCCTTGAGCTCTCCGCCTCGCTTCAAGGCGGCGGCGCGGGATTCGAACCGCCCGTGTCGGACCTGGAACACGACCGTGTTCGCCGAGTTCGAGCTGATCTTTGGCCGATAGTTCTTCTTCTGGAGTTCTCGGGCCAGGTCGATGGCCTCATCCAGGTTGAAGAAGGCCCCGATCTGCGGCGTGAATTTTCCATTTACGGTCAGGAGTTGCGAGGGGAACCCGTCCACATTCAGCCGACGCGCAAGGTCCTCGGCCTCGCGCTTCCCTGATGGGTCTTCCACCGTGACGACGTGCTTCGCCACGAAGGCTGTCCCGTTCCGGATTGTGGCCTGAAAGCCACTTTCGTCGAGTCGCCGCCGGAGGTTCTCCGCGTTTTCCTCGACCACCATGGCGCCCACCTGCAGGCTGTACGTCACGGCGTGCGTGGGTGAGGGCATGGCTGCAGCCTTCGGGGCCTCAGATTTTGTTGCGGCCTTGGCCTCAGCTTTGGACGGGGCCAATGGCGCTTTCCCCGGTGTCGTGGCTTTTGCCAGCGGGGGAAGTGGCGCGGGCGTGACAGGCTTGGCCGCCGCTGCGGGCGGCGTGGCCGGAGGCCCCGCTTTCGCTGTCGCTTGTACCGTGGATGGCGCCGGTGCAACAGGAGAGGGCACGGCCTGCTGCGGGGTCGGAGGAGTAGCGGTCTTGGCGTGTAGCGGAGGACCGGCTGGCCTGAGCGGGGCGGGCGGCGGCGCGGGCGCCAAGAACAACTGACTGGCAAGGTACGCGCCTCCGATCAGAACGACCCCGATCCCCGCAAGGATGATGAGCCGCCGTGTGCGGCCGCCTCCCTCCTCGTCCGGCGGCGAGGGGCCTGGCCCCGCTGCACCGCCTCCGGAATATCCGAGGTCCCCTTCGAGGGGCGGAAGGCCTTCGTCTTCGCTGCCTGGTTCGGGTTCCTCTTTGCGGAAGCTGAACCTCGCCATAAGTCCTCCCTCGCGTTTCGCCCGGTATCATACGGACGCCTTAACCGGATGTCAACGCATTTTTCAGTACTTACGACGAAGCAGTAAGGACCCCCTTCAAGTGATAGGGCGTGGCCTCTGTTATTTCAACATTCGCGAAATGGCCTTCATTTGCTACACCGCCACGGAAATGCACGATTTTGTTCTGACGACTGCGCCCGGAGCCGAGGCCGGAATGGCGTTTGTCCAGTTCCCGGTCTACCAAGACTTCGACCGTTTTCCCGATGAGGCGTCGATTCCGTTCCAAGGAGAGCCGGGCCTGGAGATCCAAGACGCGCTTGAGTCTCGCCGCCTGCAACGGCTCAGGCACTTGATCCGGCATGTCGGCCGCAGGTGTCCCGGAGCGGGGCGAAAACTTGAAGGCGAAGCAGCCGTCGTATGCGACGGCCTCCATGAGGGAGAGAGTCTCCTCGAAGTCGGCCTCGGCCTCGCCGGGAAAACCCACGATGATGTCGGTCGTGATGGCGAGATCGGGGACGGCCGCCCTGAGAAGGGCCACCTTCTGCAAGTACTCCTCGCGTGTATAGGCACGCTGCATACTGGCCAGGGTGCAGGTCGATCCGGCCTGGACCGGCAGGTGGATGTGCTCGCAGACGCTTCCGAGCGTGGCGATGGCCTCGGCGAGCTCCGGAGTCACGTCCATGGGATAGGAGGTGGTGAAGCGAACCCGCATGCTCGCCCCCACCAGCCCATCGATGCGGCGCAGCAGCTCGGGGAACAGCACGGGAGGGTCGAGTTTTTTCCCGTACGAATTCACCGTCTGTCCAAGCAGCGTGACTTCGCGATAGCCTCGCTCCCGCAGCTGCTCCACCTCGCGCAGGATGTCCTCGGGGCGCCGGCTCCGCTCGCGGCCGCGGGTGAAGGGCACGACGCAGAAGGTGCAGAAGTTGTCGCAGCCCTCCATGATCCCCACCCAGGCTCGGGATTGGCTGTCTCGCTGAATCTCTGTCCCCTCGGGGAAGAGGCCCACGGGCTCGCTCGTGGCGGCTGCAGATTGTCCGGGACCGACTCGGAGGAGCCGCGGGATCTCCGCCAAGTGCTCCCCGTTCCCCACGACGATGTCCAGATACGGGAAGCGGCGGAGCAACTCCTCGCCTTCCCGCTGCGCCAGACACCCGGCGACGCCAAGCCGCAGCGCGGGGTTCCTGCCCTTCAACACCTGAAGGGTGCCCAGGCGGCTGAAGAGCTTCTGCTCCGCCTTCTCGCGGATGCTGCAACCGTTCAGGATGACGAGGTCGGCCTCACCTTCGTCGTCGGTGAGGGTATAGCCTTCCTGTGCCAGCACGCCGGCGATGCGCGCCGAGTCCAGCTCGTTGGCCTGGCAGCCGAATGTGACAACCTTCAGCTTCGGCATGGATACCACCTCTACACCACGCGAAACACGCCAGGCGAGGACAGGGCCCGCCTGCGCCTCACCCGCCGCCTCCCCCGAGGGATACGAGCACGAAGATCAATAGAGGTGACAGGCCACCCAGTGCTTCGGGGCCACCTCGCGAAGCGCCGGCTCGTCCTTATCGCAGCGCGCGAACCGCTTGTGGCAGCGGGTGTGGAAGCGGCAGCCTGTCGGCGGATGGATGGGGCTGGGCGGATCTCCTTCCAGGATGATGCGTTGGCGCTTGGTGGTCGGATCGGGGATCGGGATGGCCGACAGGAGGGCCTCGGTGTAGGGATGGAGCGGCTTCGCGTACAGCTCCACGCTGTCGGCCAGCTCCACGATCTGCCCCAGGTACATCACCGCGACCCGGTCGCTGATGTGCTCGACCACCCGGAGATCATGCGCGATGAACAGGTAGGTCAGGTCGAACTGCTCCTGGAGGTCCTCCAACAGGTTGATGACCTGCGCCTGGATGGAGACGTCCAGCGCCGAGATGGGCTCGTCCGCGATGATGAGCTTGGGACTGACCGCCAGGGCCCGGGCGATCCCGACCCGCTGTCGCTGGCCGCCGCTGAACTCGTGCGGGTACCGGTGCATCTGCTCCGGGCTGAGGCCGACTTTGTGGAGGAGGTCGGCCACTCGCTCCCGCCGCTCCGCCCGGGTCTTGCAGAGCTTGTGGATGACGATCCCCTCCCCCACGATCTGTTCCACCGTCATGCGGGGATTGAGCGACGAATAGGGATCCTGGAAGATGATCTGCATCCGCTGCCGCAGGGCGCGCATATCGCGCTTGCTGGCCTGGTAGATGGACACCCCGTCGAAGATGACCTGTCCGGCCGTGGGCTCGATCAGGCGCAGGATGAGCCGCCCGGTGGTGGACTTGCCGCAGCCCGATTCGCCCACGAGGCCCAGCGTCTCGCCGCGGAAGAGGTCGAAACTGACCCCGTCCACCGCGTGGACCTTGGCCGGCTCGCCCCAGAAGAAGCCGCGCTTGATATCGAAATGCTTTTGCAGGTCGCGGACCTGAAGCAGGGTCTCAGTCGCCATTGCCGATTCCCTATGCCCTCTAATGCAGGAAGCAGCGGACGTAGTGGTCGGGTTTCACCGCCTTCAGCGGCGGCTCCTCGCCCCGACACGGCTCGAAGATCTTGGTGCAGCGCTCCTGGAACTTGCACCCGCGCGGGAGCTCCAGCATATCGGGGACCATCCCCGGGATGGCCTGGAGGCGCGGCCGCCGTTCCGACTTCTCGATGCGGGGGATGGAGGCGAGGAGGCCCTGCGTGTAGGGATGGAGCGGGTTCGTGAACAGCTCCATGACCGGGGCCTCTTCCACCACCCGGCCCGCATACATCACCGCCACGCGCGCCGCGGTGTCGGCCACCACCCCCAGGTCATGGGTGATGAGCATGACGGCCATGCCCAGCTTGGTCTTGAGCTGGTTCAGGAGCTCCAGGATCTGAGCCTGGATGGTCACGTCCAGGGCCGTCGTCGGCTCATCCGCGATGAGGAGGTTGGGGTTGCAGGACAGGGCCATGGCGATCATGACCCGCTGCCGCATGCCGCCCGACAACTGGTGCGGGTACTCTTTCACCCGCCGCTCCGGATCGGCCATGCGGACCAGGCGGAGCATCTCGATGGCCTTGTTCCACGACGCCCGCTTGGAGAGCTTCTGGTGCAGTCGAACGCCCTCGGCGATCTGATCCCCGACGGTGAAGACCGGATTCAAGGAGGTCATGGGCTCCTGGAAGATCATGGAGATGGAGCCACCCCGCACCTTCCGCATCTCGCCCTCGGGCAGGTCGAGGAGGTTGCGGCCCTCCAGGCGGATCGCGCCGCCCACGATCTTCCCAGGCGGATCGGGGATGAGGCGCAGCACCGAGAGCGCCGTCACGCTCTTGCCGCAGCCGGACTCCCCCACGACGCCCAGCGTCTCGCCCTTGTGGACCTTGAGACTCACGCCGTCCACGGCCCGCACCGTCCCGGCATCGGTGAAGAATTGTGTCTGGAGGTTGTCGATCTCCAGCAGGACCCCGTTCTTGCTTGCGGCCATCTTCGTCATGGATCGCCCTTCTGCGAGAGGAGCCTCCCATAAGTGCGCGCCAGTCTAGCATCGGCCGGTGCCCAGTTCAACCCAAAAAAGTGCATGCCCCCCCTCTTTCTGCTCGCGCCCCTGCCTTACCCGCGCGGGCGGAGTTGGGGGTCCAGGGCGTCCCGCAGGCCGTCCCCCAGAAAGTTCAAGGACAGGAGGGTCACGCTGAGGGCGAGCCCCGGGAAAATGATGAGCCATGGGTACGCCTCCATGGCGGCTGCCCCTTCGGCAGCCAGCGACCCCCAGCTCGCCATGGGTGGCTGCACCCCGAGTCCCAGGAAGCTCAGGAAGGCCTCTTCCAGCATCACCGCGGGGACCGTGAGGGTGGCGTACACGACGATGGGTCCCAGCGCGTTGGGCAGCAGGTGCCGCAGGATGAGGCGGGAGGGCGCGACGCCCACGGCCTGTGCCGCCAGGACAAATTCCCGGCTCTTGAGACTCAGCATCTGGCCTCGGACGATGCGCGCCATGGTGAGCCACTGGACCGCCCCCAGGGCCACGAAGAGATTCAGGATATTCCGCCCGAACACCACCATGAGGATGATCACGAAAAACATGAACGGCAAGCCATACAAGATGTCCACGAGGCGCATCATAAGCTTGTCCGGCCGGCCGCCGAAGAAACCGGCCATGGAGCCGTAGCTCACGCCGATGGTGAGACTGACCAGGGTGGCCAGCAGGCCGACCGCGAAGGAGATCTGAGCACCGTAGAGAATCCGGGTGAAAAGATCCCGCCCCAGCTCGTCTGTTCCCAATGGATGGGACCAGGTGGGCGGCTTCGCGCCGTAACGGAGGTCCGTCCGGTCGAAGGCGAAGGGCGCGATCCAGGGCGCCAGCACGCTGGCGACGATCAGGGCGGACAGGGTGGCGCCCCCCAGCATGGCCAGGCGGTTCCGGCGCAGACGGCGAAAGGCGTCGTGCCAGGGCGACCCCCCTCCAGTCCGCGGTCTCCGGTCCGCAGTCCGAGGTCCGTAACCGGCACCGCGTGCCCCGGGGCCACCCTGGGGGTACCCGGCTCGCAGCTCGCGGCCCTTCATCGCAGTGACACCCGGGGATCCAGATAAGCGTAGAGCACGTCCACGACCAGGTTGAAGCTGATGAGCAAGAGGCTGTAAAAGACCACCGTCCCCAGCACCATGGTGTAGTCGCGATTCAGGGCGCTCTCCACGAAGTAGCGACCGATCCCGGGAATGCTGAAGATCGTCTCCACCACAACCGAGCCGGTAAGGATCGCGGCCGAGGCCGGGCCGAGGTAGGTGACAACGGGAAGGACGGCGCTGGGTAGCGCATGGCGCAGGATCACCGCGATCTCTCGCAGACCCTTCGCCCGAGCC
Source organism: uncultured Methylomirabilota bacterium (assembly GCA_963714585.1). GTDB lineage: Bacteria > Methylomirabilota > Methylomirabilia > Methylomirabilales > 2-02-FULL-66-22 > 2-02-FULL-66-22. The sequence goes on from CAVQPC010000052.1 coordinate 40,164, forward strand.
GTGCGGATGAAGTCCTGGCCGATCACCTCCAGCATCCCCGCCCGCGTGAGGCGCGCGATATAGGCGGCGTAGAAGATCCCCAGGCTGAAGGAAGGCAGGACCAGGTGGCGCCACGTTCCCCACCCGGCCACCGGCAGCCAGCGGAGGGCCAGGGCGAAGACCAGCATGAGAATCGGCCCGAGAACGAAGTTCGGGATCGAGATGCCGCCCAGCGCGAGGCCCATGGCCAGATAGTCCAGCAGGCTGTTGCGGCGCACGCTGGCCAGGATGCCCGCCACGCCGCCCAGTCCGAGCGCCACGCCCAGAGCACAGAGCCCGAGGGTCAGGGAGACCGGGAACCCCAAACCAAGCAGCTCGTTTACCGAGCGATCAGGGTAGCGGAACGACGGGCCGAGGTCCCCGCGCAGGACGTCGCCGAGGTAGCGACCGTACTGGCGCCAGAGGGGGTCGTTCAGGTGGTAGCGCGCCTCGATGTTGGCGCGCACCTGGGCCGGCAGGGCGCGCTCCTGGTCGAAGGGCCCGCCTGGCGCCAGGCGCATGACGAAGAAGGACAGGGAGACGATGATGAAGAGGACCGGCAGGAATCCCGCCACACGGCGGGCGATGAAGCCGAGCACGGCGGCGTCAGCGCTCCACGCTGACGTACTTCAGGGGATGCTGGTCCAGGATGTTGGGATACCACCCCTTGACGCGCAGGCTCAGCATACCCGTGTTCACGTAGGTGTAGAGGGGGAGGATGGGGGCATCATCCAGCAGGATCTGCTCCGCCTCTTGCAGGGCCTTCAGCCGCTCCGTCGGATTGACGATCTTGCAGGCCGCCCGTGCGATCAGGTCGTCGTAGCGTGTGTTCGACCAGCCGGTCTCATTGTTTCCCCCCTTCGTGACCCACATGTCCAAAAAGGTGTTCGGGTCCACGTAATCCCCGATCCACCCGGCCCGCGCGATCTGGTAGTCGAGGGTGCCCTGTCGCGCCAGGTACACCTTCCACTCCACATTGACCAGGTCCACCTGGATGCCCAGGTTGTCCTTCCACATCTGCTGGACGGCCTGCGTGATCGTGCGGTGCTGCTCGTTCGTGTTATACATCAGCTCCACCCGGGGGAAGCCCATGCCGTTTGGATAGCCGGCCTCCGCCAGCAACTTCTTCGCCGCGGCCACGTCGAAGGGGAGCCCGCGCGCACCCTCGTAGCCCCGCATGCCGGCGGGGACGAACGTGCTCGCCGGGATCTGGCCCGCCTTGGTCACGTACCGGGTGAGCGCCTCGCGATCCACGGCCATGCTCAGGGCCTTGCGCACGCGCGAGATCGTTCAAGGGCGGCTTCGTGACATTGACGCGGAAGAAGTAGGTGCCGAGGTAGGGGCTCGCATAGAACTCCCGCCGGCCCCGCACCGCGTCCAGTCGCGAGGTGGGCACCTGTGGGACCCAGTCGCTCTCCCCCGCCAGGAATTGCGTGAAGGCGGTATTGACGTTCTCGGTGGGCAGGAAGCTCACCTGCTGGAGCTTGACGCGCCCCGCGTCCCAGTGCTGCGGGTTCTTTTCCAGCACCAGCACATTCTGCGGCACCCAGCTCACGAGGCGGAACGGCCCGTTGCTCACGATCGTGCCGGGCTTCACCCAGTCCCGCCCGTGCGCCTCGATGGCCCAGCGGGGAGCGGGATAGAGGGTGTAGAAGCTGGTGAGGTCCAGAAAGTAGGCGGTGGGACAGCGGAGCGTCACCTGGAGCGTCCGGTCGTTGAGAGCCTTCACCCCCACCTGGGAGAAGTCGGTGATGCGTCCTCTGTTGTAGGCTTCGCCGTTCTTCAGGTAGTAGAGCTGTTGGGCGTACTTCGCCCCCGTCTTGGGGTTCAGGACCCGCTCCCACGCATAGACGAAATCGTGGGCCGTCACCGGCCGGCCGTCGGTCCAGCGCGCCTCGCGCAATGTGAACGTGTAGACCACGCCGTCCTTGGACACGCGCCATGACTCGGCCATCCCCGGCCGCGGCGAAAGGTCCTTTGGATCGGCGGTGGTGAGGCCCTCGAACAGGTTGCTGATGATCCGGTGCTCGGGGACCCCGGTGACGAGGGCGGGGTCGAGGCTCTCGGGCTCGACCATGTTGTTGATGCGAAAGACCCCCTCCTGCGCAGCTCCCGCGTCGGCCGTCAACCCGGGAAGCCCCCACATGACCACCAGCATGAGGATGGTGAGGCGTCGCGTGGCTGCCATCCTGCTCAGACGCGGAGCCGGGGATCCAGCGCGTCGCGCAGGGCGTCCCCGACGAGATTGAAGCCGAGCACCGACAGCATGATGGCCGCCCCCGGGAAAAAGAAGGCCCACCAGGCTCCGCTGGTGAAGAACTTGTAGCTGTCGGCCAGCATGGCGCCCCACTCGGGCGTCGGGGGCTGCGCCCCCAGGCCCAGGAAGCCGAGCGCCGCCGCCTCGAGAATGGCGAAGGCGACGGCCAGGCGTGGTCTGGACCGCGAGCGGAGGCAGGGTGTTCGGAAAGATATGCCACAGCACGATCCGCCGGGCACTGCCGCCCAGCCCGCGCGCGGCGGTGACGAACTCGCGCTCTTTCAGGCTGAGGACCTCGCCGCGGGTGATGCGCGCGTAGAACGGGATGGAGACGACGCTGATGGCGATCAGCGCGTTCCGGAGTCCCGGCCCGATCATGGCCACGATGGCAATGGCCAGCAGCGTCGCGGGAAAGGCCAGCAGGATGTCCATGCAAAACATCACGCACAGATCGATCCGGCGGCCCGCATAACCCGCCAGCAGGCCCAGGACCGAACCGATGAGGCCCGCCAGGACGACCGAGCTCACTCCCAGGCCGAGGGAGACACGCGCACCATGGAGGATGCGCATCAGGATATCCCGACCCAGGGCGTCGGTCCCGAAGGGATGGGCCCAGCTCGGAGGCTTCAGGCGAGCCAGGAGGTCCGAATCCAACTGGGGGTTGTACGGAAGGAGCACGGGACTCAGGATGGCCATCAGGCCGAAAACGGCGATGATGATGAGCCCCCCCGGGCGACGCGGTTGGCCAGCAGCCGGTGCACGGCTGCTCCCAGCGGGCTCCGCCCTCTCGCGCCCGGCCCGGGCCTCGGCCGGCAACTCAATCGTACTTGATGCGGGGATCGACTGCTGCATAGAGCACGTCCGTGATGAGGTTCACCATGACGAAGATCGTGGCGATGAACAGGGTCGCACCCTGGACGATGGGGTAATCGCGCGCCTGGATCGCTTCGTAAATCCAGAGACCGATGCCCGGCCAGGAGAAGATCGTCTCGGTGAGGATGGCTCCCGCCAGCAGGCGGCCGACCTGGAGTCCCGTGACGGTCATGACCGGGAGGAGCGCGTTTCGCATGGCGTGGCGCAGGATCACCGCCCGCTGGGGGAGCCCCTTGGACTGCGCCGTCCGGATGTAGTCCTGGGAGAGGACCTCCAGCAAGCTCGCCCGCGTCATCCGGGCGATGACCGCCATGGGAATGGTGGAGAGGGCCACGGCCGGCAGGACCAGGTGGCGGAGGGTCGAGACGAGCGCCTGCGGATTCCGCGTGAGCAGGCTGTCCAGCACGTAGAAATTCGTCACCGGGACCAGCGTGACGTCGGTGCCGAGGCGGAAGCCCGTGGGCAGCCACCCCAGCAGGACGCCGAAGCACCAGGCCAGCATGAGCCCGAGCCAGAAGATCGGCATCGACACCCCGGTGAGCGCCACCAGCCGCGAGAAGCCGTCGAAGAAGGAGTTGCGCCAGACCGCGGAGACGATCCCCATGGGAACGCCGACCAGGATGGCGATCAGGATGGCGGAACTGGCCAGCTCCACCGTCGCCGGGAAGCGTCGGACGAGGTCCCGCAGGACCGGATCGCCCCGCAAGATCGAGGCACCCAGGTCCCCGTGGAGGATCTTGCCGACGTAGATGAAGTACTGCGTGTAAAGGGGTCGATCGAGGCCGAGCTGTGCTCGCACCTCTGCCACCCGAGTGGGGGTCGCCCGCTCGCCGAGCATGGCCACGGCCGGATCGCCCGGGATGAGGTGGATGAAGCTGAAGACGATGAGCGAGACCCCGAGAAGGACGGGGACGACCGTCAGGAATCGTGTGATGGCATAGCGACCCATGTCGTCCCCGTCCTCGTCGGCCTGTCGCGGCTTACTGTCTGGAAGTACACCGTATTGAAGTACTCGCTGCTGGTCGGATTGGCCACGTACCCCTTCACCTTCTTCAGGAACGCCAGCGGGGGCTGGTTGTTGCGCGATGAAGATCCGGGCCACGTCGTCGTGGATCATCTGCTCTGCCTTGCGGTACAGCTCGGCCCGCTTCGCCTGGTCCGTCAGCTTCTGCGCCTCCAGCAGGACATCGGTCAGCTGCTGGTTGGCGTAGAAGCCCTCGCGGAGGCCCCCGATGGCGCAGAAGAAGTAGCACACGAAGTTGTCCGGGTCACCATTGTCGCCGGTCCACCCCAGCATGTAGAGCGGCAGCTGACCGTTCTTCGCGCTTGTCGAGATAGACGGTCCAGTCGGTGGTCTGGAGCTGGACCGTGATCCCCGCCTTGGCCAGATCGGCGGCGATGGCCTCGGCGATCTCCTTCGGGTTCGGATAGTACGGCCGCGAGACCGGCATGTACCAGAACTGGAGTGGCTCCTTGTGGCCGTCGTCCCAGGTGATCTCCTTCAGGCCCTGGCCGAAGCCGGCGTCCTTCAGGAGGTCGCGTGCCCGCTGCGGGATTGTAGTCGTAGTCCTTCAGCTCCTTGTTGTACCCCCAGAGCGGCGGCGGCTGGAACTGCGTCGCCACCATGCCCGGTCCCGCCGTACAGGGCGTCCACGATCCCCTTCTTGTTGATGGCATGGGCGATGGCCTGGCGGACGCGCTTGTCCTGGAACTCCTTCACCTTGAAGTTGAAGGCCACGTAGCCGGTGGTATTGGTCGGGCGCAGGATGATCTGGAGGTTCGGGTCGGCCCGCACCACCTTCACGTCGTCCGGATTGACGCCCTCCGATCCCGTGGATCTCTCCCGCCTTCAGGGCGGCCAGGCGTTGCGAGTTGTCCTTGATGTTCCGGACGATCACCCGCGGGATCTTGGGCGCGTCGGCCTTGTCCCAGTAGTCCGGGTTGGCCTCCAGGATGACCTCCTGCCCCACCTTCCACTCCACGAACTTGAAGGGGCCGGTGCCCACCGGGTGCTTGCCGAAGTCCAGCCCCCACTTCTCGCACCGCCGTGGGGCTGACCAGGTCGAAGATGAACATCGCCAGGTTGGCCAGGAAGGGCCCCTGCGGGGTTCTTGAGCGTGATCCGGACGGTGGTGGGGTTGACGGCCTCGACCTTGGTGATGAGGCTCTTGTCGTCGAAGCCGCCGAACTGCGCCTCGTAGTACTCGAACGTCTTGCCCGCCTTGATCTGGTTCTCGTGCTGGGGGTGCTTGCTGAAGCGCCACCGTTCGAAGTTCCAGACCACGGCCGCCGCGTCGAAGGGGTTCCCGTCGTGGAACTTCACGTTCTTCCGCAAGGTGAAGGTCCAGACCGTGCCATCCGGGCTCACCTGCCACTTTTCTGCCAGGAGCGGGATGACCTCGGTGGTGTCTCCCTTGTACTTCACCAGCCCCTCGTAGATCTGCCGGGTGATCCGGGAGGAGATGCCGTCGGTGATGATGGCGGGATCGAGATCCACCGGCTCGCCCTGGTCGCCGAAGATGAACGTGGTCTGGGCGAGGGCCGGGCCGGCCAGCAGGAGCACGCCGGCCAGCAGGAGACAGCTCGTGAGCCGAAACATGCGGTTCATGGGTCCACCCTCCTTTGTTGGTGCACGCCAGATTCCCCGTCGGCCGTCCCGCGGTCTCGCGGGCGCCTAGTGAAGCGCCTTCAGCGCTTCCGCCATCCGATCCATGCCTTTCTCGATTTGGGCCATCGAGGTTGCGTAGGAGAACCGGATGTGGGCGTCGCTGCCGAATTCCACACCGGGCACCACCGCGATCCGCGCGGCCTCCAGGAGGAAGGCCGAGAACTCCGTGGAGTTGGTGATGGACCTTGTCCTTGAATCGCTTGCCGTAGGTTCGAGAGACGTTGGGGAAGACGTAGAAGGCACCCTCGGGGCTCTGGCAGGCGATCCCGGTCATGGCGTTCAGCCGGTCTACGATGGAGCGGCGACGCTTGGCGAACTCCTCGCGCATCCGGTGGGTGGGCTCCTGATCCCCGATCAGGGCCGCCACCGCGGCGCGCTGCGCGATGGAGGTCGGGTTCGAGGTCATCTGGCTCTGCAGGCCATCCATGGCCTTGATGACCTCCGCCGGGCCCGCGGCATACCCCACGCGCCAGCCCGTCATGGCGTAGGCCTTGGAGAGCGAGTTGGCGATGATGGTCCGCGCGTACACCTGGTCTCCCAGCGACGCGATGCTGACGTGCTGGTAGTTGTCATAGACCAGCGCCTCGTAGGTCTCGTCCGTGAGGAGGCAGAGGTCCCGCTCCACGGCCAGGGCGGCGAGGCCCTCCAGCTCCTTCCGCGTGAGGGCGGCACCGGTGGGGTTGGACGGGGAGTTGAGGAGCAGGATCTTCGTCCGGGGCGTGACCAGGGGCTCCACCAGGCCGCGGTGGATGCGGAAGCCCTCCTGCTCCCTCGCATGGGCGAAGACCGGGATCGCCCCGCAGAGCTTCACCTGCTCCGGGAAGCTCACCCAGTACGGGGCCGGGATGATCACCTCGTCGCCCGGGTTCAGGAGCGCCTGGAAGATGTTGTAGAGGGTATGCTTGCCCCCGCAGGAGATGAGGACTTGGTTCCTGGCATAGCTCAGGCCGTTGTCCCGCTTCATCTTGGCCACCACGGCGTCCTTCAGCTCATCGATGCCGCCAGTCGCGGTGTACTTGGTGAAGCCCTCCCGGATGGCCTGGATCGCGGCCTCCTTGATGTGGGCCGGCGTGTCGAAGTCTGGCTCGCCCGCGCCGAAGCTGATGACGTCGATGCCTTCGGCGCGCATGCGGCGGGCGGTGGCGCTGATGGCCAAAGTGGCTGAGGGGACGAGATTCTTGGCGCGCTGGGAGATGTTCACGCAGTCCTCCTTCCTGTGAGAGCGAGTCGGCCGGCCCGTTCCTTCAGAAGCTTCGCGGCCAAGGGCGGAACGAGGCAGTCCACGCTCGCCCCGAGCAGCGCCACCTCCTTCACCAGCCGCGAGCTGAGATAGGTGTAGGCTTCATTGGGCATGAGAAAAACGGTCTCGACCTGGTCGTTGAGCTTCCGATTCATGAGGGCCATGGCAAACTCGAACTCGAAGTCGGAGACGGCCCGGATCCCGCGCAGGATCACCTGAGCGCCCTTCTTCCGGACGTACTCCACCGTGAGCATGTCGAAGGTGTCGATCTCCAGGCCGGTCAGGTCCGCGGTGCCCTCGCGGATGATGGCGAGACGCTCCTCCAGCGTGAAGAGCGGGTTCTTCTGGGGATTGCTCGCCACAGCCACGATCAGGCGCGGGAAGATGCGGATGGCCCGCCGAACGAGGTCGATGTGCCCGTTGGTGAAGGGGTCAAAGGTGCCGGGATATACCGCCGTTATCTGCATGCCGCCTCCTTGGTGTAAAAGACCAGGGCGCTTTCGCCGTAGCGGCGTTCACGGACGCGGGCCAGCACGACCGACCCGCTCCGGCAGGACCGTCTTGTGGAATGCCTGAACCACAAGGACGCCATTCTCACTCAAAACGCCTCCGTGGGCAAGCCTTTCCATGCACCGCGCGGCCAGATCCCCCGCGTACGGAGGATCCACGAAGATGATGTCGAATGCCGTGCCGGCCGCTTCCAGGCGCGCCAGCGTCGGGAGGGCGTCGCCCGCGATGACTCGGGCGCGGCCGGAGAAGCCGAGCCCAGCCACGTTCGCACGCAGAGTCTCCACTGCCCGAGGTTCGCGCTCCACGAACGTCACGGCGGAGGCGCCGCGGCTCAACGCCTCCAGGCCCACCGCACCCGTGCCCGCGAAGAGGTCGAGGAGTCGGGCGCCTTGCACCCGGGCAGCCAGGATGTTGAAGACCGCCTGGCGCAAGAACTCCGAGGTCGGGCGAGTCTGTCGGCCGCGGGGGCTTCGCAAGCGTCGCCCGCGATGGTCACCGGCGCTGATGCGCATCCTCACCCTACCCTACCCAACTCCAACCTCGCATGCCAGTGCGCCTCCATGGCGCCACGGACGGGCGCCCAGGCTCCCTTGAGCTCGGGCGACTCTTCGAGCGCCCACTCGGCCTCGGCCCTCGCCGACTCCAGCAGCGCCATGTCGGCGGCGAGGTCCGCCGCCTGGAAGCCATCCAGACCGGACTGCCGCGTCCCGAAGAACTCTCCCGGTCCGCGCAGCTTGAGGTCGACCTCGGCCAGCGCAAACCCGTCCAGCTCGCGCACCAGGGCCTCGAGCCTGGCCCGCGCCCCCTCCGAAATCTCCCGGCGGTCGGCCACCAGGTAGCAGACCGCCTCGCGGTCCGCCCGCCCCACGCGCCCGCGAAGCTGGTGCAACTGCGCCAGGCCCAGGCGGTCGGCATGCTCGATCACCATGACCGTGGCCTCGGGGACGTCCACGCCGACCTCCACGACCGTGGTGGCCACCAGAAGGCCGAGGCTCCCCTCGCGGAACGCCGCGATTGTCGTCGCCTTTTCCGCGGCGGAGAGGCGCCCGTGAACCAGCCCCACGCCGAATCGGGCGAGGGGTCCCCGACGATACGCCTCCGCCGTCTGTACCGCGGCCTTCAGTTCGGCGGCGGACTCCTCCACCACCGGGCAGACGACGTAGCCCCGCTCGCCTCGGGCCAGCCGCTCCAGGAGTCGTGCCTGCACGCAGCTCCGCTCCGCCTCCTGGATCCAAAGGGTCTGAACGGGGCGCCGCCCCGGCGGCAGCTCGTCGATGACAGAGAGATCCAGGTCGCCATAGAGGACGAGGGCCAGGCTGCGCGGAATGGGGGTCGCCGTCATCACCAGCACATCCGGGTGGACGGCTTTGGCCCGAAGGCCCGCCCGCTGCAGGACCCCGAACCGGTGCTGTTCGTCCACGACGATGAATCCCAGGCGGCCGAAGGCCACGTCCATTTCCAGCAGGGCGTGGGTTCCGACCGCCAGACAGGGCGTCTCTCCCGCCAGCAAACCCAGCGCCGCGCGCCGCGCGCTGGCCCCCAGCCCGCCGGCCAGGTGGACAACGGGCACGTCCAGGGGCGCGAGGAGGACCCGCGCGCGCTCGGCATGCTGGGCCGCGAGGATCTCCGTGGGGGCCATGAGGGCGGCCTGGTAGCCGTTCCCAATGGCTGTCAGGGCCGCGAGAAAAGCGACGATGGTCTTGCCCGATCCCACATCGCCCTGGAGCAGGCGCTGCATGGGGCGGGCGGCCGCCATATCGCGCCAGATGCCCTCCAGCGCCCGCTGCTGCGCCGCGGTGAGCGTGAAGGCGAGCGCGGCCCCGGCCCGCTCCACGAGGCGGCTTGGCATCTCGAACGCGATCCCGGGGCGGCGCCCACGCGCGCTCCGCTCGCGGAGGACGGCAAGGCTGAACAGGAAGAACTCCTCGAACGCCAGCCTGCGCCGCCCCATTGCCGCCTGCGCCATCTCATCGGGCAGATGAAGGCCGCGGACGGCATCGGACAGCCCCGGGAGCTTCTGCCGCTCCCGCACGGCGAGGGGGAGCGGGTCGGCGAGGTCGCCCACGTGCGCCCGGACGAGATCGTGGATGAAGCGGCGCAGGAAGCGCTGCGGGAGGCCGGCCGTCAGGGGGTAGATGGGAACGATGCGCCCGGTGTGGTACTGTGCGTCACCCGCCTCGACCAGCTCGTGTTCGGGGTTCACCATCTCCCGGGGCGGATACGGGCTGACCCGGCCCGCCAGGATCACCTCCTGCCCCCGGCGGAAGAGGCGGGCGAGGTACGGCTGCCGGTACCAGCGGGCCAGAAGGTTCCCCGTGCCGTCCTCCAGGAGCACCTCGCAGTACGGGATGCCCCGCCGCGTCCGTCCGATTCCGCTCGCCTTCACCCGCCCGGACACGCTCTGGAATTCCCCCAGGCGAAGGCGGACGATGGGCACGAAGGTCCGGCGGTCCTCGTATCGCCGCGGGGTGAGGAAGAGGGCGTCCCGCACGCTGCGGATGCCGAGGCGCGCCAGGCGGCCGGCGCGCGCCGGCCCGATCCCCTTGAGCTGTTCCACGGCAGTGTCGGCGGAGAGGCATCCGGCAGCGGACGCCCGAGAAAAGGCTTGCCTCGGTGGGGACGATCCAGTACAATCTGTCGCCGTCATTCAGCGGCATCCAGACCACAAGCCAGGGAGAAAACTCGAATGCCTGCCACGCGATGCGAAATCTGCGGCAAGGGAGCACAATACGGCGCCCAGGTGAGCCACGCGCATAACGTGTCCACCAAGCGACGCTACCCGAACGTTCAGCGCGTGCACGCCGTCATCAATGGGCGGCGGCAGTATGTCCACGTCTGCACGCGCTGCCTCCGCTCCGGCAAGATCACCAAGGCCGGCTGATATCGTGGACTGGTGAATCGGTGGATCGGTGAAATAGTAAAGACCAGCACGGGTTCCCCTCGACCAATCCACTCGTCCACCACTCCACCCATTCACTCCTCCTACAGGGACCTGACCCGCTCCACCCCCACCACCCCCTCCACCTTCTTGATCGCCTGCATCGCAGCCTGAAGCTGCTTGAGGTCGTTTACCTCCAGGGTAAAAGTGTTCACGCCGGTGCGCTCCTCGGTCACTCGGATCTCGGCGTGGGCGATATTGGTGTTGGTGTCGGAGATGGCGGTGCTGATCTCCGCCAGGATGCCCGGGCGGTCCTTCCCGATCTCCACCCGGATCCGCACTTGGTGCGAGCTCTTCCGGTGGCCGTCCCAGTGGACGGCGATCTGGCGCTCGGGGTCGGCTATCAGGCTTACCGCGTTGGGGCAGTCCAGCGTGTGCACGGAAACCCCGCGGCCCCGGGTGATGAAGCCGATGATCTCGTCGCCTGGCACCGGGCTGCAGCACTTGGCAAAGTGAACCAGGATGTCGTCGATCCCCCGGATGCTGACCCCCTCTTCGACCGGCTTGGGGCGAGTCGGCTTCCGCTCCGCCTTCTTCTCCTTGGCCTCCTCCGCCTCCGTCAGGGCCTGCAATTCCTCCGGCGGGAGGAGCCGTGTCACGGCCTGGCGCGGGGACACCTTGCCGTAGCCGATGACGGCGAAGAGGTCGTCTTCGTTCCCGAGGCCGTAGCGTTCCAGAGCGGAGGCCAGGACCTCCGGCTTGAGGAGTTGGGCCGGGGCCTTGCCGAGCCGGCGGATCTCCTTCTCCAGCATGTCCCGGCCCAGGGCCACGCTTCGCGTCCGCTCTTCATTCTTGATCCACTGGCGAATCTTGCTCCGCGCCCGGGGGGTCTTGACGACCTTCAGCCAGTCCTTGCTGGGCGCGTGGCTGGGGGAGGTCAGGATCTCAACGATGTCGCCGTTCTGTAGCTCCGTCCGCAGCGGGACGAGCCGCCCGTTGACCTTCGCTCCCAGGCAGTGGAGGCCCACGTCCGTGTGGATGGCAAAAGCGAAATCGATGGGCGTGGCCCCCTTGGGGAAGGGCCGCACGTCCCCCTTCGGCGTGAAGACATAGACCTCGTCGGGGAAGAGGTCCACCCGCACCGTGTCCAGGAACTCCTTGGAGTCCTTCAGCTCCCGCTGCCACTCCAAGAGCTGCCGGAGCCAGACGAAGCTCTGATCGGTGGGGTCAATGCCGCTCTTGCCTTCCTTGTACTTCCAGTGGGCGGCGATCCCCTCCTCCGCCACGCGGTGCATCTCCCAGGTCCGGATCTGGATCTCTACGGGGTCCCCATTGGGGCCGATGACGGTGGTGTGAAGCGACTGGTACCCGTTGCTCTTGGGCACCGCGATGAAGTCCTTGAAGCGCTGGGAAATTGGCTTCCACATCGTGTGGATGATGCCCAGGGTGCCGTAGCAGTCCTTCAGCGAGTCGGTGATGACGCGGACCGCGGTCAGATCGTAGATCTCGTCGAACTCCTTCTTCTGGTCCCGCATCTTCTTGTAGATGCTGTAAAAGTGCTTGGGGCGGCCGGTAATGTGGGCCGTGATGTTCACCTCGGCCAGGTTCTTCTCCAGGACGTGGATCACCTCGTCGATGTCCCCGGCCCGCTCCTTGCGCTTCTTGGCGATGCGGTCCGTCAACTCCTGGTAGGGCTCGGGGTCCAGGTGACGGAGCGCCAGGTCCTCCAGCTCGGCCTTGATCCAGTAGATGCCCAGGCGGTGGGCCAGCGGGGCGTAGATGTCCAGCGTCTCCTGGGCGATGAGCCGCCGCCGCACCTCGGGCAGCGGGTCCAGCGTCCGCATGTTGTGCAGGCGGTCCGCCAGCTTCACCAGGATCACGCGGATGTCCTTGGACATCGCCAGGACCATCTTGCGGATGTTCTCGGCCTGGGCCTCCTCGCGGGTGCTGAAGGGGATGCGGGACAGCTTGGTCACCCCATCCACGATGGCCGCGATCTCGTCCCCGAACCGCTCCTGGATCTCGGGCAGCGTGGCGCGCGTGTCCTCCACCACGTCGTGGAGGAGGCCCGCGGCGATGGTCCAGGTGTCCATCCTGATCTCGGTCAGGATGCCGGCGACTTCGAGAGGGTGGGAGAGGTAGGGCTCACCCGAGATGCGCTCCTGACCCTTGTGGGCCTTGGCCGCGTACACGTAGGCCCGCATGACCGGGTCGACGTCTGCCTGCGGATTATATTCGTGGATGCGATCCAGGATGGCTTCGATACGCACAGCGGTCTCCCCCGCCGCTGAAGCAGCTAAATGCAGTGTACACAGCATCTGCAGGCCGTTCAAGGATTATCTGGGAAGGCGATCGGGAGGAGGCACCTGGCGGATGCATCGCGGGCGTCGGGATCCCCGGCGCGGGTGCAGGGGAAGGCTAGGTCAGGTGAACTCTTTCCTGGAGCTTCTGGCGAGGGATCCCGCCCTCTCGGAGGATGCGGGCGGGGGTGACGCTGCAATCGATAATCGTGGAGGGAACGCCCAACCTCACGCGGCCGCCGTCCAGGACCAGGTCGATCTGTCCGCCGATGGCCTTCTGCACGCTCTTGGCGTCGGCAGGGTCCGGTCCCCCGGCCCGGTTGGCGCTGGTGCCGATGATGGGTCCGCCGAACGCCGCGAGGAGCGCCTGCGCCACGCCGCCGCCCGGCATGCGAAGGCCCACCGTGCCGGCGGCGGCGATGAGCAACGCGGGGATCTTCGGGGAGGCCTTCACCACCACGGTGAGCGCCCCAGGCCAGAAGGCCTGCATGAGGTCGCGCACTTCGTCCGGGAGCGCGGCGGCCATGGCCGCCGCCCCCTCCAAGGAGCCTACGAGGACGCTCAGTGGCTTTCCGTGATGGCGGCCCTTGACAGTGAGGACTCGCTCGATGGCTGAGGGGTCCAGCGCGCTCGCGCCCAGGGCGTAAAGCGTATCCGTCGGGAAGGCAGCTAACCCGCCGCGTCCGAGCACTTCAGACGCCTCGCGGATCACCTCGGGCTGTGGCGCCTTTGGGTCAACGCTGATCACCCGACATTTCATTCGAGAGGATCTCCTCTCCCGCGCTTCCGATTGGAATGCGTTGGCTCGCATTTTTTCGTCGTGCTGGTTGGTCCCCTCATCTCAGCGCTGCGCCTCACGTGTCCCGTTTGTCCCGGGTGCGAGGCCGGTACGCTGCTCGAACCAGCCCTGGAGGCTCCCACCCTTCTTGGTCGCGTAGATGACGTAGGGCGAGGTCACGAGGTCCCCGTGCTTGTCCCAGCGGAGCCGCCCCAGGGCGCCTGCGTAGGCGGCCGTATGCAGCATGCGGATGATCTTCCGCAGCTCGGTCGGGCTGCTGGACTTGGCCTTGGCCAGCTTGATCGCGTGCAGGAGCGCGCCCATGGCATCGTAGGTCGGCAGGACGTACGGTCCCAGGGGGCCGTAGCGCTCCTGGAACTGTCGGATGGCGGGCTGGGCGGACTCGAGGCGCGTCGGGTCACGGGCGAAGGTGAGGTAGCTCCCCGTCGCGGCCTCCTCGCCGGCGATCCGCACGAACTCGGGATCGAGCGTGGCATCCCCGCTCACGAAGGTCGCCATGAGGCCGGCCTGCCGCATCTGCCGGAGAAGATAGCCGGCCTCGCGGAAGATGCCTCCGAAGTACACGACCTCGGGATCGGCGGCCGTGAGCCGGGCCACCAGGGCGCTGAAGTCCTTGTCGCCCTGGGCGATCTGGGCGGTGAAGACGACGCGCCGGCCGCCGCGCCGCTCCACGCTCCGCGCCAGGGCCTCGGCCAGTCCCCGCCCGTAGTCGGTCCGGTCGTGAATGAGGGCGATGCGCCGGGCCCGCAGGCGCGTGAGAATGAAGTCCGCGGCCGTGACGGCCTGCTGGTCGTCACGGCCGCAGGTGCGAAAGACGTTGTCGTATCCCTGCTCGGTGAGCCGGGGTGAGGTGGAGGTGGGTGTGACCATGGGGATGCCGGCCTCGTGATATACCCCGGAGGCCGGGATGGACGTGCTGGAATAGAAGTGTCCCACCACCCCCCACACCTCGTCCTGCACGAGTTTTTCGGCCACCACCACCGCCTGCTTGGGGTCGAACTGGTCATCCGCGGGAACCAGCTCCACCTTGCGGTCGAGCGTCTCGGCCTGGTGCGCTACCGCCATCTGCGCCGCCCGCTGCATCTGTAGGCCGACGCGCCCGACCTCTCCCCCCAAGGGGACGACCAGGCCGATCTTCACGGGAGCCGGTGGGCTGGGCGCCTGGGCCACAGGTGGCTGCGCGCCACAAACTGCTGAGAGGCTGAGGCTCACTACAACAGAGACGATCAGAGCTCGCATGACTCCTGCTCAGGCCCCCTCCCCCAGGTAGGCACGTTGCACATCGGGGTGTTCGGACAGCTCGGCCGCGGTGCCGGACAGCGCCACGGACCCGGTCTCCAGGACATAACCGCGGCCCGCCACGGACAGGGCGATGGCGGCGTTCTGTTCCACCAGCAGGATCGTCGTCCCCTGCCGGTTGATGTCTTCGATCGTGCGGTGAAGTGCGCTCAGGTTCTCGGTATCGCGATGTTCCGAATAATGCCAGGTCATGGTAAGCGGAGCTTGTGGGCCTTGTCAAGTGACCCTCGCACGCCCTAATCCGGCGGCAAGCTTCTTGCTGTGCGGGGGTACGTCTGGCTCGGGTGGCCTCGGCCCATGTCGGGCCGTGCCGGACGCTCCCACGGGGACTGCGCAGGCGGCGGGGAGAGCGCGGGAGATGGCGTCGAGGTCGACATCCGGAATCTGGGACGAGCAAATGGATGCCCTCAACGTTCACATCCATTTAGCCTTGCGGAACGTGGGGCTAGACCGTCAAACCAGTCACCTCTTGAATGCCTCCCTGCTCCGGAAATGAAGTCATCTTTTCCAGCCGCATAGCCTGTCATTGCCTCACTCGATCATGACTCTCCCAAGTACGCTTTGCGCACCATCTCGTTTTCGCTCAGATTCTCTGCGCTGTCGTGCAGCACGATGCGTCCGGTCTGCAGCACATAGCCCCGACTCGCCACCTGGAGTGCCATGAGCGCGTTCTGCTCGACCAGGAGGATCGTAATGCCCTGCGCGTGAATGTCTTGGATGATCTGGAAAATCGTTTCGACCAGAACCGGCGAAAGTCCCATACTCGGCTCGTCCAGAAGCAGGATGCTCGGACGGGACATCAAGGCGCGTCCGATCGCCAGCATTTGCTGCTCCCCGCCGGAGAGTGTGCCGCCCGGCTGGCTCCGTCGCTCTTTCAACCTCGGAAAGAGCGCAAACACACGTTCCATGTCTTGCTGGATGCCGGTCTTGTCGCTGCGGTGGAAGGCACCCATTTCCAGATTCTCTAGCGTCGTCAGCCGGGGGAAGATGCGGCGGCCTTCCGGCGCCTGGCAGATGCCTGTTGCGACGATGTCGTGAGCCGGGACGCGGTCTATCCGCCGTCCCTCGAGCGTGATCGTTCCCTCTTTGGGCCGCAGCACGCCGGAGATCGTCTTGAGCGTCGTGGTCTTGCCGGCCCCGTTCGAGCCGATGAGCGTAACGATCTCGCCCTTGTCGACGGTAACAGAGATGCCTTTGAGAGCATGGATATTGCCGTAATACGTGTGAACGTTGTGGAGTTCAAGGAGTGCCATCTTCCGAGCTCCCTGTTCCCGCCACGGCCTTTTGTTTTGCTCGCCGGATCCCCGCGGCGACCCCTTTGCCGAGATACGCTTCGATGACTTTGGGATTGGCACGCACCTGCTCCGGCGTGCCCTCCGCGATTTTGGCGCCATAATCCAGAACCGTGATACATTCCGAGATGCCCATCACCACTTTCATATCGTGCTCGATCAACAAGATCGCGATGTCCAGCTCGTCGCGCACGCGCTTGATCAGCGCCATCGCGTCTACTGTTTCCTGCGGGTTCATGCCGGCAGTAGGCTCGTCCAAGAGCATTAGTTTCGGATTGGTTGCCAGAGCCCGTGCAATCTCCAACCGCCGCTGAAGTCCGTAGGGAAGGTTCTTGGCGAGCGTCTCGCCTTTGCCGCCCAATCCAACATACGCCAAGAGCTCCCGGGCGCGCTCGCGCGCTTTGGCCTCCTCCTGCGTCACAGACCGCCATCGCAGCAGTGCGCCGTACCAGGCCGATTTCAAGCGGCAGTTCATGCCGACCAACACATTCTCCAGAGCGGTCATGTTGCTGAAGAGACGGATGTTTTGGAAGGTCCGTCCCAGCCCCAGCGCAGTGGCGCGATTGGGACGCAGGCCGCCAATCTCCTTGCCCTCGAACAACATCTGACCCGACGTCGGCTTGTAAAAGCCAGAGACCATGTTGAAAAAGGTCGTCTTGCCTGCGCCGTTCGGGCCGATGAGACTAGCGATCATGCCTTTCTCGATATCGAGGTCGAGGTCGCACACGGCGGCCAAGCCGCCAAATTGCTTGCTGATTTTTCGAGCTTCCAACAAGGCCATGGCGAACTCCTCCGTTATCCACTTTCTGCCGGCTGGGGCGTCTCTTCCTCCGCCGCGTGTAGTTCGGCGCGCCGTGCGGCGCTGGGAAAGAGTCCTTCGGGCCTGAGCACCATGATGACGACCATCGTCAACCCAAAGAAGAACCACCGCCACAGGGAGAGGTCAATCGTTGCCAGCGGAGAAATGTGAAGCGCCTGACCGACGCGGCGCGCGAAGATGGTGGTTTGAGTCAGGACGACGCGGTCAAAGAGCTGGAGCAACAGGCCGCCGATCACGACACCCTTGATGTTGCCCATGCCGCCGAGAATGACCATGCACAGGATCATGACCGACAAATTGAACTTGAACAACTCTGGGAAGATCGCCTGCAGCTTGGCCGCGTAGAACGCTCCCGAAAAACCCGAGAAAGAGGCGCCGATGGCAAAAGCCAAGAGCTTGGTTCGAATGGGGTCAACCCCCATGCAGTCCGCGGCGGTCTCGTCCTCGCGCAGCGCCATCCAGGCTCGACCCAGGCGCGAATCCTGCAGGCGCGCGCTCGCGAGAATGACGAGGGCCGCAATCAACAGTATCAGGTAATACCAGGGCGTAGGGTCGAAGCTAAACTTGAATCCCCCGATCGACGGCCGCCCGACCGGGTTCAGTCCCTGCACCCCATTGGTCAAGTTAAAGTCACTGAGCAGCCGCCAGGGCCCAACGCCAATCGTCACACTGCCCAAATTGCGCATGACGACGGGCACGATCTCACCAAAAGCCAGCGTGACGATGGCCAGATAGTCACCGCGGAGACGCAGCGTTGGCGTGCCGATGACGATGCCGAAAAACGCGGCGACGATCACGGCGGCCCAGATGACGATCCAAAAGTTCCATTCCAGGTGATGCGGCGGCCAGGTGAGGACGCCCGTGGTGTACGCGCCAATCGCAAAGAACGCGGCGTAACCCAGGTCGAGCAGGCCGGCATAGCCGACGACGATGTTCAAGCCCAGGGCCAGGATGACCAGCACCAGCACGTCGGTGACATCGTTGACGATTCCCCACTTGAACGTGTTGTCCACCAGCGGGAAGATCAGGAGCAGAAGAATCGAGAAGGCCCAGGTGAGGATCTGGCGCTGCCGAGCCGGCAGTGCTCGCCAGGGCACTGTCAATGAATGCCAGATTTGAGCCATAGAACCCCCCCACTCAGCCTTTCTCCGGTGTCCGCTCGCCCAGGAGCCCGGATGGTTTGAAGACCAGCACCAGGATCAGTGTCGTGAAGACAAGGGCACGCGTCCATTCCGAGGAGAGATACTGATCGCTGCCGGCGTTGAGAAAACCGATGACGTAGCCGCCCAACACCGCGCCACCGATATTGCCAATGCCTCCCAAGACCGCGGAAGTAAAGGCCAGGAGACCGGCGTCAAAACCCATCAGGTAACGGCCTGTGTTCAGGTAGATGCCGACCATCATGCCGGCCGCACCGGCGAGGGCGCCGCCGATAAAGAACGTGTTGCGAATCACCGTCTCGACGTTGATGCCCATGAGCGCCGCTGCCTCGCGATCCTGGGCCGTGGCCCGCATGGCCTTGCCCATCTTGGTGTTCCGAATGAACAGACTCAAGATCACCATCAACGGCACGGTGACCCCCATCAGAAACACATCTTTGGTCGTGAACAGCACGGCCGTCTTCATTCCCAATACGTCGTTCAGGATATCGATCGTGGGGAAGATGTTTGGATAATTGATCTGGCTGGGTCCCTTCCAGATCATTCCCAAATTCTCCAGCATGAAGGACATGCCGACGGAAGTGATGAGCGGAGCCAAGCGCGGGGCGCGACGCAACGGTTTGTAGCCGATGCGATCGATCAGCATGTTGATCGTTCCCGTGCCGAGCATGGTCACAAACATGACCCCGAAGGTGATGACCCACAGTTGCCAGCCTCCCAGGGTACGGTTGACACCGAGAAATCCCAGGAAGGTCAGCGAGATCAGGAAACCCAACATGTAGACGTCGCCGTGGGCGAAATTGATCAACTCGATGATGCCGTACACCATGGTGTAGCCCAGGGCGATCAAGGCCAGGTAAGAGCCGATCGTGACGCCGTTGATGATGAGCTGAATGAAAAATTCAGTCTGGGTCATCTAGCCCCATCCCCCTAAGATAATTCGAGGATCTTCTCCACCACGCACATGCGCCAACGACTTCCAGTGCTTCCGCGCCGCACAGAAGCGGCGTTTCCGCCGCCGACCTGTCCGCGGTTCGACGAGAATCGCGTCCAGCAGATCGAAGAACAGCCGCTCGATGTTCCAGCGGCGGGGGGTAGAGGGCGAGCGCTTCGGAGCCCTCCAGCGTCTCGTAGAGGGCTTGGCTCAGGGCGCGAGGGGCTCGGAGGATCACGGCGAGCCAAAAATTCACGAGGGTGTGCAGGGTCCAGTGGCGCTGCCGTTCCGTGATCCGAACGGCAGCAAAGACAGTCTGGCAGAGGGCGGCGGTCATGTGGGTGCGCAAGAGTTCCAGGACGCGGACGAGATCGACCGGCACCGGCGCGGGGCGCGCTTGACCCATAGTCCCTCCTTGTTCGTGAGGGTCTATGGGCTCTCAGTATCGCAAATCTGAGCGGTTGCAGAGGAAGCACAATTATCTTAGCGGGGATGCGGGTTAAGCCGGACTCCCAGAGCTTACCCTGGCGACGAGGAAGCTCATCGCCAGGGTAAGACGAGATTCTGCGAATGCTACCGGCAGGTCATGGTGCCACTGATATTCCTCTGCCAGACGTACTTGCCGTCTTTGAACAGAAAGCCGGACATCAGGTAGGTCGTCGGATCGCCGTTTGCGTCGAAGGTGATCTTGCCGGAAACACCATCCAGATTCTTGGTGGCGCGCATCGCGTCGAGGACCGCGGCGCGCTTGGCCTTGACGTCGGTGGCCGTGGCGAGCTTTGGCGCCGCGCGTTTGATCGAATCCAGGACCACCAACATGCCGTTGTAGGCGTAGATGGACCACCCGATGGGGTCCGAGCCGTACTTGGCCTTGTAGTTCTTGTAAAAGTTCTTGCCTACGTCGGTCGGCAACTGATCCAGAGCCGGGCTGGCGAAGGTCACGTACAGGTTGCCATTGAGGATCTCTGGGCTGACCGCTTTGGGAACGGCGTCGGAATACATCGCGTCGTCGGAGAGCAGTTTCACGCCCGCCTTGAACATTCCCAGTGCGTCCATTTGCTGCGCGATCTGAGGACCGCCGGAATCCACTAGCCCGCCAAAGTAGATGAGGTCCGCACCGGAGGCTCTAACTTTGGTGAGCAGAGCACGAAAGTCAATGTTCACGGACTCGACGCCATCGTGTGCGGCGACGTTCAGCCTGATCTTCTTGGCGCTGTTCTCGAATACGTCGGCGATACCCTTGCCGTACAGTTGGCGGTCGTCGAGGATGTAAACCTTCTTGAAGCCGAGGCATTTCGCCCACGCCGCACCGGACGCGCCCTGGAAGTCATCCGCGCCGAACGTGCGGAAGTAGTTGACCTTGCCAGTCGGGCGGTAGATGCCTGGTTCGCCGGGGCCATAGCCGGTCTTGGTCAGGCCGGGGTAGCTGTTCGCGGGGGTGATCTGCGCCATGCCGGCCTCGTTGGTCAAGGGCATGGAGATCTTGGCGGCGCCGGAATTGTAGGTGCCAAAGTAGACCAGGGCTTGGTCGTCGGCGATGGCTTTTTGCGCGTTGTTCGCCTCGACGGTGCCATCCCACGAGCCGGTCGTAGGCGAGGCATCATCCAGGAAAACCAATTCGATTTTGTAGCCCGCAACCTGCCCCTTTACCTCGTCCAGCGCCATCTTGACGGCATTCAGCATGGCCGTGCCTTCAGGGATCATGGACCCCTGCATCGGCCAACTCTCGTAGACCTTGATGACCTTGGCTGCTGCCGCAGCAGCCGGAGGGGCCGCGAGAGCAATGAACAGGCCGCCTAAAGCTACGAGCGAAATGATACGAAGAGCTTTCATCGCAAGACCCTCCTCCTCCTGAAATGTTTGGGAAGATCTAAGCGTGCCGAGACTCGATTTGGGAGCCGACCCCTTGCCTCGGTCAATACCCGTGGCGCTGTCGCATCCTCGCGCAGCCCGGCCGAGGACTTTCGATGGCTCAATCCCCCCTCTCTACGACTGGACGTACCTCTTTCAAGGCGTCCGTGAATTAGCTGATCGTATGGAGCCGAGTCCGGTCACCTGTCCCGCCATCCCCACTTCGTCAAATGCCTCCCGCAGTCCGTTGGCCAATCGCTCGCCCAGCGCGTTCAAGCGCGCAATCTCCTCTTTTGGCTCCCTCCGATCGTGCCGCTTGGGACTAAGATGTGGACGTCGGTCACCTGCGATACCCTGCCGGGCGTCGGTTGCAACTTGCTTCTAGACCGCAGGGGGCGGAGAGCGTGGCTCGGTGCCGGACTCGGCAAGGGCGCGGCAAGCATCCCACAGCCAGAAGAATGGTGTCAAGCCTAAACCGCCATCAGCGCGCCGTTCCTGCGGACCCCAGTCGAAAGCACAATGACCGCCTCCACCTGATGTAACCTTCGTTACACCCACCCGCGCAGCTTGCAGGCCTCCGCCACCCGGGCGACCGCCACCAGGTAGGCGGCCTGCCGCATGTTCACCTTCTCCTTCCGGTACATCTGGTAGACGGCCTGGAAGGCCTTGGTCATCTTCTTCCGTCCAGCCGCTGGTGCACCTCGCGCAGCGGCCAGTAGAAGTTGTAGGTGTTCTGCACCTGCTCGAAGTAGGAGACGGTGACGCCGCCGGCGTTCGCCAGGAAGTCGGGGAGGACAAAAATCCCCTTGTCGAACAGAATGTCGTCGGCCTCCGGGGTGGTCGGCCCGTTGGCCAGCTCGCAGGAGATCCGGCACTTGAGCCGGGAGGCGTTCTCTGGCGTGATCACGTTCTCCAGGGCGGCCGGAAAGAGCACCGTGACGTCCAGTTCCAGGATGGCTTCGTTGCTGATCGGCTCGGCTCCCGGGAATCCCTGGAGGCTCCCGGTCGTCGAGCTTGTATTCCACCACCTTCTTCGGGGTCGAGGCCCTTCGGGTTGTAGATCGCCGCCCTTGGAGTCGGAGGCGGCGACGAGCTTCAGCCCGAGGATGCTCGTGCGCCGAGGAGGGCCGCGTACTGGCCGGCGTTTCCGAAGCCCTGGATGGCCATGGTCTTGCCCTTGCAGGTCGAGCCCAGCGTCTTGGCCGCCTCCCGCGGTCACGTAGACGCCGCCGCGCGCGGTGGCGTCGCCGCGCCCCGCGGAGCCGCCCAGGGCGATGGGCTTGCCGGTGATCACGCCGGGCTGGTGCTCGCCGCACGATGGTCTCGTACTCGTCCATCATCCACGCCATGATCTGCGGGCGTCGTGTACACGTCGGGCGCCGGCACGTCCTTGGTCGCCGAGAGGATACCGGCCGACCGCCCGGATGTAGGCGCGGGCCAGCCGCTCCTTCTCCCCCTCGGACAGCTCCTTGGGATTGCAGGTGACGCCGCCCTTGCCGCCGCCCAGGGGGATGTCCACCACCGCGGTCTTCCAGGTCATCCAGGCGGCCAGAGCGCGCGCACGGTGTCGATGGTCTCGTCGGGGTGCCAGCGGATGCCGCCCTTGGTGGGGCCGCGGGCGCTGTTGTACTGCACGCGGTAGCCGTGGAAGACCTCGACCGTCCCGTCGTCCATCCGCACCGGGATCGTGCACCACGCAGCTCCCTCTGGGGCCAGCGCAGGAGCTCGTGGGTGGCCCGGTCGAGGCCGAGCTTGCGCGGCGGCCGTATCCAACTGCTGCTGGGCAATGGTGAAGGGATTCAGGGTGGTCATGAGTGTCTCCTCGTTCCCCACTGTGTTCCCGCGTTCGTTCCTGCCGTTACCGCGTCGCGCAGCTCAAGAGGCACGTTGACGGAATTCCTTTCCCACCGCACTTCAGGCACTCTGTAAACCAGCGTGGCCGTTCCACCAGTCGCAAGTTCGTGAAGACGTACCAACTCCCGCCGCGGGGCTTCTCGCCCTGAGCGTTCGGTGGTGTCCCGAATGTCATAGCGGTGCGGCGCAGGCCCGAGAGTGGGACCGCCTCCTGGGGAGACTTGGTAAGACGACGCAAATTGCAGTGTCCCGAATTACGAAGAGTCCGCGAGGGGACGCCCATCCGCCCGTCGCCCGGAAGCTCGACCGGCGGCGGGAACCAGGTGATGGCGCGTGGGGTCGAAGGGCGGCGGCTCTCCTGGGAGCCCTCGGGCGAGTACCGGACCAGACCTGCGGGATCGTGTCCTTGGCGCGGAAGCGGGGCGAGGCGCTGGCTGGGCTGGGACGTGAGAGTGAAAACGAATCGTGCGGGCGAACGACTACTACCTGTAACGCACGGCAGCACCTGGCCTCAGCACCGCAGCCCTGGTGCCGGGGAGGGTGAGGAAAGTTCCATAACCTACCTACGCTTTACGTGGCCGGCATCCAAACGGCTCAGGGCGTCGCCGCCCCCCCGGGCCGCCGAACGGCGAAACGTCCCAGGGTGAACGGTTCGAGCGGTATCGAGGGCGGCTCACCCGTGATCATCTGCGCCACCAGTTGCCCTGTTCCCGGCGCGTAGCAGATGCCACGTTGACTGTGGCCAGTGGCGAGGCAGAAGCCTGCTGGTTCTTCCAGGAGCTGGATGATCGGATTGTTGTCTGGCGTGGCTGGTCGGAGCCCAGCCCACGTCCGGATGACCTGGAGGTCGCGCAGCCGTGGGAAAGTGCTGGGAGAACACCCCGTGCGAAGTCGCCGATCGTCCCTGGGGTCACACGCTTGTCGAACCCGACATTCTCGACCGTGCTGCCGACGATGACGTTGCCGCGACGGGTCTGTCGGGCGGAGGCTCGGCGCCCATCACGACTCGCCGGATGAAGCGCGGGACGGGTTCCGTCACGAGAACCTGTCCCGGGCCGGGAATAACCGGGATCTCCACGCCCGCCATCGCGCCGATCTCTGCGGCCCACGCTCCCGCGGCATTGACGACGAACTCGCAGGGGATGTCACCCGCGCTCGTCCTGGACGGCCTCCACCCGACCACGCTCACACGAGATTCCGTGGACGGCGGTGCCGAGGAGGAGCGTCGCGCCGAGCCGGCGCGCCCCGAGCGCGAGGGCCCGGGTCGCCAGCAGCGGGTTCACATACCCGTTGAGCGGGCAGAAGACCCCCCCCAGAATCCGGTCGGAGAAAAAAGCGGGCTCGCACGCGCGGACTCCATCCGGCTCGAGCCACTCCACCGCGACGCCGTGCGCCTTGTAGCCCTCGTACGCATGCCGGATCACCTGGTGCTTCTCCTCGGTGTCGGCGAAAACGACGCCTCCGCACCGCTCGTATTCGATGTCGATGCCGACCTCCCCTCCCAGGGACACGTAAGCGTCGGCGCCGGCGCGCGTGAGACCGTACAGGGGACCGGGATCCGGCTCCTCGAAGGAATAAGTGGAGAACAGGGTCACCAAGCCCACGTTCGCTCCGGAGGCTTCGTGGGCGAGCCCCCGCCGTTCAACGAGCGTGACTCGCTTGCCGGTCTTCGTTAGATAGAAAGCGGCGGCAGTGCCAATCGCGCCGCCCCCGATGACCACCACGTCGGTCGGTGCCAGTTTCATTGGACGCTCCGGTTGATCGATGTCCCTATGTTACTTCCCGCTAAGCTCGAGCCGGGGATCGAGGGCGTCCCGCAGCCCGTCGCCAAGCATGTTCACGCCTAGCACTGTCACCATGATGGCGAGACCGGGGAACGTGGCGGCCCACCAGGCATTGGCGAGGTAGGCCCGCCCATCGCTCAGCATCCCCCCCCAGGTGGGCGTCGGTGGCGGCACGCTCAGGCCGAGGAAGCTCAGTCCCGATTCCCAGACGATGACGCTGGCGACACGCAGCGTGGCCAGGATGATGACTGGCGTCACCACGTTCGGCAGCACGTGGCGCGCGACGATCCGGAAGCTGCTCGCCCCGAGCGCCTGGGCCGCCTCGACGAACTCCCGGCGTCGCATGGACAGCACGGTGCCCCGCACGAGCCGGGCGTAGATGACCCAGCCGGCGAGCCCGAACACGATGATGATGGTGCCAAACCCGGTGCCCACCACCGCCACGATCGAGATCACGAGGAGGTAGAACGGGAACGCGATCTGGACGTCCGCCAGCCAAAGGATCAGCCGTTCGATCAGTCCACCGTAGAATCCGGAGATCAGCCCCAGCAGCACGCCGATGGTTGCGGAGATGGTCACGGCGCTGAGGCCGACCAGGATGGAGATCCGCGAGCCGTAGATGAGTCGACTCAGGATGTCCCGCCCCACCTGATCAGTTCCGAGTGGGTAAGTCCAGGTCCCTCCCTCCATCCACACGGGCGGCCGCAGGCGCCGCGCGGGGTCCAGAGCCAACGGGTCCTCGGGCGCCACCCAGGGGGCCAAGGCACTCACCAGGAGCACCACGATGGTGATGACGCCGCCGAGCAGGGCCGCGCGGTGCGACAGGAGCTTGCGCAGGACGCGCGACCCGCCGAGGGACTCGGGGGCTTCGGCCTAGGCATAGCGGATCCTCGGATCTAGGTACCGAAAGACCACGTCGACGAACAGGTTCGCACCCACGAAGATCATCGCCAGCAGGAAGACGGCGGCCTGTACGAGCGGGTAGTCGCGTTGGAACACGGCCACGAGGATGAGCCGGCCAACCCCCGGCCAGGCGAAGACGGTCTCGATGACGACCGTGCCGCCGAGGAGCTCACCCATCTGGAGCCCAACGACGGTGACGAGGGGAATCAGGGCGTTCATGAGGGCGTGCCGCAAGATGATCAGCGGCTCGGCCAGGCCCTTGGCGCGCGCCGTGCGCACGTAGTCCTGGCTGATGACCTCGAGCATTCCGGAGCGCGTGAGACGCGCGATCAGCGCCATGAGGTAGGAGCCCAAGGCGAGCCCGGGGAGCACCAGTTGGGCCCACGTACCGCGCCCGGCCGTCGGCAGGAGGTGAAGTTTCACGGCGAAAATGAGGATCCCGAGGATCCCGACCCAGAAGTTGGGCATCGAGAGCCCCAAGAGCGCCCCAGCCATCACGAGATAATCGAGAGCCGATCCGCGCCGGACGGCCGACAAGATGCCGAACGGCACGGCGACCAGCAGCGCGATCCCCATCCCGGCGACGGCCAGCTCAAGGGTGGCCGGGAGCCGCTCCAGCACGAGGCCCATGGCCGGTTGCTGATGGCGCAATGAGGTGCCAAAGTCGCCCCGGACCGCTCCGGACAGGAAGCGGAGGTACTGGAGCGGAATGGGGTCGTTGAACCCCATCCGCTCCCGGAGTTCCTCAATCTGCTTGGCCGTCGCGTCCGGCGGGAGCATGAGCATGACCGGATCGCCCGAGAGGTGCATGAACACGAAGCTGAGGATCGACACCCCGAGGGCGACGGTCACCATGTGGACGATCAACGTCAGCAGGTGTCGGCGCATGGGGCCGTGCTCGGCTACTGAGATACGTCCGCGTCAATGACGCGGATGAAGCCGTCCCAGGGCGCCTCCCACTTCACGTCATGCCGCACGCCGAAACCTGTCATCTGGACATACAGATATACCCATGGGAGGTCCTGGACCAGGAAACGGTGCAGCGACTCATACGTTTTGCGCCGCTCGGCGAGGTCGAAGGTTTGGCGCCCCTTGTCGAGCAGCTTGTCGGCCTCCGCGTTCTTGTAGTAGTAACCCCGTGCCTGCGAGTGGAAGAGGGTGTAGAGGTAGCGGTCCGGCTCCGGGCTCTCGGGCCAAGTAAAGAAGTACATCTTGAATTCCTTGGCCTGGTAGTGGGTGAACTGCGTGGCCGGATCCGATTGGTCGATCTTCACCCTCACGCCGACCTGGCCGAGCTGGTACTGTACGGTCTCGGCCACCTCCATCATGTTCGAACAGCCCTCCTGCGCGGGCCGGGTCGAGAGCACCGTCTCGAAGCCGTTCGGATAGCCCGCCTCGACCAGGAGCTTTTTGGCGAGCGCCGGATCGTAGTGGAAGGGCGGGATGCTCTTGTCATAGCCCAGCGTGCTCTTGAAGAACGGGCCGTTCATGCGATAGGCGGTCCCGAGCATGATCTTGCTGACGATCGTGTCCACGTCGATCGCGTAGTTCAGGGCACGACGGACCCGCACGTCGTTGAAGGGCGGGTGGAAGGTGTCGAGCCCCATGTAGAGCATGGTCCCGGTGCGGGCTGAGAGGCGGATGGCCTTGTCCTGCTGGAGGTCCTTCCAGCGGTCGGGAGGGACGGAGGTGATGATGTCGGACTCGCCCGTCTGGAGCGCCGCGACGCGCGCCGAGTCCTCCGGGATCGGCCGGAACACTACGCGCTGGATCCGGGGCGCGCCCTTCCAGTACTTCGGGTTGGCCTCGAGCACGAGTTCTTGGTCCTTCACCCACTTGACCACGCGGTAGGGGCCGGTCCCGACCCCGGCCTGCCCGAATTTCGTGTCTCCCATCTGCTTGACCGTGTCGGGCGGGACGATGGACATATACAGGCTGAGGATGTAGAGCAGCGGGGCGTACGGCTCCTTGGTCACGATGTCGACCGTGTAATCGTCGACGATCCTCACCTCCTTGATGGCCGTGAGGCGCGTCCCCATCGGAGCCTTCTGGTTCGGGTCGATGAGACGGTCGAAGCTGAACTTCACCGCCCGCGCGTTGAAGGTCTCCCCGTTGTGGAAGGTCACGCCCTTGCGAAGGGTGAACCGCCACGTCACCGGGTCGAGCTGCTTCCATTCCGTCGCGAGGCTGGGCACCGGCTCAAATTTCTCGTTGAAGTCCACGAGTTGGTTGTAGACGTTGAAGCTCACAGTCATCGTCTCGGCATGGCTCGTCATGTGGGGATCCAGCGTGACTGCGTCCACTGCTTGGGAGATGACCAGTTGTTTGGGGCCGGCCGCGTTGGCCGGCCGGGGCACGACCAGCGTGAGTGCCAGTACGAGACCGAGTGCGAGTCCTGTTTTCATTGTCCGCTCCTCCCTCTTGTGAAGCGACTGCCGATCATCCCTCGTCGAGCGTGGCCATCACCTCGATGGGGACAGGTTTCACGGGCGGCCGGATGCTGAGCGGCGGGATCGCGTTCACCCCTACGCCTGTCCGTCTCGCCAGCAAGGCCCCGAGCGCCGGGGCGCACATGCGGCCCTGACAGTACCCCATGCCGGCGCGTGTCATGCGCTTGAGCTGCGCCAAGTCCAGGGTCCCCTCGTCCAGGGCCGCGTGAATCTCCGCCGCCGTGATTTCCTCGCAGCGGCAGATGACCGTGTCCGGGGTGATAAGATCGGTCAGTCCGTCCCGGACGCGCGTCAGGTCGTCCAGCACCTCCCGCAGCCGCCTGAGGCGCGCCAGGGCACGCTGATGGGGGCGCATTCGCGCGGCCGCCTCGGCAGGAGGCAGCGCACCGAGCCGGGCGGCGGCCGCGATGCCTGCGATCCGGCCCTCGCGGACCGCCACCATCGCGCCGGCGATCCCGGTGGCATCCCCTGCGGCGAAGACACGCGGCCGCGTGGTCTCCATTTCCGCGGAGATGACGGGGATCCATCCGCCGAGCTCGGACGCATACCGGTGCTCGCAACCGCAGAGCTGGGAGAGTTGCGTGGACGGCACGAACCCGAAGCCGAGGCAGACCACGTCCACGTCGATGGTCTGCTCCGTGCCGGGAAGCGGGCGCCAGCCGTGATCGAGCGCCACCGTGACGACAGCCTGGACCGCCTCTGTCCCGAGGATCCGCGCCACGGTCCTCGAGCGCAGGTGGGGGATGCGCGCCGCGCGCAGCCCCCGCCAGTAGTGCCAGGCGTCGCCCAGCAACGCCCACTGCCCCCAGAGGCGGGGGAGCGCGCGCCAGGCGCCGCGTAGCGAGGCCGCCTCGAGCACCGCCACCACCTCTGCGCCTGCTTGGGCGAGCAGGCCGGCGACGACCGGGAGCAACGGCCCCGTCCCGGCGATGAGGACGCGCTGGCCCGGCAGGACGCCTTGGGTCTTGACGAGGACCTGCGTGCCGCCGGCCGTGTAGACGCCAGGGAGGGTCCAGCCTGGAATCGGCACGGGGCGATCATAGGCGCCCGTCGCGAGTATCAGTGCCTCGGGAGTGACCCGCTCCGATCGCTCGTTCTCCCAGACCATGAGGGTGCGCTCCTCGTAGGCTCCCCACACAACCGCACCCTGGTGGAGCACCACGTGCGGGCCCGCTGCGCGCAGCTCCTCCCTGAGACGCTTCCCCCTGGCTGCCTCGCGCCCAGCCGCCGGCCCGTCCATGCTCTGCATAGGGGCCAGCGATTGCCGGTAGATTTGTCCCCCCGGGCTCGCATTCTCGTCGTACACGTGCACCGGGAGCCCCGCCCGGGCCGCCTCAATGGCTGCCGCCATGCCTGCCGGTCCAGCTCCGATGATCCCAATGCTGGGCGTGTTCACTGGCCCCACCTCTCTTGCACCAGACGTCCCTGTGTATCGACCCGCATCCCCGGAGCCACCGGGGTCTGGCAGGCCCGGACCCGTGGACGCCCGTCGATTCCCACGAGGCAGTCGAAGCACACCCCGATTCCGCAATAGAGCCCGCGGGGCGCGTGCGCGCGTTCCGTCCGACGGAGCATCGGCCGGCCCGCGGCGATCAGGGCTGCCGCGACGGTCTCTCCGAGGAATGCCTCTATCCGCTCACCGTCCACCTCGATCTCTATTCGCTCTCCCCGCTGGATCCCCTGGGCCACGCGTTTGCCTTGCCGCATATCGCTCTCCCGGATCGTGCTGATTCCACCCAGCCTACGAACCCCAGTCCCGTCTTATCCCCACTAATCGAGGCCTTCCTCGACCGCCCGGCGGATCCCGTTGCGATCCTTTCCCTCCAGCCCCATCTTCGCCAGCGTGCGCCCGGTCGCCCGGTGGTCCTCGCCGTGGATGCAGGAGGCCAGCTCGATGAGGGCGCGCATGAGCGGCGTCTTGACGCCGGCTGCCTCTCCCAGGGCAGCGATGGGAACCAGGCCGGTCGGCACATCCTCGCTGAGATACCGGCTGCTCAGGCTGGCAGGCGCCTTCGAGGTCTTGTAGACGGTGGCGTGTAGCGTCTGGATCGTCTCGAACAGCGATGGGGCCTCGACGTGATACGTTTCCTTGATCCACCCGCGAATGGAGACGGCCTCCGCACCCAACGCCTCCGACACGGCCATTCGCTCCCCGTCCACCCCCTCCAGGACCCGCGTGACCGAGGGGCTGAGTCCGTCGCGATAGAATTCAAAGTCACCCCTCGTGCTCTCGACCCAGCCGCTGTTCATAACCATCCCCGCCACATGGAGCATGGCGTTCATGTGGTTGAGACTGGTTTGCAGAACGCTCTTCGCACCCACGAATTGTGGATAGACATCGCGCAGTGCCTCCAGGACCCGCTGCGTGTCCCGCGCCGGCAGAGCGGCGGTGCGGCCGTGCTGCTTGACCGTGCCGATCTGGGCACGCGCCGGGCCAATCGTCTTGCTGCCGAACAGGAAGCTTTCCACCTCGGCGATGATCGGGTGGCTCACCACCCCGAGCCGCCGAAATGTGGCTGTCAACTCAAGGGCTCCACCCGCTCCACCCGGATGGAGGAGAACGATCTGATCATCCGTCACGTGAGGAGCAAGGGCTTCCGCCACCTGGCCGTGAGCATTCGCCGTGACGACAACCATGATCACGTCCGCCCCCCGTGCCACATCAGACAGGCTGGTGGTGGCCATAGCCACTCTTCCCCTCCCCTCGATCTTCCCGGTCACCTCGATCGCGCCCGTCTTGGCGATCGGTTCAATCACGGACGGGTTCATGTCCATCACCCGAACCTCATGGCCGCGAAGTGCAACGTCCCCTGCGACGGCGAGGCCTCCGTTTCCCGCTCCGATCACCGCAATCTTTTTCATGGCGTCGTCTCCTGGGCTTTTCCGATCATGACGGGTGACTTTGGTGTTCCCCTTGCGTCTGCCACGAAAATAAGTCCTGCGGTTGCCTCTTGGGGAGAGCATAAAAAGCCGGGGGAGATAGTGCAAAGCCGAGTTCTGACGACGCCCATAGCCCGGTGATTCAGCGCGATCAGCTGCCCGTCAATCGGTGGCGATGGGCGCGGTCTCCCCCACATTTTTATGCTCTCGTTCAGGCCGGGTGGATCCAAAATCGAGTGAAGATCTTACCGAGACCCTGCCCAAATTGCGCACCGCGGGGACTCTTTCAGCAGCCTCACGCCGCGCGATTGACGCCGGTTTTGTCAACAAGATAGCCCTCATCTGGCTCGGCCGGGGCGCACGCACGCAAGCCGCTCACGATTCGACGACTGAACTGGTCGGTGATCTCCAGCCCCCGGTCGAGGATGGCGAAGGCCTCCTTCAATTGCCCCTCGGTGATGATCAGCGGCGGACTCGTAAACACCTTGTTCCAATGGATGAAGGTGTAAAATCCGTTCTCTCTGAGGAAGGCCGCCAGCCGGTTCATCTCCGGGCTGGTCCCGTTAAATGGCGCCAACGGCTCTCGGGTCTTGCGACTTCGCACGAGTTCGACAGCGCCGAACAAACCGATGGACCGCACATCCCCCACGCAGGGGTGCTTCCTCCGCATCTCGTCGAGCGATTCCGCCATGACCTTCCCCATCCGCCTGGCGTTCCCGATCAGGTCGTCCTCCTCCAGCACCTGGAGCGTGGCCACGGCGGCCGCCAGGCTCATCGGATGGGCGTTATACGTCAGGCCACCGTAAAACACATTCTTCCCGAAGTATTCGGCGATGCGTTCGCTCATGGCCACGCAGCCGAGCGGCAGGTAGGCCGACGTCAAGCCCTTCGCCATCGTGATCATATCAGGCACGACGTGCCAATGATCGACGGCGAACCATTCCCCTGTGCGCCCGAGACCGCACATCACTTCGTCGCAGATCAGCAGGATGCCGTGGCGGTCACACAGTTGGCGCAGCCCCTGGAGGTACCTCTCGGGGGGAATGATCAGGCCGTTGGTTCCCGTGACCGTCTCGATGAACACCGCGGCGATATTTTCGGGCCCTTCATACCCCATGATCTCTTCGACATGATGCAGGCAGTCGAGCGTGCATCCCTCGGGGTTGTCCTTGCAGAACGCACACCGGTATTGATAGGGGTCCAGCGCACGGATGATGCCCGAGATGCCCGGTTCGTTCGCCCAACGCCGGGGATCGCCCGTGAGCGAGATCGCGCCCGCGGTTGCCCCGTGGTACGAGCGGTAGCGGGTAATGATCTTGGATCGGCCGGTGAACTGCCTGGCCAGCTTGATTGCATTCTCGTTGGCCTCCGCACCGCCGAGGGTGAAAAAGAATCGGTTCAAATCGCCCGGGGTGTGTTTTGCCAGCATCGGTCCGATCTGCGCGCGGATCTCCGTGGCCATGGACGGCCCGGCGTAGGCCAGGTGCTCAGCCTGCGCTTGGATTGCAGCGATCACCCGGCGGTCGCCATGGCCGAGATTGCTGCAGATCAACTGCGAGCACATGTCGATGTAGCGCTTCCCGTCGGCGTCCCAGAAATAGACACCCTCAGCCCGCACCATCGGGATCGGGTTTACCGCATCCTGCGCGGACCACGAGTACAGCGTGTATCGCTTGCACAGATCCACGATCCGCTGCCCGGTCATCATCTCCGAGCCCATCCGCGACATTCTTTCGCCCTCCTATCGGTGCTTAGGCATTCCCGGCGCCACGGGTTCAGCGTCAGGTGACGATCCTTAATGTTCCGCAATGTTCCGCTCGGTCGCCAACGGGCATTGCACTCCTTCCTCCCTTCCTGCCAGCTAACGTCTAGAATGGATACCGTCCCTCCGTTGAACATCGCCCCCCTACGCTTCGCTCCTCACTTGGACCTTGCAGAACCCCTCCCCTCTGTTCCTTTCTGCGGAAATTGAAAGGAACTCCGCCACCCAGCCCAGAACGTTGCCGAACCGCTTGACGCTCGGGCCCGAGCCATCCTCAGACCCGGGTAACCGTGCCCTCCCAGGTGCCAACCTTCTCCCCTCGCAGGTCCGCCTCACCGAACCAGTAGCTCGTGACCGCCTTCGTCTCGGTGAAGAAGGCGACCCCATCCCGGCCCATCACATGGAGGTCGCCGAAGAAGCTGTGCTTGTGCCCACAGAAGGGGAAGACCGACAGGGGGACCGGAATCCCCACATTGATGCCGACCATACCCCCGTCAATCCGGCGGGCGAACTCCCGCGCGTAATGCCCGCTCTGCGTGAAGATCGAGGCGCCATTGGCGAATTCGCTGGCATTGATGAGCTGCACACCTTCTTCGAAGCCCGGGATCCGCTTGAGGTACAGGACCGGTCCGAACACCTCTTCCCGCCCACAGCTCATGTCTCCTGTCACGTGATCGAACACGGTGGGGCCCAGGAAATACCCTCCCTCATAGCCCGGGACCATGACCTCCCGACCATCCAGCAGCAGTTTGGCGCCCTCCGCGAGGGACTTCTCGATCCACCCCAGCACAAAGTCCCGGTGGTCCGCTGTGACGAGCGGGCCGAGGTCGGTGCCCTCCTCCCAGGCCGGACCGAGCTTGCGGTGCCGGGCGAGCTCCACGATGGCGGCCCCGAGGTCCTCGGCAATGACCTCTTCCACCGCGATGGCGGGGAGCGCCATGCAGCGCTCCCCCGCGCAGCCAAACGCCGAATTGATGATGCGCTGGGCCGTGGCCAGGATGGGGGCATCGCGAAGCACCAGAGCATGGTTCTTGGCCTCGGTGAGACACTGGACCCGCTTCCCGTTCGCGGCCGCGACGGCGTAGACGTGGCGTCCGACTTTCGTGGAGCCCACGAAGGTCACGCCCCGGACCTGGGGATGCTTGAGAAGGATCTCCGCTTCCTCGCGGCCCGCGGTCACCAGGTTGAAGACCCCCGGGGGCAGGCCGGCCTCCGCCAGGAGTTCGGTCATGCTCATCGCGGTCTGCGGGACGAGGCTCGCGGCCTTGAGGACATAGGTATTGCCGGTCGTCAAGGCGAGCGGGGTCATCCAGCCCATGGGGATCATGGCCGGAAAGTTCCACGGCGCAATGCCGACGAAGACCCCGAGGGGTTCCCGGTATGTGACCGTGTCAAATCCGGGGGAGACATTCATCAGGGCGTCCCCCTGCATCGTCACGGGTACCGCGCAGGCGAGCTCGACCACCTCAATCGCCTTGAGGACATCCCCGCGCGCCTCGCTGTACGTTTTGCCCATCTCCGTTGCGAGTAGGACGGCGAGGCCGTGCAGATTCTTTTCGAGGAGCTCCCGGTACTTGAACATCACCTGCACCCGCCGACTGACCGGGGTGTCGCGCCACGCCGGGTAGGCCGCGGCGGCGGCTTCGACTGCCGCATTCACTTCCCTGGGGGTACACCTGGGTGCCTCGGCCATGACCTCGCCGGTGCTGCTGTTGGTCACAGGCATGTACCTGCCGCTCTCGGTCTTGCGCCATTCGCCGTTTGTGAAGAATTTCAGCTCTCTTGCCATGATGACTTCGCCCTCCCGCACTCAATGATTCGGGTTTGCCGGATGGGACTGCTGGGCTCCCAAGTCGGGAATATCCACTTCTTTCTCATGGTGCTGCTCTGTGCCAATATGAATGAGACACTCCCCCTTCGGAATTTAAGGCAGAGGATAGGGAGGGAGTGGGGAGTTAGTGCCTCGAATGGCATGCTGGCCGCGGCAGGGAATGTGAACGAGGTCGAGGTGCTGGCCAGGGCCACCCGGCGGCGGTTCTCGGCCGAGTACAAGCTGAAGATGTTGCGCGAAGCGGATGCGTGTACCCAGCCGGGGAACCTCGGGGCCCTGTTCCACTGATCGAACAGACCTCTGCGTGGCAAGGGATCGCCCAGGGGACGCTGACGATTCAGGCGGACCGGAGCGCGGCCATCCTCGCCGAGCCCGTAGCGTTGGTGCTGGCGGATCTGGGGGTGACGGAGAACCACGACCCCCCCACGTCTGGAACAACAAGCAGTTGACTTCGTAGAGCTGTGAACAAGCAGCGGGACACTAACATATGTCTAATTTATTAGTCAAGAAAATACTAAAACATTGACGTATGAATTAGAACATTCGTAATTTCAATAACTTAGATTTAAAGAAAATACACTTGTTGACAAATTTTTGCAGAGCGTAGTAAATATAATGAACGGTCCGTGCCGGAACCGGTGGCATGCAACTCAACGACCTTCGGCGGCAAGTCGAGGGGCTGAAATCATAAAGTCGCTACCTAGGTCATCCATGGGTTGGCCGCTTCCACCAGGAGGTCGGGTCGACTGAAGTCAACTACCCATGCGCACAAGACCTGCGGCGGGCTCAGGGGCGTCACCACGCTGACCGCATAAGCGCCGCACATTGGAATCTTGCGACCAGGGCCCATGGCTTGCGAGGACCATACTCCACTCTTAATCACATGCGACATGCGTGGGCGAAAGCCCATGATGTCTAACTGGGAAGTGGGCGAATGACTCGGGCTTCCGAGAGCGAGCATACCAACAATGGAGCCAAGAAGTGGAATTGAACATAGGTGAACGGTTGCGGACACTCCGCAATAAGCACGGCCTCTCCCAGCGGGCTCTAGCACGAAAGGCCTCTGTCACTAACGGCATCATCTCCTTGATCGAGCAGAACCGGACCAGTCCTTCCGTGTCCACGCTCAAGAAGATCCTGGACGCATTTCCGATTTCCCTGTCCGACTTTTTCACCTTTGAGCTGGCCATCCAGGATAAGATCGTCTATTCGTCCTCGGAATTGGTGGAGATCGGCGGCGGCGGCGGATTCTCCTACAAACAGGTAGGGGGACACCTGGAGGGGAAGGCCCTGCAGATCTTGCATGAAACAATCAAACCTGGGGCAGATTCCGGGGACGCTATGCTTCGCCACAATTCCGAGGAAGGCGGCGTCGTAATCCGTGGCCGGCTCGAGCTCACCGTGGGTTTGGAGACCTGGGTACTCGAGCCCGGCGACGCCTACTACTTCGACAGCAGGGTTCCCCATCGCTTCCGGAACCCGGGGGACGAAGTCTGCGAAGTCGTCAGCGCCTGCACGCCGCCGTCCTTCTAACCTGAGGTCTCCGTGAACGGGCGATCAAGCCCGACTGCAGCGAGTTCTACATCCGGAGAGAGTTCCTGCTCCAGGCGCTGTCCGACGACGTGAATCCCCTGAGGCAGCAGGAGGGAAGTTGCGATAAGACCTAACACAACAGGCTTCCGCTGCGCTGTTGGGTGAGCGCACTTTTCGTGTTAGCGCGTAGTTACCGAGTTACCGCGGGATCAGGGGCACGCGCATCTCCCGCCCCCTTGGCGGCCAGGATCCGCCGGCGGAATTCGGCGGCCGAAGCGGCGATGTCGAGCGCCGCCACGATGGCCGAGATGACGGCGGGGGCCACGGCCCCCGCCCGGATCACCTCGCCCACATTCTCCAGCGTGATTCCGCCGATGGCCAGGATGGGAACCCGGACGGCGGCGCAAACCTCTCGCAGGCCGTCCAGGCCGCGGGGCCCATATGCGGTGTCCTTCGTCCCCGTACGGAACACGGGGCCGAACCCGATGTAGTCGGCACCGGCCCGCACGGCCGCTTCTGCCTGCGCCAGGCTGTGCGTCGAGACGCCCAGGATGCGCCGAGGGCCGAGGAGCCGCCGGGCCGCCTCGGCCGGCAGGTCCTCCTGGCCCACGTGG
Organism: uncultured Methylomirabilota bacterium; assembly: GCA_963714585.1. Lineage (GTDB taxonomy): Bacteria > Methylomirabilota > Methylomirabilia > Methylomirabilales > 2-02-FULL-66-22 > 2-02-FULL-66-22. Next base: position 76,674 of record CAVQPC010000052.1, read on the forward strand.
GCGCCGTCCGCATCCGCGGCCAGCGCCACGTCTACCCGGTCGTTGACGATGAACGTCGCCCCCCGGGCTCGACACAGGGCCTGGATGGCCCGGGCCTGCGGCAAGAGGTCACGGAGGCTTCTCTGCTTGTCCCGGAGCTGGATCACATCCGCGCCGCCCGTGAGGGCCGCCTCGGCGATGGCCACGTGGTCCTTCCCCGGGGCAAGACGGGGGTCGGTGATCACACAGAGATGGACCGCTTGCCACATCACTGCCCCCCCATCAGCCGCTCGACGAAACGCGTGGAGACCCGCCCCATCAGGAAGTCTGGATGGCGCAGGACCTTCTGGTGGAAGGGGATGGTGGTCTGGACGCCCTCGATCAGCAGTTCGTCCAGGGCCCTTTGCATACGCAGGATGGCCTCCTCCCGGTCCTGGCCGTGCACGATGACCTTGGCCAGGAGGGAATCGTATTGCGACGGCATGCGGTAGCCCACGTAGGCGTGGGTGTCCACCCGGACACCCGGCCCGCCGGGCAGCCGGATGTTGGTGAGTCGGCCGGGCGAGGGCAGGAATCGATCGGGATCCTCGGCGTTGATCCGGCATTCCAGGCTGTGCCCCCGCAGCGCCACGTCAGGCTGCCCGATCGGGAGGCGCTCGCCGGCCGCGATCCGGATCTGGAGCTTCAGGAGGTCGAGGCCCGTCACCATCTCGGTGACCGGGTGCTCCACCTGGATGCGCGTGTTCATCTCCATGAAGAAGAAGTCCCCGCGCTCGTCCAGCAGGAACTCCACCGTGCCCGCATTCTGGTAGGCGGCGGCCCGGGCGATGAGCAGGGCAGCCCTTCCCATGGCCTGCCGGCGGGACTCCGTCAATGCCGGGGATGGCGATTCCTCCAGGAGTTTCTGGTGCCGCCGCTGGATCGAGCAGTCCCGCTCCCCCAGGAAGACCCCGGTCCCGTGGGCGTCCACCAGGATCTGGATCTCCACGTGGCGTGGGTCCGGGAGGTACCGCTCCAGGTACACGGCCGGGTCACCGAAGGCGGCCGCCGCCTCCGCCGCTGCCATGGCCAGGGCGGACTCGAGCGCGTCGGGCTCCCTCACCACCCGCATGCCCTTGCCGCCGCCGCCGCCGCTGGCCTTGATGATGAGGGGATACCCGATCTCGCGGGCGATCCGCCGCGCCTCCTCCAGCTCGTGCACGGGGTGCTGGCTGCCCGGCAGGATCGGCACGCCCTGGGCCGCCGCGAGTCTCCGGGCGGCGGCCTTGTCCCCCATGGCCTGGATGCTGGAGGAGGAGGGACCGATGAACCGGATGGTGCACTGCTCGCACACCTCGGCGAAGTGAGCGTTCTCGGCCAGGAACCCGTAGCCGGGATGGATCGCTTCGGCCCCCGTGATCTCCGCCGCGCTGATGAGGGCCGCCACTTTCAGGTAGCTCTGCGTGGCCGGCGGCGGGCCGATGCAGACGGCCTCGTCCGCAAGCTGCACGTGGAGCGCGTCGGCGTCCGCCTGCGAATAGACGGCCACCGTCCGGACGCCCAGCTCCCGGCAGGCACGGATGATGCGCACGGCGATTTCGCCGCGGTTTGCGATCAGGATCTTTGAGAACAAGGGCGGGACGCTTCTCTGGGCGTTGTCCGGGACCGATTTCCCCGGGCCGACGTGGATGCCGTCACGGGCGCACCCTCAGGCCGGCTCCAGGAGGAAGAGCGTCTGGCCGAACTCGACTGGCTGGCCGTTCTCCGGGAGGATCCGGACGATGCGGCCCGAGACCTCGGCCTCGATCTCGTTCATCAGCTTCATCGCCTCGATGATGCAGAGGACCGTCCCCTTGTGGATGAGGTCCCCTTCCTTGACGTACGGCTCGGCCCCGGGGGCTGGCGCCCGGTAGAAGGTCCCCACCATGGGCGCCTCGACGGGGATGAGGCCGGCAGCCTCGGGCCGGGCCACGCTCGAGGCGGTCGGCAGCGGCGACGCCACCGGCACCGACCCTGAAGGCACCGACACAATCCGCGACCCTTCGCCGCCGGATGCGCGCCGCCGGATGCGGATCCGCCGCCCGCCCTCCTCCACCTCCACCTCCTCGACGTCGTGGCCTTCCATCAACCGGAGGAGGGCGCGCAGCTCCTTGAGGTCCATCGCGGCTCCTGGTCAGGCCCGCTCGATGTACGTCCCCGTGCGCGTGTCCACGCGCAACCGGTCCCCGATGCTGATGAAGAGCGGGACCTGGATGACGGCCCCCGTTTCCAGCGTGGCGGGCTTGGAGCCGCCCGAGGCCGTGTCGCCCCGGAGGCCGGGCTCCGTCTCGGTCACCACCAACTCGACGAAGGTCGGGACCTCAACGCTGAGGGGAGACCCCCGATGGGAGACGATGGTCACCACCATCTCCTCTTTGAGGTACTTGCGGGCATCCCCCAGCTCGTCCTCCCGCAGAAAGAACTGCTCGTAGGTGTCCGTATCCATGAAGTGATACTCGTCGTCGCCGTGGTAGAGGAACTGGGCGTGCCGCTCCTCGAGGACCGCGGACTCGAGCTTCTCCTCGGAGCGGAACGTGCGCTCGATGACGGCCCCCGTCCGCATGTTCTTGAGTCTGGTCCGATTGAAGGCGCCCCCCTTCCCCGGCTTGACAAACTGATTGTCGGTCACGATGTAGGCGACGCCATCCAGCTCGATCTTGGTTCCAGGTCGGAGATCAACGGCAAGGATCACTGGCCCTCGCTCCTTCGTCGTCCTGTGGCTCGCCTCCCGTGCAGGCGGGAGGAATGCTCGGATACATGTGCGAGCGCGGCCCGCAGCCCCAGCAGGTAGCTCTGCAGGCCGAATCCGCTGATCTGCCCGACGGCCACCTCGGCCGTCAGGGAATGGTGGCGGAACGGCTCGCGCGCGTGAATGTTGGACAGATGCACTTCCACCACGGGAAGCCCGATCGCCGCGATGGCATCGCGGAGCGCCACGCTCGTGTGGCTGTACGCCGCCGGGTTGAAGACCACCCCGTCGGCCCATGCCGCGGCGTGCTGTAGCGCCTCGACCAACTCCCCCTCTCCGTTGGCCTGCTGAAACCTGAGCTCGCACCCGAGGCTCTGCGCCAGTCCGCGGAGCGCGTCCTCGATTTTCTTCAGGCTGAGGGTTCCGTACACCCCGGGCTCGCGCGTGCCCAAAAGGTTCAGGTTCGGGCCGTTCAGCACCAGGATCCGGGCCACAGGCGTCGCCTCAAAACAAAAAGCGGCATCGCTTGCCCCTCGCCAAACGATGCCTCGGGAACCGCCGCACGCCGGCGAACTAGCCGCGCCGCAAGGCCGCGGCCGCCCGCGCGGCCTCCTCACGCATCTGCCCGGAAAGCCCCGAGGGGCCGGCCTCGACCCCCAGGCTGAGCCCACTCGGCAGGAGCGCGAACACCACCCGCCCCCGCTCCCCCCGCAGGCTGAAGCGCTGCGCCGCGCCCCAGTTCAGGTCCGCCGCCAGCGCTCGGGCGTGCTGGAGCGGATCGGCGTACTCGCGAGCCAGAGCGTCGTCTCCCTCCGGGCATTCACCATCCGCCCGCGCGAGGAGCGTCCCCTGCGAGTCCGTGAGGATCACCCTGCGCGCCGCAGGCACCGCCTGGACTAGCGCCTCAATGACGCCTGCCGCCTGCGCCGGGTTCATTCATCGCTCCCGCGCATCGACCGCAGCCGCCGCGCCGCATCCCGGAAGGCCAGGAGGGCAGCCAGCAGCCTGTCCCCCCGGACAAGTTTTTCCGAGGGCTCCTGTTCGGTCCCGCCCAGTTGTCGGAACAGACCCTCCGCGGCTGCCGCCTGCCCTTGAAACGCCAGAAGCGCAGCCAGGGTGGGGCTGGCCAAGGGGTCGGGGCCCTCGCCGTGTTGGCCCTCCGGCAGGGAAACAAAGCCGGTCAGCACGCCCCCGGAATCGCCCTCGGCATTGAGGGCCTCAAGTTCTCGCCGGGCCTTTTTGTTGGCCGGGTCCCGTTCCAGGATCCGATGGAATTCCTCGCGCGCCTCTTTGCGGGCGCCCCTGTCCCTCAGGAACTGGCCGAGCACGAACCGCGGGGCGGGGCTTTCCGGATTCGACGTCAGCCCCTCGCGGCAGATGCAGATCGCGTCATCCAGCAGGCCTTCCTTCCGGTACACCTCGGCCGGTCGGGCGAAAACGGGAATCTCCTGCGGGCTTTTTGGTCCGGCGTCGCCTCGGGGAATCCTCGCACCGGAGGTATCGGCTGCTCCATCCCGATCCCCCGACCTGCTCTCGTCCACGCGCGCACAGATGCCGGAGCCAGGGATGGGGGCCACCCCCTCATCGGCCTGCGGGTCGAGGGTGGTACAGCTACGCCGCGTCTCGGAGGCCGCTCCACACTTCTTGCAGGTCAAAAATCGGGGCGAGGGTAACACTTCCCACCCCATGTGTCAATACGAATTGGAGCACTCCATCGCGGGCCTTCTTGTCGCTAACCACATATTTTTCAAGGGATTCCTGCTCTGGGAGAGGAACGGCTAGGAGGCCGAACCTGGCCAGCAAGGCGCGGAGTCTCAGGGCAGCGGACTCGGGACACACGCCGCGCCGAACCGACAGCGCAGCGGCCACGAGCATCCCCCGGGCCACCGCCTCCCCATGCGTGACGATCCCATAGCCGAGGGATGCCTCGATGGCGTGACCCACCGTATGACCAAAATTCAGGACGGCGCGGAGGCCCGCCTCCCGCTCGTCCGCTTCCACGACTCGCGCCTTGATCGCACAGGAGCGCGCGACGATCTGCCGAAGCGTCTCGGGATCGCGGGTGAGGACGCGATCCGTCTCGCTTTCGAGCCGGCCGAACAACTCCGCGTCCGCGATCATGGCGTGCTTCACCACCTCGGCCAGGCCTGACCGGAACTCTCGTTCCGAAAGGGTCCGGAGCGTGAGGACATCCGCCACGACCAGGCGCGGCTGGTGGAAGGCGCCTACCAGGTTCTTCCCCTCCGGCAGGTTCACGCCCGTCTTGCCCCCGATGCTGCTGTCCACCTGGGCGAGAAGTGTTGTAGGGATATTGATGAAGGCGACCCCCCGAAAGAGTGTCGCCGCCACGAAGCCTGCCAGATCGCCGATCACGCCGCCCCCCAGGGCGAGGACGGCGGAGCCCCGGTCGAGTCGCGCCAATACTAGCTCGCGGCACAGACGGTGCGCCTGCTCGAGGGATTTGCTTTCTTCCCCAGGTGGGACCGCGACCAGGGCCACCTCGTGTCCCGCCCGCTGGAGCGACTCTGCAATGACCCGGGCGTAGCCGTGGATCTCGCCCAGGGCGGGATGGGTTACGAGCGCCAGCCGGCGGCCGAGCCCGAGGGACTCGATCAGTTGACCGACCCGCGGGAGCAGATCGCTGCCGATCTGGATGTCGTACCCTCGATCTGCGAGGTTCACCCGCACCGTGTCCATGGGGGCTCCGGGAAGATCGCGATCCCCTGCGGGGCCCAGCTTCAGCGTTGCCACGATGTGCTCCACCATCTCTTCGACGCTCCGAGCCGAGGTATCCAGGATAAGATCGGCCTTCGCATAGGCCGGAGCACGCTCCTCCAGAAGCTGGCGAACGCGCGCACGCCGGTCCCCGCCCCAGAGCATTGGCCGGTCATCCTCCGGGCCGATCCGGGCCAGGATCGTGTCCGGGTCTGCCGTCAGGGTGATCACGGTTCCGCTCTGCTTCAACGCCTCCAAGTTCCGGCGATTCACGATCGCCCCCCCGCCCGTGGCCACTACGCAGCCGCGCCTGTGGGCAACGCGCTCCACCGCGCGGGCCTCAAGCTCGCGGAAGACCGCCTCGCCTCGCCCGGCGAAGATCTGTGGGATCGGCGCCCCCGCATCCGCTTCGATCAGGTCGTCCAGATCCAGGAAGTCGTAGCCGAGCCGTGCCGCCAGTCTTCGCCCGACGGAGGTCTTTCCGGTGGCCATGAAGCCTGCCAGGACGATATTGCGCCGATCATCCACTGTCATGTGTCATGTGTCGAGCGTCCGCAACCAGGAAATCGCCGCGCCTGTTCGCTTCAGACCGACCTTACGGCAGGCCGGCACAATTCGTCAAGCAGCTTTTGCGCGGCCTCGGCGCGCGGCTCGGGGATCGCGGCCTCCGCCTCCGGCTTCTGCTGCCTCTTTCTTTCTCGATCCCTGAGGTTGGGGGAGCGGCCACAGAATACACGTATCCCTACACACCCGTGTCGTAGAAGACGGACAGGAGGCAGGCATCTCGATGCGCAGAATTTTTGATAGGGCGAGAGGGTGCGGTTATGCCTCTTCTTTCTCGTGGAAGGCTCCGCACTTTTCGCAGACCTTCATCATCCGAGGGCGGGTCAGGACCACCTGGGCCCAAATCAGCTCGCCACCGCACTGGCAGGTCCCAATAGACTTCCGCGCAGCACTCTGGCGAGCCACCTTTTGTACCTTGCTCTCAGCCATTTCTAGCCGCTCCCTTCTGCTGCCCTCGAGCAGCGAAAATGGGGGCACTTCTCGCCCCCATCCGTTTCGATCCCTGACCCCGCAAAAGGATTCACTGATTCGCGGTGGCGGGTCAGAAAACCGGCGAACTATACTCGGGTAAATGACATGAAGCAAGGAAAAAATGCACCGCCAGTCTGCTGGCTGAACAGCGTCCTGCGTAATATGGAGGGAGAGTAAGGCGATGCCTGAGGGGAAAGGGTTGGGACGAACGGAAAGCGGTCGTGGAGGCCCGCGGCCTTTCACGCTGTGAGACAAGGCTCTCACCCAGCGCGGGGTCTTCAGCGGGGAAGCGGTGTGAATCGGACGAGTTCCCGAATGATCTCCGGGGCGCCCGGCCCCCCCTCCACCCCCTGGAACTTGATCCAGATGTGGGGGGCGGCGACCGTGTGCCACATGTACATTTTCGGCATGAAGAGGTCGGCAAGAACCCCGACGAGCCCCGTGGGTGCCAGCTCCACCTTGTAACACTCAAAACTCCCCGCGGGAACGTCCACTCGCTCCCGGCCGGTGATCTTCGCCAGCATGCCGAACACCTTCCCCTCGCGCGTGACCAGATCAAACCGCATCTGCTGGTCGGGCAGATCCGGCAGCAGACGCAATTCGGTGGCCAGGACCTCGGCCCCGATTGAATTCGCCGTCAGCGGGAAGCTTCGCGACTCGGTCCGCCCCGTGCGCACGTCCGTGGTGATGACGCGGCCCGTTCCGCCCGCATAATCAAAGTCGCGCTGCTGGACCTCCAGCGGGTGGCCTGAGGCGTCCCGGACTTCTCGGGTGGTCGTGAAACGCGTCTCCCCCGCCGAAATGTCCAGCGCGATACGCACGGTCCACACCGTGGGCACGTCCGCGTCGTGGTAGCCCTTTCCGTCTTCTTGGACGCGAATCCGCGTCCGCCCATCCTGGGCCGCCTGCTCAAGCACCCACTGCGTCCGCCAAAGTTCGCGTCCGCTCCGAGGATCACGGGCCCGGTACTCCCCTCGCTCCACCGTGGCCGTGGGCGGCACCACTACCCTGTCCGCTGCCCGAATCGGTATCGAGAGGCAGAGCCCCGCCAGGATGACCCCTAATGCCTTCATCCGCATGGGCCCCCTCATGGCCAGTGAGGTAGTCGAGCTACCCCTCCAGGGCCCCCCGAATCTGCTCGGGCCGGAAGGGAACAGTCCGCAGGCGCACCCCTGTCGCGTCGAACACCGCATTACCGAGGGCGGCGGGCACCGGTATGGAGCATGCCGGGCAAGGTGAAGTCGTGCACATCGATGTGACGTCCGGTCACCTTGGCCGGCAGGTCGGGGGAGAGGGGTTTTCCAAGATACGCGTCGGCCGGGGGGCACTCTGGGCGGCGGCGCGGGTGGTCCACCCGGGCGCCAATGCGAAAGAAACGACCAGGGCACCGCCTGTCTCCAAAAGCCCTCGACGGGTGAGTTGGCCGTTCAGCATGTCAGCGCCCTCCCGCCATGACCCCGGCCGCGCGCATCACGGCCCGGATGACCCTGAGGTGCGTCCCGCAGCGGCACAGGTTCGCGGCCAATGCCTCTCTGACCTGCGCCTCCGTCGGATGCAGGGTATGGTCGAGGAAGGCCTTCGCCGCCATGATGGTCCCCGGGGTGCAGTACCCGCACTGGGCCGCCTGCTCCTCGATGAAGGCGGCCTGAAGAGGGTGCGGCTGCTCGGGAGAGCCGAGCCCCTCGATGGTCGTGATCGCCTGGCCTGCGACCGCGTGCACCGGCGTGACGCAGGACCGGATGGCCTGCCCCCCGACGATCACGGTGCAGGCGCCGCACTGCCCCAGACCGCAGCCGAACTTCGTGCCGGTGAGCAGAAGATCGTTGCGCAGGACGTACAGCAGCGGCTCATCTGGATCGGCGGCCACGTCGCGCTGCTGGCCATTCACGGTCAGGGAGATCATCTGCCCTCTCCTTCTCCGAGGCTTCCGCCAATCTGCACCATCTTTCCTGTCCCTCTCCCCCACTGGAGGAGAGGATGCGGGTGAGGGGCGCTCACGCCTGCACCACCGCCGAAACAAATGGCGGGCTGTGCACCCCTTCCGGCGGCCGGCCGTGAATGGGCCCTTCCCGGTCGCGGAGCTTCCCGCCGGCACGATTCCGCAGGGTGGCCTGGATCTCGGCCACGACGGCCAGCGCGATCTCCTCCGGCGTTTCCGAGCCGATGTCGAGCCCCACGGGGGCGTGCAGGCCACGGAGGGTCGCACCCGCACTCCCCTGTGCGCCGGGAGACAATTCCCGTAGCAAGCGCTCAGTGCGGCCCCTGGGACCGAGCACGCCCAGATACTCGAGAGGTTGCGTGAGCAGCGTCTCCAGGACCGCGAGGTCCTGGACAAAGTCATGGCTCATGATGATGGCAGCCGTCCCCGGCTCCACCGAGACGCCTCGAAGCACGGCACCTGGGGTGGTGAGGATCAGCTTGTCAGCGAGGGGGAAGCGTTCCCGGTTGAGGGAGGTGGGACGCGTATCGATCACGCTCACATCCCAGCCCAGTTCCTTGGCAAACCCGACAAGCGGAGGCGCGTCGGGTCCCCCGCCGAATACGAGCAGGCGGACCGGCGGCCGGATGACCTCGAGGAACACTTCGACCGCACCTGAGTCCGTGCTGGACGTGATGGTCCGTGGCTGCGCGTCCACGGGGCAGGTTCGCGCGAACTCCAAGAGCTGTCGCTGGACTTTCGGATCGCCAATGATGCTGACCACGGAGCCGTCAGGGAACATCATCACACGATTCCCGACGTCCGCGCATTTCCCTCCCACGAGCGTCGCCATCACGCCGGGCCGCCGCTGGCGTCGGCACGCCTCGAAGAATTCCATCTGTGTTGCCCGCTCTGCGACATCGAGACGTTCCAGCAAGACGTGGATCACCCCCTGGCATCCGGCGCCGAAGCCAAAGAAGGCATCGGCGTCGCCCTGTGTGTCATAGCGTGTGACAACTGCGGGATGTGCCTCCGTGAGGGGCCACGCCCTCTCCGACAAGTGGCGCTCCAAGCAGCCCCCGCTGATCACACCGATCCCGCCGCGATCGGGTAGGAGCAGCATGCGCGCCCCGGGCCGGCGGTAGGCGGAGCCTTCCACTTTGACCATTGTTGCCAGGATGTCGGAAAGGCCACCAGCCTGCTTCCATTCAGCCCAGGCATCAAGAATTCTGGCCAGCCCTTTCATCCTGCCTCCTCGCGAATCTCGTACCCAGAAACCGGACAGCACCCGAAATAGAACGGCCCTTTGGAACTCGATGGCTCCAAAGAGACGCGATCCTCCCGTCTCACCGGACAAACGGAGCTGCGTTTCCGAACGGCGCTCCGGAACGACATTGGGCTCCCCTCCCACATACGACCGTCCTCGACGGCTACGAAACGCTACAGAGTCGGCGATAGATTGTCAAGACTAAATTGGTTTGATTACTGTTAAGCCCTGATGTATCAAGTAGCTATCCATGATATATCGAGTTGAATATGAAAGTTCGTTCCTGGAAAAATTGATCAACCATTTCGGCGGCGTAACGCTGTTCGAATGAAAACGGCCGCGCCGAGCGCTCCTCGACGCGGCCGTTCGTGCTTTTCCTGTGACGAGCGGCTACCGGCAGTACCTCTTGAACCGGTCGTTGATCCGCCCCCAGTGAAGTCCGGCCAGGAAGTTGTCGATGTACTTCCCTCGGGCCGGACCGTCTTTGTGGTAGTACGCGTGCTCGAAGACGTCGCAAGCGATGAGGGGAATGCCGCCCCAGATGGCGCCGTACTGATGCTCGTCCACCAGGACATTCAGGAGGCGCTGCGACCCCAGGGCATCGTACACCAGCAACCCCCAGCCGCTCAGCTTGGCCGACACGGCCGTCGCCTTGAAGTCCGCCTTCCAGGCATCCAACGATCCGAAGTTCCGCTCGATGGCATGCTGGATGTCCGCGCCCTTCTTGGGATCCCCGTCGCCACCCAGCACCTCCCAGTACACGTCGTGGAGAAGCGTCCCGGAGTGGTTCCAGGTGAAACGGCGCTTCAGCTCGCCGATGCTGCTGTAGTTTCCGTTGGCGGCGGCCCGATCGGCCGTCTCGAGCCCCTTCTCGATGTTGTTGAGGGCGGTGACATACCCCTTGTGATGCGTATTGTAGTGCCAGTCCGTGGTCTCCGGACTGATCACGTTGGTCAGGAGCTTCTTGGCCTCTTCATCCGAATACGGTCGTGGTTTCAACTTCCAGTCGTGAGTCATCCTCCTTCCTCCTCCCCTGAAAAAGCGTCATGTGATTCCTCATTACGGGCGTGTGCCCACGGCCGGGCCGATGGGCTCGAATTGCTGCCCCATCCCCAGCCCAGTTCCGGCCTGGAGCAGCTCCGGCCGCTGTTTGGCTGCCTCCCGCAGCGGGAGCAGCAGCCGCTCTTTGTCGTAGACGAAATCGTCCCGGTGGTAGGACGCCAGCTCGAACTGCTTGCCCATGAAGATGGCATCCTCCGGGCATGCTTCCTCGCAGTACCCGCAGAAGATGCAGCGCAGCATGTGGATCTTGTACACTTTGGCGTAGCGCTCCCCGTGCGACACGCGATGCTCGTCCGTGTTCTCCGCCGCCTCGATGTAGATGGCGTCGGCAGGACACGCCACCGCGCATAGCTCGCAGCCGACGCAGCGCTCCAGCCCATCCTCGTCCTTCACGAGGAACTGTCGCCCGCGGTAGCGAGGCGACAGCCGGGGCTGCTGCTCCGGGTACGGGAGGGTGACGGGCTTCCGAAAGATGTGCTTCAGGGTTATCGCCAGACCTTGGGCCAATTCGCTGAACATGAAATCCCCCCGCGTGGCGGACCAGCACCCACTGGGACGGCCAATCCGCGCCTCCCGCGACGACGGCTTACTTGAGCTTCTTCACCGCCTCGGCCACCTCGGCATAATTCGGCTCGACCTTGGGTTCGGGCGCCACCCACTTGTATCGCACGACCCCCGTCCTGTCGATCACGAAGACCGCCCGCTTGGCCACGGTGAAGCCCTTCACCCCCGCCAGGTCATTGAAGACCACATCGTAGTGCTTGATGGCCTCGCGGCTGATGTCCGAGAGGAGCGGGAAGTTCAGCCCGTTCTTCGCGGCGAACTCCTTGTTGGCGAAGGGCGAATCCACGCTCACGCCCAGGACGGCCGTGTTGGCGCTGGCGAAGTCGTTGAGTTGATCGCGGAAGGTGCACATCTCCTTCTGGCAGACGCCGGTAAATGCGGCCGGGTAGAACGCCAGCACGACGTTCTTCCCTGCGAAATCCGACAGGCTCATTGCTTTGAGGTCCGTGTTCACCAGGGTGAAGTGCGGCGCCTGCTGTCCCATTTCGATTGCCATGAGGTTTTCCTCCCTCGTTGATGGTGCGAGGTTGAAGGTGCGAGGTTCGGGCTTCACGACGCTGCGGCATCTCTCGACTCTCGGCTCGAAGTGCTCGGCTCTCCATGCAGCGCCCAGTCCAACAGCTCCACGAGATGCACGGCCCGGATCGAGAGGCCTGCCTGAGCTAATCCATTCCGGATGTGCAGGAGACAGCCGATGTTCCCGGCCGCCACGAGGCCTGCCCCGGTCTCCCGGATGTGGTCCACCTTCCGCTTGAGCAGCGAGCCGGCCATGTCGGGCTGGAGGAGATTGTACACCCCGCCGCTTCCACAGCACACATCCGCCTCGGCCAGCTCGATCAACGTGAGCGCCGGAATTCGTTGGAGAAGGCGTCGAGGCTCGCGGCGGATGCCCTGCGCATGTGCGAGGTGGCAGGCGTCATGATAGGTGACGGTCAGGGGCATGGGTCGCAAGCACTCGTCGAAGGAGGCCTCCGCCAGGATCTCGGAGACATCCCGCACCTTGCTGCTGAAGGCCTCGGCGCGGCCGCGCCACTCCGCCTCTTTCGCCAGAAGCATGCTGTAACCCTTCATGGTCGCGCCGCATCCGCCCGCATTGGCCACGACGAAGTCCACCCCCGCCCGCTCGAAGGTCTCGATCATGGCACGGGCAAGCGCCCTGCCCTGCGCCAACTCCCCCGCGTGCACATGGAGGGCCCCGCAGCATCCCTGCTCCCGCGGGGCGACCACGTCGTAGCCTGCCGCCGCGAGCACCCGGCCGGTCGCACGGTTGATCTGGGGGAGGAGGAATCGCTGCGCGCACCCGGTGAGCAGTCCGACCCGGCCGCGCCGCCGGCCTTTGGCCGAGGTGAGTTCTGGCAGCGGCCCTCGCTCGGCGGCCGATGGGAGCGGCGGCAAGAGGTCCGCCATCTCGGCAATGCGGGGCGATAGGCGGGCCAGCCATCCCCGGGCGCGAACGAGCCGGGGGAGACCGAGTCCCTGGTACACGGCGAGGCCTCGAACAACCAGGTCCAGGCGCTGCGGATATGGGAACAGGTGGAACAGCATCCCGCGCCAGAGCCGGTCGGCCCACGATCGCTCCCCACGCGCCACGATCTGCGCGCGAGCCTCTTCCAGCAGGGGACCATACGGAACACCAGAAGGACACATCTCCTGACACGCCAGACAGCCCAGGCACTGGTCCAGGTGCTTGACGAACTCGGGGCTGATATCGGCGATTCCCTCGCTGACGGCCCGCATCAGGTACAACCGGCCGCGGGGAGAAGCCATCTCGACTCCCGTCTCCAGGTACGTCGGACAGGTGGGCAGGCACAGCCCACAGTGGACACAGTCCAGCAGCCCCTTACCGTCCAGGCTCGGCGACCCGACATGAAACGCGGCGGGCATCGCCGATTTGCAGGCTTGGGTCATTGTCGCCATGGTTCCCGCTTGCCCGGTTGAGTCCGCATGCTGCGAGTCACCTGTCTAAAGCCCCTCCACAAAGCGGCCGGGATTCAGGATGCGCCGGGGGTCGAAGGTGTCCTTCAGTTGCCGCATGAGATCAAGTCCATCGGGGTCCGGTCCCCACACGTCCACCTGGGCGCGCACAGCGGCGGGCGCGTCCAGGACGACGAGATAGCCTCCCAGCTCGGCCACGGCGTCTCGCGCCGCCCGCAGGCAGGAGGCGAGCTCATCCGAGCTCTGAGCGACGACCTCCCCTCGCATGACCCCGGCGGCCACGCTGGCGGCCATGGAGACCATCCCCCGGCCTCCAGCGGTCTCCCGGATGGCGCGCATTGCCTGGGCGCACGCGCTCGGCAGGACTCCCGCGCGCCAGATCGCGCGCGGCGCGCCCTCAGCGGTGTGGAAGGCTCTCCACGGAAAGTCGCTGAGATCTCTCCACGCCTGATCCGGATCTGCGATCGGCACGGGCACAGCGCCCAGCTCGGCTGCCATGCTTCGAAATTCGCCGGCCTGGGCCTTCACCGCCTCCGGGATTCCGGCGCACGAGATGAACAGGGAGGCCTGCCCATCCCCCCGATCCAGCAGTTCGGCCCGGGTGGGGACACAGTGCGAGCCGAGGATGCGTGTCGCCAGGGCCTGGCCCCGCTCCGCGTCCGCTAGGGTGCACTCCCAGGCCCCCTCGACTGGCGGCCGCGGATACAGTCGCAGGCTCGCCGCTGCGATCACGCCGAGCGTCCCAAGAGATCCCAGGTACAACTTGGTGATATCGTACGCTGTGGCGTTCTTGACGACCTTCGCACCCCCCTTGGTGACCGTCCCGTCCGCGTGCACGACGCGAATCCCGAGGACCAGATCGCGCAGCGCGCCGTAGCGGCAGCGGAGCGGGCCGCTCAGGTTCGTCGCCAGGATCCCACCCAGAGTCGCACGATTACGCAAGTGGCGGATCGAGGGGGAAGAACTGTCCGCTCTTCCCCACATACGCCTGCAGCTCGGCCATCCGGATCCCGCACTGCACGGTGGCCGTCATGTCGCCTGGCTCGTGCTCCAGGACCCGGTTCATCCGTCCCAAATCGAGCGCCAGGTCGTAGCCCTTCGGAGTCTGTCCAATCGTTTGGTGGACCCCACCCCCCCACGGGACGACGTGCAGACCCTCACTCCACGCGAGAGCCAGCACCTTCGACACGCCTGCTTCGTCGGCGGGAAAGACAGCCGGAGAAAACCTCTCCGTTCGAATACTTCGGCTACGAACGCGTGGCCCAGGGCGCGGACCTCTCGTTCCAACTGCCGAAGAAGACCGTCGTCGAAACCGAGACGTACAAGATCGTCACCGACGGCTTCGGCGCGACGACGCGCGTCTTCAAGGGGCAGGAGTCCGTACCGGAGACGATGGACTTCACCATCACAAGCCGGCGCGCGTGGGAGGAGCACAAGCCGCGCATGGCGTGGAACGACTCGCGCGTGGGCTGGGAGGGCGGGCTGAAGGCCAACCGCACGTACCGCGAGCGGGGCCTGTTTGTGACCTTCCAGGCCGGGTGTTCAGGATTAGAAACGCATCCAGCGCTTCGCCGGCGCGCCGCGCATCCTGGAGGCGATGCTCGACGACCCCCGCCTGGGTGAAGGACAT
>CAVQPC010000053.1:0-302247 GCA_963714585.1 uncultured Methylomirabilota bacterium
GAGTGATCCTGCGCGGGAAGTCCCTTGAATTCTATTCCCGCCATTACGGCCAGGTGTTAAGCGGTGACGGTCAAATGCTGGAAGTGCGCGAAGCCCTTCTGGGCATCAACCAGCTTCTGGACGACCTGCTGGAAGACACTACCCAAACCGGCGGCTTACGCCCGCCGGAGAGCGCCGAACCGACCAGCCGCCTCTATTTGCGCTTATTCAAACAGCGCACCGAAATGGATCGGGACGAACTGCATAAAACCCTTCGGGGCACCGGGATTTCACAGGGCGATCTGGAATCGCGCGGCTGGATTCGCGTTGTCGGCAAAACCGTTCATCTTGTTCCGATCCGTGAACGGTTTTCGTATTTTACCGAACGGGGCCGCAATCGCAAAGTGATCAAGAACGATCTGGATCAGGTCCATTTTCTCATCGGCGCGACCTACCCCAATTCCGGGCTTAAGATCGATGCTGAACTGAATAATCCCAACTTTCGCATCAAAAAATCGGTGGATGAAATCCTGAAATGGTATGCGGAAGTGGATCAGGATGCAGCCAATCGTTTGGCGGCAAGAACCGCCGCGCAACTGGTCGAGCATTGGCGTACCAACAAAGGCAAAAGACCGGAGACCAAGCAGTTGTCGCTCTTTGAAATGCTGGAGGAGGCGGATTGATGGAAACAATTTCAAATACCGTATGGCAGCGAAAAGGTTCGAGCATTGTTTTTGATCAGAAAAGCCTGGGGCCGTTCATCGCGGATGGATCGGTCATCTCTTTGAGGCAAATGCTTTCATGGACAAAGGATCTGCCGGCAAATCCACCCGTACCCGGGAAAACGATTCTCGTTTCCGGTCTGGAAACGATTGTTGAAACAATGGCGTCTCAGGAAGCCGAAGCGTTTCTTTCCCGCCGGGTCCGTCCGCTGATAATCGATCTTCAGAACCGTTGGAACAACTGCGGTATGGTTTTCGGTTTTTCCGCACATCGAAATGCCTTCAAGGAAACATCGCTGGAAGAAGAAGTGCTGTTCCAACGCCGGGACAAAAAGCAGATACGGCTCTCCGAAGGGCTCTGGGACGGAAGCGCCGCAATCAATATGAAACGCATTGTTCGTGAAGGCGACAAACCCGAATCGGAAATCATTATAGGCTACTATGTCGCTCGCATTTCATAAATTACAGCCCGGCCTGAAGATAAATCATCCCGAACTTGGCGAGGGCGTTGTTGTCGGCCTGGAACAAACAGGCTATGTTACGGTCTTTTTCCGCAGCATCGGCGAGCGGCAGGTTCCGGCGGATTCTTTACATACAAAAACAGACCGTTTTGACCGGATTGTTCAGGGCATGGCGCCGGTGACGCCTCAGGGACTGGACCGCCTCTGGCTGGCCCTGGAGGCCGAAGAAATCCCCTTGATGGAAAGCGCCGCTACATTGACGTCCGCAAAAGTCGACCTGCTGCCGCATCAAGTCGTTCTGGTGCATCGCATCGCAAATGCCAGGCCAAAACGGTTTCTGATCGCCGATGAGGTGGGCCTGGGCAAAACGATCGAAGCCGCCCTGGTTCTCAGGGAACTGGCATCCAGAGGAGAATTGCAGCGGGCGATGATGATCGTTCCGGCCGGTTTGGTGGAGAACTGGCGCAGGGAGCTGAATGATGTCTTCAATCTTGATTTTGAGGTATTCGGCAGCGAAGGGGATGTGACGGACCGCAAATCCAATGCCTTTGCCAGGCACAACCGGCTGATCGCTTCGGTGGATACCTTGAAGCGCCCGTCAAGAATAAAAAAAATACTGGAAGCGCCGCCCTGGGACCTGGTTGTATTTGATGAAGCCCATCATCTCAGCGTTTATCGTAACGGCAACAAGGTAAAAAAAACGGAGAATTTCAAGCTTGCCGAGGCCATTCGGGACCACTGCCGTGATTTGATCCTGATGTCCGCCACGCCCCATCAAGGCAATCATTTTCGGTTCTGGGGGCTGATCAATCTGTTAAACCCGAACCTTTTCGAAGACCATGGAGACATGGTGGACAATCGGCACCGGTTGAACGCTGTTGTTATCCGGCGCACCAAAGCAGATGCCTGCGCGCAGGACGGCAGTCCTCTTTTTCTCCGTCGCGTCGTTCACACCGAAAGCTTCACCCTTTCAGAAAACGAGAAGATTTTTTACGAGGCATTGCTCGATTACCTTCGTGACGGTTACAACCTTGCCGCGCAGCAAGGCAGTAAAGGCCGGGCGCTCGGCTTTGTCATGACCATTTTTCAAAAAATCGCGGCCAGCAGTTTTGCAGCCATTCACATGACTTTAAGACGCCGGCTGCTCATGCTGACGATTCAAGAGGGAATCGTCCGGGATGAACTGCTCGATGTCGATGGTCGCAATCAGATGTTCGCGGAAGCCAGGCGGATTATCCATGAAATGCATGCGCTGCCGCAGGATCAAATCGGCATGGCGCAAGCGGATCAGATACTGGCCGATACAAAATTCCAGTTGTTGAAAAAACGAAACGAAGCGGAATCTTATGTTAAAAACGCCGACAGTTATTCCGATTCGGAATATAGCGCCGGTGCCGGAGAAGAATCCGCGGCCATGCTGGTATCGATCGCCCTGCCGGAAGAACGCCAGCGTATTACGGAGCTGCTGACCCATTTTCCTGAGGGCATCGAGTCCAAGACAAACATACTGGTCCAGGCATTGCATCAGATATGGCGACAAAATTCCGATGAAAAAATTGTCATTTTTGCGACCTATCTGGGAACCGTTGAGGCTATCAAAACACAGCTCGATGCGGTGTTTCCCGGCAAGGGTGTTGATGCGCTCAAGGGCGGGGATCATGGCGCCAAGACCGCGGTGCAAAAGAGATTCCGCCGCAAAGATGGGCCCCAAGGTTCTGGTATGTACGGCCGCCGGCCGGGAAGGCATCAATTTACAGTTTGCACGGATTCTTTTTAATTACGATCTGCCGTGGAATCCGATGGATCTGGAACAGCGCATTGGACGCATCCACCGGTATGGCCAGATATCAACCTCACAGGTTTATAATCTTGTTGCCGCCGATACCATTGAAGGGAGCATTTTTCTGCTTCTTGAGGAGAAGCTGGACGAAATCGCCAAAACATTGGGAAAGGTGGATGAGCACGGCCGGATTGCCGAAGATTTAAGAATCCAGGTTCTGGGTCAACTGGGAAGCACCTTGAGCTATGACCGCCTGTATCAGGAAGCCGTCAGCGACCCAACCCTGAAAAGAACACGGCAAGAGCTTGAAGTCGCCATGGAGAACGCCAACAAAGCCAGACAGTTTGTTTTTGAGCTGTTTCAGGAATTGGACCGTTTCAATCTTGGCGATTACAAAAAATTTGATGATCAGGGCCGCGGCATGAAACGATTGGTCGATTTCGTGGCAAGAGCCGCAAGGATTTCCGATTGGAAATTCACAAAAAAATCCGATACGATCTGGGAACTTGCCAGAAAAGATGAACCGACGTTGCTGTTCACTACGGATCGGGACCTTGCTTTACAGGAAGAGAATTTGCAGCTTCTGGGTCTTGAGCATCCGGTTATCAGCAAAATGCTGCGTCAATATGCCGGATCTGAAGCAAAATTTCGTGCAGTCACCGGCAAGATAAAGGGAATTGCCGGAAGTGGACTGCTTGCCATCTGGAAAGTCAACGTGCAGGGTAAGGATGGACAGATAAACCTTAAGATCGTTAAAATCGGCATCAGCATGGACGGTTCCCGCGCCCCATGGATTGAACGTATTGACGATAACTTGTTAAGCATGGAAGCCCCGAAATCAAAAGCGCCGGTGGAATGGCAAAGGCTTGCCGCCAATATGAAACAACGGCTGCTGGAATTTCTTCATAGAGAATTGATCTTCTCCGGCATCATTAACGAAGAAATGTCTTATATGGCGGTTCCCCTTGCCATTGTCGGCATTGAAACATGAATTACAATTTTCGCTTCTTGTGTGTTACAGAGGAAGTCGTTACTTTAGGAGGCATGAAAGGATTTCGGTATTTTTTTAACAGCGTTCAGTGGAAAATATTAATGGGACAGATTGGAGAAAGACACTACCATGAACATTGAAGACCATATTCAATTTTGGTTGGATGGGGCCGATCATGATCTGGATGTTGCCGAAAGTCTTTTTTCAGCCGGAAAGTATGATTGGTGCCTGTTTTTGGCGCAACTTGTCATAGAGAAAGCATTAAAGGCAGCCTATGTGCGGGATAACAACAATCAACTTCCTCCCAGAACGCATAATCTGGTGAGACTGGCTGAAGCCACCGCCTCAATTCGATGATGATCAGAAAGAATTTTTATCAGAAATAACCGATTACAATCTGGAAGTACGGTATCCGGCTTACACCCGTGATTTTTTTAAACAGTGTACGGAAGCATTTGCAGCGAAAAAATTGACGATATCAAGGAGATCTACCGATGGATAACATCCCGGATTCAGTCCGTGAAATCATAAACAATTATCTCAAATCCCTGGAGGCGCATCACATCCGTATTCGGAAAGTGGTTTTGTTCGGCAGTTATGTAACCGGGAAGGCGGATGAGTGGAGCGATATTGATGTGGCGCTGGTGTCGGATGATTTTGAAGGGGACTGGTTTAAAGATCGCAATAGAATCAGGCGGCTGACGCTGGCAGTGGACAATCGATTGTCGCCGGTACCTTACCGCCCGGAATCCCTTTTGGCGCCTGATCCTTTTTTTAAGAAAATTCTGGAAACGGGAATCGCGATTTGAAAGCAGTAAAATGCGATCGGAGTGGCTCAGATGTGAATGGCAGGTCGTGATTTTATAATCCACGGACCCGCTTATATGTTTTCCTTCTGAACCTGTTTCAAGTAATTTCTGATGTGGCTTTGCCCAACGTCGATGGCTCTTGCGGTCGCGGCAATGTCCTGATTATTCTGAATCAGTTTTCGTTTGATGAATTCGTCTTCAAAGGCTTTTTGCGCATCTTTCAGACGGGAGAGGGAAAACAGGGAGGTTTCTAATTGTGCAGCCTTCTCATTTTTTTCACCTGAATTGATGGGGAAGGGAATGTCTTTTTCATTGATTATCCCCCCATCCACCATAATGGATAGCCGCTCGAGCAGATTCTTTAATTCACGGATATTCCCGGGCCAGGAATAGGCTCCAAGCAAGTCAAGGGCAGCAGACGTCAGCGTTTTTCGGGGGCAATGATTCTGCCGGGCAAATTCATTCAGAAAAATATCCGCAAGAAGTGGAATGTCTTCAACCCGTTGCCGTAACGGCGGAACTTCAAGCGGAATGACATTGAGCCGGAAATACAAATCTTCGCGAAAATTTCCCTTGGCTATTTCCGCTTCGATGTCTTTATTCGTGGCGGCAATCACTCGGACATTCATTTCCAGGGTACGACTCCCCCCGATACGATGAAATTGTTTTTCCTGGAGTACTCTCAGGATTTTTCCCTGTGATTTGATACTCATATCGCCGATTTCATCCAGAAACAGGGTCCCCTTGCCGGCCAGCTCGAATTTTCCCCGTTTTTTTACGGCAGCTCCGGGAAACGCGCCTTTTTCATGTCCGAAAAGTTCGCTTTCAACCAGATCATCTGAGATGGAGGCACAATTGACATCCACCAGCGGCTCATGCGCCCGGCTGCTGAGCTGGTGAAGGGTGCGGGCAACCAACTCCTTGCCGCAGCCATTTTCTCCGGTAATCAGAATCCAGGCATCCGTGGGTCCGGCAACAGCAATCTGTTTTTTTAGAGCAAGGATTGCCGGACTGTTTCCGGTAATGGAATTTTTTTCAATGGTTTTTTTTCGAAGATATTTGTTCTCTTCTTCAAGCCTTCGATAATTCAGTGCCCGATTGATGGATACAATTACCTTGTCAATGGACAGCGGTTTTTCAATCAAGTCAAAGGCCCCCAGTTTGGTGGCGCTGACTGCGGTTTCTATGGTGCCATGTCCGGTAATGATAATGACCTGGATCACCGGGTTGTTTTTTTTAATTTCCTTCAGGGTTTCAATGCCGTCCAGGCCCGGCATCCAGATATCCAGCAGCACCAGATCCGGAGCTTCCTGCTCGATGCGCTTAAGCGCTTCATACCCGTTTGAAGCGGTGAAAATTTCAAATCCTTCATCAGACAGAATCCCGCTCAGGGATTGCAGAATAGAGGGTTCGTCGTCGACGATCATTACAGATGGATACATGCTCTGTCCTCTCAAAATAAAAAATGCGAGTGTTTGTACTGAAGTTAGGAAGTTGGGAAGATCGGAAGAGCCGACGTTTCCGATTTTCTTAACTTCCCAACTTCGATGTTAAGCCGGCAGTTCAAAAATAAACCTGGCGCCCCTGGGATGATTGTCTTCCGCGCGAATCGTTCCATGATGATCCATCACAATGGTGTTGACGATGGCCAGCCCAAGCCCCATGCCCGTGAGTTTGGTGGAAAAATCCGGTTCAAAAAGCCGGGTCTTGTCTTCATCGGAAATGCCGTCGCCGGTATCCGCAACTTCAACGCGAACCAGCTTGTGTCCCGCGTCATGGGAAATGGAAATCGTGATTTCTCCATCTGAATGAATGGCGGCAATGGCATTGTCGACGAGGTTGATCATGACCCGTTTGATCTGCTGGCGGTCCAGATTGATGACGGGGATATTTCCCGTTTTTCTGATTTCAAAGCGAACGGCCGAATGGCCTTCGCGATAAAGTGCGACGGTTTCTTCAATAATGGGCAGAATCTCCCCTGGTTTGGGGTTCGCCGAAGGAAACCTGGCGAAAGATGAAAATTCATTGACAAGATTTCGAATGATATCAACATGGTCAATGATCATTTGCGTACATTCGTCAAACACCGGCTCGTTGATCAGCCGGGAATATCTTCGTTTCAGGCGTTGTGCGGAAAGGGTAATGGGAGTCAGCGGATTTTTGACTTCATGAGCAATGCGCCTGGCCACTTCCCTCCAGGCTGCTGTCCGTTGGGCTTTTTCAAGCTCCGTCAGATCGTCAAACACCACAACAATTCCGATATGACGCCCGCTATCGTCCTTCAACGAACTAATATGGAGCATAAAGCTCCGAGGTCTGCCTTCAATCGTTGCTCTCAGCGGCAATTCAATAAAATCATTGTGAATGCCTTTAAACCCGTTAATGATATTTTCAGCCATTTTCAGATAACGGCCATGCAGAAGGCGAACATGGTTTTTCCCGACAACCTGTTCCGCGGAGATGTTGAGCATTTTTTCAGCCGATGTATTGATCGTTGAGATAAAACCGCTTGCATCCAGTGTAACAACACCTGTGGATACATTTTTTAAAACGATTTCCATGTACTGGCGTTTTGCTTCGATTTCAACATTCTGTTCACGAAGCTTATTGGAAGTCAACTCGAGCTGATCTCTGCTGAACCGCAGATCACGGGTCATCTTATTGAAAGAATCCACCAGGCTGCCGATTTCATCATCGCCTACCGAACCGATTTGAAAACTCAGATCGCCTTCAGCAACTCGCCGGGTGCCTTCCGCCAGTTCTTTGATGGGAATACTGATGGATTTGGCCAGGTAAAACCCGAACCATACGGCGCAGAACACCACCAGAAGTCCAACGATGGAAAGGGTGATATAATAGGAAATCTGGATGGGTTTTTTCAGGAACTTTATTTGCTGATACTCCTCAAAGCCTCTTGAAATGGACGCCATGTTTTCTGAAAGATACGGTGGAATCATAACCGTCAAGACCAGAAAAGCCTCTGCATCAGCGGGTTTGACGCCAAAAGGAATGGTTCCGACAGTTCGAATCGCCTCCCCTCCGGAGATGATTTGAGAAAATGATGAAACGGACTTGGGGGAAAATTCTTTTCGAAGCTGATCACTGGAAACCGCCTGAAGCGATTGCGTGTTCAGGTCGCGACCCAGGGACTGGGCGATGCGTCTGGCGTGGATATCGTACACTTCAACCGCATCCAGGTTGAATGACCGTTGAACGATTTCAATATATTGGAGCAAATCCTTGACTCTTGCAGGGTCAATAAGTTTCCGGATCTTGATCTGATGGGCAGCCCTGTCCAGGAAAAATGCATTGCTGTTTTCCGTAATGCCATAGATCTGCCTGCCGACATGCAGCGAGTTTTCAAGGGCCTGCTCAACTGGCACATTAAACCAGAAATCGATGCTGGTGGTAATAAACCCCATGGAAAAGAAAAACATCACGCTTGCGGGAATCAGGGTAAGTGAAACAAAGGCGATGACCAGTCGGGTTCGTAGCTTTGATCCCATGACCTTTCGCCTTCGGTCATACAGTAATTTTACCAGGTTTCGAAAAACCAGAAAAATCATGAGAATCAGCAACAGCAAATTGATATTCGTCATCGTGAACATCAAAATGGTATTGGAAATGGGAAAATTGGCGCCGAAATGGATGAGCTTGTTCTGGGCATAGGTCATCAGGGCGACAACAACAATAATGGCCGCGATAATGATCAGCTCCCGCTTTCGTCGTTTGCGATCTGCAGAGGAGATAAAGGAAGAAGCGGTTTTGAAGCGATTTTGATTCATGACGTTAAATTTTACCGCCACCAAATTGATTTTGCAATGACAGAGTACAAAGACTCGGGCAGATCGGCTGAAGGCTTTCGTGAAGTGAATCATCCGGGAGCATCCGGAACACCGGGTCATTCAGCCGCTTGAGCCGTTATGGTTTCCGGAAATTATTCGGTCTTGATTTTGTTGGCCGCCTATAGTTAACTTATTTCAAGAGATGACGCATTTCAAGCGTACCATGTATCGCGCCGAAACAGCAACAGAAGGTCAATCATGCTGCTCTTTTTGAACGACTAAAAATCAAGGGGAAACCCATGGAAAGGGTTTCCAATAGCCAATGTCCAGTCAAAAAATTCCTGTAACACCTGCAATCCGGCAGCTTAAGGCCGGAGCCGTTTCATTTTCACTCCACCCTTACGCCTATGAAGAAAAGGGGGGAACCGCAACTGCGTCTGCTGTTTTGGGCGTTGCAGAACACGGGGTCATCAAGACGCTGGTGATGGAAGATGATTCCGGCAATCCATTTATCGTGCTGATGCACGGGGATAAACAGGTTTCAGCCAAGGCGCTGGCCAGGCAAATGGGGACAAAAACGGTTCAGCCCTGTCCGCCCAGAAAGCCGAAAAAATTACCGGATATGTCGTGGGCGGCATTTCCCCTTTTGGTACCCGGCTTCTGCTTCCGGTTTACATGGAAACCTCCATAGCGGAATTGCCGGAAATTTACATCAATGCCGGCAAAAGAGGGCTTCTTCTTTCCATGAATCCCCGGGATCTGATTAGAATACTCCATCCTGTCATCGTCACCGTCGCCATTTGATCGTAAGCACGCATGAACCGGGCATTCACCCCTGTAACGGATTTAACAGATCACGGGGTTTGGGACTGAAAAGAAAAATACATCATCGCTATAGTAAAATACATTTTTGTCATTATACTATGAAATATTTTTTGACAATTATGTGTTTTTCGAATATAAAATAAAGTCTTTTTTTATGCTGCTGAATCATGTCTGTTCTGGGAATGCTCGAGTTTCCTGGAAACAGTCTATGTTCAGCAGCTTTTTTTATCTGCATTCTGAAGGCATGTCTGCACTATCCCGATAAAATGAATTGAGTGCGGCATAAATTTTGCTTGAGCAGAGCGCCAGGGTATTTTCACGGTATAAATGTAAATGCTCATCGTTTTTTCAGGGATGCGCTTTTTACAGGAGAAAAACAGCATGTGTCGTTTATTTGCCATAACCAGCGAAGAACCCCTGTCGCCCATGGTTGCCTTTGAAGCCCTTGATGTCATGCGCGAAGGACACGACGGCTCCGGCGTGGGACTGTTCCTTCGGGACCTTGGCGGTCCGTTTGAAGACATGAAGGATGCGCCGATTCTGTCCGGCATTTTTACCGAAAATGGTCTCAAACGCCTGGATGCGTTCATGATGAATCTGGGATTCATGACCAAATACAAATTGCCGATAAAAGTATCCAAAACACCGCCTTCGGGCGTTCCCAGGCGGGATATCTATCTGGTCCGGGCCTATGAATACCCGGAGGAATGGGATGGCCTCAGCCAGCCGGAGCTTTATAACCGCCTGGTCAATATCCGCCTTCAACTCCGGGAAATGGGCAAGGCCGAAGGCGATATGATGGTGTTTTCCTTCTGGCCGGATGTCATCATGATCAAGGAAATCGGCGAGCCGCTCAAGGTCGCCCAGCATCTGAAGCTGGATCGAAAAGACATCAAGGCAAGGGTCATGATGGCGCAGGGACGGCAGAACACCAACTATGCCATTAATCTCTATGCCTGTCATCCGTTTTTTCTTCAGGGCTTTTCAACCATGACCAATGGCGAGAACACGGCGTTTATTCCGATCCGGGACTACCTTCAGTCCCGGGGATTTCCCGGCTATACCGGGTATCAGTCGGATTCCGAAGTCTTTACCCATATTCTGCATTATACCCTGGAGAGACTGGGATTGGGAATCGAGGCCTACAAACATATCATCACGCCGCTTCAGGATGAAGACATTGCCGTTCACCCGGATGCCGGCCTGCTTCAGCATCTCAAGCAGTCCTGCCGGCGGCTGATCATTGACGGGCCCAACTGCGTCATCGGATGTCTTCCGGATCACAGCCTGTTCATGGTTCAGGACCGCAAAAAACTCCGTCCCGGCGTGGTGGGCGGCAGACCCGGAAGATATGCGTTTTCATCGGAAATCTGCGGACTGGATGCCGCCATTCCGGATCGCGATAAAACCCGGGATTTTCAACCCATGCATCTGGATACGGCCATTGTCGGTCCGGATCGACAGGAGGTTGCGGTATGCTGTCAAACAGACCCATTACCCCTTCCACGCTAAGCATCAAGGATCTTCCCTGGCAGATCGACTGGAACAAGGAAAAATGCACGCTTTGCGGACAGATGCACGGCGGTGTGCCCGGTTCATGCCATTGAACTTGGGGTGTTCCGCAAAAGAATCCTTGACCTGTCTCCGGGATTCGCCAGAACCACCTGAAAACACGATGCAGCTTTATTACGGCATCCGCCAGAAAACCGATCCGGCTTACGTCTGCGTGGGATGCGCCATGTGCAACCTGGTCTGCCCGAATGACGCCATCAGTCCCTGCCGAAGCGATGAGGCCGATAAACTGATATTTCACATCAATCGCGGCGGTCAGCCCCGGCGCCGGGGCGGACGTCGGAATGTGCCCGGAAGCGGTTCTGGATCAGATCAAGTTCATCCGGATTTCCATGCTGACGGACCCGGCGCTGGATGCCGGACGCCACGAATTTGAGCTGCGCACGCTTCTGGGACGGATTCTCCCGCCGGAGGAAAATCTAAAATTCATTCGACGAGAACGGATGGATTCCGCCGGTGCGGGAGATCTATCCGCTGATGATCGGCGGCATGTCCTTCGGCGCCCTGTCTCCCAACATGTGGGAAGGCCTTCAGATGGGCGTTGCCTACCTGAACGAGGAAATGGGGATGCCGGTACGGATCTGCACCGGTGAAGGCGGTTGTCCGCCGCGGCTGCTGCGGTCCCGGTTTCTGAAATACGTCATTCTCCAGATCGCCAGCGGTTATTTCGGCTGGGATGAGATCATCCATGCCCTGCCGGAAATGAAGGAAGATCCCTGCGCCATCGAAATCAAATACGGCCAGGGCGCCAAGCCCGGCGACGGCGGCCTGCTGATGTGGTACAAGGTCAACAAGCTCATTGCCGCCATTCGCGGGGTTCCGGCCGGTGTCAACCTGCCCAGTCCGCCCACGCACCAGACCAAGTATTCCATCGAAGAATCCGTGGCCAAGATGATCCAGTCCATGTCCATGGCCTGGGGGTTCAGGGTGCCGGTGTATCCGAAAATTTCCGGAACCTCCACGGCCCTTGCCGTTCTCAACAACCTGACCCGGAATCCCTTATGCCGCGAGGCCTGGCCATTGACGGCGAAGACGGCGGCACCGGTGCGGCCTATAATGTTTCCATGAACCACATGGGGCATCCCATCGCCAGCAATCTCCGGGATGCCTATCTGAATCTGGTCAAAGTCGGGCAAGCAGAATGAAATTCCGCTCTTTGCCGGCGGCGGTGTCGGCAAAAACGGCAATCTGGCGGCCAATGCGGCGGCCCTGATCATGCTGGGCGCCAGCGGCGTTCAGATCGGCAAATACATCATGCAGGCGGCAGCCGGATGTCTGGGTTCCGAAACGGATCGCTGCAATATCTGCAACATCGGCCTGTGTCCCAAAGGGATCACCTCCCAGGATCCCCGGCTGTACCGGCGGCTGGATCCGGAGAAGGTGGCCCAGCGCGTGGTGGATGTGTTTCTGAGCTTTGATACGGAACTGAAGAAGATTGTCGCGCCTCTGGGCCGTTCGACGTCTCTTCCGATCGGCATGTCCGATGCTCTGGGAATCAACGATTACCATATGCCGCGAGCGGCTGAGCATCAAATATGTGGTTTAGGTAACGGAGTAAAATGTCAATGGATGACAAGATCATTACCATTTCAGGAAAAGCGGACGGAAACCGGCTGGATTCCCGGATACTGGAAGAGCGGATCCAGGAAGCCGTCGCAGACGGAAACCGCCATCTCAAGGTCCAGGCCTACGGACAGCACGGCATCGGCGGCAGACTCTGGAGGGCTGGGGACGATCCGGTACATGTAAAAGTGGAATGGGCATTCCGGACAGCGGCTGGGCTCCATGGGATTTCCGAATACGGTGATTGAGGTCGATGGGCCGGCCTCCGATGATGTGGGCTGGCTGAATGCCGGCGCTCAAATTATCGTCCACGGCAATGCCGCCAACGGCGCATGCAACGCCATGGCCCAGGGAAAGGTCTTTGTCGGCGGCAATATCGGCGCGCGCGGCATGACCATGACCAAACAGAACCCGCGGTTTGAACCGCCGGAACTCTGGGTTCTGGGATCTGTCGGGGATTATTTCGGTGAATTCATGGCCGGCGGAATTGCCGTCATCTGCGGCATCAATCCCCAGGATCCCAACAATGTTCTGGGATATCGGCCCTTCGTCGGCATGGTGGGCGGCAAGGTGTTTTTCCGGGGGCCGCACCGGGGTTTCAGCCAGGCAGACGCCAGAATATTGCCCATCGAACCGGCCGACTGGGAGTGGCTCACGTTGAACCTGGAGATTTTTCTCGCCAGAATCGGCAGGACCGGGCTGCTGCCGGAGCTGGTAAATGCCGATGCATGGCAACTGATTGTGGCCCGGACTCCCAAGGAGAAAACCGCACGGCAAAGACGGTCCATCATGTCTTTTCGCGCAGATGTCTGGGACAAGGAACTGGGAAAAGGTGGATTGATCGGGGATCTGCTCAGCTTTGACCGAAGTCCCATTCCGCTGATTCCTGCCGGTGACCTGCGACGCTATGTGCCGATGTGGGAAAACCGCAAGTACAAGGCTCCCTGTGAAGCCCAGTGCCCGACGGGTATTCCGGTTCATGACCGATGGCGCCTGGTCCGGGAAGGGCGCGTGGATGAAGCGGTGGATCTGGCCCTCAGCTATACCCCGTTTCCGGCTACCGTCTGCGGTTATCTTTGCCCGAACCTATGCATGCAGGCCTGCACCCGGCAGACCGAGCGCATGTCGGCCGTGGATATCACCTCCCTGGGAAAAGCCAGCATATCGGCCAGCCTGCCTCAGCTTCCGGAAATCAGCGGCAAATCAATCGGAATTATCGGGGCAGGCCCGGCGGGATTATCCATTGCCTGGCAGCTTCGGCTGAAAGGGCATGCGGTTACGGTGTTTGACACGGCAGGGGCCATTGGTGGAAAAATCTCATCCGTCATTCCCGGAAGCCGAATCCCGGAAGCCGTGATCACTGCCGAACTGGAAAGGATTCGAAAGGCCATTCCCCATGTTCATCTGCAGCAGCGGCTGGGCAGAAACGACTTTGAAAGACTTCAGGGGGACTACGATTTTCTGGTGATTGCGGTTGGCGCGCAAAAACCCCGGACCCTTCCGGTTCCAGGCAAGGAACTGGCCATGACAGCCCTGGATTTCCTGAAACTGTCCAAGACCGGAAACCTTGCCCCCGGAAAACGGGTGGTCATCATCGGCGCCGGAAACGTGGGGTGCGATGTGGCGACGGAAGCCAAACGGCTGAGCGCAGAGGTCATTACGCTCATAGATGTTCAGGAACCCGCGTCCTTTGGCAAGGAAAGACAGGATGCAGAGGCGGCCGGAGCCGTCTTTCGCTGGCCCTGCTTCACACGGGAGATCACTTCCGAAGGCGTTGTCCTGTCAACCGGCGAAATCATTCCGGCGGACAGGGTGATCATATCGATCGGGGATACGCCGGATCTGGATTTTCTCTCTGAAGACGTGGCAACGGATAACGGTTTTGTCCGGGTCAACGCCCATTACCAGACCGCGGTTCCCACGGTTTTTGCCATTGGGGATGCCGTTAAACCCGGGCTTTTCGACCGACGCCATCGGATCGGGTCGAAAGGCAGCGTCGGCGATTCTGAAAATCATCGAAGGACAGCCGCTGGAAAGTGATCTTCGCCCCATGATCGATGCCAGGCGGGTGTCTCTGGAATATTTCGATCCCCGGATTACCGAATTTGAGGATGTGAACAGTTGCGGAGCCCAATGCTCTTCCTGCGGCGCCTGCCGGGATTGCGGCATCTGCGTGGCTGTCTGTCCCCAGGCAGCTATCCGGCGGATGGAGTTCGATTCCCACCGGCTATGAATACCGGGTGGATGAAAACCGGTGCATCGGATGCGGGTTTTGCGCCGGCGCCTGTCCCTGTGGTGTGTGGAATCTTGTTGAAAACCAGCCGATGGAATGATACAAATATAAATTGATATGAAAAAGAGCAATATTGGCATTGGAAGACGGACGGACATTCGACTGCCGCGCTTTACCGGGTCAGGTGAGGCAGGCGGCGAGGCCGTGTTCAACACCAGCATGACCGGATATCAGGAAGTCCTGACAGACCCGTCGTATCGGGGTCAGGTCGTGACCATGACCTATCCGCTGATCGGCAACTACGGGGTTAACCCCGAGGATGTCGAATCCGATCGCAATACAGGTGTCCGCGTTTGTGGTCCGGGAATATCAACATTTCCATAGCAATTATCGTTCCACGGGTTCTCTCTGCGATTATCTGAAAACACAGGATGTTATGGGAATTGACGGACTGGATACCCGGGCGCTGACCCTTCACCTGAGAAACTCCGGCGCCATGCGCGTCTTTATCTCCACCGAAGATCCCGATCCGCTCTCCTGCGTTGAAAAGGCCCGACTGGTTCCCAGCATGATCGGGCAGGATCTGGCTTCCGTGGTTTCCACCCGGCTGCCTTACCGGTGGATAAACAATGAAGTCCTTCCCATCGCAGATCCGGCAAAAGACCTGACCTCAAAAATCTGGAAACACCGGGGACAGCCGCGTAGCGTGGTTGCGCTTGATTTTGGAATGAAATACAATATTCTCAGATGTCTTGATCAATCCGGATGTGAAGTGATCGTTGTCCCTGCAGAGACATCAGCCGATCTTATCAAAGACATGTCGCCGGACGGAATATTTTTATCAAACGGCCCCGGGGACCCGGAACCCCTGGATTACGCGGTCCAGACGATTCGGAACCTACTGGGATTCCGGCCCATCTTCGGCATCTGTCTGGGAATTCAGGTACTGGGCCTTGCCATGGGAGGAAAAACCTATAAGCTGAAATTCGGTCATCGGGGAGCGAACCAGCCGGTCAAGAATTTAAAGACCGGACGCATCGAAATTACCTCGCAGAATCACGGATTTGCCGTTGACATTGCCACCCTGAATCCAGATGATGCTGAAATCACCCATGTCAACCTCAACGATCAGACCCTGGAAGGATTCCGGCATCGAACCCTGCCTGTCTTTGCGGTTCAATATCATCCGGAAGCATCTCCAGGCCCCCAGGATGCCCAGTATCTTTTTGATGAATTCACCCGGCTGATGGATAATGGACAATAGGTAATGGACTATGGGCTATAGGAAAAGCCCATGTCTTTATTGCTCATGTCTTTATTGCCCATAGCCTATTGCCTTTTTATTGCCCATTACCCATATATCCTATGCCCAAACGCACAGACATTCATAAAATCCTGATTATCGGAGCAGGCCCCATCATCATCAGCCAGGGATGTGAATTTGATTATTCCGGCACTCAGGCCTGCAAGGCATTGAAGGAAGAAGGTTACGAGGTGGTCCTTATCAACAGCAATCCGGCCACCATCATGACCGATCCGACCCACGCCAAAGCCGACGGCTCAGACATCCGTTTCGTGAGCGGCGACGATAAGTCGCCCCTCAAATATCATATCGAGACATTCGACCCCAAAGAAGAGATCGCCCTCATCTGGGTCAAGGTCCCCCGGATAACAGGCGGGTCCAGCCAGGATTTCCTCTGGATGTACTACGGCAACTCCTCCGCCCCGGACGGGCAGGACGCGGGCGGGACCTATGACGTGGACCAGGTCGCCGTCTATCACTTCTCCGGGAAAGACGGCAATCCCCGGGATGCCACGGCCTACGGCAACAACGCAGCGGCCTTTGCCGGGAAACTCGGGATACCGTCCGCTGTGGGGAACGGCGTCCATTTCGGCGAGGCCGGAGACGGAATGAAGATCGCCAAATCCCCGTCCCTCGATTTCACCAATGGCTTCACCTTCTCCGCCTGGGTCCGTCCGGGCCAGTCGACGGGCGGCAGCCATCTCTTTTCCTGGGACGACGGAAGCCGATCGATCGTGATCGGCACTGAGAACGGGAATGCGTACTGCAGCGTGGGGGCGGGCAAAGGGCAGACAACAAAGGCGCAGACAACAGCATTCCTGACCCCCGAGCTCTGGCAGCACCTTGCGGTGGTCGTTGACCCCGACAAGCAGATCACCCTCTATCTCAACGGCAGGGAAGCCGCATCAACCAAGTTCAAGGGTACGGTCCCGGCGCCCTCGTCTGACCTCGTCCTCGGCGCCGACGCGAAAGGGGGCAATCCTTTCATCGGGGATCTGGATGAAGTGGAACTGGCGAAGAGCGCGAGATCGGCCGATTGGATAAAAGCGGCTTTCCAGACCGGATCATCGGAGGGAGCTCTGACGTCCTACATGGTGGAGGAATCCGGGGGCGGCGGCAGCGAATCGCTGACGATCCACCTCATGAAGGTCATCATCCGGACCATCACCCTTGACGGCTGGCTCATCATCGGATTTCTGGTCCTGATGGGCTGCGGGTCCGTGCTCGTCTTCAGGCAGAAGATGGTCCTCCTGAACCAGGCCAAAAAAGACAACACAGCGTTTACCGAATCGTTCAGTGGCATGGACCATACTTTCGCCCTGATCGACAAAGAGGAGGACTTCTCAGGATCGCCCCTCTACCGGGTCTACCGGGCCGGGTGCGAAGAACTAAAGATCTGTGCCGGCAAACGGGATGGAGCGTTCCAGGAAGGAAAGGGGCTGTCGGAGCGGGCGGTGAACGGCTTCAAGGCCGCCCTGGAAAAGGGGGCCATGTTTGAAAGTAGGAGGCTGGCCGCCGGCATGGTGATCATGAACATGAGCGTGGCCGGCGGACCTTTTCTCGGTCTGCTGGGTACGGTCTGGGGCGTCATGAACACCTTTGCCGGACTGGCCGAGAGCGGCGAAGCGAACCTGGCCGCCATCGCGCCGGGCGTGGCGTCGGCCCTTGCATGCACGATGGCGGGGCTGCTGGTCGCAATCCCCGCCCTGTTCGCAAGCAGCTACATCACGGGACGCATCAAGGACATGAACGCCGACGTGAATGTCTTTATCGATGACTTCATTCTCAGACTGGAAGAGGAAAAGTAGATGCGCAGCAGGAAAAACCCCTATGATGAGCATGAAATATACGATGAGATCAACGTGGTCCCCATGCTTGACCTGGCGTGGAACCTCCTGCTGGTGTTCATGATCGTCGTGACCGCGTCCGTACAGGGGATCAGCGTCAGCCTTCCCAAGGCGAGCGCTGCCGCCAGCAAGGTCAAAGCAACGACGAAGGCAATTACGATCACCGCGGCGGGGACCATCTATCTCGACAGCTTTCCCGTCACCCTGGGCGAGTTGGAGAACAGGCTCCGTCAGTACAAGGGGGCGGACCCTAATTTCCCGGTGGTCATCCGGGGGGACGAAAAAATATCGTACAAAAGCGTTATCGATGTCCTGGATGTGCTGCAGCGTCTTGAGATCACCCAACTGGGGCTCGTGACGCAGAAATTGGTGAAGTGAGGCCGGGTCAGACAAGGCATTGAGGCAAGGGTCATAGGAGCAAGTATACAGAATTCCAAGGCTGTCCGCCGTGCTTGTGCGATATTTTTTTAAGGAGACAGATGTCCGGCAAAAAACAAAAAGAATCGGTCCCCTGGGTCCTGATCGGAGTGTTGGTCGTACTCGCCGGCGTCGGCGTATATATCGTCAAAACCGTACTGTCCCAGGACGAGCCGCGCAGGAAGAACACCACGACCACCGTTACCCTGCTCAAGCCGCCTCCGGTGCAGGTAAAGCCTCCCGAACCCGAACGCATCAAGGAGATCCCGAAGAAGGAAGAGATCATCGATCCCGGCATGAAGAACGAGTCCCCGGCCCCCCCGAACGCCGACCAGGACAACACGCCCGCCGGAGACAAGTTGGGCGTAGATGCCGCGGGCGGGGCAGGCAGCGACAGCTTCGGCCTCCTCGGCAAAAAGGGGGGCAGAAGCCTCCTTGCAGGGGGGGGCGGTTTCGGCCAGATCTCCCTGCTGAACAGATTCGCCGGATATTCACAGATTGTGCAGACTGAAGTCAAAAAAAAGGTCATGAAGCAGCTTAACGAAAACGGCGGGATCCCCAAAGGGAAACTACAGGCCGTCGTCAGGCTGAGCGTGGACAGTGACGGCTCCGTGGTGTCTTTCCGGATCATCGGTTCCTCGGGCAATCACAAAATGGACGACGCGGTCATGCAGGCCGTCGGCTATTTGAAGATCAGCGAACCGCCGCCGGACGGGATGCCGCGGACGATGGACATAAAAATCAGTTCCCAGGGCTGATGTCGATGATCCGAAAAAGACAGGCAAACGTGGACGGAGCGGAGGCAAAGAGCGGAGAAAGTATTCGCCCTTTCGCTCAAAAATACGGACCCTGGTCGAAGATTGACGATACGCAATGAGAGACGAGAGAAAAAAATATACTATGAATCCCTATGACGAACGTTCGGCAGCGGCAACCTTTGGGGCGGCGAAAAGCTGCGCCGCTAAAGGCCTGTTGGCAATACTGCTTCTGATTTTTTACGGCTGCTCTGTTTCACAGCCGATGACGATCAAACATGAGAGCACCCCGTCCCTCAGCGACATTGCGCTGGCTGATCAGCAACGGCCGAAAGAGCCAGGCAGGGAGCCCGGTGATGCGAGAATGGCGGCCACCATCGAGGACCTGCGGCGCCGGAAAGAACTTTCCGACCAGCGGACTGCGGCCCTGCTGGAGCTCCTGAAGAGCAAAAACGTGATAAGCAATGAGGAAGCCGCCCTCATCAGCGGCCAAACGACGACCGGCGCCGCCGAAGAGCAGGCCCCTGCCGAAGCTTTGGAGGCCAATAAATCATTGGAGGAAATCAAGGAGGAGGTCGGCAGCGAGGTCACGAATGAACTGCTGAGGCAAGTCTGGACGATAAACCATGCCCTGCAAGAGAAGGACAAACGGCTGCGCTTCGGGGGGGATATCCGCCTCAGGTATGAGAAAGACCTTTTTGACAAGAACAACGCAGACCTGCTGCAACCGTCAAACCCGACCCAGCTGATGAATACCAAGACCAACCAGGACTACTTCAAATACCGGGTCCGTTTCGGCGCAGCGGCACAGGTGAATGATGACGTGGAAGCCTTCATTCGACTGTCCACCGGGAGTACGTCAAATCCCGTGTCGACAAACTCGACCATGGGGGATTACATGAACAAGGACACTGTCCTGTTCGACCTTGCCTATATCAAGTGGCAGCCCTGGAAGTTCCTCACGCTGTGGGGGGGGCGGATGCCCAATCCCTGGTTTTCGTCGGACCTGGTGTGGGACCGGGACGTGAACTTCGAGGGTGTTGCCCTGCATGCGGGAGCGTCGAAAGTGGAGTCGTTGACGCCCTTTCTTATTGCTGGCGCTTTTCCATTACAGCAGAATGATTTCACCGAGCATGAGAAATGGCTTCTGGGCGGGCAAATAGGGTTGGAACAGAAAGACAAGAAGAGCATCTCCACGAAAATAGGCGCAGCCTACTACGATTTCAAGAATATCACGGGCGTGGCCAATGATCCCGCTAATCCCGGCATGACGGACTGGACGGCCCCTTTATTTCTGCAAAAAGGGAACACCCTTTTCAATATCAGCGCGGACCCGTCCGTTTATAAACTTGCGCTTGCTTCGGAGTTCAAAGAATTGAACGCCACAGCGACCCTCGATATCGGCTTCTGGGACCCTGTGCATATAGTGCTTCTCGGCGACTACGTCAAAAACATCGGTTTCAAGAAAGCCGCAGTTGCGGAGCGGACCGGCGTTGCGGACCCCCCCAAGGCGGTCGAAGGCTATCAGTTCGGGATGTCCCTTGGGTACCCGACCGTGCAGGAATACGGCAAGTGGAAGGTTTATTTCTATAAAAAGCGTCTGGAAGCCGACGCTGTTGTGGATGCCTTTACGGATTCGGATTTTCATCTTGGAGGCACCAACGCCACGGGATGGATCGTGGGGACCGATATCGGTCTGGCGACGAACTACTGGTTTACACTTCGGTGGATGACGGCGGACGAAATCAGCGGACCGCCGCTCGCAATTGACGTGTTTCAGGCCGATCTCAACGCGAAATTTTAAGTCTGGAGGGAAACGTGAAAAAGCTGCCCCCGCGCCGGAGCATCATCGCTTTCGTGGCGGCCCTGGTCGCCGGCCTGGTTATCGGTTTGGGCGTAGGTCAGATCCAGGTCAATAAGGAACAAAAGGTATGCCGCGACAACGTCAAGGAGGCGAACAAGAAGGCCGCTTATTTCCAGCAGAAAATGGAGGAGGAAAAAAGCGTGGCCATGGTTTCCCTCGAGCAGAAGGAGCGGCAATGCCGGGGTGACGTCGATAAGCTTCAAGCCTCCCTCCAAAAGGAGAAAAGAGTCCTGGGAGCACAATTGACTAAGCTTCAGGAGCAGGCGCAAAGCCTGGAAATGAAGCTCAAACAGACGGATGAAGCTTTTGCGAAGACGAAAGGAGAGCTCCAGGCCACAGAGCGCACGAATAAGGACTTGAATCTTGAATTGAAAAAAACGAAAACGGAGAAGCAGTCCCTCACGACGGAGTTGAAAAGGACGACCAGGGACCTTGGACAATGTTCTTCGAACAATGCCGCACTCTGTACTATCGCCGGGGAACTCGTAAAAAAATACAAGAACAAGGGAATTGGAGATGCCCTTCTGGAGAAAGAACCGCTGACACAGTTCAAGAAAGTTGAATTGGAGCAGCTTACGCAGAAGTACCGGGATGAAATAGAACAATTGCAAATAGAAAAGAAGGTCGTGGAGGGGAAACATGTTGCCGAGTAGAGTCAGGCGTTTTGGGACCATGATGATAATTATGGGGATGCTCCTCTGTTTTACGATGATGACTCTCCCCGCCCGGGGTGATGCGGGCACGCCGCGGCCGGCGGACGACAAGGCGGCAATCGTCAACGGCGCGCCGGTTTACCGCTCCGAACTGGACGGAGAAGTTCTGACGATCGAAAAGGCCCTCCTGGGTTCCGGAAAGCCTCTGACCGTGCGCCAGGTCGCGGCTGTTCAGAAGGAAGCGCTCGAAAGCATTATCCGGAGGGAAATTCTTTACCAGGAGAGCCGCAAGACGGGCGTCAAGATCGACCAAACCGCAGTCAACCTGGAGCTTGACGCTTTGAAAAAACAGTTCCGGAGCGAGGCGGAATACAAGAATGAGCTTGCACGAAGGAACCTTTCCGAGGACGCGCTGCGGGTCCGCCTGGAGCGGAACCTCGCGGTCCAGCGGTATATCGAGCGTCAATTCGCGGAAAAGATCGTCGTAACGGACCGCGAGATGACGACCTATTATGAAAACCGCATCGACCTTTTCAAGCAGCCGCTGCAGGTCCGGGTCAGCCATATTCTCGTCCGGGCCGACCCCGCAGGGGAGGAATCGCGCAGGCAGGAGGCACGCAGAAAGGCGGAGCAGATCCTGGAGCGCCTGAAGAAAGGCCAGGACTTTGCCGCAATCGCGCGGGAGCAATCCGACGGGCCCACGCGGGAGAACGGCGGCGACCTCGGGTATATCAAACGCGGACAGCTGGATAAACAGCTCGATGACGCCGTCTTCAGCCTGAAGCCCGGTGAAACGAGTGAGATCATCGAGACGGGATACGGGTTCAATCTGTTCAAGGCGGTTGACCGAAGGCCTGAAACCATCCTTGCCTACGATAACGTGAAGGAACAGATACGGAAGTATCTGCAGATGGAAAAAGCGAAGCAGGAAGCGGATCTCTTCGCCAAAAAAATGCGGGAAAAGGCGAGCGTGGAGATTTTTGTAACAGAAGACGGCGGCTCGACGAAGAAACAGTAGGCCTTCCTGAAATTCCAGCGCCGGAACCCTGGATCATTACACCCTCTAGCAGAGAAACGTCGACGTGCATGAACTTATGAAAAAAAGTTCATGTAGTTGAGAAGGCGGAGCTTTACCCACACGTACATCCCTTTTTAGGGATAATCTCAATAAATGTAAAAAGGACGAAGGGGAAGCACATGAAGATATTTGTCACCGGCGGCGCGGGTTATATCGGCAGTCATGTGGTCAAGGCACTGGCGAAAGAAGGGCATGATCTGGTTGTCTTTGACAACCTTTCCACAGGACATGAATGGGCTGTTTTGTCGGAAAGTCTGATCAAAGGGGACCTTTCCGAAATGCTCCTTCTCAATGAGGTCTTGTATACATTGAGGCCCGACGCCGTTATCCATTTTGCCGCGTCGATCCAGGTGGAAGAGTCGGTCCGGGAACCGCTCAAGTACTACCGAAACAATGTCTCCAATACGGTCAACCTGCTGGAGGCCATGAAGTTTGCGAAGGTCAGGAACCTGCTCTACTCTTCCAGTGCGGCGGTCTACGGGGTCCCGGACAAGATCCCCGTGGATGAGACCGCGGTATTGAAACCCATCAACCCGTACGGGGCCACGAAAGAGATGGCCGAACGGGTCCTGGAAGACCTGTCGGCGGCAGACTTACGGTACGTTGCCTTGCGCTATTTCAACGTTGCCGGGGCGGACAGCGACGGGCTCATCGGCCAGGCCTACCCGTGGCCGACCCATCTGATCACCCGCGCCCTGAAAGCTGCAAAAGGCGCGTCAGCAGGGCTGTCCATATTCGGGAACGATTACCCGACGCCCGACGGGACCTGCATCCGGGATTACATCCATGTGGACGATCTCGCCCGTGCGCATGTTCTGGCTCTCGATTACCTCATGGACACGGGCAAGTCGGAAGTAATGAACTGCGGGTACGGACACGGTTTTTCCGTGAAGGAGGTCGTGTCCATGGTCAAGCAGGTTACCGGCGTAGATTTCCCCGTCATCGAGGCGGAGCGACGGGCCGGCGATCCGCCTGCTCTTGTTGCCGGCAACGCACGGTTGAAAACCCGGACCGGATGGGAGCCCCGGCATGATGATCTCGAGTTCATCATCAGGACGGCCTGGGACTGGGAACACAAACTCGACCAGAAAATACATGACATGTCGCGGCAGATTTACAGCCTTGATTGACGAATGCGGTAATCCCGCTCTTCGAGAAAGTCTCCGCACGAACAAATGGTTGCTGCTTGCGATCGTTGCGCTTCTGGCTGGCTGGATTTTCATCGCGGCCCCCCGTTATCTCGCGTACTCAGACCTTCCCCGTAAGAGCGACATCGTTGTTCTGTTTGTCGGGCCCGATCAGGAAGAAGATTCGCGGCTCAGGGAGGCAATGCGGCTCCTCCAGGACGGGTATTCTCATTATCTCTTCGTTCCGGATTCATTCAGTCTCTACGAAACTGGGTCCGGAAGGGGCAGTATCAGGGCAATACTGTTCAGTGTGCTCAGGACGGACGATGCCCTTCCCGGTTCCCGGTTGAATCAGGGGATGACAAAGGCGGACTTCCGGAAAAACCGGGACACCTTCGGCATCCCCTGCTTCTACGAAGACACGCACGCGGAGATGCTCATCGCCAAAAAGGCCATGGACGCCCGCGGGTTCAAGAAGGCGATCTTCGTCAGCTCTCCCTATCACATGAGAAGGATCAAAATCATGGCCGACAGGATGTTTGATTCCTCGTACGACATCCAGCTTGTGCCCACTCGGTTTGCAAAATGGAGCGGGGACTTTCCCGGCTCATGGCAAGAGCTGAAGCCTGCTCTCGCCGAATTCCCGAAGATAAGCTGGTTTCTCTTCTACGATCTGTATCGTCAGATGAGTTTGCCTCAATGAGGAAAGGGCAGATAAGACCGAAACGCAAGGTCGCCGTCGTGTTCGGCACCAGGCCGGAAGCAATTAAACTTGCTCCCGTTATCGGCGCGTTGAAAGCGGACGACCGTTTCGATTGCCGCGTATGCGTCACAGCCCAGCACCGGGGGATGCTTGACCAGGTCCTGAGAGTGTTTCAAATCACTCCGGAACGCGACCTGAACCTGATGCAGCCCAATCAAACCTTGGCTGAGCTGACCGCGAAGGCGATCACCGGGATCGATAGCTACCTTAAGGCGGAACGACCGGATATAGTACTGGTCCAGGGAGACACCACGACCGTATTCTGTGCAGCATTGGCCGCCTTTTACAATCGGGTGCCTGTCGGTCATGTTGAAGCCGGTCTGAGAACACACAACCTCTATTCACCGTGGCCGGAAGAGGCCAACCGGTTGATCGCGACTCGTTTGTCTTCGATGCATTTCGCGCCGACGTGTCGCAGCCGGCAGAATCTGCTCAATGAAGGCATCGATGCGGGCGCCATACATGTCACGGGCAATACGGTCATCGACGCTCTCCTTTTTGCAGCGGACGTAATCAGACAGGACAAGACAATCCAGGAAAGGCTGGCACGGCAATTCAGTTTTCTCGATCAGGCGAAGAGGATCGTTCTGGTCACCGGACATCGTCGGGAAAACTTCGGCGAAGGGTTCGAAAATATCTGTCTTGCGCTCAAAGATATTGCCGAGAAGCATGCAGACGTCAATCTCCTCTATCCGGTCCATCTCAATCCGAATGTCCAGGAACCGGTCATGAGAATTCTTGGCAAAACCGGGAATATCCATCTGATCGAGCCAGTTGAATATCTTCCCTTCGTCTATTTGATGAATCGGTCATATATCATCATTACCGATTCGGGTGGAGTGCAGGAAGAAGCGCCATCGCTCGGAAAACCGGTGTTGGTCGTGCGAGAGACGACGGAACGGCCTGAGGCGGTTGATGCGGGGACCGTGAAGCTGGTGGGTACAAACCGCGGAAAGATCATCTCAGAAGTCGAAAAATTGCTGGAAGAGAAGAGCGCCTATGAGGCGATGTCCTTTGCGCATAATCCTTACGGTGACGGTCGGTCATCACAACGAATTGTTGATGTGATGGGGAATGAAGGACTGATATGACAGCCAAACAAATGGTCCTCTCTTTTATGCCCTCTTCCCTCCGGAAATATACCAACCGCATCGAGGCTTCGCCTTTGGGCTATCGCCTTGCGAAAGGAGTGTTCTGGAGCCTCATCGGGGCGGTCATTTCCCGGGGCTTGACGCTTGTCGCTTCAATCATCGTCGCGCGAATCATCGGGAAAGAGGGTTTTGGAGAATTGGGCATTATCCAAAATACAGTCGGAATGTTCGGAGTCTTCGCCGGCTTCGGAATGGGGGTAACTGCGACCAAGCATATCGCGGAATTTCGTGAAACGGCGCCTCAGAGGGCAGGGCATATTATTGCCCTCTCTTCCCTGGTGTCAATTGCCGCAGGGGGAGCCATGGCTGCGGCCCTTTTTATTTTTTCACCATGGCTTGCGGCCAGTACCCTTGCCGCTCCTCATTTGTCATGGCTTTTGCGGATCAGTGTATTATTGCTATTTTTGAGCGCGATCAACGGGTCGCAAACGGGAGCGCTTGCGGGGTTTGAATCATTCAAGGCAATTGCCA
The DNA here is from genome assembly GCA_963714585.1 of uncultured Methylomirabilota bacterium. Taxonomy (GTDB): domain Bacteria; phylum Methylomirabilota; class Methylomirabilia; order Methylomirabilales; family 2-02-FULL-66-22; genus 2-02-FULL-66-22. Next base: position 26,150 of record CAVQPC010000053.1, read on the forward strand.
GAATCAATATACTCGTAGGCCTGCTTTCTTTTCCAGTGATGGTAATCTGTGTGCTTGCCGGCCATGTGGCAGGCGCGGTTTGGGGACTGACCATTACCATGGGGCTCAATTGTGCGTTCAACCATTTTACCCTCAGGGCACTGGCGCGGGAGAAGAATATTCCCCTTGGAAGCGAGGGTTGTTTCGCAGAATGGCCGATCTTGTGGCAGTTCAGTTTTCCGGCGATACTCGGCGGTGCAATGGTCATACCGGTTAACTGGGCATGCAATGCAATGCTTGTTAACCAGCCGAACGGATATGCAGAGATGGGAATGTTCAATGCTGCAAACCAATGGTTTAACGCACTTTTGTTTCTTCCCGCGATTCTGGGGCAGGCCCTTCTTCCGGTACTGTCCGAACGTTTGAGCGTAAATGATACTGCTCGTTCAGCCAGAATGATGATTCTTTCCATGAAAATTAACGGTTTGGCGGCCGGGTCCCTGGCGCTCGCTCTGGCAGGTCTCAGCCCGTTTATTATGGGGCTCTATGGTACTGATTTCCGGGCGGCATGGCCGGTGCTTGTTGTCTCATTGATCACTGCCGTGCTGCTCTCGGTCCAGGCCCCCGTGGGCAACATGATAATCGCCTCCGGGAGGATGTGGCTGGGGTTCTGGACAAATCTAGGATGGGGGATAGCTTTCATCGGCTTTACCTATGGGCTGCTTAAGTGGGGCGGCTTCGGCCTCTCTGCGGCGAGGTGTCTGGCTTATGGAGTTCACGCCATCTGGACGTTTTTCATTGCAAGCGCTGTTGTTCGACCAACAAAATGAAACACGATAAAATAAATACGGCAATGAGTAAGGATGTCATGGCCCTCCCGCGATTACCTGCCGATATCAAAGCGGCCAGGATACCGTCTTGGACCAAGAAAGGCACGGAACATAGATGGTGTCCAGTATGCAATGCTGACTCTCCTCAGCCTGTTGTCATGCGGCCGGATGGATTTATCGTCCACCAATGCCTGCCGTGCGGCGTGCTCTATTTAGCCGATGTGCCGAACAAAAGTGAAGTCGAGAAATTCTATCAACAATACAGCTCCTACAAGCATTATAAGTCCTCCCACACGCTCCTCGCGTGGTTTGAAATCCAACGGGAGCTCCGGAGAAATAAATACCTGTCTATTTTGGAAGCTACGGGCGGCATAAAAGGAATGACAGTTTGCGAGATTGGCTGCTCGCACGGTAATTTTTTAGAGCTGATCAAACGCAAGCAGGGGAGGGCGGTCGGCGTGGAGCCCGATGCCGCCGCCCGGATCTCCTTATCGAGAAAAAATATTCCGGTTCTGGAACAAATCGGCTCGAAGGAAGAGTTTAATGTGATCTGTCTGTTTCAGGTCCTGGAGCATCTGGTTGATCCATCGCCGTTGCTTTCCAGCATTTCGCGCTCCTTGACAAAGGACGGGCGCGTGTTGATTGCGGTCCCAAATGGAGGGGAATATGCTAAAACCGGTCCGACGTGGCTGGGTTTTCGCGTAGATTTAGAGCATGTCAATTATTTCGACCTCAAAAGTTTGGCCGCTTTATTATCGAAGCATGGTCTTTTTTGCGAACATTTCTGGGAAGACGCCCAGCCGGTCATCACACGAGAAACGTATCTGCGCGGAGAAACGGTTACCGGATGGCCCAAAAAGATTGCAAAGGTTCTCTTTAATCGGGCCATAGTTGAGAGGAGCATTCTCACCCAGGGCTCTTTTGTTTTGACGATCTTAGCGCGTAAAGGATGACCCGCCCATGTCTGAGCTGCACGATAACCGCGGTATTTTTGAACGGAGCGGCCTTGCGTCGCTTTCCGACCTCGAAGCTGCTGAATGGAGAGCTCTGTTCAGCTTCCTGGAGAAGGAGCAGCGTGATTTTCTATCACAGGAAAAAAAGTTCCGAAGCCCTGAGTATAAATGGCCGCTTGACGCGCTCCATACGTGGAGCCGGGTCTGGGAGTATCCTTATGTATATCATCATTTAAGAGCCGCACATTCGAGATTCCAGAAGTCCGAACCGCCCGTCGTCGTGGATTTTGGCAGCGGAGTTACTTTTTTCCCTTTTGCCGTTGCAAAATTGGGTTACCAAGTAATTTGCAGCGACATTGACCCTTTGTGCCGGAGAGATTTGACCAATGCTTCGCGTTATCTATCCAGCGCGCCCGGAAGCATAGAGTTCCGTTTACTCACAGAGACAATCCCGGCCTTCCGTGACGAAGAAGTGGATATCATTTATTGCATCAGCGTTTTGGAGCATATTCCGGATTTCGAAAGCACGGTTGTTGAGCTGAGCAGAATTCTTAAAAAAGGAGGATTATTGCTGCTGACGATTGACCTGGACCTGAGAGGCGGTTCCGAACTTGGAGTTTCCGCATTCAAGCGATTACAGGACAAGCTCTCAGTTTACTTTGATCCTCTGTGGCCCGAAGTAACAGAACATCCCCTTGATATGTTATGTACCAATAACGGGCCCTATTCGGCAAAGAATTCAAAAGGAATTACCCTGGCAAAACGTATGCTGATAAATCACGTTATCAAGCCGATGCTCGGCCGCAAGCCCAATCTTTTTTTTCCGAACTATCTGACAGTCCATGGGGCGGCACTTGAAAAACGCTAACTCGCTTCTTTGGTTTGTGCTTGCAGGGGTAATTATTCTCTTCGGAGGAATTCCTTCCTGGGCCGGCGCGATTTCGCCGTTCAATGCAGGTTCATTCATTTCTTCCAGGCTCGTGTCGAGAATTGAAAAATCGGCAGCCGGTTTTTACGTCCTGAACCAGTCAAGTGTCATATACGGCTCTCCCGACGGCGCCGCAGAAATGATGCTCCAGTCCGATATCGAACAGTTGACAGGACTGCGATTGCCGATTCACTCACGCACAGCCCGAATACCCGCTAATGGGATCGTCATTAAGACAGATGCCATGGGTGGGGTTCCGGCCGAAGGATTCAGCATTAAAGTCAAGCCCTCTGGAGTGACGATAGCCGGCGCTGATGCGCGTGGCTCCCTCTACGGGGTATACGCTCTCGAGTCAAGGATCGTCAAGAGCGGAAATGTCTGGAAAACTTCCTGCGGGACCTTGCAGGACTGGCCGGATCTCAGGATAAGGGGTATGTGCCTTGAACTGCAGATCCCTGCAATTCGGGATGTGTCTTTAATGAAGAGATATCTGCTGGCCTTGTCGCGAGCAAGATGTAACGCGATAATTTTGTACCATCAGCCCGACCAGGTCGACGCGTGGCGCCGCAATATTGATGATGGAGGCTGGACAAAAGCGCAGATAAAAGAGATTGCCGCATATGCTCGCTGGCTGAATATAGACGTATGGGGAGGCATCGTATCGCATTTCGATGAAAAAAATTTTCCGAGTATGAATCTCTTTCGGGAATCCAACCAATATAATCCCTTCGGCAACGCTTCCTATAACATTCTCTTTTCACTGTACGATGAAATACTCGATGCCTATTCACCGAAAACACTTCTTATCGGCCATGATGAGATTACGGGACTCAGTTTATATGCAGATAAATATCATACGACTCCGGGTGATATCCTGGCCGATGACGTCAATAAGATCCATGATTGGCTTGCCCAAAAAGGCGTTCGAACCGCCATGTGGGGCGATATGCTGCTGGAGTACAGAGTTTGGGGACCTTTAGTCGGCGATACGAACAGCCAAACCAATAAATTGATGTCAGGTGCAACTCATTTAGCTATTAATCGCATTTCCAAGGACGTCATTATACTCGACTGGCATTATGCTGAATATATGACCCCCGCCGAGTACCGGTCCATTGAATATTTCTCCAAATCGGGATTTGCCGTTGTCGGATCTCCTTATTATAAGGCAGCAGCATCGGCTCTCATGGCAAAAAGCGTCAAGAGCTATGGCGGAGCCGGACTGATCGGTACCGATTGGGGACTGGACATTACACTATCGCCGGCGTCGACAACGCTGTATACGTTGCTGAGCGGTTGGTCTACTGCGGTGAAGGTAGACAGCGACGGAGACGATATCGAGGCACTGGCCCAGATGATACGACCCGAAATATACGAGCATGTGCCGGAGAGACAGATACCAGTAAACCTTGCAAGATACGGTAACCGCTCATTGAAAGACATAACGCTTGGCAATGGCTCAGGAATATTTGATTCATCGTCTAATATAGACTTGGCCGGGATACCCTTGGGAAAATCCGTGATGGGGGGTATCGCGTTCATGATCAAGCAGGCTAATAAAAATGCCATGGTTGTAACACAGGCGCCGGGAAGTATCACTCCTACAATCAAAATGGAAACGATCAACGTTGGACGACGCGCCGATGCCGTCGCCTTTCTGCAAACGGCATATATCAGCAAGCCGCAGGGCGGCGTTGTAAAGGTGGGCGAATATGCGATCACTTATGAGACGGGACGTAAGGTTTCCGTGCCCTTATGGGAGAATTACAATATCACCGATATCAGATCCACCGAAGGTTTGCGATCAAGACCCTGGACCTTCACCAGGAAGCCTGACGTACTCATAGGGTCAACAACAGGATGGCGGGGCAGTTCGGCCACGGGCATCCCGTTGAACCTTCAGACCTTCATCTGGAGAAATCCATACCATGACGAGCCTATACGATCCATCTCTCTTCATGTAAACGATGGTGATAGAACAATAAAATTGGTTCTTATCGGTGTAACACTGCTTTACTCTGATCATTAATGTCTTCATTGAGGAAAGAATATGTCGCAGGCAACTCGTCCCCATCTCCGAATCATCTATTGGCGGCTCAGCGGTTATAACGGGGAAGATCAGTTTATTGGAGGAGTGGAAACTTACCTTCACTTGCTGGCGGAATGTTGCAGCGACATGGGCATGCCCGTAATTCTGTACCAGTTAGCAGAAAAATCGTTTCAACGGACGATCGGACCGCTCATTGTCAAAGGGGTTCAGACACCGACGTTCGGTAATACGGTATCAAACCGCGCCAGACTTACCAAAGCGGCATATGAAGAGCTGGATGTCAATCGGGACATTCTGTTGTATGCCGCAGACGAGTGGAGCGTGAAAACCGATTATCCGCGGGCTATTCTTATCCAGCACGGAATAGGATGGGACAGACCCATTCGGTTCCTTTCCAATAAGGCCATCTGTAGCAACAATAAATACATGGAAAGGCTGAAGAGATGGCAAGAACGCCGACGCTGGCTTACTACCTTTGAAAATTGTCCCAATCGCGTGTGCGTAGACTACAATTTTCTTAACTGGTACCGAACGTATCGCACCGTTGATATGACCAATCGCGTTTGGGTGATTCCGAATGCCGCTCCCGGCATCGATTCCGAAAGAATCGCCACAAAACTAAGGTCCGTTCATGACAACATACGCGTTCTGTTCGCCCGCCGCTTCGAGCCCTTCCGCGGAACGAGGCTGCTGACCGACGTCGCGTTAAAAATGCTTCGTAAATTTCCAAGCCTTGGGTTTACCTTTGCAGGAGAAGGCTCAGACAAAGAATGGCTGCAGGACAGTTTTAAATACGAGCCACGCGTGACAATTTGCAAGATAGACTATAGTCAGCGTATGGAAGCCTTTTTTCAATACGACATCGTTGTCATCCCTTCTTACGGTTCAGAGGGTACGTCCCTATCCGCCATTGAAGCAATGGGCGCCGGGTGTGCCGTAGTTGCAACGGATTCCGGCGGAATAACCAACATAATCCTTGATGGATTTAATGGACTGCTTGTGCCTCCCGAAGCCGCCGATCTAGAACGCTCACTGACCCGTCTGGTTGAAAGCAGAGAGCTCAGAGAAAAAATTGCTTCGGCGGCATATCAAACAATGTTGTCGTCATTCTCAGCTCAGATTTGGAAGAAACGGTGGAGCGATGTACTGACATGCGTCGCGAACCTCAAATAGCTTATATGGAAATATATCGTGCGCGCAGTAGCAAACCCCTCATAATTGCTTTACCTATCCTGTTTTTCATCCAGAACGAGTGCTGGAAGTTCAATCTATTCAATTTTGAATTGTTCGGGCGCAGTGCACCTTTTGATGAGATTACCGCAGGGGGATGTCTCCTAGTGTGGGGTTTTGCATTATTATTGCATTTGCAGAACAGCGATTGCCGAAAGCGCACCTATAGTTCCGTCGTGCTCGGTTTCTTCATAACAATTTCTATTTCTTACCTGTTCGGCAGCGTATTAACCTACCATCAAGATCCCTGGCGCTTATGGCGCGTCATGTTCTGGTTCTCGGGGTTGCTCATGTATTTCTACCTCATGCGCACGGGCGGATATGCAGACCAGGCTTTGAGGGTATTCCGCTTTTTTGTTACATATGGTTTGGCCGTCGCGTGTTTTAGCGCGCTTGTTGCCTATATACGACCTTTAGCCATGTTGTTGGATAAAGATGGAGTCGACTCAAGGTTCGGCATGATCAGGGTTATTATCTTTGATGACGGGGTTGCACTGGCTTATTTTTACTTCCTGAGCCGTTTCATGGTTGCAAAACAGGCTAAGACAGGGTTGCCGGGAAGTGTCTTTAATTGGATCGGCATCGTTTTCACATTGTTCTGTTTGATTGTCCTTGGATTATCAAGACAAAGAATAGTCTCGGTGATGGTCATTACAATGGCTGCCGCGATGCTCCCTCTATTTTTGCCCGGCTTCAGCAAACAAGCAGGTTTTTGGGTGCTCATCCTGGTATTTTCCCTTATCATCGTGGGTTTCGGATTATCAAATTTTATGGATACCATTATGTCATCTTTAGATACGTCGCGGCATGCCATACAGAATGAAGCAAATTTGTCGGTCCTTGCAAGAGAAAAAGGGATAAAATACTATTTCGATCAATTTATCAGGACTCATTTCGTGGGCATCGGCTGGATCTCCGCGGTGACAAGTAATGAGAATAACGCAATTGTGAAAGCAAATCTTGCCGGAATGAAACTAGTTGATCTTGGCTTTTTTGAGGTCATATTCCGGTATGGTTTCCTGGGACTGCTCGTTTACCTGCGTTTCCTATGGGTGGCGTTGCGTCAGGTAAAATTTCTCAACCGCCATGGGGACACAGCGACCCGTGTCCTTTCCTTGACCCTGGGCATGTTTTTGATATCAAAAATTATTACCTTAAACACGATTTTTTTCTTTCCGGGATCTTGTCTGTTTTATGCTGTTATTATGTATATCCTGGATACGATGTTTCAAACCCTGCATAGTGATTTGAATTCCCCGGTTGCCATTGACGATGGCGTCTCCCCAGCTGAAGGTGCGGTCTTTTAGCAGTCTTTTAATGAGTTGTATTTTACTCGTTTTTTCTAACGGAATTTCAATGTAGATTTTATTGTTTACCTCTTTAGTCTTGTGGCTGAGAAGGGATTCCATTCTGAGAATTGCTCATTTAATATGGCGTTTCAACGCAGGTGGCGCTGAAACAATGCTGGTTGATATCATGAACGAGCAGGGCAGATACGCCAGCGTCCATTTGATAGTTCTTAACGATAAAGTCGATTATAAGCTGCTGGAACAAGTTAGTAAAAAAATAAAAATTCACCTGATACGACGGAAAGAGGGCAGTCGGAACCCTGTTGACATTCTAAGGCTAAACGGGATCATTCTGCTCAATAAATACGACGTAATTCATTGCCATGGTGAAGCATTGATAAAAACCTTTTTTTTTAACAGAAAAAAATCAGTGGCTACAGTTCATGATGTGGGATTAAGCGTGAGGGAATTGAGTTTATTTGAAAAACTATTTGCAGTCTCTCAATCTGTCAGGCAGGATGTACTGGAGCGGAGCGGGTTATCGCCGCAGGTCATCTATAACGGAATCAATTGCGAGCAGATCAGAATGCGCGATTATTCTCCATTGAGACATGATCAGGACTTTCGTCTCATCCAAATAAGCCGTTTACAGCATGAAAAGAAAGGACAGCACATACTACTGGAAGCGTTAAATATCTTGAGCTATGCATATGGCATTAATAACGTGAAGGTAGATTTTATCGGGGAAGGCGAATCGTTCGGCTATCTTTCCAGGATCACTCATGAATTAGGACTTTCAGATCGGGTTCGGTTCCTGGGATTAGTGGCGAGAAATGAAATTTTTAGCCAATTGCCCGATTATCATGCCTTGGTTCACGGCGCGGCGCCCTCGGGCGATTCACTTCACACTGTTCCGATTACCGAGGGCCGTCTATGAAGGTGCTGCGGATCGTCCCCGATCGCTGTACGGGGTGTCTACGCTGCGAGCTGGCCTGCTCCTACATGCAGACGGGCGCGTTCCAGCCCGCCCGCTCCGTGATCCGGGTCTCCCCCTTCGAAGGCCACACCAGCTATGCGCCCTACACCTGTCCGCAATGCGCCGAGGGCTGGTGCATGACGGCCTGTCCGGTGGAGGCCATCACCATCTCCCCGGTGGGGGCCAAGGTCGTCATGGACGATCAGTGCGTCGGCTGTAAGCTCTGCACCATCGCCTGTCCCCACGGCACCATCTTCTACAATCCGGGGACTCAGAAGGCCTTCAAGTGCAACCTGTGCGGGGGCAGCCCCGCCTGCGCCGAGGTCTGCCCCACGGCCGCCATCGAGTACGTGGAGGAGGCGGCGGCGGACTGGCTGGGGGCGTTCGCGGCGGAGCGATCGCGCCGCCTCCTGCCCAGCCCGGTAGGCGCGGAGGTCGGGTGATGGCGAAGCGGCATGTGATCGTGGGCGGGGGGACCGCGGGCTGGAACGCCATCCTGGCGATCCGCGAGCACGACCGCGGGGACTCGGAGGTCATGCTGGTCTCCGGCGAGCGGCCGTACTCGCGCATGGTGCTGCCGTACTACCTGGGCCGCGGCATCGCCGAGTCCCACGTCTTCACGGCGCCTCCCGCCAGGCTCGCGCAACTCAAGGTGCAGACCCGGATCGGGCGCCGGGCGGCGGCGCTGGACGCGGCGGCGAAGACGCTGAGGCTGGATGACGGGGCCGCCATCCCTTACGACGATCTGCTCATCGCCACGGGGTCCTCCGCGGTCCGCGCGGCCGTGCCGGGGGCGGAGGGCCCGGGAGTCCACAGCTTCTGGACGCTCCCGCAGGCGCGGAGCCTTTTGGCCGGGATGCGGGAGGGCAGCCACGTGGTGATGGTCGGCGCGGGCTTCATCGCCTTCACCATCCTGAACGCCATCCTCTCCCATCGGGTCCGGCTCAGCATCGTGGAGATCGCGCCGCACATTCTGCCGCGCATGGTGGACGCCACGGGCGCGGAGCTGGTCGAAGCCTGGCTGCGCCGGCACGGGGTGGAGGTGCGGACGGAGGCGAGCCTGACCGCCATCGAGGACGCCCAGGGGAGGCAGCGCCTCCGCTTTGGCGGGGGGGAAGAGCTACTGGCCGACCAGGTCATCATGGCCACCGGGATCCGGCCGAACCTGGAGTGGCTGCAGGGCTCGGGGGTGCGGCTGAACCACGGGATCCTGGTGGACGATCACCTCCGCTCCAGCATCCCGGACGTGTACGCCGCGGGCGACGTGGCGGAGGGGCGGGACCTCGTCACGGGAACGCCGACGGTCCACGCTATCGAGCCCACGGCCATGGAGCACGGCCGGATCGCCGGCGCCAACATGGCGGGCCGGGACCTCGCCTATCGCGGCAGCCTCCTCATGAACATCGTGGAGGTCTGCCACCTGGACATCGCCAGCTTCGGCGCCTGGGACGATCCGGCGGCGGAGGTGATGGCGGCCGCGAGGCCGGAACAGTTCGCGTATCGGAAGCTGCTCTGGCGCGACGGCCGTCTGGTCGGGGCCATCATCCTGGGCCGGGCCGACGACCTCTGGACGACCAATGACATCGGGATGCTGAAGGGTCTCGTTCAGGCGGGGAGCGGGCTGGGCGCCTGGAAGGAGCACCTGCGCCGGAACCCCTTCGACATCAAGCCGGCCTACATCGCGGCCGGGACCACCGGACGCCTGCTGGGGGAGACGCTCCTCGGGCGCCCGTCGGTGCCGGCGGGGCTGGTTCCATAGGTGGAGAAGGTTCGAGGTCGATGGTCCATGGTCCGGAGTCGTGAGGAGCTGAGCGTGAGCCAGAACGTTCCGGGAGGCTATGCGGGCAAGATCCTGCGGGTGGATCTGACGAGCGGGCGTACCTGGTCGCAGCCGTGGTCCGCCGAGGACATGCGGCTGTATGTGGGGGGCGCGGGGCTGGGCGCGAAAATCCTCTGGGAGGAGGTGCCCGCTGCAGCGAGCTGGGACGATCCGGAGAACCGGCTGATCCTGGCGACGGGTCCCCTGGCCGGCCTGCCGGTGTGGGGGACAGGCGGCCTGTCGGTGGTCACACGGGGCGCGATGACCAACGGGGCCACCTCGACGCAGGCGAACGGATTCTTCGGGGCCTGCCTCAAGTATTCGGGGTACGACGCCATCGTGGTGCAGGGGCAGTCGCCGCGCTGGGTCTCCCTGTTCATCCAGGATGACGTGGTGGAGCTGCGGGACGCGAGCCACGTGCTCGGCAAAGATACCTGGGAGACCCAGGAAGCTCTGCTCCTGGAGAACGGGCGCTCGGGCCACGAGATGAGCGTCTACAGCATCGGGCCGGCGGGCGAGAATCTGGTTCGCTTCGCCGCCATCCAGGGCGACTACGGCCACGTCGCCAGCAAGAACGGCTGTGGGGCCGTCATGGGGAAGAAGCGGCTCAAGGCGGTGGCTATCGTCCGGGGGACCCGGTCTCTCAGGGCAGCCGATACCCGCGGCCTGTACCTGGCCGCTGACGAGATTGCCCACGAGCTCAAGACCAATCCCACGGGGCGATCGCTCTACGAGTACGGCACGCTGCCCGGCGTCCTGAACCTGCACAAGATCGGGGGACTGCCCATCCGGAACTACACGACCAACGTGATCCCGTCCGGGACGGACCTCTCGCTGTGGGAGGCGCCCAGCCTCCGGGAGGGCTTTGACCACCGCTCTCACCAGTGCAACGCCTGCGGCATGCACCACTGCCACATGCAGGTGATTCCCACGGGGCCGCACCGGGGCGAAATCGTAGATGAGCCGGAGTACGAGGGGTGGGCGGGCGCGGGCTGGACCATCGGCTGCACAGACCCCGTGGCCGTCTCGTGGCTGAACACGCAGATCGACCGGGCCTGCGTGGACGTGAACGAATACGGCTGGCTTGTCGGCTGGGTGATGGAATGTCAGGAGAAGGGCTACCTCACGCGAGAGCAGCTCGGCGGCCTGCACGTCCGGTGGGGAGACGCCGAGGCCGCGGCCCAACTCCTCCAACTGGTCAGCCACCGCAAGGGCTTCGGCAACGTCTTGGCCGAGGGGGTGAAGCGGGCTGCCGAGGCGGTCGGGGGCGCTGCGGCGGACTGCGCCGTCTTCACGCTGAAAGGGGCCTCGCCCCGCGGGCACGACCATCGGGCACGTTGGGATGAGATGCTGGATACCTGCACCGGCAGCACCGGCACCCTGGAGACAGGCCCGCCGATATACCCTACGGAGTTCGGCTTCCCTGCCCGCATCAATCCCTTCGACCCCGTGGCAGTGGCGAAGAGCGTGGGCGGCCTGCTCGGCCGGCGGCACTTCGAGGACTCCCTCGGCATCTGCATCTTCACCACGCGCTGCCCGCTGGAGCTGCTCTGCCGCGCCCTGAGCGCGGCGACGGGCTGGGAGTACACGAAGGAGGAGGCCATGCGGCAGGGCCGCCGCGCGGCGGCCTTCTTCCGGGCCTTCAACCTGCGCTGCGGTGTCGGACCGGAGCTGGAGCGACCCTCGTTCCGGTACGCCTCCACGCCCGTGGATGGACCAGCCAAGGGCCAGAGTATCTTACCTCACTGGGACCGCATGCTGGATACCTGGTACGAGGCGGTCGGGTACGATCGCAAGACAGGTCGCCCCCGACCCGAGACGCTCCAGGCCCTCGGCCTCGGCCATCTGATCCCGGATCTCTGGGGGCGGTAGATCCACTGGGGATCTACGCCGAACGGGTTCTCGCGTCCCGCCAGTCCGCCCGCGCCCTCAATGAGCCTGCCCTTCCGATCCCGGACAGCGGCGCCATGGACCGGGCGACGGCCACCGCTCCCAGGATAACGGGGACTCTTTCAAGCCGTCCAATCGCTTCCCTCCCTTAGATCTGTCTTGTTGTTGAATTCCGCGCTTCCAAATCTCCCCACTGTTGAATTTCTCGGCACTCAGGATGCAGTTGACGAGAGCACGAAAGCCTCAGAGTGGCTGCGGTGGGGTGAAGTGTCTCAATCGGGTTGAGTCCTGGGACATTTCCTGTACGATTTCGCAAGTGGGGAGCCAGGGACATAGGATGCGGTGGGCGAATAGCCTTGAGGTCAAACTCCTGGCCGCGGTTTGCGGTGTGGCCCTGATCACGATCGGCCTCTTCGCCTGGATGGACATCCGCTCGAACAAGCTCGAGCGCCTGGACCTCATGATCCGGGAGGCGAGCCAGTTCAGCGACACCGTGAAGCGCAGCATCCATTACGCCATGCTGCAGAATCGATGGGAAGATGCTTTTCAGATCATGGACACCATCGGAAAGCAGGAGGGTGTGTCCAGGGTCAGAGTGTTCACCAAAGAGGGCACCATCCTGTTCTCCACTGACCGCGCTGACATCGGGCGGGCGGTGGATAAGCGGGGCGAGTCCTGCTACGCCTGCCATGCCGCCGAGCGCCCCCTGGAGCGACTCAATCTGCCGGACCGCGCCCGGATTTTCCGGGATCTCGGTGGCCAACGCTTGTTGGGGATGATCACCCCCTTGTACAACGAACCCGGCTGCGAAAAGGGCTGTCACGTTCACCCCGAGAGCAAGCGCGTCCTGGGCGTCCTCGACATCACGCTCCCCTTGCGCCGGATGGATGAAGAGATCGCCGCCGCCACAGGCCGCACCGCCGCCGCCGCCGCCGCCACCATCGTGCTCGTGGCCCTGATCCTGACCGTCATCGTGCGGCGGGGTGTCGTGCAGCCGGTGCGGGAGTTGGTGGAGGGGACGAAGCTGGTGGCGCACGGCGACCTGATGCATCGCATACCGGTCCGGACCGAGGACGAGATCGGGGTGTTGGCCACCTCTTTCAATCGCATGACCGAAACCCTGGCCAAGACGCAAGGAGAACTGAACGCCCTGGTAGAGACGCTGGAACAGCGGGTGGTGGAGCGGACCCGAGAGCTCCAGGCGGCCCAGCAGCAGCTCATTCAATCGGAGAAGCTGGCCTCGCTCGGGAAGCTCTCCGCTTCCATCGCCCACGAGATCAATAATCCCCTCTCGGGGATCCTCACCTATGCCAAGCTGATCAGCCGGAAGATGCGGGCAAACCCTCCTGGCCCGGAAGAGACCCTGACTGTCCTCCAGCAACTCGGCCTGGTGGAGCGCGAGACGCAGCGGTGCTCAACCATCGTGCGGAACCTCCTGGATTTCGCCAGGCAGCGGACTCCCTCCTTCCAGGATGTGGACCTGCGGGCGGTTCTGGACGAGGCCATCTCCCTCATCGAAAACCGCCTGCTCATGCAGAACGTAACGGTGGCCCGGGACCTGCGACCCATCCCGCCCGTGCGGGCCGACTTCGGCCAACTCCGGCAGGCCCTTGTGAACATCCTCGTCAACGCCTGCGATGCCATGCCCGACGGGGGGACGCTCCGCCTGGTGACCCGCGAGGTCAGCCTGCCCGACGGGGCAGCGAAGGGAGCGGAGGAGGCTTTGCCCTCCCGTCTCTTCGTAGAGGTGGCCATCGGCGACACGGGACCAGGCATTCCGCCCGAACACCTTTCCAAAATCTTCGATCCCTTCTTCACTACCAAAGAGAAGGGGACGGGGCTCGGGCTCTCGGTCGTCTATGGCATCGTGGAGAAACACGGGGGGAAGATCCACGTGGAGAGCCAGGCTGGCCAGGGCACCACGATCACGGTGCGCCTTCCGGTTTCGGTGCCTGAGTCGGCGTGAGGCGCCATGGCCTGGCCGGTGACCATCCTTCTGGAGTGGATGGGGGATCAGTCGATGCCGGCGGGCCTCCTGGAACGAGTGCGGCGTCAGGTCAGTGCGGCCTTCGGGTGTGCGACCGAGCTGCGAGCCGTGAACAGCCCGCCGACGGAGACCCTGGACCAACGGCGGGGACAGCACTCGTCCACCCGGATCTTGCGCTGGATGCAGGGGCGCCTGACGCCCGGGACCGGGAAGCTGCTGGGGATTACCGACCGCGACCTGTGCATCCCGGTGCTGACGTTCGTCTTCGGGGAGGCGCAGGTAGGAGGTCCCGCGGCCGTGGTGAGCACGGCGCGGCTAGGCCGGACCTACGACGGCCGGCCGGCGTCCCCTGCGCTAGCCGAGGCCAGGCTCACCAAGGAGTGCCTGCACGAACTGGGGCACACGTTTGGCCTCGTGCATTGCGTGAATCCGACGTGCGTCATGTCCCGGTCCAACTCGGTCCTGGACGTGGATCACAAGCGGGCTGCCTTCTGCGGCGATTGCCGCCTGCGGCTGCGGGAGCTGAAGGAAGAGCGAGGAGCGTCATGAAAGGCAAAGGACCCATCCTGGTGGTGGATGACGAGGAGATCGTCCGTGGCTCCCTGGCGAGTTGGCTGGAGGAGGACGGCTATCAGGTGGAGGTGGCGGCGGATGGTCGGACGGCGCTGGCCCGCCTGGAGCAGAAAGCCTACGCCATCCTCCTGGTGGATCTCAAGATGCCGGGCATCGACGGCCTGCAGGTGCTGGCCCAGGCGCGGCAGCTCCAGCCCGACGCGGCGGTGATCATCATGACGGCCTACGCCACCGTGGACACCGCCGTCCAGGCCATGAGGCAGGGGGCCCACGACTACCTGGTCAAACCCTTCGAGCCTGAGGAACTGTCGCTGATGGTGGGGAAGCTCACCAACCAGCAGACCCTCCGGCGCGAGAATCTCCTCCTGCGCAAGGCGCTCAAGCGGCAGTTCGCCTTCCGGGACTTGGTGAGCAAGAGCCCCAAGATGGACGCGGTCTTCGAGGTGGCCCGGACCGCGGCCAAGAGCAACTCCACCGTCCTGATCCTGGGGGAGAGCGGGACGGGGAAGGAGGTGTTGGCCCGAGCCATTCATGCCGAGAGCCCGCGCCGCAACGGTCCCTTCGTGGGGGTCTCCTGTGCGGCCTTGACAGAGAGCCTGCTGGAGAGCGAACTGTTCGGTTACGAGAAAGGGGCTTTCACGGGGGCCGTGGCGGGCGCCCGGGGAAAGTTCGAGATCGCAGCCGGAGGGACCCTCTTCCTGGATGAGATCGGCGACATCAGCCCCAAGCTCCAGCTCGACCTCCTCCGGGTGCTGGACGCGAAGGAGTTCCGACGGGTGGGTGGCTCGCAGCTCATCAAAACGGACGTCCGGATCCTCGCGGCCACGAACCGGGATCTGAAGAAGACGGTGGAGGCCGGCACGTTCCGGGAAGACCTCTTCTACCGCCTCAATGTCATTCGCATCGTCCTGCCGCCGCTGCGCGACCGGAAGGAGGACATCCCCGTCTTGGTGGACCACTTCCTGGTCCAGTTTCGTGCGGAGATGCAGAAGCCGCTGGAGGGGATCTCGACAGAGGCGCGGGAGGTGCTCATGGCGTACCACTGGCCGGGCAACGTCCGGGAACTCCGAAACATCTTGGAGCGCGGTGCCGTCATGGCGAAGGGGCCCATCATTACCCCTGCGGACCTCGAGGTGCCGACTCAGGAGACATCGGCGGAGGAAGCCGCGGCCGCCGGCTCGGGAGATTCGCTCCGCGACATGGAACGGAAACACATCGTGGTGGCCCTCAAGCAGCACGCCTGGAACATTACCCACACGGCTCGGGCCCTTGGGATCGATCGGGTTACCCTGTACAACAAGATCAAACGGTATAACCTCCGAGAAGAGGAAAAGCCTGACTGTTGAGGAACGCAATGAGCCTGTCATCTCTTTCAACAGTCCGCTAATCATTGGAAAATACGGCTGTCTCTGCAATAGAAATCTCCCATCGTTGAATTCCTAAACGAACAGCTTTTCCGCCCGCCTCTTATCTAACCCAGGATTTCACTCAAATAATCTGCAATAACGCAACGTTGCGAGACTGTTGAGCTTTCCCTCTAATCTGGAATGCAGCTTGCTTAACGATCGGGTAGACAACCGCATCTGGAGGGCACTTGCATGCGCTGTCCATTTTTCGAAGAAGTGGTCGTGGCATTCTGTCGGGCCTACCCGGTCAAGAAAATGGTCCCCAGCGACCGGCTGCAGGCGAACTGCATCTGCACTTGCGAACGGTTCGACGAGTGCTCGCTCTTCCGAGAGATCATGGCGAGACTGGACAACGGGAAGGGGAGCGCCGGAGACTCCGAGACAAAGGACGCCAGCGGTCCCGCGCCGCAGGGCGACTGACGGGCTCTGGGCAGACGGCAGAGAGGAGGTGGGCCATGGTTGCCATCTTGGTAGTGTTGACCATCGTGCTATTCATCGGAGCGGACCTGCTGGTCCAGTGGAGCAGGCGCCGGCGTGCGCCACAGGCGGTCCCTGTCGAGATCCGGGCGACCGCCGGCGCCGATGTCCTGCTGCCGGGGCTCCAGCCGGAGCGCTTCGCGCTCCCAGGCGGGCTGTTCTTCCACCCCGCGCACACCTGGGCCAATCTCCTGTTCTCCGGGCAAGTCAAGGTCGGAGTGGACGACTTTCTCCAGAAGCTCTTTGGCCGCATCGACGCCGTCACGCTGCCTCCCGTCGGGACGGAGGTCAAGCAGGGGCAGCCCCTGGTGACCATCCGTCAAGGCGGAAGGACCGCTATGCTCCCGGCGCCGGTGGATGGCGTGGTGTGCGCGGTCAACAGCGAGCTCGCCAAGGCGCCGAACCTGCTGAGGCGGGAGCCTTACACGCGCGGGTGGCTCGTGGCGCTCCGCCCCACGGATCTCACCGCCGATCTCTCGCGGCTCGCGATCGGCGAGGGGGCCCTGACCTGGCTCAAGGGCGAGCTCGCCCGGCTGGAGCAGTTCCTCCGCGAAATCCTGGCCGTGCATCAGGATGCGTTGGTGGGGGCCACGGCGGCGGACGGCGGCCTGACGCCGGACGGGCTGCTGGAGTGCCTCGACGAGGAGAGCTGGAAGTCCTTTCAGTCAAAGTTCCTGGGCGCTTAGGGACGGAGGGTGCCGCGTCAGACGCTCCATGTCGTCGGGACGGGCGATCGGAGGGAACGACGGTGAGACGCATCGGAGGGTTCGGACTGGTCGTGGTCGCCGCCGCGGCGCTGGCCCTGGCTGCACAGGCAGCCGCGCAGCCAATCCACCTGCCGCGGGATCTGGTGTATGCCAAGGCCGCGGGCAGTCCGGGAAAGGTGGTCTTCAGTCACAACTCCCACGTCGCCTTCACGGACAAGTGTACGGCCTGCCACGTGAAGCTCTTCCCCATCCTTCGGCCCACGCGACAGGTGACGCACGCCGTCATGGAGGCGGGGGAATCCTGCGGCGCCTGCCACAATGGCCAGATGGCCTTCGGGCCCTCGGACCCCGCGACGTGCACCCGCTGCCACGCGGGATAGGGAAGACAGCATGACTCTGCGACGCGGGGCGATCCTCTTCGATGCCACCAAGTGCGTCGGGTGCGAAGGCTGCGTGGCGGCGTGCAAAGAGAAGAACGATCTCCCGGTGACCATCGATCCCAAGCTCACGGCCTATACCTGGACGGTGGTGGAGCAGCGAGACAGGGCTTTCGTCCGGCGCATGTGCATGCACTGCGAATCGCCCACCTGTGCCTCGGTTTGCCCTGTGGGGGCTTTCCACAAGGATCCGGGCGGCCCCGTGCTCTACGACGCCAGCCGGTGCATCGGCTGCCGGTACTGCATCATGGCCTGCCCCTTCGACGTCCCGAAGTACCAGTGGGACCGGACGGCGCCCATCGTCCAGAAATGCACGATGTGCGCCGATCGGATCCAGGCCGGCCAGACGCCGGCCTGCGCCGCCGTGTGCCCCACCGGGGCCACCCTCTTCGGGGACCGCGACGAGATGATCCGGACTGCCCGGGCGCGCCTCCAGGCAGCTCCGCAATCCTACGTGCCCCGGATCTACGGCCTGGAAGAGGTCGGCGGAACCTCGGTGCTGATGCTGTCCAGCGTTCCGTTCACGAGCCTGGGCTTTCGCCCCGACCTGCCGCTCCAGCCGCTCCCGCAGTTCACCTGGCGGGTCCTCTCCCGCGTCCCCGACTTGGCGGTGGTGGGGGGCGCGCTTTTGTACGGCATCTGGTGGATCACCAACCGGCGGACCATGGTGCAGGAGGTGTTGGCCAAAGAGGCCGCCTCGCGAGAACGGGATCCCCAGTGAGGGCGCGGTGCGAAGGAGAAAGGGTCCGGCGATGCGGAGCGCACAACACGAGTCCGGCCTCACCTTCTGGAAACTGATTTTCCTGGGCCTCGTCCTCAGCGGCGGCGTTGTGACGCTGCTGCGGTTCACGCGCGGGCTGGGCGCCACGACCCACTTGAGCGACCAGTTTCCTTGGGGGCTGTGGATTGGCTTCGACGTCCTGTGCGGTGTGGGATTGGCGGCGGGAGGCTTCGCCATCACCGCCAGCGTCTACCTCTTCAACCTGAAGCAGTTCGCCCCCATCACCCGCCCCACGGTGCTCACCGCCTTCTTGGGGTATCAACTGGTCGTCCTGGGACTCCTCTTCGATCTTGGACAGCCGCAACGGATCTGGCACGCCCTCATCATGTGGAACCCGCACTCCGTGATGTTCGAGGTGGCTTGGTGCGTGATGCTGTATTCCAGCGTCCTGGCGCTGGAATTCTCGCCAGTCGTCTTCGAGCGCCTCAACCTGGAACGACCGCGGCGGATCGTGCGGGCCATCACCGTGCCACTGGTCATCGTGGGGGTGATCCTCTCCACGCTCCACCAGTCCTCCCTCGGCACGCTGTTTCTCATCGTTCCGGAGAAGCTGCATCCCCTGTGGTACTCGCCGCTCCTCCCCGTCTTCTTCTTCATCTCCGCTATCGCGGTGGGCCTGGCCATGGTCATCGTGGAGTCCTACCTCAGTCAGCGGGCCTTCCGCCGGCATCTGGAGATGGAACTGCTGGAGCCGCTCGGACGCACCATCGTCGTGGTCCTGAGCGTCTACGGAATCCTGCGCCTGCAAGACCTCGCCCGCCGCGGGGCGCTGGCCGGCTTGCGGCGGCCCGGTTACGAGGGCTCCATGTTCCTGCTCGAGATGGGGCTGGGGGTGCTCCTGCCCATCGTGCTTCTCGCCATCCCGAAGATCCGCACTCGACAGTCGGGGCTGGTCACGGGCGCCTTCCTGGTGATCCTGGGATTCGTGACGAACCGCTTGAACGTCAGCATCACCGGGATGGAGCGGGCGGTCGGGGTGAGTTACTTCCCCTCCTGGATGGAGATCGCGGTCTCCCTGGCGCTCGTGGCCATGGGCTTCGGGCTCTTCGGCTTGGCAGTCCGCTATCTGCCGATCTTCCCCGAGGCCGTTCGGCACGAGCCGGAAGCCGAGACCATCCCCTGGGCTGGGGGAGAGATGTCGCCCGCACTCGCCAGCCGTTTCCTGGCGGTCGAGCAGTCCGACGACGGGATGGGGACAGACTAACCCCGCCACGCTTGATCGACGGTACGCCGACAGATCTCTCCGGCGCTTTTGACATCCCATCGCGTGCCCATCCGTCCGCCGGGTGGGCACAGCCGTTTTCCCTCCTTGACAAGAACCGGGCCAGTAGGCGAACGTGTGGCCCGCGTCACTTGCGCCTCCAGGAGAGGACTGGCCATGAGGATCACGTCCGTTGCGGCTGCGGCGGGATCACGGAGTGCATGCGCACGGCGGCCCTCGCCCGCGCCTTCGGCGTGCAGTACTTCCCGCACGTCTGGGGCTCGGTGGTGGGACTGGCGGCGTCGCTCCACATCCTGGCGGCGCTGACGCCCTGTCCGCCCACGGCGAACCCGTCGCCGTATTACCAGGAGCCGCTGCTGGAGTTCGACCGGAACCCCAGCCCACTGCGAGACGAGCTGTCACACGAGCCTGTCCGGTTCGAGCACGGCCGGGTCACCGTGCCGGGGGGGCCGGGCCTCGGGATCACGATCGACGAGACGATCCTGGAGCGCTACCGCGTCGCCTGAGACCGAGGTTCAGGAGGGATCACCGCCAGGGGCACAGCGCCCCGCGCCCCTGGCGTGGAAAGGAGAGGGTCATGCGCCTGGTGACATTCGAGTACCAGGGGGTGAGTCGTTTGGGTGCGGAGCAGGCTGGGGCAGTGGTCGACATGAACAGGGGCTACGCCCTGCTTCTGGCGACGCAGGGGGCCTGGGACTTCCAGGGGCAGGCTGACCGCGAGCTGCCCGCGGACATGCTGGGGTTTCTGGATCGATGGGAGGAGAGCCTGCCTCGGGCCCAGGCGGTGCTGGCTTTCGCCCGCCAGGCCACACACGCCGGGGAGCCGTTCGCCCGTGCGCTGGCACACCCGGCGCATGCCGTGCGCCTGCGGGCGCCTATCGGCAACCCGCGGAAGATCATCTGCCTGGGCCTCAACTACCGCGACCACGCCGAGGAGACCAAGACGCCGATCCCGCCAGAGCCTCCCCTGTTCTCCAAGTACGCCACGGCCATCATCGGCCCAGGGGATCCCATCCTGCTGCCCTCCGTCTCCTCGGAGGTGGACTACGAGGTCGAGCTGGCCTGCATCATCAGCCGCCGGGGGCGCGACATCGCCAAGGCGGACGCCTTGCGCCATGTGGCGGGCTACACCGCGTTCAACGATGTGAGCGCCCGGGACTACCAGCTCAGGAAACCGGGCGGGCAGTGGATGGCGGGCAAGACCTTCGACACCTTCGCTCCCCTGGGGCCTGCCCTGGTGACGACCGAGGAGATCCCCGATCCCCACGCGCTCGACATCCGCTGCACGGTGAGCGGGGATGTCCTGCAAGCCTCGAACACCAAGCACCTGATTTTCACGGTGCAGGACATCGTGGCCTATTGCTCGCACATCGTCACGCTGGAGCCCGGGGACGTCATCGCCACCGGGACGCCCGGCGGCGTGGGCTTCATGCGGAAGCCGCCGCGCTTCCTGCGGGAGGGGGATGAGGTGGTGCTGGAGATCCAGGGAATCGGTGCCCTGCGGAATCCGGTGAGGAACGCCCCGCGGTAATTCTGCACTCGCTTTCTTTTTCGGCCCGCATCAGGCAATCCGCTGCACACCTGGCTGCGGAGACTACTTGCCCCAGGTGACCTCGTGCGGCCAGCCTGCCGGCGGTTGGCTGGGCGGCTCCTCCTTGGTCCTCGCCTGCCGCCGCAGGTGTCGCGCGACCCAGTCGCGAGCGCCTTCCATGTAGAGGTAGATGACCGGCGTGATGTAGAGGGTCAGGAGCTGGGACACCATCAGGCCGCCCACCACGGCGAGGCCCAGCGGGCGGCGCGCCTCGGCCCCCTGGCCCGTGGCGAACGCGATGGGCAGCGTTCCCATGAGGGCCGACATGGTGGTCATCATGATGGGGCGGAAGCGGAGGAGGCAGCCCTGGAAGATGGCCTCGGCGGCGTCCAGACCCTTGCGCTGCTGCCTCCAGGGCGAAGTCGATCATCATGATGGCGTTCTTCTTCACGATGCCCACCAGCATGATGATGCCCACGAAGGCGTAGATGCTCAGGTCCGTGTGGAAGAGCAGGAGCGTGAGCAGCGCGCCGAAGCCCGCGGCGGGGAGGCCCGAGAGGATGGTGAGCGGATGGATGAAGCTCTCGTAGAGGATCCCCAGCACGATGTAGATGACCAGGATGGCCATCAGCAGGAGAAGCCCGAGACCCTGCAGGGACGCCTGGAAGGCCTGGGCGGTCCCCTGAAATGTCCCGGTGATGGTGGCCGGAAGGGTGCCCCGCGCCACCTGCTGGATCGCCGTCACCGCATCGCCCAGCGAGTACGCCGGGGCGCAGGTTGAAGGAGATGGTGACCGCCGGGAGCTGCCCCAGGTGGTTCACCGTGAGGGGACCCACATCGCGCGTGATGCGTGCCACGGCGCTCAGGGGAACGAGCTGCCCGCTGGCCGAGTGCATGTACAGCATGGACAGGGCGGCGGGGTCCCGCTGGTATTGGGGCAAAAGCTCCATGATCACCCAGTATTCATTCGTCGGGGTGTAGATGGTGGAGACCTGCCGGGTGCCGTAGGCGTCGTAGAGGGCGTTCTCGATCTGGTCGGCCGTCACCCCCAGCGCCGAGGCCTTGTCTCGGTCGATCTGGACCGTGACCTGCGGGCTGCTGATCTGCAGGTCGGAGGTCACGTCCTGGAGGCCCGGCAGTGCCCGCATCTTCGCCTCCATCTGTGGGGCCAACTGGTACAGGGCCTTGGTGTCCGGGCCGGTCAGCGCGTACTGGTAGAGGCTCTTGGTGAGGTTTCCGCCGATGCGGATGGTCGGGGGGTTCTGGAGAAAGACCCGGATGCCGACCAGCTTGGCAAACTTGGGCCGCAGCTCCTGGATCACCTGGTCGGCCGAGAGCTTCCGTTCGCTCCGGGGCTTGAGGTGCATGAAGATGCGGCCGGTGTTGCCGGTGGCATTCGGGCCGGCAGCCCCGACGCTGGACATGAAGGTCTCGACGTTGGGATCCTGCCGCACGATGGCGGCCACCTCCTGCTGGTGGCGCACCATGGCATCGAAGGAGATGTCCTGGGCGGCCTCGGTGAAGCCGAAGACCTGCGCCGTGTCCTCGCTGGGGATGAAGCCCTTGGGCACCGCCACGAAGAGGTACCCCGTGCCGACGAGGGAGAGCACGAAGATGGCCAGGATGACCCGGCGGTGGGCCAGGGCCCACCCCAGCGTCCGCCGGTAGACCGCCAGCACGTGCTCGAAGCCCCGCTCGGTCCAGGTGTAGAGCCGGCCGTGCCGCTCCACGCCGGGTGGGTGCAGGAAGCGGGAGCAGAGCATGGGGGTCAGGCTCAAGGACACGAGACCGGAGACCAGGATAGCCGAGATGACGGTCACCGCGAATTCGTGGAAGAGGCGGCCGATGATCCCCCCCATGAACAGGACGGGGAGGAACACCGCGGCCAGCGACAGGGTCATGGAGAGGATGGTGAAGCCAATCTCGCGGGAGCCGTGGCGGGCCGCCTCCAAGACGCCCTCCCCGTGCTCCATGTGCCGGACGATGTTCTCCAGCATGACGATGGCATCGTCCACCACGAAGCCCACGGAGAGCGTGAGGGCCATGAGGGACAGGTTGTCCAGGGTGAAGCCCAGGACGTAAATGACGGCGAAGGTTCCCACGATGGACATGGGCAGCGCCAGGCTGGGGATCACGGTGGCGGAGACGTTCCGGAGGAAGAGGAAGATCACCAGGACGACCAGAGCGATGGTGAGGAGCAAGGTGAACTTCACGTCGGTCACCGAGGCGCGGATGGACTCGGAGCGGTCATAGAGGACACTCATGGCGACGCCGCCGGGGAGCTCGGCACGGAAGGTGGGGAGGAGCTTGCGGATCGAGTCCACGACCTCCACCGTGTTGGTGCCGGGCTGCCGCTGGATGGCCAGGACGATGGCCCGGGTGTTATCGTGCCAGGTGGCCACCATGTCGTTCTGGACGCTGTCGATGACTCGGCCGAGCTGGTCGAGGCGCACGGGGGAGCCGTTCCGGTAGGCCACGATCAGCGGGCGGTAGGCGGCGGCGTCCGTGAGCTGCCCCGTGGCCTGGACGGTGAAGGCCTGGTTGCTGCCCTGCAGCGTCCCCGTGGGCAGGTTCACGTTGGCCTTCGCGATCGCCGCCTGCACGTCATCGATGCCGATCCCCCGCGAGGCCAAGGCCGTGGGGTCGAGCTGGATGCGGACGGCGTACTTCTGCGAGCCGAACACCGCCACCTGGGCGACGCCGCTCACCATGGAGATGCGCTGGGCCATGGTGGTCTCGGCGTACTCGTCCACGGTGGAGAGGGGGAGCGTGCTCGAGCTGAGGGCAAGGTAGAGGATCGGGTGCATCCGCCGGGTTCACCTTGCTGGTAGGTGGGCGGGCTCGGCATGTCGGGAGGGAGTTGCCGCTGGGCAGCGGTGATGGCCGCCTGCACGTCCTGGGCCGCCGCGTCGATATTCCGACTCAGGGTGAACTGGAGCGTGATCTGGGTGGTCCCCAGCGCGCTGGTGGAGGTCATGCTGTCGATGCCCGCAATGGTGGAGAATTGTTTCTCCAGCGGGGTCGCCACGGCCGAGGCCATGGTCTCGGGGCTGGCCCCGGGTAGCGATCGCCGAGACCTGAATGGTGGGGAAATCCACGTTGGGCAGGTCGCTCACCGGCAGGAGCCGGTAGCCCATGACCCCGAAGAGGAGAATGCCCAGCATGACGAGGGTGGTCATGACGGGCCGGCGGATGAACAGCTCGGGGATGCTCATGGCGTGGGCCCCCCGGCTGCCGCCACCGCCGCGCTGGGCTGAACAGACACCTGGGCCCCGGGGTAGAGTCGGAGCTGCCCGTCGGCCACCACGCGCTCGCCGGGCGAGAGGCCCTTGGCCACGACGGTGAGGGAATCAAGTGTCCGGGCCACGTCCACGGGACGCGACTCCACGGTCGAGTCGGGCTTGATCACGAAGACGTACTGGCCCTGCTGGCCCGTCTGGATAGCCTGAGTGGGCACCACGACCGCGTCCGGCACGGTCGAGAGGGTGAGGACCACGTTGACGAACTGCCCCGGCCACAGGGTGCTTTCGGGATTCTGGAAAGTGCCTTTCAACTGGATCGTCCCCGTGGCCTGGTCCACCGTGTTGTTGATGAAGCTGAGCTGGCCGCTCGCCAGGGGCGTCGTGGAATTGGGGGCGAGGGCCTCCACCTTGAGGGCCCCGTGCGCCATGTACTGCTTGATCTCGGGGAGCACCTGCTCGGGGACGGCGAAGGCGACGTAAATGGGGTGGACCTGGTTGATGACCACCAGGGACGTGTCGTTGTTCTTGACGATGTCTCCCTGGTGCACGAGGAGGTTGCCGGTCCGGCCGGAGATTGGCGCATAGATCTTGGTATAGCTGAGATCGAGGCGCGCCTTCTCCACGGCCGCCTCATCCGCCCGCACGGCAGCCCCCGCGTTCTCGATGGCCGCCCGGTCCGCCGCCACCGTGGCCTGCATGGCCTGGGCGTTGGTCCGCACTTGATCGTACTGTTCGGAAGAGATGTACCCCTTTTGGACCAGGTCCTGGTAACGCTTCTCCTCGATCCGGGCATTCTCCAGTTGGGCCATATCGCGCGCCAGATTGGCCTGGGTCTGCTGGGCCTGTGCTTGGTCCTGGCCGAGTTTCGCCTGCGTCTGGGCGAGGGCCGTCTGGTACGGACGAGGATCGATGACGAAGAGGAGGTCTCCCTGCTTGACGTCTTGCCCCTCGTGGAAGGCGATCTGGGTTACCTGGCCGTCGACCAGTACTTTGATCGTCACGTTGGTGTACGCCTGCACGTTGCCGATGGCGCGCACGTCGATGGGCACGGCCCGGCTCTCCACGCTGGCCGCGGTGACCGGGATACCCTCCTGTCGCGCGGGAGTCTTGGCCTGGGCCTGATCCGAGGAGCCGACCGAGCAGCCGGCGACCGTCACTGCCACGATCAGCGCCATGGCGGCGACAGCGGCCAGGAACCGAGAATGGTGGGATGGTTGTTGGGACCGCCAGGCAGTGAGACGGTTCGCGCTCACGATTCTTCCCCTCCCCGGGATGTCGAGTCGCTGGTACTTGTACTGGAATACGCCGATTGTATGGAGAGCGTTTCCGCTCGGGGATCGAGTCGCCGGCCGGAGGGCCGGCCGGCGAACGATCAATTGATAATACTCGGATACAGCCTCGCCACCAAGCCCACAAGGAGCGTGAGCATTAGCACGTGCACCCCGAGATCCGCGCCGAGGCCGAAGACGCTCTGGCCGCCCTGGATCATGAGGGCCCGCAGGGCGTCCACCTGGTAGGTGAGCGGATTCACGGTCGAGACGAGCTGCAGCCACCGCGGCATGAGCGCCAAGGGATAGATGGCGTTACTGGCGAAAAACAGGGGCATGGTGAGGACCTGGCCCATCCCCATGAAGCGCTCCCGGGTCTTCACCAGGCACGCCACCACCAGCGAGAGCGTGGAGAAGACCGCCGCGCCGAGCACGATGAAGAGGCCCACGCCCAGGATGGCGCCCGGGCTCCACTGGACATGGATCCCCATCAGGAGGGCGAGCAGATACACGATGGTCGCTTGGCAGAGGGCCCGGACGCCCGCCGAGACCGCCTTCCCCAGGACCAGCGCCCCGCGGGAGGCGGGGCTGACCAGGTGCTTGTGCAAGATTCCCAGGTCGCGCTCCCAGATGACGGAGATCCCGTAGAAGATGGCGATGAACAGCACGCTCTGGGCCAAAATCCCCGGGGCCATGAAGTCCAGGTACCGGAGCCCGCCGGTGGGGATGTCCCGCACGCGGGTAAACACCTCCCCGAAGATCAGCAGCCAGAGCGTGGGTTGCACGGCGCGGGTCAGCAGCTCCAGCGGGTCGTGGCGGAGCTTCCGGATCTCGGCCTCGGCCACCGCCAGCGTCTGCTGGCAAAACTCCCGCGGGCGGGTGCGATCAGCCCAGCCGGCGAGCGGTACGGCGGGTGCGGACCGCATCCGTGTAGCCTCCTCCGGTTTCCAGGCCATGGCCGATGCGCTCGACGAAGACCTCCTCCAGCGTGGCGGCAGGCCCGGTGGCGGCCTTGAGGGCCGCGGGCGCGCCCACGGCCGCCACGCATCCCTGGTCCATGATCGCCACCTGATCGCACAGCTCGTCCGCCTCCTCCATGTAGTGGGTGGTGAGGAGGATCGTGGTGCCCAGTTCCCCGCGCAGGGCACGGACGTGCTCCCACACCGCCCGCCGGGCCACCGGATCGAGCCCCACCGTGGGCTCGTCCAGGAAGAGGACGGCCGGTCGATGGAGCATGGCCTGGGCGATCTCCAGCCGCCGGATCATCCCTCCGGAATAGTGCCGGACCAGTGTGTCGCGGGCCTCGACCAGACCCAGGAACTCCAGGGCCCGCTGGATGCGCGGCGCGCGCTCCACGCGGGGGATCCCGTACAGCTTGGCGGTGAGGACGAGGTTCTCCTCCCCACTGAGGGCCCCATCCGCGGAGAGGAGCTGCGGGACGTAGCCGATGCGGCGGCGCACCGGCAGCGGGTGCCGGATGATATCGAAGCCCGCCACCCGGGCGGTGCCCTCGCTGGGCGGGAGCAGGGTGGTCAGCATCTTGATGGCCGTGCTCTTGCCGGCCCCGTTGGGGCCCAGCAGTCCGAAGATGGAGGCCACCGGGACGTCCAGGGTCAGCCGATCCACGGCGAGGATGGTGCCGAAACGTCGCGTCAAGGCGAAGACTTCGACGGCGGCCGCATCCGAGGCGACCAGGGCCTGCTCGCTTTCCGAGAGGGTCTGGGGGGCCTCCGCCGCGCGCATCTCAGTTCCCATCGTGGCCTCCATCGCCCAAGGCCTTGAAGGTCTCGCCCAGGAGCGTGACCCCCTGCGCGATCTGCTGGAGGCAGGAGGGCGATTGGCCTCGCAGGACGCCCGCCAGCCAGGCGCGGGTGGCCTCCCGCGCCTGCTGGAAGTGCCGGGCGCCGGCGGCGGTGAGCCGCAGGGCGATCCGCCGGCGCTCCTCCGGGTCGTCGGTTCGGGTCACGAGGCCGCGTCGCACGAGCCGGTCCACGAGGATGGAGGCGGTGGGCCGCGCGACCCCCAGATGGTCCGCCACGGCGAAGAGGCAGGCCCCGGGGTGGCGGGTGAGGAAGGCGAGCACCCGGAACTGGGGGACGGAGAGGTGCGAGGCCCGCTGCCGGCGCATCTCGCCGCGGAGGAAGCGCATCACCAAAGGGACCGCCTCCATGACGGCTCGTGCGCATTCCTCGGGGCTCGGCTCAGCCGCCGCGCCTCGCACCGCCTGGCTCTCGACCTTCAGCCGCACCACTCGCGCCATTTTGATGCCTCCCTAATAGTTAGCCTTGCGAATATTAATCGGCGAAGGAGACGCCGTCAATGTTTTCCACCAACAATCTGAAACCGGACGTGCAGAGTGCCTCGGCGGAGCCTCTCCCACCCTCGCGGCGCTCCCGCCTGTGGAGATCCATATCCCTATTCCTGTTCCCAGGTGAGGAAAGATTCTCCTGGGTGAAACGGCGAGGGGGATGGACCCGTATTAAGGAGGTGTAAGCGCGGCCCAGACCCACCGCGAAACGCGAACCTCTTTCAGCAAAGGAGTCACCCATGAACCGACGAACAGGATACCAGACATGGCTGCTGGCCGGGGCGCTGGTCCTGGGGGTCGCGGCAGGGGGGTCCGGCACCGCCGTGGCCCAGCAGGCCCCCACGCCCCCGGCCCAGCGCCAGCCGCTCCTCACCCCCGACGATCGCGCCGCCATGGGGCAGATCTTCTGGCACCGGATGCAGGAGCAACTGGGCCTCAGCGATCAGCAGATCTCCGAGATCCGCACCCTCCTACAGAATCAGCGGACCGCCGCTCGGGCCG
Organism: uncultured Methylomirabilota bacterium; assembly: GCA_963714585.1. Taxonomy (GTDB): domain Bacteria; phylum Methylomirabilota; class Methylomirabilia; order Methylomirabilales; family 2-02-FULL-66-22; genus 2-02-FULL-66-22. The sequence goes on from CAVQPC010000053.1 coordinate 54,534, forward strand.
ATGGGCAGGCGCTGCGCGCCGCGAAGCGGCAACTCCGGACCCTGCTGGCCCTGCCGACGGCCGATCCGAATGCGATCCAGGCGGCGGCGGCCCAGATGAAGATGCTGCACGACAAGCTCTTCGACCAAAGCCTGCAGACCCGGCTGAACGTCCGGTCCAAGCTCACGCCGGAACAGTTGATCAAGTGGGCCGCGTTGCGGAATGGCATGGAACACCGCTGGATGGGGCGGGGCCGCGCCTTCGGCTGGAGCGGCTCGTGAAGTCCAATCGGAAGACCCTTATCCTGGGGGCGGCCCTGGTGCTGGCCGTCGCGGGCATGGGATCTTTCGCCCTCCTGAACGGTCGAGAGCAGCCCCAATTCTCGACCGTTCCTGCGACCCGGGGGGACATCCAGGCCACCGTCTCGGCCACCGGGACCTTGAATGCCGTGATCACGGTCCAGGTCGGCACCCAGGTCTCGGGGACGATCCAGCAACTGCGTGTGGACTACAACTCCCCGGTGAAGAAGGGTCAGCTCATCGCCCGGATTGATCCGGCCACCTTCGAGGCGAAGGTCAATCAGGCCAAGGCGGACGTGGAGAGCGCCCGGGCGACGGTCCTGAACCAGCAGGCCGCGGTGGTCAAGGCCGAGGCGGATCTCGCCACGGCGAAAGCCAACGTCATCCGCCAGCAGGTGGCGGTCCAGGACGCCAAAACCAAATGGGAATCCCGCGTCCAGTTGTTCCAGGAGGGAGGGATCTCGGCGGAGGAGCGGGATACCGCTCAGGCCACGCACGACTCGGCCATCGCCGACCTCGAGGCCGGCCAGGCGAATGTCCGTGCCGCCCAGGCCAGTCTCGACGTGGCGCGGGCCCAGCTCGCCTCGGCCGAGGCGCAGGTGAGGCTGAAGCAGGCCGCCCTCGCGCAGGCCCAGGTGGATCTGGACAACACCTCCATCAGCGCGCCCGTGGACGGCGTGGTGGTGGCCCGCAACGTGGATGTGGGCCAGACCGTGGCCGCGTCCCTGCAGGCCCCGACGCTCTTCCTGATCGCCCAGGACCTGACGAAGATGCAGGTGGACACCAACGTGGATGAGGCGGATGTGGGCAAGGTGGCCCTGGGACAGGACGCCTCATTTACCGTGGACGCCTTCCCTGGCCAGGAGTTCCATGGGAAGATCGCGCAGGTCCGCCAGGCTCCTCAGGTGGTCCAGAACGTGGTAACCTACGATGCCGTGGTGGTGGTGGGGAACCCCGACCTCAAGCTGATGCCGGGGATGACGGCGAACGTAAAGGTTCTGGTGGCGCGCCGCGACCAGGTCCTGTTGGTTCCGAACATGGCGTTTCGCGTCCGCGTGAATGCCGCCGGCTCGAACGGATCGCAAGGCTCCGGACCTGTCCAGGTGGCCAGTGCGGGTCGGCAGGGCACCGGTCCCGCTGGCCAGAATGCGGCAGGGAAGGGGGGCGGGGCGTCGGCCGATTCCAGCCGCCAGCGGCTCTGGGTCCTGCAGGACGGGGCGCCGGTGGCCCGCTGGGTCCAGACCGGGCTCAGCGACGGGGAGAAGACCGAGGTCGTTGCCGGGCTGAAGGAAGGCGAGGCGGTCATCATCAATTCGGGCGGGGCAGCCCGGGGAAGCTCCGGCGGGCAGGCTGGCGGGCCGCGCCTCCGGCTCTGAAGCCATCCCGCGGCAGGAAACGAGGAGGGCGCCGGCCCCGCGAAATCCGCAGGCCCAAAGTCGAAGGATGACATGGCACTCATCGAGGTAGAGGATCTCCAGAAGACCTATCAGACGGGCGAGGTGGCGGTGGCCGCCCTCCAGGGGGTGACGTGCGGCATCGAGGCCGGAGAGTTCGTGGCCATCATGGGCCCCTCGGGCTCGGGGAAGTCCACCTTCATGCACATTCTCGGCTGCCTGGACACGCCGACCTCGGGGGCCTACCGGCTCGACAGGCAGCTCGTGAGCGCCATGACCCGCGACGCACACGCCCGCGTCCGGAACAAGAAGCTGGGCTTCGTGTTCCAAGGTTTCAACCTCCTGCCTCGGACCAGCGCCCTGGAAAACGTGGAGCTGCCGCTGCTGTATAATGGCGGCATGCCGAAGGACGGGCATGCGCGGGCGCTGGCGCGCCTCCACCAGGTCGGGCTCCAGGGGCGCGAGCACCACCATCCGAACCAGCTCTCGGGCGGGCAGCAGCAGCGCGTGGCCATCGCCAGGGCGCTCATCAACGACCCGCCGATCCTCCTGGCGGATGAGCCCACGGGAAACCTGGACTCCAAGACCAGCATCGAGATCCTGGCGATCTTCCAGCGACTCAACCGGGAGCATGGCATCACCGTGATCCTGGTGACGCACGAGCCGGACATCGCCGCGTACACCTCGCGGGTGGTCCTGTTCAAAGACGGCCGCATCGTGAAGGACGAGCCGGTCGCGGCTCCGCGGGATGCGGCCGCCGAGCTGGCGGCGTGGGCCTGACGGGAGGAGGAGGCAGAGAAGATGGGGATGGACGTTCTCGCCAACATCCGGATCGCCCTGCGGGCCCTCCGCGTGAACAAGATGCGCGCCGTCCTCACCATGCTCGGGATCATCATCGGGGTGAGCGCGGTCATCACCATGGTGGCGGTGGGGAGCGGGGCGGCCGCGCGCATCCAGGAGCAGATCGCCAGCATTGGCTCGAACCTCCTGATGGTCCTCCCGGGGTCCCAGACGAGCGGGGGGATGCGTATGGGGTTCGGCTCCACCATGACCTTGAGCGAGGACGATGCCAAGGCCATCACCGTCGAGATCCCTGGGGTGGTGACCGCCAGCGGATCCATGCGAGGCGTCGCCCAAATCGTCTTCGGAAACCAGAACTGGTCCACGGCCATCCAGGGGACGGCTCCCGACTACCTCCAGATCCGCGACTGGGACCTTGCCGCAGGACGCATCTACGGTCAGGAGGACATGGATGGCGCCACCAAGGTGGCCGTTCTGGGCCAGACGGTGAGGGAGAACCTCTTCGGCGATGGGGATCCGATCGGTCAGATCATCCGTATCAAGAAAGTGCCGTTCACGGTGATCGGCTTGCTCACCCGAAAGGGGCAGACGACCTGGGGCCAGGATCAGGATGACGTGGTCCTGATCCCGCTCTCGACCGCCAAGAAGCGTGTCCTCGGCGTCTCCGCCGCCAATGCGCGCATGGTGGGAGTGATCCAGATCAAGGGCGCCGCCCCCGAGCTACTTTCCGGCATCCAGCAGCAGGTGGAAGATCTTCTGCGCCAACGGCATCACCTTCAACCCTACCAAGACAATGACTTCGATGTGCGAAACCTCGCCGAGACCTTCGCGGCGCAGGCCGAGTCCAGCCGGACCATGACCCTCCTCCTCGGGGCCATCGCCTCGGTCTCCCTCCTCGTGGGGGGCATCGGCATCATGAACATCATGCTGGTCTCGGTGACGGAGCGCACACGGGAGATCGGCCTCCGCATGGCCGTGGGGGCCCGGAGCCGCGACATCCTCACCCAGTTCCTCATCGAGGCCGTGACCCTCGCCCTGATCGGCGGACTGCTGGGGATCGCCTTCGGGGTTGGTGGCGCCAAACTCATCGGAATGCTCGCCCACTGGTCCACCCTGGTGACGCCCGCAGCCATCCTCGGCGCCTTCGGGGCCTCCGCCGCGACCGGGATTTTCTTCGGCTACTACCCCGCCCGCAAGGCCGCCTACCTCGATCCCATCGAGGCCCTCCGCTATGAGTGATGAAGGCGACGGCCCCGCAAACCTTGACACCCTCTTGTTGGCGAAGTAATCACAGTCGACTGGCAGAGTGCATCCGTGCTGGGCGTCCCCACGAGAGAGTCGGTAGGGGGGGACAAAGCTCCTCGCGGGGCGTGCGCGAGTGCCGGGTTTCTGTTAGCATTGTAAGAGACCCCTGTGAGAGCGATTGAAATCTGCGCCGCAGCCTTGTCCAAAATATCCCCAGGAGGTGCTCGTATGGCAACGTGGGTGAAAGGAGCGACCATGAGACGATGCACAAGAGTGATGATGGGTGTCGCACTGAGCCTGGCTGTAGCCGCCTTCCTCGCCACAGCGGCGCGCGCGGCTGGCGCAGATAGTGCGGCTCCCCTGAAGCTGGACCTGAACCTGGCGCAGGCCACCGCGCCACAACCCCCGCCCATTCCCCAAACCGGCGTGATGCCCTTATCCCTCCAGGGCTGCATCGCCCTCGCCCTCAAGAACAACCTGGACATCCAGGTGGCGGGCTTCAATCCCAGGATCAGCGACCAGGCCCTGATCGGCCAGCAGGCCGTGTTCGATCCGAGCGCCTTCCTGGAGTTGACGCGAACCGACAACCGGGCGCCAAGCATCACCTCGTTCCTCAGCAGCCGACAGTTTTTCGCCGATTTCTGGGATTATAACACCGGCATCCGGCAGAAGATCCTGACTGGTGGGTCCTATGAGCTTCGCTTCAACAACGAGTATTTCCATCCCGGGGGCGCGATCGCAAGCACGGGAGTTCTGACCGCCTTCAGCAGCCGCTTCGGCCTGACCCTCACTCAACCGCTCCTACAGGGCTTCGGCTTCGAGGCGACCGAGACCCCCATCCGCATCGCCGTGAACAACTCGGCCATCTCGCGCGAGCAGCTCCGCCTCCAGGTGAACAACACGATTCTCCAGGTGCATAACGCCTACTTCGATCTGATCTTCGCCATCCGGAACCTGGAGGTGGCGCGGCAGACCCTGAAACTGGCACAGGACCTGGTGGCGCTGAACCAGGCGCGGGTGCGGGCCGGGGTGGCCGCCCCGGTGGAGGTGACCCAGGCCCAGGCCCAGGCGGCGGCCGGGGTGCAGAACGTCATCCTGGGGGAGAAGGCGGTCCAGGATGCGGGGGACACCCTCAAGGTCATCATGAACCTCCCCATCAGCGGCAGTTGGGAGCAGCAGATCCAGCCGACCACGCCTCCGAGTTCGGCCCCGATCTCCCTCAACCTGAACGAGGGCATCCAGAAGGCCCTGGAGAACCGCTACGAGTACAAGAGCGCCAAGCTGGACCTCAGCAACAAGGACCTCTCGCTTCGCCTGACGCGCAACCAGCTCCTGCCGAACCTCGCCCTGACCGCCAGCGCCTTCTCGAATGGCTCGGACACCACCTACGGCGGCGACATCAGCAGCATGGGATCGAGCCACTTCCTCTCCTACTCGGTGGGCGTGATCCTCACAGTGCCCCTCGGGAACCGCGCCGCCAAGTCCAGCTACATCCAGGCGCAGCTCACCCTGGACCAGGCCAAGACCTCGCTGAAGAACCTGGAGCTGCAGATCACGCAGCAGGTGCGGGGGGCCGTCCGGACAGTCCAGGCCAACGCCCAGCGGATCGACGCCAATCGGGCGGCGCGCGTCCTGGCGGAGGAGCAGCTTCGCGCAGAGCAGGCCCGTCTTCAGGCCGGTGTCAGCACGACATTCAACGTGCTGCAGTTCCAAACCCAATTGTCCACGGCGGAGGCCAACGAGATCCAGGCCATCACGGACTACAACAAGTCGCTGGCCACCCTGGACAGCGTGTTGGGAGTGGCCCTGGAGAAGCAAGGGGTCCAGATGTGATCGATTGACCAGCGGGTGGGGTAGGATGCGGCGATGCGCCATCGGACCGTCCTGCCTCCCCGCTGGCCGCCGATGCATCGAGCCCCCGACCGTGACCGTCCTCGCCCCGCGCGCCAGCCTACACTATCCCGGGTATGTCCGGCGCCGCCTCGATCTCGAGTGTCCTTGCCTCCCATCCCCCCGGGCTGCGTGTTTCGATTCCGGCGATGAGCTTCGCTCTGCCTGAGGGAGCAGCGCCCGGGAGCCTTGACACCTCCCTATGGCCGAAGTAACGTACGGGACTTCTAAGAGGACTGCTGATTTCGGGCATTCCCTCGAAGGGGCAGGCGGGCAGGTGAGGCGGGCTCCTTGTTCTGCTCATCCAAGGGACTCGCCCTGGAACCGGAAATTGTCGGCAGTGACCTGGCGCCCTGCTGCCGGGGAGCATCGAGCAAACACAGCCGAGGTGAAAGGAGCGACCATGAGAGGATGCACAAACGTGGTGATGGGCGTCGCGTTGGTCCTGGCTGTTGCCGCCATCCCCGGCGCACCAGCGGGCGCGGCTGGGGCGGACAGCGCGGCGCCCCTGAAGCTGGACCTGAATCTGGCGCAGGCCACTGTGCCGCCAGCTCCGCTCATTCCCCAGGCCGGCGTGATGCCTTTATCCCTCCAGGACAGCATCGCCCTCGCCCTCAAGAACAACCTGGACATCCAGGTCGCGGGCTTCACCCCCAAGATTAGCGACCAGGCCCTGATCGGCCAGCAGGCCGTGTTCGATCCGAGCGCCTTCCTGGAGCTGACCCGGAGCGATAACCGGGCCCCCAGCGCCTCGACGTTTTTCAGCGGGAACCGGTTCGTGTCGGATGCCTGGGACTACAACACCGGACTCCGGCAGCAGATCCTGACGGGGGGCAGCTACGAGCTGCGCTTCAACAACGAGTACTTCCATAACCCCGACAACACCCCCGCCTCGACCTTCAGCAGCCGCTTCGGCCTCACGTTCACCCAACCCCTCCTGCGGAACTTCGGCTTCGAGGCGACCGAGACCCCCATCCGCATCGCCGTGAACAACACGGCCATCTCGCGCGAGCAGTTGCGGCTCCAGGTGAGCAATACGATTCTCCAGGTGCATAACGCCTACTTCGATCTGATCTTCGCCATCCGGAACCTGGAGGTGGCGCGGCAGACCCTGAAACTGGCACAGGACCTGGTGGCGCTGAACCAGGCGCGGGTGCGGGCCGGGGTGGCCGCCCCGGTGGAGGTGACCCAGGCCCAGGCCCAGGCGGCGGCCGGGGTGCAGAACGTCATTTTAGGGGAGAAGGCGGTCCAGGATGCGGGGGACACCCTCAAGGTCATCATGAACCTCCCCATCAGCGGCAGTTGGGAGCAGCAGATCCAGCCGACCACCACCCCGAGTTCCGCCCCGACTCCCGTCAACTTGAGCCAGGACATCCAGAAGGCCCTGGAGAACCGCTACGAGTACAAGAGCGCCAAGCTGGACCTCAGCAACAAGGACCTGTCGCTTCGCCTGACGCGCAACCAGCTCCTGCCGGATCTCGCCCTGACCGCCAGCGCCTTCTCGAATGGCTCGGACACCACCTACGGCGGCGACATCAGCAGCATGGGATCGAGCCACTTCCTCTCCTACTCGGTGGGCGTGATCCTCACAGTGCCCCTCGGGAACCGCGCCGCCAAGTCCAGCTACATCCAGGCGCAGCTCACCCTGGACCAGGCCAAGACGTCGCTGAAGAACCTGGAGCTGCAGATCACGCAGCAGGTGCGGGGGGCCGTCCGGACAGTCCAGGCCAACGCCCAGCGGATCGACGCCAATCGGGCGGCCCGCGTCCTGGCGGAGGAGCAGCTCCGGGTGGAGCAGCGGCGCCTCGAGGCCGGTGTCAGCACGACATTCAACGTGCTGCAGTTCCAGACCCAATTGTCCACGGCGGAGGCCAACGAGATCCAGGCCATCACGGACTACAACAAGTCGCTGGCCACCCTGGACAGCGTGTTGGGAGTGACCCTGCAGAAGCAGGGGGTCCAGATGTGAGTGAGGGCTGATTGCGCCGAGCCTAGGCGGGATTCGTCCTTCGTCCCTCGCTCCCGTTGCATTCGGAGCGAGGGACGATTCGTTTTGCGGGGGGCAGGGCACGGCGCGCGGTGCCCTTCCACCCCCCTACCCGCGCGGGGCGGGAAGCAGATGGAGGGACGACCGCCTGGTCACCCATCCGGGATTGCGCCGGGGGACGGCGGGGCCGCGTGAAAAAATAGCCACCGCAGCCGCGGGCATGGTATTCGGAAGGCCCCTTCCCTTCCAGCAGGGGTCGGAAAGCCGCTTCCTTCACTCCGGAACGTTGCGGACGAAGGAGTTCGCCAGGATCTTACGGAGTTCTGCCGCGAGTGCCGCATTCGGGATCTCGCGCAGAATGACACGGACGGCGAACCCGCACTTTCGGCAGCGCTTGTACTGAAAGACCCAGCGACCCTCTTCTTGCGGTTCCCCGATTTCTTGCATATCGGTGAAACAGCACGGCCCGGAACGGGGTGGAGAAATGATCCGCTCAGGGTAGAGGTTCCTTGGTCGCTTCTGATTCGTGTACTCCACAATCGTTGGCATCGTCCACTCCATCCAGCTGATAGGCTGGGTCACCAAAATGCGCGCCCCAACTCTCCTCCGGCGCGCTCACCGCCCAACGGCCGGTTCTTCTGTTCGCACGCTCCCGGACACCGTTTCGCTGACGCGATACTGCGCCACGTGCCCCTTCAACTCCTCAATGACTCCCGCCATTACGTCAGGGTCCTTGTGGAGCTTGCCCAGCAGGAAGGCCCCTTCCAGGCCGGCCAGAATGAAGCGCGCCAGCCGAGAAACATCGGTACCCGGTCGGAGCGTTCCTTGGGCCTCCGCGGACTTCAGGCTCGCCTCGATTCGGAAGCGCAACTCGTCGAAGGCTAGCTCTAAACGCTGGCGGAAACCTTCGTGGATATCGCTCATCTCCACGGCCAAGTTGCCTAGGGGACATCCGCCGGTGCAGCCGTTTCGCCGCACCCGCTCTACCGGAGTGCCAAGGAAATCTTCGAGCTGCCGCCAGGGATCTTTGGATGAGGAGAAACTGCTCGAGAGCAACTCCTCCCGGAGTCGGTTCAGGCTCCGGTCGAGAATGGAGAAGCCCAGCTCCTCCTTGCTCTTGAAGTAGTAATAAAAGCTCCCCTTCCCGACGCCGCTCTCTCGCAAGATGTCGTCGATCGAGGTGTTGTTGAATCCTCGGATGTGAATCAGGCGGCTGGCCGCGTCCAGGATCTGCTCTCGAGTTCCCGCCATTGGCATCCTTAAGGATTGTACTAACCGGTCAGTTAGAGACTTAATACAGGACACTTATACTCCTGTCAAGAAGAATTTTAACTAGATCAGTAATGGAATACGTAACATATTGATTTATAAAGATAATGTATATAGTAGATTCTCCACACTGCTGGTATTATTCGTCCCTCCTGGTCCGATCCGTTTCGCCATCTACATCTAGATGTCAAGAAGCCAGGAAAAGGGCAGAGGGGTGGCCTCCCTTGCTGGCTCCAGGCAAGTGTGTTAGGCTCCACCGGGATGACGATCCTCTATGAGCAGAATCCTGCGTTGGCCCCGATCCTGGAAGGCACCACCCCGGATCAGATGGCCGCCATCACCCATGGGGAGGGGCCTCTGCTCATCGTGGCGGGCGCTGGCACGGGAAAGACCACCGTCATCACACGCCGGATCTCCTACCTTGTCACTGCCAAGCTGGCGCGGCCCTCCGAAATCCTGGCCCTCACGTTCACCGACAAGGCTGCCGAAGAGATGGAGGGTCGGGTGGACCTCCTTGTGCCGTACGGGTTCGCCGACATGTGGATCAGCACATTCCATGCGTTCGGCGACCGAGTCCTGCGAGAGGACGGGCTTGCCCTCGGGCTGACCACCGCCTTCCGGGTGCTTTCCCGAGCGGAGCAGGCCGTTTTTCTCCGGGAGCACCTGTTCAAGCTTCCCCTCCGGCGCCTCCGCCCGCTGGGGGATCCCACGCGGCATCTCGAGGCCCTGATCACGCTCTTCAGCCGGGCCAAGGATGAGGCGGTGACGCCTGAGGCGTACGCTGCCTTCGCAGCCGGATTGGACGCCCGCGCCGCGGCGGCACCGGAGGACGCGCCACTCTCCGAGGAGGCGGAGCAGCAGGCCGAGCTGGCAGCGTGCTATCGCGAGTACCGGCGCCTGATGAGTGAGCACGGCCTGGTGGACTTCGGGGACCAGGTCCTGCTGTGCCTGCGACTTTTCCGGGAGCATCCCCGCAGCCTCCAGACGTATCAGGAGCGCTTCCGGTACATCCTGGTGGACGAGTTCCAGGACACGAACCACGCCCAGTGGGAGTTGGTGCGGCTCCTGGCCGGCCCCCGCAATAATCTGACCGTCGTCGGGGACGACGACCAGAGCATCTACAAGTTTCGCGGCGCCGCCATTAGCAACATCCTGGGCTTTACCGCCGCGTTCCCCGACGCGCGCCGCATCGTTCTGCGCGACAACTTTCGTTCCACGCAGCCGATTTTGGACGCCGCGTATCGCCTCATCCGCCACAATGATCCGGATCGTCTCGAGGTGCGGGAGGCGATCGACAAGCGCCTCGTGGCACGGGAGGAGGACGGTGCCCCGCCCCGCCACCTCCACCACGATACGGTCTCCAGCGAGGCGGATGCCGTGGCGCGTCTGATTGCGGAGCGCGTCGAGGCCAGGGCTTGGCGCTACGGCGCTGTGGCCGTCCTCGTCCGGGCCAATCGGGACGCCGACCCGTTCCTGCGGGCGATGAACCTGTGCGGGATCCCGTGGCGGTTCAGCGGGAATCAGGGCCTGTACACCCGTCCCGAGATTCGCCTGCTCCTCGCTTTCCTGCGCGTCCTGGCCGACCCCGAGGATACCGTGAGCCTCTACTTTCTGGCCGGCTCCGAGCTGTACGGGATGGACGATTGGCAGCTCGCCCAGTGCGCGGGCGTCGCGCGGCGGATGAATCGCTCGCTCCGTTGGGTCTTCGAGCACCTCGGGGACGAGACAGGTTTGGACGGCCTGAGCCCGGAGACCCGAGCCAGCGTCGACCGGCTCCTGACAGACCTCAAGGGCTACGTGGTCCTGGCGCGGGAGCGTGTCACGGGAGAGGTGCTGTACCAGTTCCTCATGCGAAGCGGCCTCCTGCAGCGGCTGACGGCGGCGGGGATGCCCGCGGCGGACATCCGGGTGGGCAACATCGCACGCTTCTTCGAGATCGTCCACCGCTTCAGCGAGATCGTGGACCAGGATCGCGTGGGCCAGTTCGTCCGGCACCTGGATCTCCTCATCGAGGGCGGGGATGACCCTGCCGCAGTGGAGGCGGATGAAGACGCCGACGCGGTCCAGGTCCTCACCGTCCACAAGGCGAAGGGCTTGGAGTTCCCCGTCGTTTTCCTGGTGGGGCTGGTGGCGGACCGCTTCCCCTCGCGCACGCGACGCGAGCCGCTGGCCCTTCCGGCCGAACTGCTGCACGATCCGCTGCCGGCGGGGGATTCCCACATGCAGGAGGAGCGCCGGCTCTTCTACGTGGGCATGACGCGGGCGAAGCGGGAGCTGTTCCTCACCAGCGCCCGGGACTATGGAGGGACCCGGGCCCGCAAGGTGAGCCGGTTCGTGTTGGAGGCCCTGGATCTGCCCCCGGCCGGGCCCAAGCCGTACAAGGCCTCACCGGCCGAGGCGATCGCCCGCCATGCCCCGGCGGTCGAGGAGGCGGCGGAGGGGCTGCGCGTGCTTCCGGCGGGCGAGATCCTCGCGCTCAGCCATTACCAGGTGGACGACTACCTGACCTGTCCCCTGAAGTACAAATACGTCCACGTGCTGCGTGTGCCCATTCGCGAGCACCACGCCGTGGTGTACGGCAAGGCGCTCCACGAGGCGATCTCCTTCCACCTGCGGAAGCGGCTCCTCCGCGGGGAGCCTGCGCCGGCGACGGACGAGGAGTTGGCGGCGATGCAGGCGGAGGTGCTGGGGGTCTTCGAGGAGGCGTGGCAGCCCGTCGGCTTCCTCTCCCGCGAGCACGAGGACCTGCGTCGCGAGGAGGGGCGGGCCGTCCTGTCCCGATTCGTGGCGGCCGAAGAGCTAAGCGACGCGGTTCCGACGGCCGTGGAGCGGCCGTTCGCCTTCCTCCTGGGGACCACCAGGGTGGTGGGCCGGTGGGACCGTCTGGACGAGCGGGAGGGCGGCGTGGCGATCATCGACTACAAATCCTCCGCCGTCCGCGACCAGAAGGAGGCGGACCGGAAGGCCAGGGAGAGCCTCCAGCTCGCCATCTACGCTCTGGCCTACCGGGAGATGCACGGCCGGATCCCCGACGCCGTGGAGCTGCACTTCCTGGAGTCGGGCCTCGTGGGACGTGCGCGGAAGAGCGGGACGGACTTGGGGGAGACACGGGACACGATCGCGGCCGTGGCCCGGGGGGTCCGGGGTCGCGATTTCACCGCCACGCCCGGCTATCTGCAGTGCAGCTACTGTGCCTTCCGCGAGGTCTGTCCCAGCACGGCGTACCGGGAGGCGGAGTGAACGGACCACGGCGTGGGCGCAGGTCCTGACGCGCGTGGCCGCGCAGGCGGCGCGCGACGGTCGATGATCCAGTCGTTTCGCCCGCTGCAGCCTCACCCTGCGAGAAATCCGTTGGCGTCCCCCCACAACGCGCAGTATCTTTACAAACGTAGCCGTGAGCCGTCAGCCATTGGCCATTGGCTGCCGAGCGGCCTGTCGGTCTGAGGGGCTGGAGGTGACGACCGGGGGTCGAGCCTGACGATTCGACAGATCTCGCCAAGGGCTGGCGGACGGATGGAGGTGACGGGAACATGCGGAAGGTAACCCTTGAAACGAGCGCACTGCTCATGCCGGCCCCGGTGCTCCTCCTTTCCTGTGTGGGAGAGCAGGGCATCCCGAACATCCTCGCGGTTTCCCTGGCCAGCGTGGCATGCGCGACCCCGCCCATGGTGAGCGTGTCCCTGCGCGCCGAGCGCTATTCCTACGCCCTCATCCGGGAAAGCGGAGAATTCGTCCTGAATATTCCCTCCGCCTCGCTCCTCCGGGCGGTGGATTTTTGCGGCACGACGTCCGGGCAAGAGGTGGACAAATTCGCAGGAGCGCACCTCACGCCCCTGCCCGGCCTCAAGGTGCAGGCCCCGCTCATCCGCGAGTGTCCCGTGAACCTGGAGTGCGTGGTGCGTCAGTCCCTGGTCCTCGGCTCGCATGTGCTGTTCCTGGCGGAGGTGGTCGCCCTGCACGCGGACGATGCTGTGGTCGTGGAGGGGACGGTCGTCGTGGGACGTGTGGCGCCCCTGGCCTACGATCCTTTTGGGGGAGATTACTGGAGCTTGAAGGAGGTCGTGGCGCATCACGGATACAGCGAGGGAACCATGCCGGAGAGGCCCGACAAGAGCCCGGGCGGCCGGCGCCGCAGACAGCAGGGCTGAGGGGGAGAAGCCATGGCCGGTGCTTTACCACCCGATACGTTGAACGACATCGGTGTCCTGAAGCGGCGGGAGATCGAGGCGCGCATCCTCGCCCCCATGCTCAATGCCTTCGCGGCGGAGTTCGGCCGCGAGCGGGTGATGGCCATCGCCAAGCGGGTCATCGTCGAGATTGCCCGAGAGCAGGGGCAGGCGCTCGCCCAGCAACTCGGCGGCAATACCCTGCTGCACTTCATGCAGGGAAAGGAGCCCTGGGTCAAGGGGGATGCCCTAAAGACCGAGGTCCTCTCGGCGACCGAAACCACCTACGACTTCAACGTGACCCGCTGCCGGTATGCAGACATGTACCGTGCCCTGGGCATCCCGGAGCTGGGGAGCGTGCTCTCCTGCGGGCGGGACTACGCGCTGGGCGAGGGATTCAATCCCGACTTGAGGCTCACGCGCACCCAGACGATCATGGAGGGGGCTCCCTGCTGCGATTTCCGCTACCACATGGAGTCCCCGCCGGTAGCAAAGCAGACCACGGATTAGAGAACCGAAGGACGGGAATTTACCCATGACAGCCGCAGCCAAGCCCGTTAATTTTTGGCGAACCTAAATCCGGAGTTCGGGGGGCCGTTGCTTACCCAGGCGATGCTGGATTACCTGAAGCTGGAGCTCTATCTGGCAAGGGCCCTCGGGTACAGTTGGGACCAGGTGCACGACGAGGCCGAGCGGCTCGAGCACGTGATTTCCGAGGAGTTCGAGGAGCGCATTTTTCAGGCCCTGGGCCAGCCCACGCGGGACCCCCACGGTGAGCCCATCCCAGGCAAGGACGGAACCGTGGCGGCGGCCACGTCCGATCGCCTCTCGGAGCTGGCGGCGGGGACCCGCGGGATCATCCGCCAGGTGAACGGCGCCAACGCGGAGGTGCTCCGGTACCTCGGCACGCGCGGCCTGGTGCCGGATGCCGTCGTGGAAGTCGTCGAGGTCGCGCCTTTCGACGGCCCCATCACCCTGCGGATGGGCACGACCTTGCACGTCTTGGGGCGAGAGCTGGCCCGTCAGATCCGGGTCGAGGCGCGCACCGGACGGCAGCGGTGACGGGGCCCGCCGCTCTCCGCAGGATGCCGCCGATCTGGATGGGGAGGTCTCATGGATAGCCACGACACGTCGGGACGTCCCGCAGTCCCACCCGACTCCCCGCCCGAGGTCCGGGCCGCGGACGAGCGGACGCTTCGCGCCGCTGCCGAAGTCTTGCAGGGCCAGAGCCGCGCAGCCTGGTACCGCCGGCTCTGGCCGTTCCTCGGGCCCGCCTTCATCGCCAGTGTGGCCTACGTCGACCCGGGCAACTACGCAACGAACATCCAGGGCGGGGCCCAGTTCGGCTACATGCTCCTCTGGGTCGTCGCGGCCAGCAACCTGATGGCCATGCTCGTGCAGGCGCTCTCCGCCAAGCTGGGGATCGCCACCGGGCGGAACCTCGCCGAGCTGTGCCGCGAGCAGTACCCCCGCTGGGTGGTCTGGAATATGTGGGTGCTCATGGAGGTGGTCGCCATGGCCACGGACCTGGCCGAGTTCATCGGGGCGGCGGTGGGCTTCAACCTCCTCTTCGGGATCCCCCTCTTGCCGGCCGGCCTGCTCACGGGGGTGATGACCTTCGCCATCCTGGCCCTGGAGCGGCACGGGTTCCGCCCGCTGGAGGCCGTGATCAGCGCCATGGTCGGGGTCATCGCAGTCTGCTACCTGATCGAGACCGTCCTCGACCGCCCCGATTGGGGGCTCCTCGCCTACCACTCCGTGGTGCCGACCTTCCATGGCTCGGAGAGCGTGCTCCTGGCCACGGGTATCCTGGGGGCCACCGTCATGCCCCACGTCATCTTCCTGCACTCCGCCCTGACCCAGGGGCGGATCGTGACCCGCAAGCCTGAGGAGCTGCGCCGCCTCTTCCGGTTCGAGTGTGTGGACGTGAGCCTCGCCATGGGGGTGGCCGGGCTGGTCAATATGGCCATGCTCATCATGGCGGCCGCGACCTTCTTCCGGACCGGCCTCACCTCGGTCGGGACCATCGAGGAGGCGTACAAGACCCTGACACCTCTCCTGGGCAGCGCGGCGAGCTGGGTCTTTGCGATCTCGCTTTTGGCCTCGGGCCTCTCTTCCTCCACGGTGGGGACCATGTCGGGCCAGGTGGTCATGCAGGGCTTCATCCACCGGCAGATCCCCGTCTGGTTTCGGCGGTTATTCACCATGGTCCCGGCCCTCGTCGTCATCGCCATGGGCCTCGATCCCACGCGCACGCTGGTCATCAGCCAGGTTGTCCTGAGCTTCGGCCTTCCCTTCGCCCTGGTGCCGCTCGTCCAGTTCACCTCCCGGGGCGATCTCATGGGCGTGCTCGTCAACCGCCGCCTGACCACCCTCGTGGCGGGGCTGGTGACGCTCTTGATCGTTGCACTCAACGTCTTTCTGCTGTATCAAACGCTCTGGGGCGGAGGGTAATTCCATGGTCCGACACGTCCTGGTCCCCCTGGATGGATCGACCCTGGCTGAGTCGGTGCTCCCAGCGGCGGCGGCCATGGCCATGGCCTTCAGGGCACGGGTGACGCTCTTCCACGCCATCGAGGACGACGCGCCCGAGACGATCCACGGCCAGCCGCATCTCACAGAGGGCGACAGGGCCCAGGCCTACCTGGATGCCGTGGCGCACCGGCCGGTCTTTCGGGACCTCAGCGTGGAGTGCCACGTCCATCGGCGCAAGACGGGAGACGTGGCCGATTCGCTCGTGGCTCACACCGCGGAACTGGGGGCGGACCTGGTCGTCTTGGCCACCCACGGGCGGAGCGGAGTGCGGGGCTTCCTCTTCGGCCGCATCGCGCAACGGGCCCTGCAGCGGGGGACGACCCCCATCCTGCTGATCAATCCCAGTGGGGGTGAGGAACCGCTGCCCTTTGTGTGCCGGAACATCCTGGTCCCCCTGGACGGGACCTCTGCCCATGAGCCGTCGGTCCCCGTGGCGGCAAGGCTCGCCACAGCCTTTCACGCGGCCGTCAGTCTCGTGATGGTGGTGCCGACGGCAGAGGCGCTCTCGGGCCACGAGGCGGCCACGGGCTCGCTCATGCCCCTGGCCACGCGGGCGGTCCTGGACCTCGCCGAGCGGGAGGCGGCGGCGTATGTGCAGGGAATGGCGGGGTCGCTGACGGCAGATGGGGTCTCCTCGGCGGGCTATGTCAGCCGGGGAGAGCCCGTGACCTCTTTGGTGGACGTGGCGAAGGCGGTCAATGCCGACCTTGTGGTCATGGCCACCCACGCCAAGGGGGCCATGGATGCCTTTTGGTCGGGGAGTCTCACGCCCAAGGTGATGGAGAAGCTCGACCGGCCGCTCCTGTTGGTGCGGGCCGCGCCGGAAGCCCCGAGCCACGGCTGACCGTGGATCGGGCGAAGGAGAGACACGACGTGGAGAGAAGACAGCTCCAAAAACGGCGACACGGAATCGTTGTTGCACTGCTGGTCGGGTGCATGCTGGCGGTGGCGAGCGCCGGCTTTGCGGCGGTGCAGGCGGGACAAGTGGCGCCGGATTTCCGGCTCCCCCTCCTGAACGGGAAAGAGATCTCTCTCAACCAGTTCAAGGGGAAGCCCATCGTTCTGGATTTCTGGGACTCGAGCTGACCGCATTGTCAACGGGAGGCTCCCGTTCTGGCGGCGGCATACGAGAAGTACCGATCCAAGGGCGTGGTGTTCATCGGGGTGAGCGTGCCCTGGGACAAAGAGCAACTGGCTCGCCTCTTCGTCGCCGTCTACAAGGTGCCCTACCCGGTCGCAAGGGACGCGGCGGGAACCGTGGCGCAGTTGTACGGCATCGACGCCACGCCCACCACGCTCTTCATCGGCAAGGACGGAAAGGTGATCGCACGGGTCGAGGGCGAGATGGAGAACGGGGAGCTCGCGAGGCACCTGGAGACAATTGCTGGGAAGTGAAGCCCCGTGTTGAGAGGAAAGCCGCGGGGTGCCTCGGTCTCGAGGCACCCCGCGGCTTGTTTGGCGGCCGGGGAGGGGTTTGCGGGGAGCCGGTGCGATGCTATTCCTTGTTGAACACCTCGTCCGGCCGGGAGGGCAGGAAGGCCCGAAGCTCATCCACCGCGGTGCGCTCCGACAGGGGGTACTCGCACAGATAGCTGGCCTGCGCCAGGAGATGGGTGGCGGCCGGCGCGGTGAGGAGCTGGAAGAAAATGGCGAGGATGCCCCGAAACCAGATGTCCTGCCCCGTGCCGGCGAAGTTGACCACCATGCCCAGGATGATGAGGATGACCCCGAGCGTGCCGGCCTTCCCCGCTGCGTGCATGCGGCAGTAGACGTCCGGGAAGCGGATCAGGCCGATGCCCGTGAGCCCGATCAGAAACGTGCCGCTGAGCAGCAGGACGGCGACGAGGCTTTCGTGAAGGCTTGGCATTAGAAGATCCGCCCCTTCTGGAGAAATTTGGCAATGGAGGCTGATCCGAGGAACCCAACCAGCATGAGGATCCAGACGGCGTCGAAGTACAGGGCCGAGTCCCACTTGATGCAGAGCACGCAGATGACGCCGATGAAGATCATGGCCAGCGCGTCGAAGGCCACGGCCCGGTCGGCGGCCTTGGGGCCAATGCCCATCCGGTACAGACACAGGAGGCCGCTGGCCAGGAGGGCGACCAGGCACACTCTCAGGACGACATCCAGAAACGGGCTCATGGCATCCGTCCTAGCGCAAGAAGCGCAGAATGGGGGCCTCCAGGGCGTCCTTGGTGGCCTGCCGCAGGGCGTCCAGATCGTCCCCGACATCAATGGCGTGCATCACGATGACCTGCCGGTCGTCCGGGATGTGCACCGAGATCGTGCCGGGAGTCAGGGTGATGGAGTTGGCGAAGCTGGTGATCTCGAGATCCGTCCTGGCGGTGAGCGGGACGGCGATGAATCCCGGCTTCAGCTTGACGGCCGGCGAGAGGACCAGCTTGGCCACCTGGTAGTTGGCCAGGGTCAGCTCTTTCATGAACTTGAAGAAGTAGGCGACGGCGAAGAAGAGCCGGCGCAGCATCAGCGTCCCTCCTCAAGGCGAGCCAGCCTGGCCGGGGCGGGCTGGGCCAGGGCGGCGTGCCGGTTCTGCGTGGCGCCGAGCACGGTCCGGATGTACTCCTCGGGCTGCGTCAGCGTGTCCGCCGCCCGGGATGCCAGGCCGAGGAATGGCTGGGCGAACAGGCCCATGGCAATGGTGAAGGCCACCAGCACCGCCGTGGGCGCCATCATGCCCCGATAGGTGAGCGGCGCCCGCTCTTGGCGGGGCTCGCGCCAGAAAGCGTAGGACCAGATCTTGCTCATGGAGTACAGGGTGAAGAAGCTGGTCACGACCGCGATGGAGACCACCACGTAGTTCCCACCGGCAAGGCCCGCCTGGGCCAGCACGAACTTGCTGAGGAAGCCCGAGAAGGGCGGCATCCCCGCCAGGGAGAGGCCGGCCACGATGAACAGGCCGGCCACGCCCGGGGCCACGCCCAGGATGCCTCCCATGTGCCTCAGATCCTGAGAGCCGCTCACCCGCTCGGCGATGCCCCCCACCAGAAACAGGCAGGACTTCACCACGATGTGGTGGACCACGTAGAAGATCGTGCCCGCCACCGCCAACTGCACCACCCGGGGGTCCGGACTCCCCGCCAGGCCGATCCCCATGACCATATAGCCTACCTGGCTGATGATGTGCCAGGAGAGGATCCGCCGGATGTCCCAGCGGCACATCGCCCCCAGCACGCCCAGCAGCATGGTGAGGCCCGACAGGAAGAGGAGGACGTTCAGGGCGAACTGGTGCCCCTCCTGCTGGAAGCACAGGATGAAGACCCGGAGCAGCGAGTACACGCCCACCTTGGTGAGGATGCCGGCAAAGTACCCGTTCACCCCAGGGGGGACCACCGGGTAGGAGTCGGGCAGCCAGTAGATGAGGGGGAAGGCGGCGGCCTTCAGGGCGAAGACCAGGAGGAGGAGCATGGAGGCGGCGGTGACCATGCCCGCGCGTTCCCCCGTGATCTGGGCGGTGCGCACCGCCAGGTCGGCCATGTTCAGCGTCCCTACGGTGGCGTAGACCACCCCGCAGCCGACCACGAAGAGCGTCGAGCCGATGCAGTTGATGGCGACGTACTTCAGGGTCTGGCGAACCTGGGCCGGGCTGGCGCCCACCATCATGACCCCGTAGGAGGCCATCAGCATCACTTCGTAGGCGACGAACAGGTTGAACACGTCGCCGGTGATGAACGACCAGTTGACGCCGAGGAGCACGGCCTGCATCAGGGGGTAGAAGAAGTACCGCTGTTGCTGCTCCGTCACGGTCCAGAAGGAGTAGAGCTGCACCAAGGTCCCCAACCCGGTGGACAGGCAGAGCATGATGGCCGTCAGACGGTCGGCGACGAAGGCGATCCCCCACGGGGCCTTCCAGCCCCCGATGATCACGACCTGGACGCCGTGGGCGTCCACGTAGAACAGCAGCCAGAACACCCAGATCGTCAGCCCGAGGCTGGACAGGAGGGCCACGGCCTTCTCCAGGCGGTAGTGGCCGTTCAGCAGCGCCAGGATGAGGGCGGTGAGGAAGGGCACCAGGATGGGGAGGATCAGGCTGTTCATCGAAGATCCGCCTCTCGTTCCCGTGCGCCATCCCCTCTTGCGGCCCAGCCTTCCCCCGCCGGGAGAACGCGGAGCGCACCCTGGATCTGCCCATGCCCGTCGCCGCGACCCGTCGGGGCGGCCGCTGCGGCCTGCACCCCGGCCGGCTGACCGAAGTCGTCGTCCACCGGGAGCTCCTGGGGGTTGTCGGTGCCGTGATCCAGGTACACCCGGTAGCAGATGACGAGCGTCAGGGCGCTCACGGCAAAGCTGATGACGATGGCGGTGAGGATGATGTCCGGAGGTAAGGGGTCCATCAACCCCGCCACCGTCGTGGTCTCCGGCCCCACGAAGGGCGCGTGACTGTTGCGCGTATACCCCCCGACGGTGATCAGCAGGAGGTTTGTGGCATTCGAGTACAGGCCGAAGCCCATCACCAGCCGGATCAGGTTGGGCCGCAAGATCAGGTAGGTCCCGGCGCCAAAGAGCACCGCGATGACCGCCGCCATCGGCAGGTCCATCAGCGTCCCTCCTCCTGGGCCAGCTCCACGAAAATGGTCATCAGGGTCCCCAGCACGATCAGGTATACCCCCAGGTCGAAGAACGTGGCCGTGGGCAGCTCGTAGGGCCCGATAGCCGGCAGGTCGAAGTGCCAGATGGCGTCCTGCATGTAGGGGCGCCCCATGAGGTACGGCACGGTGCCGGTGGCCACTGAGACCAGCAGTCCGAAGACCGACACCTTCCACCAGCGATACCGCGCCGCCTTGGCCGGCCCGAAGGCCAGCAGATACATGGCCCCCGCCGCGCCCGCCATGACGCCGGCAATGAAGCCGCCCCCCGGCAGGTTGTGGCCCTGCAGGAAGATCACCAGGGAGACCCAGAGGGTGAGGGGCACGGCGAAGCGTGCTACCGTCCGGAGGATCGGATCGCCGCTCATGCCGCCCTCCTCCGCGCCCGCAGCAGCCCGTACACCAGCAGGCCCACCAGGACCAGGACGGTGATCTCCCCGTTGGTGTCCATGGCCCGGAAGTCCACGATGATGACGTTGACGGCGTTGGCGCCTCCCGCTTCCGTGAAGGAGCGGCGCAGATAGTCAATCCCGAGGTTGTGGACTTCCCGGAACTGCGGGCTGGTGCTGAGCAGGATGAAGCTGAACATCACGGCGCCCACGCCCACGGCCACGGCGAGGTTGACCAGCCGCCGGATGGGCGGGAGTCCCTCGTTCCGGAACGTGGGCATGAAATAGAGGATGAGGAGCAGGAAGATCGTCGAGACGGTCTCGATCAGGATCTGCGTGAGCAGGATGTCGGGGGACCGGTAGACCACGAAGAGCAATGCCGTGAGGAAGCCGTTCGAGGTGAGGGCGATGGCCGCGCCGATTCGCGTGCTGGACCGGGCCACCAGGATGGCCGTCATCCCCAGCATTACGCAGAGCGTCAGGCCGTACCAGGTCATCTCCTGCAGGCTGATGGGGACCTGAAGGATGGAGATGCCGGCGTGCCCGAGGGCAAATGCGGAGAGCCCCACGGTGAAGGTCAGGGAGCCGGCCAGGTACCAGCGCAGCGAGCCGCTCTGCCAGCGGACGCTGAAGGCCGACGGCGCGCGGCCGTCACCGCCTCCAGCAGGCCGTCCCAGAGGCGCTGCATGGTGGGCAGCTTGATCCGCTCGCGCCAGTGGGCGAAGGCGGCCCGCGCGACGTAGATCCCCACGCCCAGGGCGACGGTGATCAGGCTCAGGACCACCGGCCCCAGGTGGGTCGGCAACAGGGACAGGTGCAGCTCTGCCCGCGACTCGGAGGAGAAGCGGCTGACCAGATGCCCCAGATGCCCCGCGACCGGCGCGATCACGCCCAGGAGCAGGGCGCCCCCCGCCAGCACTCCCGCCGGCAGCCAGAGACCGGGGCCGGCCTCGTGGGCGTGCTCGGTATGCGCCGTGGATGGGCCCAGGAAGATTCCGATGACGATCCGGCATCCCACGGCGAAGACGAAGGCATTGGCGAGGATGGCCAGGCCGATGATCAGCCAGGCCGGAACCCACCCGTTCGCGACGGACCCGTTCAGGAGACTGGCGTACAGCGCCTCCTTGGCCAGGAAGCCGAAAAACGGGGGGAGGCCGGCCATGGAGAGGGCCCCCACCAGGCAGATCCCGAAGGTCACCGGCATGCGGTGCCGCAGGCCGCCGAGCTGCCGGAGGTCACGCGTGTGGGTGGCGTGCTCGATGATGCCGGCCACCAGGAACAGCGCTCCCTTGTAGGTGGCGTGGGAGAAAATCTGGAGGGCATCCTGGTCGGCCGCACCGAGGCCGTAGAGCATGGTGATCATGCCCAAGGTGGAGACCGTCGCGCACGCCAGCATGCCCTTGAGATCATTCTCCTGGAAGGCCTGCACGGCCCCCAGCAGGAAGGTGGCGAGCCCGATGGGGACCAGCACCCCCGCCCAGGCCGGGGTCCCGCCGAAGATGGGCAGCATGCGCCCCAGGAGGAAGATGCCCGCCTTGACCATGGTGGCGGCGTGCAGATAGGTCGAAACCGGGGTGGGGGCCACCATGGCGCCGGGCAGCCAGAAGTGGAACGGCCACTGCGCCGACTTGGTCATGGCGCCGGCCAGCACGAGGAGCAGGGCCGGCAGAAAGAGGGGGGACTCGGCCAAGCGGCGGATGAGGACGGGGTCCTGTGTGAGCGTGCTGAGGCTGAAGGTCCCGGTCGTGTTCCCCACGATGATGAAGCCGATCATCATGGTCAGGCCGCCCAGGGCCGTGATCAGCAGGGCCGTCATGGCCCCCTTGCGGGCGGGCTCCTGCTCGTACCAGAAACCGATGAGGAGGAACGAGGTGAGGCTGGTGACCTCCCAGAAGATGAAGAGGAGGACGAGGTCGTCGGCCAGGGCGACCCCCAGCATGGCACCCATGAAAGCCAGCAGCGCCGCGTAGAACTGGGCGAGTCGGCTGGGTGTCAGCCTGGGCATGTAGGCGATGGAATAGGCACCCACCAGGGCGCCGATGCCGGAGATGAGCAGGGCGAAGAAGAGGCCGAAGGTGTCTCCTCGCAACGCGAGGTTGACGTTCAGTCCGGGAATCCAGGCGTGGGTAAAGGTGAGGGGGGGAGCGTCCCAGCCGGTCCGGAGGGCCGCCAGGAGCTGGACGAATGAGGCCAGCGCCGCCAGGACCATGAGGATCCCGGTGCGCCAGCCAGCGAGCCGCCCGATGGCCAGGGCCAGGACGGCCACCGCAAATGGGATGAACACAATCAGCGGCAGCATCAACTGGGGTGGCGACATACGCATCTTCCTCGAAACGACAACTGCAAACGTGAGACCGCCGGGGAGGGGAGGCGCGCTACGGGGCCCGCCGGAAGGCGTGGACGGCGCGGGGCACCACGACCGAGCTCAACTCTGCAGGCTTCTCCGCCCTCCTGGCTCGTGCCACCGGTCGGACGGCGCGAGGGGGGACACCCTCTCCTGACGCACCATGAATCATCGGTCCGCGTTCTCTTCCCCCTCCGGGGATCGACCAGGGCCGTGCCGGACATCGTGTGCTGCCGAAGCGTCTTATGCCAGAAATCCTCCGGCCGGTCAAACAATTATTGGTGCCGGAACCGGCGATTGCCTGCGGGAGGACACAAGCCGGGGACGGGGCAGACGGCCCCGTCACCTCCGCCAGAATTCGGGGACGAGGAGCACGAGCACGGAATAGATCTCCAGCCTCCCCGCCAGCATGGCGAAGGAACAGACCCATTTGGCGAGCAGGGGGAAATGGCTGTAGTTCTCCACCGGGCCAACCGTGCCGAGGCCCGGCCCTACGTTCCCCAGGGTGGCCGCCACCGCCGAGAGGGCCGTGAAGGCATCCAGCCCCAGCCAGGCCAGCAGGAGGGAGGAGACGAGGAAGACTCCCACGTAGAGGACGAACAGGGATTGCACCCCCTGCACGACCTCGACCGGCACCGGCTTGCCGTTGTAACGAAGCGTGCGCACGGCCTTGGGGTGGATGATCTTGTGGATCTGCCCGTAGGCGACCTTGAGCAGGAGCCAGACCCGGACGCACTTGATGGCGCCGCCGGTGGAGCCGGCGCAGCCCCCGATGAACATGAGCAGGAGCAGCCCGTAGTGCGCATAGGGGGGCCACTGCTCGAAATCCGCGGTGACGAACCCCGTCGTGGTGATGATGGAGATCACGGAGAAGGTGGCGTGCCGCAGCGCCGTCAGAACGCCCGGGTAGACCCTGAAGAGCATGAGATTGGCCACGATCGTGAGGATGAAGAAGCCCACCACGCCGGCATAGAAGCGGAACTCCTCGTCGCGGAGGTAGGACCCGAAGTCCCGCTTGGCGAGCGCCTGGTAGTGGAGCATGAAGTTCGCGCCCGCGATGAACATGAAGGCGGCGATGACCATCTCCAGGTAGGCACTGTCATAGGCGCCGACGCTGGCGTTGCGGGGAGAGAACCCGCCCGTCCCCATGGTGCCGAAGGTGTGGGTGAGCGAATCGAACAGGGACATCCCGCCGGCCAGCAGCAGCACCACCTCCACGACGCTGATGGCGGAGTAGACCAGGTACAGCCGCTTGGCTGTCTCCCGCACCCGCGGCACCAGCTTGTCCGCCGTGGGGCCCGGCACCTCGGCTTTGTAAAGCTGCATGCCGCCGGCGCCCAGGAGGGGGAGAACGGCCAGGGACAGGACGACGATCCCCATCCCCCCCAGCCAGTGCATCAGGCTCCGCCAGAAAAGGATCCCGACGGGTTGGCTCTCGACGTCGGCGAGGACACTGGCCCCCGTCGTGGTGAAGCCCGACATGGCCTCGAAGTAGGCGTCGGTATAGGTCGGAAATGTGCCGTAGAAATAGAACGGCAGTGCCCCGAAGCCGGCCGCCAGGATCCACCCCAGGGTGACGATCAGCAGCCCTTCCTTGTGCCCGACCTCGCCCTCTTTCGGCGTCAGGGCGTACATCAGGAGGCCGGCCAGGGCCGTCGCCCCGGCGGCCAGCAGGATGGCGGGGATGTCCCGGGTCCGGTGGTAGAGCGAGAAGGGAATCGGCGTAAGCATGAAGGCGGCAACGGCGGCCAGGATCAGGCCGCTCCGATTCACGACCAGGCTCAGTCGCACCATCGTGGGGTCCCCGGGTGTCAGGCGAAGAGGCGCTCGAGGTCGGCGATCGCCCCGGGCAGGGCGAAGACCACGACCCGGTCGTCCGGCCGAAGTACGCTGTCTCCCTTCGGGATGGTGATCTCCGTCCCGTGGATGATGGCCCCCACGATGACCCCGGCCGGCGTCCCGATTTCCCGCAGGGCTTTGCCGGCGACCCTGGAGTCCGGGGAGACCACCATCTCCAGCGTCTCGGCGTCGCTCTCCGGCAGCTCGAAGATGGAGACGACGGTCCCCTTTCGCACATACCGCAGGATGACGTTGGCCGTGCTGATCCGGGGACTGATGGCCGCATCGATGCCGAGGTGAGGGAGGAGGTGAACGAGGTGCGGGCGCTTGATGAGGGCGATGGCCTTCCGGGCCCCCTGTTCCTTGGCGAGCAGCGCGGCCAGGATGTTCGTGGCCTCGTCGTCGGTGACGGCAACGACGGCGTCCATCCCCGAGACCCCTTCCTCGAGCAGGCTGCGGATGTCGGTCCCGTCCGCCTGCAGGATCAGGGTGTGCTGGAGGAGGCGCGAGAGCTGCTCGCAACGCTCGGCGCGCCGCTCGATCAGCTTGATGTGAAGATGCTCCTTCTCCAGCAACTGGGCGATGCGGGAGCCGATCCTGCCGCCCCCGATCAGCAGGACGCTGTCCACCAGGCTCTCCTTCTTGCCCAGGAGGGTCAGGATATCGTGAACGGATTCCCGCTTGCTGACGAAGTAGAGATGATCCCCCTCCTCGACCACCGTCTTCCCGTCGGGGATCAGAATCTTGCCGTGCCGGTAGAGGGCCACGATCAGGAAGGGGGTGGTGGTGTGAAAGGGCTTGAGCGTCCGGAGCGGGCGGTCGAGGATCGGCGCTCCGGCGGCGATCTGGATGCCGAGCATCATCACCTTGCCGCCGGCGAACTTCCCGACCTCGGCCGCCGCCGGCGTCTGGATCAGCGTGAGCACGGCGTCGGCGACCACCAGATCGGGGTTGATGAGCAGGTCGATCCCGAGCCGTTTCCCCTGCTCGAGGAAGGGGCTCTCGCTGAAGTCGGGGTTCCTGACCCGGGCGATCCGGCGCGAGACGCCGTACTCCCTGGCCAGGACGCAGGCGGCGATGTTCACCTCGTCGATGTCCGCCACGGCGATGAGCAGGTCGGCCTCGCGGACGCCCGCCTCCTCGAGGACCCGTGGCGAGGCCCCGTTTCCCTCCACCGTGAGGACGTCGAGGATATCCTGAACCCGCTTCCGGGTCGCCGGTTCGCGCTCGATGACCACCACGTCGTGGTCCTCGCGGCTGAGGCGCTCGGCAATATGAAAGCCGACCTCTCCCGCCCCGATGATGATGGTCTTCATGTCGGGTTCCTCCGCCCCTATGGAGATCGGTGGGGATGCAGCGTGGGGATGGGATGGGGGAGCTGCCGGAAGGGTGTGGTCCCGCAGCGGAGAGACCAAAACGCGGGCTGGTGCGCCATGGTCCACCCTTTCGTGGGAGGTTCAATGGAGCGCCAGGGTAGCACGCACCCCCCGCAGGCATCAAGGAAAACAGGCCGGGGGATTGATCCGCGGACAATTGCCGTGCCCCGGTCCGCGTGCTAGCGTATGCCGCCTGCGCGCTGCGGACGGGTGGGCGGCAGTGTCTCGAGCGGGACGAGCGGGGCCTGATCAGCCGCCTGTACGAGCGGGCGAAAAAGCGGTTTGACCGGGAGGGGATCGAGACCCCCTTTCCGTCAGCATGCTCGGGGGGCGAACCCCTGATGGAGCGGACCATCGAATCGGCCACCCGTAAGGCCATGGAAAGTGATCGGCTCAGGTTGGGGTGCCGGGGGGAGTGGACCCCTAAGTGTGCAATGGAACCCTTCTCGGGCCGGGCACGAGGGGAAACTCACAATAACCACAAGCTGTAACCCGGACGCTGCGGGAGGACGAGCGCCTTGATGGCTCCCAGGTGGCTGGGGTTCCGTGGTCTAAGAGACTTCTGGCCCCTTGGTTCAGTTCGACCCGATTATTCCACCGAAAGCTCTCCCCGCAGCCGCTCAGCCTCACGTACCCACGCTTGCGCGTCCGGATCCCTGGATGCAGCGGCGCTTTGGGCCCTTCCCAGCGCCGCCTCAATGGCGCGCTGCGCTCCAGCCGGATCGCCGGTCACCCGGAGGGCCTCGGCCAGGGCGAGAAGATTGGGCGGGTATTCGGGGCTCAGGGCGACCGCCTTCCGAGCGTGCTCGAGCCCGAGCTCCGGGTCCCCGGGCCCGCTCGGCCATCCGGGAGCCCGCAGATAGTAGAGCGCGAGGGCCCGATCCGGCCCCGCCTCATCCAGCGTCGGCGCGTCCCTGGCCGCGCGCTCGAACGCCTCTCTGATCCTCGGCAGGGCCGAGACCGCCGTCAAGGGCCGCTCGCGCGCCTGGACGCCGAGCGCCGCCCCGAGCCAGTACGCGCAGACGGCCGAGCTCGGCGCGATCCGCTCGCACCACTGCGCGGCGTGGACCGCCTGCGTGGCCGCCCCCTCGCGGGAGGACGGGTCCGAATCGTGCTCGGTCAGCCAGACACCGGCGTGCGCGGCGCCGATCAGCCCCTCGGTCCTCGTCGAGTCCGCGGCGGCCGCCGCGAGGAAGATCTCTGCCGCCTCGCGCACCGCCCCGAGATCCCGGCGCGAGAACAGTTCCTCCGCGCGCGCAAGGAGGCCGGCCACCTCCTCCGGGGAACCAGCCCTCCCCTGCTTCGTCATCTCGTGAATCGGCGGGGGCTGGCGGAGGGCCGGCGCGCAGCCTGCGACCGCAAGAACCACAAGGAGAAGACGCCCTATCCGCTTCGCGACCGAACGCATGGGGGGAATGCCCTCTCACTCCGCAGGGGTGGCCGATTCCTTGAAGGCGCGCTGTGCCGCCTCAAGCCTCTTTGCATCGACGGGCAGGAAGCGCTTTATCCGCATCGTCTTGAGGACCCCTTTCCCCTCCTCCGTCTCGTGGAGGCGGAGGAGTGCCTTTACCAGCCCCTCGGCCTCGGCCGGCGCAAGATGGTCCCGCACGATGCAGAGCACCGAGATAGGTAGGGGTTTCGAGCGGGCGACGACTTCGAGGTCGTTGGCGAAGGGGAGCGCGGCGAGCGACGCGGTCTGCTCGCCGTCGAGGATGGCGGCGATCTTCTCGCCTGCAGCGGCGCGGCGGAGGACGGACAGGATCCCCGCCGAAAAGGTGATCCGCGCGGTCGCGGGAACGGCGCCCCAGGCGCGGAGCACCGGCCCGCGCACAAACACAGGCGCATAGCCGGGTTTCCCGGTCAGTTCCCAGCCGTCCAGGGAGGCAGGCGAAGCGATCGCCCCCTTCTTCGCCACCAAGCTCCAGACCTCTGTGCCGCCCGACTCCTGCTCGGTCTCGAGCCGGGGCTTCAGCCCGAGCGTCGCGCCGTGCTGGAGGAAGAACGGGAGAGGGACAAGGGCCATCGCCGCATCGTCTGCGGCCAGGCGATTGACTCCCCCCTTCTCCGTCTCGTAGTACACCGCACCGAATTTCCCCTCTGGCCAGCCCGCGGCATGCGCGGCGCTCTTCGCGAACGCGTCCATCGTGGGCTGCGCTTGGAGGGTGTTGCCGGGATAGCCGGGAGCGCACAGGACGATCACTCTTTGTGCGGGAGCCCCGACGGCAGCGCGTCCGACCGGATCCGACGCCGCAGACGCGACGAAGGGGGTGGTGATGGCGGAAAGGATCACTGTGAGGGCTGCGGTCACGGTGAGGCCCCTGGCCCTTGCCACCCGCAGCGGGAATCGAGACAGGGCGAACCAACCGATCATTCGACGAGGTCCCATCATGTCTCCAACCTTCCCCGAGATGTGCCACCGCCCAGATCGCCCGGACCTGCCCGCACCCCCGGCAGCACCCTTCCCGCGAAGACACCGATCCCGGCGCGCGCCCGCGCTGCATCAGCGATGTGTCTCCTGGTCGTGGGTCGTCGCTTTCCCGACGGTCCCCCTCCGCTTGTGCCCATCGGGCCGCTCGCGAAAGACCATCCACAGCGCGGCGGGAAGGGCGGTAAAGTCCGCGACCATCGACAGGAGAAACGCGAGGGCCGAGAGGACCCCGAATTGCCGCATCGGCGGCAGGTCGGCGAAAACGAAGGCGAGGAAACCCCCGGCGTTGATCAGTGTCGCGAAGAAGATGGCCCGCCCCGCGATCCTCAGGGCGTGCAGCAGGCTCTGCTCGGCGCTCCCGGTCCTGCGCTTTTCGAGAAAGTGATAGAAGAAGTGGATCTGGTCATTCTCGGAGGCACCAAGGACGATCGAGGCGACGAGGATCGTCGCAACGTTCAGGGCCATGCCGGTCACGCGCATCACGGCGAACATCACGAGAATGGCAAGCAGCGACGGAATCATCGCCAGCATCCGCGCCGGCCCGTTGCGAAAGACCAGGAGGAAAACCCCGAAGATGATGAGGACCGTCAGGCCGAAACTCTGGACGAGCGTCGGCACGAGCTGATGCGAGATCTTGGCCTCAAGCGGGGCCGTTCCGACAATCCTGACCCCGAACGCGGCGAGCGCCGGCGCGGCCAGGGCCGCCTCCTTCCAGCGCTGGCGGATCAGGCTGTCCAATTGCTGGAATCCCTCGTAGTCGACCGTCCGGCTGATGACGGCCACGTGGGTCTGCGAGAGCGTGGCCGGGTCGATAAAGCGCTGGAGCATCGGCTGGGAGGGAAGGATTTGTTCCAGGTCAGCTCCCATCTTCGCCAGTACGGCGGGGTCCTCGGGAAAGCGGTCGCCGGAGCCTTCCAGGTAGCGCATCATCCGCAGGACCGTCGTCGGCCCTGCGACCGCCCCGATCGTTTTCTCGTGCCTGAGGGCCTCCTGGAACCGGTTGATGCCGCGCAGCACCTCCGGCTCCGTGAGGCTTCCGACCTGCCCCGCAAGCCACACCTCGGTGACCGCCAGCCCCGAGATCACCTGCTCGAGGCGCTTGGTGTCCCTGTACAGCGTCGAGTCGTGGCTGAGATACTCGATGCCATTGGTCGCGATCCCCATGGGCGTGAGGAGGCCGGGCAGACCGAAGATCGCGACCGCGCCGGCGACGCACAGCAGCAGTGACGAAGGGACCAGGAGCCAGCGCCACCGGTACGAGAACGCGGGCAACCGTTCTGCGAGATCCTGGAACCAAACCCCCGCGATCCTCCTCTCCTGCAGCGTCGGCGTTCTCAGGATCCTCTGCAGCGCGGGGAAAAGGGTAAAGACCACGACCCACGTGAAGAACAGCCCCACGGCGACCCAGATCCCCATGTCCCGGATCGGGGGGATCTTCGAGACCACCAGGCCCAAGAAGCCGGCAGCGGTGGCGAAGAGCGAGGCCGTGCAGGCGGTGAACTTGTTCAGGAGGGCGGCGATCTGGCGCTCGTCAATGGAGCGACCGGCCGGGTGCTCGACGAAACGCGAGTGGATATAGACGAGCGTCGCGGTGCAGGTGGTGAGAATCGTCATGGGCACGAGCGGCGAGACAATGGTGATAACCCCTCCCGTCAGACCAACGTACCCGACGGTCAGCGTGACACAGACACCGAGCGTGAGGACGAAGGCGGCGAGCGCCCGGAACGAGCGGTAGAGCGCCAGATTGACCCCCAGCACCAGGAGCCCAAAGAGGGGGAAGTAGCGCAGCGAGGCGCGGCGTGTCTCCTCGTCGAGGTAGCGGTTGACGTAGGGCAGGCCGACCTTGCGGAGCGCCGTGAGAGGCGCCAGATTCGCCTCGAGCTCCGCGATCGCCCTGTCAACGGACTCGAGCTTGACTTTCAGCTCCTCCGGGCTCCCGGCGCTCAGGACGATCGGAATCGTGAGAAACCCTTCGCCCACGAGCCCTTGCTCTCGGAAGAGCGTCGTGCCGTATGCGAACCTTCGAAACGCCTCTGCCTGCGCCGGACTAGCCTCGAAGCCTCCCTTCGCGCGCCGGAAGATCGAAAGCGCCGAGCTCACCTCGACGTCGGGAGATGACTGAAGCGCCCGCTCCACCCGGTCGAGGCGCTGGAGCACTTCAGGCGTGAACGGGTCGGCCGCCTCCGCGAGTAGCAGGACGTACTGACCCGAGCCGAAGATCTTTTCGAACGCCTTGTGGTTCGCGTAGTCGGGATCGGTTTGTACGATCATGCGGTCGAGCGAGTTGTCCTGCCCGACCTTGAGCGCGAACCAGATGCTTGGCGGGATGAGCAGCATGTAAAAGGAGACCACCCACCATCGCCTGGCGACGACGAAGCGGAGGAGCGAAGCGAGGATTCCCTGGCTCCCGGCGCTCATGCGTTCGACTCAAGAGGAGACACAGTCCTGCCGTGAGGCAGGATGCCTCGACGCCCAACTCGTCTCAGAGCGTCCGGTCGAATACGCCTGCGGCTGGCCGATTCGGCCTCCACCTCAGGCCGTCAGTCGCCCCCGGTGCTGATGGGGATTTGCTTTTCGGGTCCGGCGGCCTCAGGGGTGACGGCAGGCCGGGCTCCCTGGTTGGATGCGGTGGTGTTGATCAGAGCATGCCGTCTCATGCGGTCGAGTGTCAAGGAGAATCTCGTAAGGCGCGGAAAACCGGAGGGGGGGAGGGGTGGCACATCAGAATCGAATCGGAGCAACGGGAGAGCGAAACGACTCGCGTACCGGCTTCGCTCGCGGGCGGGATGGGAAGCAGGAGGGTCGAGGATGAGGCGGCCACCCTCTGTCTTGACGCATAGAAGCTACGTGATGGGGGACGTAGGTTCTAAAGCGCTCTGAGGTATCTCGTGACCTCGGGGAGCGCCTCCGACACGGCCAGCCGATTGACTGACGAGGTCGTCACCCCCAAGAACCGGGCCACCCCTGCCCCCGCATACCCCATGCCCTGCACGGCCACCTGGCAGAACACCCGCCGGGCCTTCACCACGGCGGGCCGCCGACTCCCCGACCGCAACTGCCGCTCCGTGACGCCTTGCCCTGCGCTGATCGTGCGGGTCACGGTGGCCAGCTCCACGACCTGCCGCGACAACCGCAACGTCTCCTGTTCCTGGCGTGCCGCCGCCGCCAGCAGGTGCTCCGTGAACGCGCCACTCCCGAGGATCCGCGCATCCGCGGCCACCTTGCGCCCCTTCCGCCGCACCGCGAGGACCTGCGACCAGCCGCCGAGGCTCCGGATGAGCCCGCCGCCCACCAGGTCCGGCCGCCTCCCCTCCGATACCCCCGCCCGGACAAACGCCGCATCCCGCGCGACGGCTCGCCTCCGGTTCGGCCCGAAAGAGGCCAGCACCGTGGCGCGGTCCTGCCAGGCCCGGTCCGCCCTTCCCATGATCGCGGCCTGTCCGGTCCAGGGGTACCGGCGCAAGTCCACGACCCGCTTCACGAGCCTGCCCCGGAGCGGATTCAGGTGGATGTACCGGGTCACCTCCAGCAGATACGGCTCCTCTTCGCAGAGGATGGACTTGTCCCGGTTCTGGACCAGATGGCCGGAGCGCTGGTGCCGCCGGTTGAAATTCACCACATACCCCGTCAGCAGCTTCCGCATACTCTGGCCGAGCGGGCGCG
The DNA here is from genome assembly GCA_963714585.1 of uncultured Methylomirabilota bacterium. Taxonomy (GTDB): domain Bacteria; phylum Methylomirabilota; class Methylomirabilia; order Methylomirabilales; family 2-02-FULL-66-22; genus 2-02-FULL-66-22. The sequence goes on from CAVQPC010000053.1 coordinate 86,742, forward strand.
CGCCCGTGCGCACCAGGAGATGGAAGTGGGTCGGCAGGAGGGCCCAGGCCACCACGCTCCAACTCCCGTCCCGGCACAGCGCCGCCAGCCGGGTCACGAAATCCTCCCGGTCGCCCTCCGCCTGGAACACCTTGCTCCGCTCGATGCCCCGGCCCATGACGTGGTGTACGGCTCCGGGGGCGTCGAGCCTCGGCTGTCTCGGCATGCCGGGAGGCTCCGCCCCCTCCCCCCGACTGTCAAGGCGCTTGAGAACCAACGTCCCCCTATTTGACGTCCCCCTATTTGACATCAAGCACAGCTCGTTGATCGTTCGCTCGCCAAAGTCACTTCGAAGATCAGCCATCGTCTATCTCCCCGGTGGGGGTCCCCTTGTCCCGCTAACGTGCCGGCTCACGCGCGGCGCGGAGTACCGTCGCGTGCAGCCGGATGTTCGCCATTCTATCCTGTGAAGTCTCTTGCGGCCAAGTATGCCTCTCCCGTCTGTGAGGCATGACGCCTTATTCTCTCAATGATATCACTCATGCCCATGATGCCGCTGAGCACAAGATAGACGTGGCTGTGATCGAGCAGGAGTAGCGGCGTTTTGGCCGATGATGCCTCTTTCCTGGCGACCTCGGTGTATCCGGAAATGGAAACGAACACGCCCATCGTGTTGTCAGCTTTGTCTGTTACCTTCTTGAAGAAATCACCGATGGCAACCGGATCTGCCGGTGATGTTGTGAACTTCAATTCGGCCAGATACGTTGTGCCAGAGAGAGTCAACGAGCCATCGATTTGTCGACCCTCGTGCGTATACGGTCGCCGATTCTGGATTTCGCTGAAGTCCAGTAGATCATAGAACCAGGTCTGGAAGTCGTAACCCGCCTGCTGATCGCCCAGACGCTTCCCGAGTTCATTGAGTCTATCGGCAAGCTTCTGCAGCGACTGCTGAGAGCGAGAGACTTCGGCCTGTTTTCTCTGAAAATCCGCTCGGGCCTTCTGGCGCTCTTCCTCGGTCTGGATTTCCTCCTCTTGCTGATCGTGGTAGAGCTTCAACCGCGAGACGGCCTCATGAGCGGTCTTGATCTTGTCGGCAGAGTTCTCCCAGTTCTGCAGGTCGGGAAAAGTCCTTTGATCGATGAGAGACGAGGCAATCCTTAGCAAGCCCTGCCGCCCACGATCTGACTTGGGGAGTTCAAGAAAGAGCCGGTCGAGGAAGTCCCTTTTGGATTCATCCGGTCCCCATGTCGCAATGAAATTGTCCGATACGCAGCAGTTACGAAGGAACTTGGAGAGAGCCTTCTTCCGCCAGAAGGACTTGAGACAGGCTTCGTATACGAGTTCAATGTAGTATGGAGTCAGCCGGGTCTTCATATCTTTTGGCGAACAATGAGTGGACTGTTTCAGCCTAGCACCCCCACGGTCCGTTGGCGCGACGCCTGCTGTGTCCGGCAGTTACCATACGCCACCACAGTGGGTGGGGCTACAGATGGTTTCGGCCTATACCGCCGGGCAACGCCTACAAGACATCCACTGGACTGCGGGCTCCCAACCCGCCTCGGGTGAGCACGTGCGGGGAGATCCTCATCGTTGTGATGGCCTTGTGGCCGGGAAGCTGCTGCTCGGCACGGAGGTCGTGGCCCGACTCCAGGAAAGGGGTGGCGAAGCAATGCCGGAACGTGTGGCGAATGGCAGGTGTCTGGATGCCGGCCGGACGGCGGCGACGTCATGGAGGGAGGCGTCGAGGCCGGGATGGTATCGTGGGACCTTGGCGAGTCACGCTGGGACCCGGAGGAGACGCGGGGCTCGCTGCTGGAGAGGGGACGGCGCCACAGCCGGGCTGGCAGCGGCAGACGGGCCGCGCCGCTGGCTTGACTCGCGTCCGGGGAGCTGTCCCTAGCCGACCCCATAGGGCCACCTCCGTCGGTCGGGCCGGGAGGGGCAACGGACCGGAGGGCACGCCTGCCCGCATTGGCCTGTCAAGCTCGACGGCTCTGCGGGGTGCCCGCGGCCAGGGGCGGGGCGGGGAAAGCAGCGCGCGAGAAGGCGGCGGCACCCCTTCGGATGATGGCGCCTCATCCGAAGGGGTGCCCCGTGTCGCAGCCGACCTGCCATCCTCAGGCGTTGAAGCGCTAGAACTTGCCCTCGGCGTATGCCACTGCGGGGGCGTTGAAGCTCTTCGGCGAGAACTCGCCCTCGGAGTACGCCACCGCAGTGGTGCAGACCACGTCGCCCGTGATGTTCAGGGTTGTCCGCCCCATATCCAGGATGACGTCGATCCCGGCGATGAGCCCGAGGCCCTCGAGGGGCAAGCCGACGCCTTGCAGCACCATCGCCAGCATGATCAGCCCGGCGCCCGGCACGCCCGCGGCCCCGATGGAGCCCAGGGTAGCCAGGAGGATGATCATGAGGTAATGGCCGAAATTGAGGGGAACGTTGTAGATCCCGGCGATGAACAGGGCCGCGATGCCCTGATAGATGGCCGTCCCGTCCATGTTGATCGTGGCCCCGAGGGGGAGCGTGAAGCTGATGAGGCCGCGGGGCAGGCCGACGTTCTGCTCCGCCACCCGCATGGTGACCGGAAGGGTGGCGTTGCTGCTCCGGGTGACGAAGGCCATGATCATGGCCTCGGAGATGGCCTTGAAGAACCGGAAGACCTTGGCCCGGGCCAGGAACTTGAGGATCGAGCCGTAGACGATGGCCACATGAGCGAGGTAGGCCACGTAGCAGGTGATGATCAGGGCGAGGAAGGGGAGCAGGACCTGCGCGCCCTGCTTGGCGACCGTGGCGGCGATCAGCGAGAAGACGCCCAGCGGCGCGTACCACATGACGATGGAGGTGAGCTTGTACATCGTTTCGGCCGCAGCCTCCACGACGCCGATCACCGCCTTGCCCTTCTCCTTGGCGAAGACGGCGGCGATGCCGAAGAAGAGGGCGAAGACGATGATCGGGAGGATGTCGCCCTTCATCAGGGATTCAAACGGGTTGGTGGGGACGAGGGCGAGGAGCACGTCCTTGACGGGAGGAATCACGGGGGCCTTGAACCCCGCCACGGGCGGGAGCTTCATCCCGCCTGAGGGATTGAAGATCCCGGCGATGATCAGGCCAATGACCACGGCGACGGCCGTCGTGGCGAGGTAGAGCCCCATGATCTTCACGCCCACCCGTCCCAGCTTCAGGGGGTCGCTGATCGAGGCCGCTCCGGTCAGGAGCGAGAAAAAGACCAGGGGAACGATCAGCATCTTCAGGAGGCGGAGGAAAAGGTCGCCCATCCAACTGAGGGTGATGCTGGCGTTCTTGAAGAAAAGGCCGAACAGGACGCCAACCACAAACCCGATGAGGATCCAGCCCAAGAGTCCGATCCGTTTTGTCTGCGTCTGTTCCATGACGTGCCCTCCCCGAGCGTTCGGCTCGTGTCCGGACGTTTTGGAACTTGTGTCCACCTACACCGGAGGCCCTGTATTCGCGCGCTCAGCGTCGTCCCGTCACCTCCTTTGGCATCCCGCCCTGAGAAAAAATGGCCCAGGGGATGATCTTCTCCCTGGGCCGTACCTGGATCGGATTCAACATAGCGATCGAATTCCCCCCGTCTGCAACCGGTCGGTGCATTGGTCGGCAAAGGGAGAATTGAGGAGAGCCAAAGGCTATCCCGAATTCCGACCGATGTCAAGAAGGTCACGGGCTGTGACGGGCGTCGGATGAGGGACCTGCCCAGGACGTCCCGGTGTGGCTCCTTGCGCCCGCGGGGGGGTGGCGCGTGCCCACCGAGCCCGCCCGGCCATGGCCTGCCTTGTCCGCAGGCGTATCGTCTCAGAGTATGGCTGGATGGAAATGAGGTGGATAGGGTACGGAGGACTTTTGCTCAATTGGCGGTCCGGGGGAGCGGACCCATAACGCACGGTATCACCCGCGGCCGAGGGCCGTCTGGTGCATGCCGAAGCTAGACCGCTCAACGGCCGTTCTGCCGCTTCACGTGTCCAGGGATTCATTCCATTCCGCGCCCAGGACCCACGCGAGTGCCGACATCCGACCGCTGAGCAGGCCCCATTCGAAGTCATCCCACCCTAAATTCTTCCTGCCGTACTTGCGCTCAATTCGCTTGGCAGCCTGCATCGCCTTCTTCAGAATGGGCCTTTGCTGTTCGGTTAACGGTTCCTCGCCACTCTTGATCTTCTCGATCCAAACTTGGTGCCTGTTCCACCAAACCTTGTCCCAGAATTCGTTGTACGCCTTCAGGATGGCCTTGTCGTTCCGCCGTAGGAGAAGCGGCCATTCTCTTCCCGGATTGTCGTCGTCTGGAATCCATTCCACCTTATCGCCGGCTTTCGTATAGCCGATTCTGTGCCCGTTCGGTCCCACCTCTCCTGGTGTGACTGGATCGGTCGTCTCGGCTCGCGTCCGGCGCCGCCTAGGACGCGTACCATGTTCTCGTAAGAAATCTCGGTTCAGTTCCTCAATCTCGGGCATCAGGTCGGGATCAAAGCGAGCAATCTCGATCCCGGCCGCGCGAAGCCGGAGCTCGCCGCGACCGCGTATCCGATCATTCGGATCCAGAGTCCCGATAACGACTCTCTTGATTCGCCTCTCTACTATTCGGTCGGCACAGGGAATCTTGGGGTGGTTTCGTGAGGTGCAGGGCTCGAGTGTCGTGAAGAGCGTCGCCCCGGAGAGGGTCTTGTCGGCCAACTTCCTCTCAAGCAGCGTGAACTCCGCGTGCTCCCCTGACGCGAGCTCTCCACGGAACGCCTCGCCGATCACAACTCCATCTCGGGCAACAATCGCGCCGACCTTGGGCGAGATCTTGCCGGGCTCGCTCGCACATTGTCGTGCAAGTTCTATCGCCCTACGCATCAGCTCCCTGCTGCCTGCCTTCGCAGGCGAGCGTTCAGGGCGTCCTACCCTGGCCATCTAGGTACCTTTCGCGAGTGGTCCGTGGCAACGAGATTCCTGCGCGGTCTAACGGTCGCAGTGAGCGGCCGCGGCGAGCGAATGCGAGCCAGCGGTCCGCTCGGCTGCGTTGTTCTGCGGCCCTCTCACCTTCCGCTCCGCTTCGCGATGACGGCGACGATCTCCGCCGGAACATCCGGGAGCCAATGATCGGGGCCCGGCTTCTCCTTGAGCAGGAAGACATGATCTGCCAAGAAGCCGCGCATATTCGCGTTGTCCGACGTAGACGCGCTATTCACCATGGCGAGGAAGTCCCGATGCTCTGGGACGCACTCCCACACCAGATACCGATCTACGTTGACGGGCATGGGGTCCTTGGGGTCACGACGATAGATGGTGATGATGGCCTCGTAGTCCGACTTCCGCTCTGCGACTGCCGCCGCGAGGTCCGCTGCCGTCGCCAGGCTGGCCATCGGGGTGTTCGACACCTCGATCGGCACACGCCGGCCAGCAAGAGCCCTCACGGCCTCCCATTGGCTCCGAAGCATCAGAAACATCGGCCGCCCTTCGATCATTTGGAAGTACGCCCAGAAGCGCGGCGCGCTGTAGGGGCTTGCCGTCACGCATCCTCTCCCATCTTGCTTCGGCCCGCAGAACTATTGATTCTCTGGGTCCAGATAAGAACCCAACGCCGCCGTTCCTGTCAGGCTATCCTGCAGGTTCTGCCATGGGCACGTTCAGCCGTAGGTCGTGAATTGGCGGGCCTATGTCACAACGATGTCGTTTTCGCCCGGCGTCGTAGGCGGACCCGTATAAGGCGCATCAGGAACGGGGCCCACAAGGTGTCGGCCGGGCTACGCACATCCTTGCCGCCGCGATTCAGGACATGGGTGGAGATCATGGGGGTGGTGACAGCCTTGTGCCCGAGGAGTTCCTGTGGGTCGCGGAGGCGGCGCGGGCGTGACGATGGCGGGGAAGGGTGGGTGCAGGGGAGTGGCGACTGCGGAAGAGCCAGACCGCGTGCGCGAGTCCGGTGCGGAGCGCGAATACACGCCGACCCCATGTCTCCTCCTCCATCGGGCGTCCCGGGGAGGTGCACTGGCCAGGAGCCTACTCTCGACCCGGCACGGCTGTCAAGTCAGAGGGCGACAGCGAAATGCGACAGGACCGACCGCCCCCCTTCGCATTCCGCCCAGCATTCCCTGGTCCCTCCTCGGTTGAGGCTCCAGGCTCGCCGTGAGCTGCCTCCGCTGTCCAGCTCCCAATGGCCGATCCAGGGCCCTCTCACCCCCCCTCCTCGCTCGGGCGACGCGTGTTTGCTGGAGTCCTGGCCCGTTGGCCTGCTGGTTGGTTCTCCGAAAGTGCCCTCAATCTGGGCTCTTCCGGGAGGGAATGGGATGGCGAGGACACCCTGACCATGGCTACTGATGACCGCTGAAAACTGACCAGATTGAGAGTGTTGCTTCCAATATGGAACAGTCTAACGGCAAGTGGGTCCCAGGGGGCTGAGGCACGAGCCTGTGCAGTAATTATTGACCAAGGAAGGCTTCGTGCTGTAAGTCATAAACGATAATGTGGCCGACCGGCCAATTTATGGTTGAAGTCACAGGAGGATCGGCTGGATGTTGAAAGCGGTGACGTTCGATCTCTGGCAGACGCTGCTCATGGACACCCCGGAAGGGCTCGGCAAGGCGCGGGCAGATCGTATCCGAGGCGTGTGGGAGATTTTGCGCCGCCAGGGCATCCCAGTGGAACTGCCCAGGGTGGAGGAGGCCTATGACGGCGTGGCGCAGAGGCTGGAGCAGCTCTGGGCCACCCACCACGATATTGGCTCTCGAGGCCAGGTGCGCTTGGTCCTGGAAGGTCTGGGGCTGGGGAAGCGCGTCCCTCCCGAAGACCGGCTGATGGACGATTTGGACGACGCGTACTCCTTGCCCATCCTCTCGGCCCTCCCGCTGCTGAACATCGGAGCGCGGGAGGTGCTGGCGCGGCTTCACGGTGACGGGCTATGCCTGGCCCTGATCTGCAATACCGGCCGCACCTCAGGCCGGATGCTCCGGCTTGTGCTGGACCGATTGGGTTTGGACCCCTTGCTCTCCGTTTTCACTTTTTCCGATGAAGTGGGCCTGCGCAAGCCTCACCCGGAGATCTTTCGCCGGACGCTCTCGGCGCTCGAGGTCGTTCCGGGTGAGGCGGTGCACGTGGGGGATGACGTTCGGACCGATGTTGCCGGGGCGCGCGGCGTCGGAATGCGGGCCATTCACCTTCGCCATCCGAAGAGCGCGAGCCAGGACTCCGACGGCGCCGAGGCCATCGCCAACCTCGGGGAACTGCCGGCCCTGCTCCTCTCCGCACGTCACCCAGCCGAAAGCGAGGATTTGACCACAGATTTCGCAGATGGCGCAGATTCATTCTGATGGGGAAATTCGGCCGGTGCACCCTGCGGAATCTGCGGTTTATGTGGTTTCGGGCCGGCCGCGATCCTCTTGCCACCCCTGGGAGGGTATGTTAGGGTGAACGGAGGGGCGATAGGGCAGCCACAGGTTTCATGCACGCCGGACAGCACGGAAAAGGTAGCGGGGGATGAGTGACGGGGCCAGCATCGGTCAGGTTTTCCGGCAGCGACGCGAGGCGCGCGGCCTGACCGATGAGCAGGCCGCTTTCCAGAGCAAGGTTCCGCTTCGGCTGTTGCAAGCTCTGGAGTCGGATGATTACCACCTGCTGCCGGATCCCATGTACCTGGTCCGTTTCCTCTACGAGTACGCGCTGTTCCTGAAGCTGGATCCCGCTCCCCTCCAAGCCGACTTTCGCGAAGCCACGCGTCGGCCTCCCAAGGCGTCGTTGGCCGCGGCGCCGCCTCCGCCGCCGATGCCCACGATCCCGTGGAAACAGGTGCTCTGGACTGCAGCCGCCATTGTGGTCGTCACGCCTTTGGTGTTCATTGCCTTATCGCTCAGCTCCAAGCGGTTGCCGGAGGCCCCGCCACCTGTGCAGGGGCCGGAGCGGACCGTGGAAGAACAGGTGCCGGAGAGCGGAGGTGGGGAGATGCCGGATCGCAACCCCGCCCTGCGGTCGGACAACCCCCAGGCCCCTGAGGCGCTGACGCAACAGGCGGCGGAGGAGACCCCGAAGAGTCCGGTGACTTCGGGTGCGGGCTCGGGGGCTTCCCCGGAGGGTTTCACCGCCCGCGTGAGCGAGCCGGCCGTCCAACTGGCGGGGCCCCAGCCGCCGAGCCAGCTTCCGTCGCCGTCGCCAGCGAGTGGCGCGCGGCTGGTCCTCACGATTCGCGCGACAGCGCCGGCCTGGGTCTCGGTCCGCTCGGACACTGCGGGGAGGCGACAACTCCTCCTCAAGACCGGCCAGATCACATCCTTTGATGCCGACAAGGGGTTCATGGTCACCCTGGGCAATGCGGGTGGGGTGGCCCTCTCGCTGAACGGGGTGCCGGTGCCGGTACACGGCAAGTCGGGAGAGGTCATCCGGGACCTGGCCATCCCGCTCGCCCGCAGTGAGGCTGGACCCTCCCCGCCCGCGGGGGAACGATAGACAAGGCGAAGTATGGCTGTCGGCACTATGATGACCGCCTTTTGATGCCGTGGGGTTGATCGGACAGTTGCCGTCAGACTCTCTCTGGCTGCGGGGATGAGCGGGGCGAGGGCAGCCGCAATTCCTGCGTTGGCAGATGAATGTGAGGCTGGGGGATCAAGGACTTGGGCCGGTCGGCCAACCGGGAGGACCTCGGGCCGATCGCGAAGACAGCGGGGTGATGCGCCGGCTGGGGTGGGCCGTTTTGCTCAACGCGGCCTTCATCGCCGTGGAACTCGCGGCGGGCGTCAGCGTCAACAGTCTGGCCCTGATCGGCGATGCCTGGCACAACATCACAGATGTCCTGGCCCTGGGCGTTACGTGGCTCGCCATCCGCTTGATGCGGCGTCCGCCCGATTCGCTGCGCACCTTCGGTTACCACCGCGTCGGCATCCTGGCAGCCTTGGGGAACTCGGTCCTGCTGGGGGTGGTGACCCTTCAGCTCTTCCTGGAGGCCTTCCAGCGTCTGTGGCATCCGTCGCCTCCCATCGGGGGCGGCGTGATCATGGTCGTGGCCGCCGTCGGCGTGGTCCTGAACGGCACGGTCGCGTGGATCCTCCGCAGGACCGGCGCGGACCTCAATCTGCGAGGGGCCTTCCTGCACATGCTGGGGGATGCCCTGATTTCGCTGGCCGTCGTCGGGGCCGGCGCCTGCCTCCTTCTCACCGGCTGGGCCTGGCCGGACCCGGCAGCGGGGTTGCTCGTGGGTGTCTACATCCTGATCGAGGCCTGGCGGATTGCACGGGATGCCGTCAACGTGTTGATGGAGGGGACACCGAAGGACCTCGACCTCGTCGAGGTGAGCGCGACCATCGCCCGCGTGCCGGGGGTGCGGGAGGTCCATCACCTCCACGTCTGGTCCCTGAACGAGGGGCTGACGGCCCTGAGCTGCCACGTGGTCGTGGACGATCAGCCGGTCTCGGCTGGCGGACTCTTGGTGAGTCGGATCGAGCGGGCGCTGCGCGAACGCTTCCGGATCGGCCATGCGACCGTCCAGCTCGAGCCGGCCGTCCAGCAGCCGGACACGCCCCTCGCCATCCAGCACGCCCGGGGCGCGAGCCGTCCATGAGTGCGATCCACCGGTCAGCATCCGCCGGCTCCAACCCTGAGCGCCGCCTCGCGAGCGACACTTCGATCCCATGAGCAGCCCCGTGACGTCAGTCCGCGTGCAGGCGATTCGCGTCGTCATTGTCGTCGCGATGATCCTCCTCGTGACGATCGCCCACGTCCTCACGCCGGTCAGCCGACAGATCCGGCACGACGTGTTCGTGCGGCTCTACTACCTCCCCATCGCACTGGGGGGCGTCTGGTTCGGCCTCTGGGGCGGCCTGGGGACCGCCAGCGTGATCACGCTCGTGTACCTGCCCCACATTCTCATCGTCAACCACGGCCCCTTGACAACCGGCTATCTCCTGGAGATCCCCATCTTCTTCTCGGTGGGCCTGCTGACCGGGCTGATGGTGGACCGGCAAGAGGCGTACCGGCGCGGCCTGGAAGCGCAGGCGGAGACCCTCACCCGCTCGCATCAGGAGCTTAAGGAGCAGACCCGCCTCCTCCTGGAGAAGGACGCCCAGATCCGTCGCGCGGATCGGCTTTCGGCGCTCGGCCAGCTCTCCGCCGGGCTGGCCCACGAGATCCGGAATCCGCTGGGGGCCATCAAGGGCTCGGTGGAGATCCTGCAGGATGACTACCCGCCCGGCCACCCCAAGGCAGAGTTCTTCACCATCCTTCTCCGGGAGGTGGACCGGCTCAACGACGTGGTGACCAACTTCTTGAGCTTCGCCCGCCCGGCCGCTCTCCGCTTCGGGCCGGTGGAGGTGACGCAGGTGCTCTCCGCCCTGGAGGGCCTCATCTCCGGCAAGGCCCGGGCGAACCGGGTGCAGATCTTCACCAGCTTCCACGCGGGCCCCTCCCGCCTCATGGCCGACGAGAACTTGTTGAAGCAGGCCTTCCTCAATATCATGCTCAACGCGTTGGAAGCCATGCCGGACGGCGGCGACCTCACCATCTCCACCCGGCTCGTCTCGTTCGGGGAGGCCGGGGGGCCACCGCCGACCGAGCGACCCGAGTGGCTGGAGATCGTCTTCGACGATACGGGCCCGGGCATCCCCGAGGAGCACCTGGGCCGCATCTTCGATCCGTTCTTCACGACCAAGAAGGACGGCACCGGTCTGGGCCTCGCCATCACCTACCGCATCATCGAGGACCACCACGGCACCATCCGGGTCTTCAGCCAGCGAGACAAAGGGACCACCTTCGTGGTCCGCCTGCCGTTGGAGGGGACGATACGCCTATGAAGCGCGCCAAGATCCTGGTGATCGACGATGACGAGAGCCTCCGCCGGGTCCTGGAGTACAACCTGGCCCAGGAGGGGTACGCCGTGCTAACGGCCGCGAGCGGGGAGCAGGGGCTCGACCTGCTGCGGAGGGAAGGCGCGGACGTTGTGGTGACCGACGTCCGCATGGCTGGGATGGACGGCCTGCAGGTTATGGAACGCGTCCGCAAGCAGGACCCCAACATCCAGGTGATCATCCTCACCGCCTTCGGGACGATCGAGATGGCCGTGGAGGCCATGCGGGCCGGGGCCTTCCACTACATCAGCAAGCCGTTCAACCGGGATGAGCTGAAGCTGACCATCAGCAAGGCGCTGCAGCTCAAAGACCTGGAGCGGCAGAACGTGGTCCTGCGGCAGGAACTGCAGTCCCGCATCGGCCTGGACAACATCATCGCCGAGAGCCCGCCCATGCGGCATATCCTCGAGATGGTGGAACGGGTGGCGCCCACCGAGACCACGGTCCTCATCCTGGGAGAGAGCGGGACCGGCAAAGAACTCATCGCTCGCGCCATCCACCACAACTCCCCCCGGACCGAGGGGCCCTTCGTGGCCGTCAACTGCGCGGCCATTCCGGAGAACCTCCTGGAGAGCGAACTGTTCGGCCACGTGAGGGGCGCCTTCACGGGGGCCATCCGCGACCGGGTGGGGAAGTTCGAGGCGGCCGAAGGCGGGACCGTCTTCCTGGACGAGATCGGCGAGATGCGGCCCGACCTCCAGGTGAAGATCCTTCGCTGCCTGGAGGAGCGCACGCTGGAGCGGGTGGGGGACAACCGGCCCATCAAGGTGGACGTCCGGGTCCTGGCCGCCACCAACAAGGACCTGAGCAAGGCCATCCAGGCGGGAGAGTTCCGTGAGGACTTGTACTACCGGTTGAACGTGGTGCCCCTGTCCATCCCGCCGTTGCGGGACCGTCGGGAGGACATCCGCGCCCTGACCCAGCATTTTTTGAAGCGGCTGGCGGCTCCGCCCCGACTGACCGTGACGCCTGAGGCCTTCCGCGCCCTCCAGAATTACGAGTGGCCCGGCAACGTGCGGGAGCTGGAGAACGCCCTGGAGCGCGCCATGATCTTCCATCGGGGCGACGTCATCGACGTGGGCGACCTGCCCGAGACCATCCTCGCGCCCAAGGCACGGGACGCGACTGCCCTGCCCGTGAGCCTGCCCGAATCCGGCCTCTCGCTGGAAGAGGTGGAGAGGGAGCTCATCCTCCGGGCGCTCCAGAAGCACGACTGGAACCAATCTCGGGCCGCGCGCTACCTGGGGATCACGCGGCATACCCTGCTGTACCGCATGGAGAAGCACCACATCGTTCGGCCGGGAGGCCGGGCGGCCCAGGGCGACGAAGAACGGCAAGGGGCCAGAGGAGCAGAGGAGCAGAGGAGCAGGGGAGCAGGGGAGCAAGAGGGGAGCGGCACGAGCCACGACCAACAGGGAGAGCATTGAGGATGGCGCGTAGGCCAATGGTCCATCTCCTCTCGTGACCGATCTCACGCTGGGCATCCTGGGCGGGCTGGGAAGCGCCCTCGTGTGGGGCGTGATCAGCCTCCTCGTGCGCTCCCTCTCCGGCATCCTCCGGCCGGTGAGCGTGACGCTCGTCCGTTCCACTGTTGCCGGGGCGATCATCCTCTGGCTGGCGCTGCTCACGGGGCATGCTGCCGAGGTGGTGGATGCGCCGTTGTGGGTGGTCCTGGCGTTGTGGGCCTCCATCCTCATCGCGATGTGCTACGGGGACACGATGTTCTTCGCAAGCATGGATCACCTGGGCGTTTCCCGTGCCCTCACCCTTAGCATGGCCAATCCGCTCCTGACGAGCATCGTGGGGATCGGGCTCCTCGGCGAGCCGGTGTCCATCCTGCGGGCGTTCGGGATTCTCATGGTGCTGGCCGGACTGGTCCTGGTCATTTCCGGAAAGGGCGAGGGGGAGGCGGAGCGACATAAAGGAATTCGGCGCGGCCTGCGACTCGTGTTCATGGCCGCGGGAGCCTGGGCCCTGTCCGCGATCATCATGAAGCCTCCGCTTCAAGTCCTTTCGGTGATGGCAGCCACGGCCGTGCGCATTCCCATCGCCAGCCTGGTCCTCTGGCTCACTCCGTGGACCAACGGGACGGTGGCCGATATCGTCCGCTGCACCCGGACGGAGCGCGTCCGTCTGGCGGCGGTCTGCCTCCTGAGCGCCATGTCCTCGTTGCTATTCGTCACGGGAATCAAGTATGGCGGGGTGGCGGTCGGCAACCTCATGTCCTCCACCGCCCCGCTCTTCACCCTCCCTTTCGAGGTGTGGGTCCTCGGGCAGCGACTTTCGCCGCGAACGGTGCTCGGCGCGGTGACCACGATCACAGGAATCGGACTCATGGAATTCGGTTGAGCAGTGATCGGCAGCGTCGTGAACGGACATGTCTTGTGTGTGTGTCTCCCCCGAACGACTCCCGCCATCGGTCCATTCTGCATTGCCCTTCCCTTTCGTCCGCCCTCCGTGCCGTTCGTTCGTTTCTGTTCTCGTAAACTGGTATAGTCGTACAATCGTCCGCTTCTGCCCCATGGACCTTCGCCCTTCTGTTGACTGAAGGCGACTGGGTGTGCTAGACAGGCGCGGGCCATGACTCCGAGGCCCGGCATTTATCCTCGGGACATGCAGGCGGAGCGCTCTTTTTTCAGGAGGAAGAGAGCGATGATCACTGACATCCCTCAAGGCGTCCCGACACCCTCGCGCCTGTGGGAGCAGTTCAAGGGCTTGGTCCTGGAACGCGTAGCCGTCATGGAGCAGGCGGCTGTGGCCTTGGGGGGCGGCTCACTCGAAGAAGGGCTCCGGCGACGGGCGGAGATCGAAGCCCATCGCCTCGCCGGCTCCCTGGGGAGCATCGGGTTCCCTGAAGGAACGCGGATCTCCAGGGAAATCGAGAGTCTGCTGCACGAGACGGCAACCCTCAGCCAGGAGCGAGCCCCGCAGCTCTCTAGCCTGGTTGCGGCCCTGCGCCAGGCGCTGCCGCAGGAACCAGCGTAACCTCACCCTCAACCCTCAGGCCTCAGGCAGGTTGCCGGATTGCGTCGCCTGACTGCCGTGGAATGTCACCGGAAGCCCATGCGCTCCACGATCCTCCAAGGGGAAGCAGTTCTATCCACCATCGCCGAGTGCATCGCGCGTGCAGGATGGGTTTGATAGAGAGGCGCGTCAGGTCGTCTGGTGGAACGTCCTGGCGCATCATGTGCCTCCCCCACGTGGCTCCAAGAGGGAGTTTCCGCTTATGGCGCGCGCCTTGCAGCGTCCGACGATGCGAGAGCGAGGAACGCAAGGTCACGATGGACCATTGAGGTGTGTCGTGAAGCGGATTGGGAACACGAAGGAGTCGGGCGTGGTCCATGCTCCTGTATCCAGCTTGCGAAGCTGAAAGCTCATCTATAGGAGTAAAAAGTAATGCGAGCAAACAAGCAGGAAGTGATGGCGCAGGAATCCTTTGAGAGATGGCTTCTTCATCGCGTCGCCCAGGCCGTAGAGCAGGAGGACCTTTCCGCGGATGTGCTGATGGAGCTACAGACGGAAATGGCGATGGGGCGAGTCCGCGCCCACGATCCGGGCCCCGCCGCGGCGCTTCGACGGATTGCGGACCTGCTGGAGGCCGATCACGCATTGGACCAGGATGCGCCGATGAATCTGGCCTTCGATCCCGAGGTGGACCGGGAGCGGCTTCTCCGCGAGGTTGCCGAGAGTTGGCTGGCGGATCAGACAGAGCGCTACCGGAGGCAATGGAAGGCGAGATCATGCGGAGTGCGGGATTCGGAATGACGAATTGAGGCGGACGGCGGCACACAACAGAAGAACAGGAACCTGGTAAGGCTTCCTCCCGGTTGCGGGCCCTCCGGTCTGCAATCCTGATTGTCGGCTCAACCCCTCCAATCCAGCCTTCGGCATTGCTCCCTATGCGCCATCTGTGGCATAGTACAGGCCGCTTGCGTTGGAGCCTGAACTGCTAATCCGTCTCCAGCGGGCCAGCGCGCCAAGTTAGTCTGTCTGGGTTGAGGGTGGACGCATGCGCATTCTGATCACAGGTGGAGCGGGGTTCATCGGGTCTCATCTGGCGGACGCCTACCTCGCGAGAGGGCACGAGGTCGGGGTGGTGGATGACTTGTCCAGCGGGAGCCGAGACAACCTCGATCCTCGAGTGCGATTCTGGCAGGCGGACATCCGTGGGCCAGAACTGCCGGTGATCCTGGCGGAGTTCCGACCGGACGTGGTGAGCCACCATGCGGCCCAGATGAGCGTCTCATATTCCACGCGAGATCCACGGGCCGACGCGGATATCAATATCATGGGGACACTCAACCTGCTCGAGGGGGCGATCCGGCAGAAGGTAGGGCGGGTGGTCTTTTCCTCTACGGGTGGAGCGATGTACGGCGAGCAGGACCACCTGCCCACGCCCGAGGCGGTCTTCCCCGAGCCGGTCAGTCCATACGGAGTCGCCAAACTGGCGGTCGAGCGATACTTGCACGCTTTCCAGGCCATGCATGGACTGCGGGCAATTGCCCTCCGCTATGCCAACGTGTATGGCCCGCGGCAGAACCCGCACGGTGAGGCGGGGGTCGTCGCGATCTTCAGTCGCGCCATCGAGGAGGGTCAGCCTGTCACGGTGAACGGGGACGGAGAGCAGACGCGGGATTACGTCTTTGTGGGAGACGTCGTTCGCGCCAATCTGCTGGCGACCGCGATCCCCCTCGGCGCGTCGGTGCCCATCCTCAACATTGGCACGGGGCAGCAGTCCTCGGTGAACCAATTGCTCCAGCTCCTGGGTCAGGTGGTAGGTTGCGAGGTGGCTCGACGTCACGCGCCGCCTCGCCCCGGCGAGCAGCGCCGGAGCTGCCTGGATGCCACGCTGGCCAAGCGCGTTCTGGGGTGGGAGCCCAAAATGAACCTGCGCTCGGGGCTGGAAGAGACATTCCGGTGGTTCCAAAGAACTGGCCATGGACGATAGATCATGGCTGATCGACGAGGAGCTCGGGACGCGGATCTCTCGTCAATGGTCCACCGTCCGTGGTCCGACTGCGGTCTGGTTTGACAAAGGACGCCATCCATGATACAAGGCCCGCCATGTCCCAATCAGCGGGGCATGGGGGCGAATCTCGGCCCTCCTTAAGTCTTGCCTAGTCGTGGCGCCACAGCGCAGGCGCCACTCAGCGTCGCTACAAACAAGGGGACCCTTCCTGATGAGACTGACCTACGACGTGCTAGTGGTCGGGGCGGGACCGGCCGGGTCCACGGCGGCCCGACACCTGGCGGCAGAAGGGCTTGACGTGGCCGTCCTGGAAGAGCACGCGGTCGTAGGCGAGCCGGTGGATTGCACGGGAATTGTGGGAGCCGACGCCTTCGCGGACTTCGATCTGCCCGAGGCAGTGGTCATCGATACCGTGCGGGCCGTGACGCTCCACTCGCCTGCCGGCATCCCTGCCACGTACCGGTCGAGCACGCCGCTCGCCTTTGTCGTGAACCGCGCGGAGTTGGACCGGAGCCTGGCCAAGCAGGCCCAGGAGGCCGGCGCCACAATCCTCGTCAATGCCCAGGCAGTCGAAATCGCTCGAGACAGTCGGGACGTGGATATTCTTTGTCGTCTCCCGGAAGGGGAGGTGCGGCGGTTCTCGGCCAAGATGGTGATCCTCGCAGGCGGACCGCGCTTCGCCTTCCACGAGCGACTCGGACTCGGAACCTGCCCGCTGGTATGGCGAAGCGCACACGCGGAGCTGTCCGGGGATGGACTGCCGCATGCCCAGGTGTTCCTGGGGCGGGATGTGGCGCCCGGCGCATTCGCCTGGGCGGTGCCGGTCAAGGGATCGGGCACGCCGAGCGTCCGCGTCGGCGTGAACAGCCACGCAGACGCACCGCGATTGCTGCAGCAGCTCTGCCAGAAGAAGTTCTCCCACCTCCTGCCCGATGACGGATCGTTCTCCTCGCGATCCTGGGTGGTGCCCATCCTGCCGTTGTCCGGGACGTACGGAGATCGCGTCCTGGCCATCGGGGATGCGGCTGGCCAAGTCAAGCCCACCTCGGGCGGCGGGATCTACTACGGGATGCTGAGTGCCCGGGAGGCCGCGAGGACCGTGGCGGAGGCCTGGAGGGGCGGCCGGCTGGACCGGGAGAGCCTTTCGGCCTATGAGCGCCGCTGGCGAACCCGCCTGGGGTTCGATCTGAAGATTGGGACGCTGTTCCGCCGACTCTTCGTCCGAATGACGGACCAGGATATCGACGACCTGTTCCGCGCGCTGCACCGGGACGGCCTCTTGGGGTCCGTCTCGGACAAGGTGAGCTTCGACTGGCACGGGAAGCTGATCCTCTTCCTGCTCCGCCATCCTGCTCTGGCGCGGATCCTTGTGCGACGCTGCTGGGACTGGCGGAACGAGTTGCCCCTCTCGGACCCACCTGCCCTTTGAACGGAATCTGGAATTCCGACTGTGGCATGCGGAATTCCCGGGGACCGCTGATCCGTCAGTCCTCAAACCATTCTCGTCCAATCGCCATTTCAGTAGTGGAGGGATACGGGATGGATCCCTTTGCGGTCCACATCTTCGTGTGTACCGGGGGAGGAACCTGCCCGAAGCAAGGTTCGCTCGCCGTGCATGCATTCCTCAAGGAGGCGGTGGCCAAGGCCGGCCTCAAGGGCAAGGTCAGGGTCAACCATGCCGGGTGCCTGGACCAGTGCGGGCATGGACCGAATCTGGTCGTTTACCCGGAGAATGTCTGGTACTCCCACGTGACCCGGGAAGAGGCCGAGGAGATCTTCACCCGGCACATCCTGGGCGGGCAGCCGGTGGAGCGGCTGATCTATCGGCCGCCGACGCCGGGCGGAAATAAGCTGGTGCGCGGGAGCCATGGCAGGCCCACCGAGCAGTGCACGCTTTGCCGCGGCGGCAAGGCGATCACGCACGCGCTGACAGAGTCGGCGGCGTAGGGCGCCGCGCACAGCGCACAGGGTTGACAGATGGGATCGGGCCCCGCGCCCTGTGCTCGGTTGACCGCGCTGGCGGGTTTTGGGTAGACTACGGCCAATCCCGCTCGAAAGTGAGTGCCCCCAGCGGCTCCAGGAGGCGGCGGTGGTCCAGGGGAACCCACGCGGACCGATTGACGTCCTCATTATCGGCGCCGGCATGCACGTGTGCGGGCGAGGGACCAAGACGTGCGGCACGGTCCTCCCGGCGGTCGTCCAGGCCAACCGCGACGGGCTGGTGGGGCGAATGGTGGTTGCCGCCACCAGTGTCCAGTCGGTTGCGGCCTTCGGTGAGAAGCTGGCTGTTCTGAACCAGCGGCTGGGCACGACGGCCCGCTTCGAGGGCCTCCCCACGACCGGCAAGGACCCGGAGGCCTGGCGGAAGGCCCTGGCCTCGATGGGGGAGCGGTCCTGCGCGATCATCGTGGTGCCGGACAATCTGCACGTCCCCATCGCGTCGGAGGCGATCCAGCGACGGCTCCCTGTCCTGGTCGAGAAGCCGCTTGCGCCGACGCTGCAAGAGGCCGAGGTACTCGTCGAACTTTCCCAGCGGCTGGGGGTGTACGGGGCTGTGGACTTTCACAAGCGGTGGGACCTGGCAAATCTCAAGCTCAAGGAGACGATCGAGGATGGGCGATTGGGGAAGCCGCTCTATTCCATCGTGGAATACAGCCAGCGCCGGGTGATCCCGGAAAAGATCTTCCGCAGTTGGGTTGAGCAGGCCAACCCTTTCCAGTATCTCTGCGTGCACTTCCTCGACATTCTGGGCCTTGTCCTCAAGGCCATCCCGCGGAGGGCCATGGGGGTGGGGCAGTACGGATACCTGAAAGGTCGCGGGATAGACGCCTACGATGCGGTGCAAGCCGCCATCGAGTGGGACGTGCCGGGCTCGGACGTGCCCTTCCACTCCGCCTTCCACGCGAACTGGATTGATCCTAACACCACGTCGGCGTTGTCCTACCAGTCCATCAAGGTGATCGGGACAGAGGGACGCTATGAGAGCGACCAGCGCGATCGAGGGCTCACGCTCATCACGGAGCAGGACGGGATCGAGGTCCTGAATCCTTACTTCACCCAAAGCTATCCGACAACCGACGGGGTCCGCGATTACCGGGGCTATGGGATCGACAGCATCCGCACGTTCCTGGAGGATGTTCGCAGCCTTTTCGATGGCGAGGTGGCGCCGAAAGATCTGGAGCCCCATCGGCCGACCTTGCGGCAAGCCCTGGTCTCGACGGCAGTGGTGGACGCGGTGAACCGAAGCTTGCGCGCCGAGGGCAGTTGGATGACGATCCGTCTGTAGAGACGGGAACCTGTCGGGATGGAATGGATTCACTTGTCGCATCGCACAGGGTGGAGCTGAGCCGGAAGGCCCTGGCCGCTCTGGATAGGAAGCGCAGTGCCGTGTCGGCCCCAACGGCGGCAGGCTGATGCGAACCTCAATCCAGCGCTGAAGAGGCCTTCAGGCGCAGGAGTGATCCCATGCCCGAAACCAAGGTGGTGCTCAGCGAACGGGACCTGCCGGCACAGTGGTATAACCTCCAGGCGGACTTGCCCTTCCCGCTGCCGCCGGTGATCCACCCGGGGACCGGGAAGCCCATCGGCCCGCAGGATTTGGCGCCGATCTTCCCGATGGGGCTGATCCAGCAGGAAGTGAGCCGAGCGCGCTGGATCGAGATCCCCGGCCCTGTCCGCGACATCTACCGGCTGTGGCGGCCCACGCCCCTGTATCGGGCGCATCGGCTGGAGCAAGCCCTCCGGACGCCCGCCCGCATCTACTACAAATGGGAGGGGGTGAGCCCTGCGGGAAGCCACAAGCCCAACACCGCCGTGCCGCAGGCGTACTACAACAAACAGGAAGGAGTCCAGCGCCTCACCACCGAGACGGGCGCGGGGCAGTGGGGGAGCGCCCTGGCGTTGGCCTGCCGGCAGTTCGATATGGACTGCAAGGTGTACATGGTGAAGGTCAGCTTCCAGCACAAGCCCTACCGTCGCCTCATGATGGAAGTCTGGGGGGCAACGGTGGTGGCAAGCCCGAGCGTCGAGACCGCGGCCGGCCGGGCCATCCTGGCCCAGGATCCCGACTCGCCGGGGAGTCTGGGGATCGCCATCAGTGAGGCGGTGGAAGACGCCATCAGCCGGCAGGATACGAAGTACTCCCTGGGGAGCGTGCTGAATCACGTCCTGATGCACCAGACGGTGATCGGACTCGAGGCCAAGAAGCAGTTCGAGCTGCTGGGAGAGTACCCGGACATCCTGGTGGGCTGCGTCGGTGGCGGCAGCTCGTTCGCGGGCTTCACCTTCCCGTTCGTCCAGGACAAGCTTTCGGGGAAGGCGTCCACCCTCCGCATCGTCGCCGTCGAGCCCACGGCCTGCCCCAGCCTCACGAAGGGGAAATACCTCTACGATTTCGGGGACACGGCGGGGATCACGCCGCTCCTCAAGATGTACACCCTGGGCCACTCCTTCATCCCGGCGCCCATCCACGCCGGGGGGCTCCGCTACCACGGGATGGCGCCGCTGGTGTGCGTGCTCTACGACCACCAAGTCATCGAGGCCGTGGCGGTCCCGCAAAACCCGATCTTCGAGGCCGCCGTGCAGTTTGCCCGGGCAGAGGGCATCGTGCCGGCGCCGGAGCCTTCGCATGCGATCCGGGTGGTGATCGACGAGGCCATCCGCTGTCGCGAGCGGGGCGAGGCCAAGACCATCGCCTTCGTGCTGTGCGGCCACGGGCATTTCGATCTGGCGTCCTACGAGCGGTACCTCGCCGGGCGGTTGGAGGACTTCGAGCTTCCGCAGTCGGCCATCGACGAGGCCCTCAGCTTGGTCCCGAAAGTCGGGTGAGGACAATGCGGAAGGCGGGAGAATGAACATGGCGGAGATTGAAAACACCCTGGCGGTCTTCATCGACTTCGAGAACCTGGCGCAGGGATTCAAGCACACCAAGGAAGAGTTCGACATCACGCGGGTGCTGGAGCGGCTCGTGGAGAAGGGGAAGGTCATCGTGAAGGTGGCCTACGCCGACTGGAGCCGGTACGCCAAGTACAAGCAGCACCTCCACGAGGCCGCCATCGAGCTGATCGAGATCCCCAAGCGCTCCATGACGGGGAAGAACTCCGCCGACATTCGCCTGTGCGTGGACGCCATGGACCTGTGCTACTCCAAGGCCCACATCGACACCTTCGTGATCGTCTCGGGGGACAGCGATTTCTCGCCGCTGGTCTCCAAGCTCAAGGAGAACGGCAAGCGGGTCATCGGCCTCGGGATGAAAGGCTCTACCTCCGCGCTCCTGAGCGACAACTGCGACGAGTTCATGTTCTACGAGAACCTTGCGACACACGATCAGGTCTCGCCGCCTGGGGTGCGGGACATCCCCAAGGAGAAACGGGAGGTCTTCGAGCTGCTCTTCGACACGATTGACGGCCTCATCCGGGAGAGCAAGGAGATCCTCTGGTCCTCCATGGTGAAGGACACCATGAAGCGGAAGCGGCCGGCCTTCTCGGAGCGGGCCTATGGCTACCGCACCTTCAGCGACCTGCTGGAGGACGCCCAGAAGCAGGGGTTCATCGAGCTACGGACCGACCCCACCAGCGGGACCTACGTGGTGGTGGGCTTCGCCAAGCAGAGCCGCCGGACGGGGACGCCAGAGAGTTGATCGGTCGAGGGCGCCATCGCCGGACTGGTCTTGAAGGGCGCCTGGGAACGTGATAAGAGAAGCACCGATTCTCCGAATCATCCATTCGCTTGGCGCCGGGCATTTGGCCCGCGCGAAAGGAGGACGTCATGAAACGCTGGTGGGCGGTGGGTGTTGTGCTGATGCTCGTGGCGTGGGTGGGCCCCGCAGCGGCCCAGGAGAACGTCCTTGTCCTCTACGGGAGCCCGGACCGCGACTGGGTGGCGGCGGTGGCGGCCAAGTTCCAGAAGGATACGGGGATCAAGGTCGAGTGGATCCGGCTGAGCACCAATGAGGCCTACGCCCGCATCGAGGCGGAGAAGGCGAACCCCAAGGGGGACGTCTGGTTCGGCGGGACGGGCGATCCCCACTTCGACGCGGCGGAGAAGGGGCTGACGGAGCCGTACTGCTCGCCCAAGATGCCGGAACTTCGGGAGTTCATGCGGGATCCCATCGGCGGCTGCCGGACCATCGGGCTGTACGCCGGGCCGCTGGGCTGGGCGGTGAACGAGGGCGTGCTGAAGGCGCAGGGGAAGCCGATGCCCCAGACGTGGGATGACCTCACCAAGCCGGAGTACAAGGGCCTGATCGCCATCGCGAATCCCAATACCTCGGGCACGGCCTACACGACGCTGGCGACCATCCTGCAACTGAAGGGCGAGGAGAAGGGCTGGGACTATCTGGCCAAGCTGCACAAGAACGTCGCCCAGTACAGCAAGTCCGGCTCGGCCCCTGGGCAGCTCGCCGGACGCGGCGAGGTGGCCATCGCCGTCATCTTCCTGCACGACGTTGTCATGTTCGCGGAAGAGGGGTTCCCGCTGAAGGCGGTGGCCCCGGCCGACGGCACCGGGTACGAGATCGGCGGATTGAGCCTGATCAAGGGGGCGCCGCACAAGGAGGTTGCCAAGAAGTTCATCGACTGGGCCCTCGTCCCCGAGAATCAGGCCATCGCCAAGGACTTCCGGTCCTTCCAGCTCCAGTCCAACAAGGGCACCCCACTGCCCCCCGTGGTCATCAAGCACGGCGTGGACTTCGAGCATGTGAAGACCATCAAGTACGACTTCCTCTGGGCCTCCAAGAACCGGGATCGCATCCTGAAGCGGTGGTCGGAGCAGATCTTCACGCTGCCGCGGTGAGAGGAAGGGCCGTCGGCCATCAGCCATCAGCCCCGGCTTGGAGGGAGGGCTGATGGCTGTTTTGCTTCTCCGGAGTTGTCTGCAGGCGCCATGAGGGTTCCCGTGATCGCGGAGCGGAATCGGGTGTACCTCGGCGGAGGGCTCGCCCTCCTCCTGACCCTGTGTCTGGTCCCTTTCATTGCCCGCGAGGGACAACTTCTCGCGCTGGGGCGAGAGGACCTCGCGCGGACGGCCCTGGCGCTTGCGGGGCAGTTCCCAGCCTTCTGGCTCCTCCTCCTGCTCGGCCTCTTGTGGGCAGTCGCCGGCCTCCGCCCCGGGACGCATGCACAGGGGCTCGCCATCTGGGGCGGCGCGGCCGGATGCCTCCTCGTCCTCTGGCTCACCTCTGTGACAGGGGTCAAGCCCTACGCCTTCGGCTTGGGGTGCCTGCTGGCACTCGGCATCTGCCTTCTGGTGCTGGCGCACGGCCTCTCGTGCGGGGGCTACATCCAGGCGGACACCTTCGTGGCGACGAGCATCCTCGCCCTCGCCTTTTTCGTCGCGCTCTTCATTCTGTATCCTATTTACGCCGTGCTGCAACACAGCGTGGTGGACAGCCGGGGCTTCCGGCCGAGCCTGTTCGTGGAGACCCTGCGGGGGTACAAGGCCGTCTGGCGCGTCCTGGCGAACAGCCTGGGGCTGGCCGTCTTCGTGGGGATCACTTCGACGCTCATCGGGCTGGCGTTTGCCTTGGCGGCCACGCGATCGCGCTCGCGGCTCACGGTGCTCTTGCGGGCGTTTTCGCTCCTCCCCATGATCACGCCTCCTTTCGTGGTCGGGCTGGCCATCATCCTGCTCTTCGGCCTCCAGGGCTTCGTGACGAGCCAACTCCTCGGCCTCAAGACGCGGGGGGTCTTCGGCTTTCCCGGCCTGGCCCTGGCGCAGACGCTCTCCTTCGCCCCGGTGGCCTTCCTCGTCATCGCCAGCGTGGTGGAGGCCGTGAACCCTGCCCTGGAGGAGGCGAGCCTCACCTTGCGGGCGGGCCCGTGGGAAACCTTCTGGAAGGTGACGCTGCCCCTCCTCCGGCCCGGCCTCGCCAACGCCTTCCTGCTCACCATCATCGAATCCCTGGCGGATTTCGGGAACCCCATCATCCTGGGCGGGGAGTTCGAGGTTCTCTCGACCGAGATCTACTTCAGCATCATCGGTCGCTTCGACCAGACACTGGCTGCGGTGCTGGGCCTCATCCTCCTGGCCTTCAGCCTGGCCACCTTCCTGCTCCAGCAGTACTGGCTCGGCGAGCGCTCGTATGTCACCGTGACGGGAAAGCCGCCCTCGGGGAAGCCCATGGCCCTCCCGCCCGCACTGGAGGGGGGACTGCTGACCTTCTGCCTTGCCTGGTGTGCCTTCACGCTGGCCCTCTACCTCTTCGTAGTGTACGGCGGGTTCGTGCAGATCTGGGGCATCAACAACAGCTTCACGCTTCGCCACTACGCGCAGCTCGCGCGGGACGGGATGGATGCCCTTCAGACCACGCTGCTTCTGGCCGGCATCTCCTCGCCCCTCACGGCGGCGGTGGGGATCCTCCTGGCCTACCTCGTGGTCCGGCACCGGTTCCCCGGCCGGCGGGTGCTGGAGTTCACCTCCATGCTGTCCTTCGCCGTGCCGGGCACCGTGATCGGCATCGGCTATATCATGGCCTTCAACCAGTCCCCGTTCCTCCTCACCGGAACGGCCACCATCATCGTGATCTCGTTCATCTTCCGGAACATGCCGGTTGGCATCCGGAGCGGGATCGCGGCGCTGGCCCAGATCGATCGGGCGCTCGAGGAGGCGTCGGTCACGCTGCGGGCGTCCTACGCCGTCACCCTGCGGCGCATCGTCCTCCCCCTCATCCGGCCGGCCATCGTCTCCGCCCTGGTCTTCAGCTTCGTGCGATCGGTGACGGCCATCAGCGCCGTGATCTTCCTGGTGAGCGCCAAGTGGCAGGTGAGCACCAAGTCGATCCTGGACCAGGCGGAAAACGGCCGGTACGGTTTGGCCACGGCCTACAGTACGGTCCTCATCGTCATCATGGCGATCGCCATCGCGGGCATGTACCTCGCCGTCGGCAAGAGCGCGGCGCGGGGCGGTGTGGAAGGAGGAGGGCTGGCGTGACGGCGCAGGCGAATCCGCAGGCGGCACAGGTGAGGCTGGAGGGAATCACCAAGCGCTTTGGACAGACGGTGGCCGTGGATGGGGTGAGTCTCAGCATCGAGCCAGGCGAGCTGATGACGCTGCTCGGGCCCTCGGGGTGCGGCAAGACCACCACCCTCCGGATCGTGGCGGGGCTCGAGACGGCGAGCAGCGGGCGTGTCTTCATCGGCGAGGAGGAGGTGACCCACTTGCCGCCCAACGCCCGCGATGTCACCATGGTCTTCCAGTCCTATGCGCTCTTCCCTCATCTGTCGGTGTTCGAGAACGTGGCCTACGGCCTGCGCGTGCTGAAGCGCCCGCAGGCGGAGGTGCAGAAGGCGGTGCGGGGCGTCCTGGAGCTGGTGGGGATGCCCGGCATGGAGAGCCGGAGCCCCAGCGCCCTCTCGGGCGGGCAGCAGCAGCGGGTGGCGCTGGCCCGGGCCATGGTGATGCAGCCGAAGGTCCTCCTGTTCGATGAGCCGCTCTCGAATCTGGATGCCAAGCTCAGGAAGCGCATGCGGGAGGAGATCCGCCTCCTCCAGCAGCGGCTGGGGATGACGGCTATCTATGTGACCCACGATCAGGCCGAGGCGCTGGCCATCTCCGATCGGATCGTCGTCATGGACCGCGGTCGAGTTGCCCAGATCGGCACGCCCCTCGACCTGTACCGCCTGCCCGCCAACCGCTTCGTGGCGGAGTTCATCGGGGAGGCGAACTTCCTGCAGGCCAGACTGGAGGAGATGGAGGAGGGCTGGGCGCGGCTGGCCATCGGACCGCAACGCCTGCGGCTCCCGAGTCCGCCGCTGGTACCGGGGCCCATCACCGTCCTGGCCCGTCCGGAGGCCATCCGGATCACGGCAGCAGGTGGAAGCGAGGGGCTGGCCGGGCGCATCCAGAAAGTCTCCTACCTTGGTTCCTCCGCCGATTACACCGTCGAGACCGAGCTGGGGCCGATCCTGGTCACCGACTACGCGATGGAGGGAGGCGTCCTGGGTCTCGGGGCGTCCGTCCGCCTGGAGTTCCTGGCGCACGGGATCTGCCCGCTGCAGAACGTCTGACGTTGGGAAGGCTGGCTCGGAGGGACTGGCGGCCTGTCGGGTTTCCCTTGACGGCCTGGCATAGCTCACGCAGAATACGCCGCATTCCTGGAGGGGGCTCATAGCTGGTGGCTCATGGCTCCTGGTACTTGCCATCAGCCATCAGCCGAGCGTGGGACATGACCGACATCCGATTCGGAACTGACGGATGGCGGGGAGTCATTGCCGAGGATTTGACCTTCGCCAACATCCGCCTCGTGGCGCGGGCTATTGCCCGGTGTCTCTTGTCGGAGGCGGCGGACCGGGAGGCGCCTTACGTTCTCGTCGGGCACGACACGCGGTTCCTCTCCCGTGAGTTTGCCCAGGCGGCGGCCGAGACGATGGCAAAAGAAGGGGTGCGAGTGAGCCTCGCCTCCGCCTTTGCCCCGACGCCTGCGTTCTCCTACGCCGTGGTGCGGCTGAAGGCGGTGGGCGCGGTGGTCATCACGGCCAGCCACAATCCGCCCCAGTACAACGGGGTCAAGTTCAAGTCCAGCTTCGGGGGCTCGGCCCCGGTCTCCTTCACGCGCGGGGTGGAGGAGGAGATCCGGCGGCTGCAGAGCCGGGGGGCGGGAGGCGAGAGGGGGGAGGCGCGGGATGCAGGCCCATCCTCCATCGAGTCGTTCGACGCGCGAGGGCCGTGGCTCGACCGGCTGGAGGAGCTGGTGGAGATGCCCCGCATCGGACGGAGCGGCGTCCGGGTGGCGCTGGACGTGATGTACGGGGCGGGGCAGGGCCTGCTGGCCGAGCGATTGC
Organism: uncultured Methylomirabilota bacterium; assembly: GCA_963714585.1. Classification (GTDB taxonomy): domain Bacteria; phylum Methylomirabilota; class Methylomirabilia; order Methylomirabilales; family 2-02-FULL-66-22; genus 2-02-FULL-66-22. The sequence goes on from CAVQPC010000053.1 coordinate 113,291, forward strand.
GGCGGGCCGGCTGCGCCGTCCGCGAGCTCCATGCCGAGGTGAACCCGGCGTTCGGCGGCCTGCATCCGGAGCCGATCCCGGCCTTCATGGGCGCCCTCATCGAAGCGGTCAGGACATGGGAGGGGATGGGGCCGCGAGTCGGCTTTGCCTTCGATGGGGACAGCGACCGCGTGGCGCCCGTGGACGAAGACGGCAACGTGGTGACACCCCACCAGACGCTGGCCCTCCTGGTCCGCCACATGGTCCGCAACCGCCAGGCGCGCGGCCCCGTGGTGAAGTCGGTGAACATCGGCCACATGGTGGATGCGGAGGCGAGCGACCTGGGGCTTCCTCTCCTCGTGACCCCGGTGGGATTCAAGTACATCGCCGAGGCCATGCAGCAGCACGACGCGCTGGTCGGAGGCGAGGAGAGCGGGGGCTTTGCCATCCGGGGCCACATTCCCGAGCGGGATTCGGGCCTCATCGCACTCCTGCTCCTGGAATGCATGGCCATGACCGGGAAGTCCCTGGGGACGCTGGTGCGCCAGATGGAAGAGCAGTACGGCCCGCACCGCTACGGCCGTGTGGACCTTCGACTGGCTTCGCTGGCCGCCCGGGACCGGGTCGTGGCGCAGGTGACCGAGTCGCCGCCGGCCCGGCTGCTGTCCCTGCCCGTGTCCCACATGGACACGATGGACGGGGTGAAGCTCACCCGCACGGATCAGAGTTGGGTCATGCTGCGGGCCTCCGGCACGGAACCCGTGCTGCGAATCTATGCAGAGGCTCCCACCGAGGGCGAGGTGAATGGGCTGCTGGAGTGGGGCCGCGGCCTGGCCCTGGAAAGGGGGTAGTGGCGAGATGGGCACGCGGAAGTCCGCGACCCCCTCTGCTCGCATCGGTCGGACGGGAAGGAGCGGGAATAGAAAACTGGCACTGCCTGACCCTGCGCTCAGGAGCCGGCCCATCGAGCACGAGGACAAGCCGTGGGGGAGCTTCTCCACCCTGGAGGAGGGACCCGGTTACAAGGTCAAGCGCCTGGTGATCCAGCCGGGGCACCGGCTGAGCCTGCAAAAGCACCGGCAGCGGGCCGAGCACTGGGTGGTGGTGGCCGGGGCCGCCACGGTCTGGAACGGGGACGAGGTGTTGAGGCTCCGCTGCCGGCAGTGCACGGTGATCCCTCGGCAGGCCTGGCACCGGATTGAGAACCGCGGGCGGGTCCCGACCGTGGTGATCGAGGTGCAGCACGGCGCGTACCTTGGGGAGGACGACATCGTCCGCAAGCAGGATGACTACGGACGAGTGAGGAACTGACCGCGGACAGAGACCATGGGCCATCGTCGATCGTCCAGCGTCTATCGTCCATGACTCGAGGTGTCACATGAACCGCCTGTACGTGGTGATCCTGGCCGGCGGGAGCGGCGAGCGGTTCTGGCCGCTCTCCACCCATTCCCATCCCAAGCAGTTCCCACCACTCTTCGGGGGGCGGAGTTTCTTTCAGCACACAGTGGATCGGGCCGTCAAGCTCGTAGGCGAGGCCCGAGTGCTGGTGGCCACGCGGCGGGACCTCCTCCCCACCGTGCAGGAGCAGCTCCCGGGGTTCCCGGTGGAGAACTGCGTTCTGGAGCCGGTCGGCCGGGAAACGGCGGCGTGCATCGGTCTGGCGGCACTGGCGGTGGAGCGGCGCGCCCCCGGGGCCCGCATGCTCGTCACCCCGTCCGACCACTACATTGCCCCGCTGCACGCCTTCGAGGAGACGATCCGGCATGGCCTGGCGCTCCTGGAGCGACGGGACGGGCTGGTGACGCTGGGGATCCCCCCGACGCGGCCCGAGACGGGCTACGGGTACATCCTGGCGGGCGATGCCGTACCGGAGTATCCCGCGGCGCGCCGCTGCGAGCGCTTCACGGAGAAGCCCGACCGGAGGACGGCGGAACGGTTTCTCCAGGATGGACGGTACTACTGGAACAGCGGCATCTTCCTGTGGAGCGCCGCCACCATCCTCAAGGCCATGGGACAGTATCTGCCGGAGCACGCGGCCTGCCTGGAGGAGATTCGCCCGGCGCTGGGGACGTCTCGCGAGGCGCGGGTCCTGGGCGAGGTCTTTCCCCGCATGCCGCGCATCTCGGTGGACGTGGGGATCCTGGAGCGGGCGGAGGAGGTCTGCATGATTCCCGCCACCTTCGCGTGGGACGACGTGGGCGCCTGGAACGCCCTGGGCCGCATCCTCTCCACGGATGAGAGCGAGAATGCCGTGGTGGGGCGGCACGTCGGACGCGATACCCACGGCTGCGTCATCTACGGGACCACGCGTCCCATCGGGACCATCGGCCTTCGAGATCTCGTCGTGGTCGAGACGGCCGAGGGCATCCTCGTCTGCCCCAAGGAGCGGGCGCAGGAGGTCAAGGACCTGGTGCGCACGCTGCGGGAGGTCACGTCATGACCCAGCCCACCGCCCTCATCACCGGCGTCACCGGCCAGGACGGCTCCTACCTCGCCGACTTCCTCCTCACCCAGGGCTACCGGGTGGTGGGGATGGTGCGCCGCGCCAGCACCGAGAACTTCGAGCGGATCGAGCACCTGCGCGGGAAGATCGAGATCCGCCAGGCGGACCTGCTGGACCAGCTCTCCCAGATCAACCTCCTGCGGGCGGTGCGGCCCCGGGAGGTCTACAACCTCGCCTCCATGTCCTTCGTCCCCACCTCCTGGGAGCAGCCGGTCCTCACGGGGGAGTTCACCGCCCTCGGGGTGACCCGGATGCTGGAGGCGGTCCGCCTCGTGGACCGCGAGATCCGCTTCTACCAGGCCTCCTCCTCCGAAATGTTCGGGAAGGTCCAGGAGGTCCCCCAGACCGAGGCGACTCCCTTCTACCCTCGGAGCCCCTACGGCGTGGCCAAGGTCTACGGCCACTGGATCACCGTGAACTACCGGGAGAGCTACGGCCTCTTCGCCTGCTCGGGGATCCTCTTCAACCACGAGTCCCCCCGCCGGGGCAAAGAGTTCGTCACCCGCAAGGTGACGGACGGCGTGGCTCGCATCAAGGCCGGCACGGCCAGCAGCCTCGCCCTGGGGAACCTCGCCGCCCGCCGGGACTGGGGCTACGCCGGGGACTACGTCGAGGCCATGTGGCGGATGCTCCAGCCGGAGACGCCCGCCGATTACGTCATCGCCACGGGGGAGCCCCACAGCGTGCAGGAGGTCTGCGAGATCGCCTTCGCCCGGGCGGGCCTGCGCTGGGAGGACCACGTGGTGCAGGACCCCGCCCTGGTCCGCCCCGCCGAGGTGGACCACCTCCAGGGCGACGCCAGCAAGGCGAAGCGGGTCCTCGGCTGGCAGCCCAAAGTGACCTTCCAACAGCTCATCGAGATGATGGTGGACGCCGACCTGGCGCGGCACGGGCGAGGAAAATGACATCAGGAGGGGAGCCACGCGCATGAACGTGAGCGTGATTGGGACCGGTTACGTGGGGCTGGTGACCGGGGCCTGCCTGGCCGAGGTGGGCCACCAGGTCGTCTGCATGGATGATGACGCCGAGAAGATTCAGGTCCTGCTGGACGGCGCCATGCCCATCTATGAGCCCCACCTGGAGGAGATGGTCAAGCGCACCCGCGCCGCGGGGCGTCTCCGATTCACCAGCCATGTGGCGGAGGCGGTCCGCGAGGCCGCGGTGATCTTCATCTGCGTGAACACCCCGCCCCGGCCGGACGGGGAGGCGGACCTCTCCTATGTGGAGCTGGCAACACGGCGGATCGCGGAGCACGCCGTGCGCAGCACCCTCATCACGGAGAAGTCCACGGTCCCGGTCCAGACGGGCCTGTGGATCGAGAAGACACTGGCCATTTACGGGAAGCGTTCCGGCGTGGAGTTCGACGTGGCGTCGAATCCCGAGTTCACGCGGGAGGGGATGGCGGTCGAGGACTTCCTGCATCCGGACCGGATCGTCATCGGGGTCAGAAGCCCCCGGGCCGAAGCGCTGCTGCGAGAGCTGTATGCCCCCATCGTCGAGGCGCGCTTCCCCTGCCCGATCCATGCCGAGTGCCGGCGGGAGAGCGCCGCGCCCTTCCTCGTCACGGACCTCGCCAGCGCCGAGCTGATCAAGCACGCCTCCAACTCCTTCCTGGCGATGAAGATCGCCTTCGCCAACGCGCGTGGCGGACGTGTGCGAGCTGGCGGGGGCCGACGTCCTCCAGGTGGTGGAGGGGGTGGGGCTGGATCGGCGGATCGGGCGCGCCTTCCTGAACGCCGGGATCGGCTTCGGCGGCTCCTGCTTCCCCAAGGACCTGAAGGCCTTCGTCAAGATCGCCGAGCGGAACGGCTACGATTTCGCCCTCCTCAAAGAGGTCGAGCGGATCAACCAGCAGCGGCGCGAACATGTGCTGGAGAAGCTCCGGCGTGCCCTCTGGGTCCTCCGGGGGAAGCGCATCGGGCTGCTGGGGCTGGCCTTTAAGCCCAACACCGACGACGTGCGGGAGGCGCCCGCCCTGGCCATTGCCCGGCGGCTCCTGGAGGAGGGGGTGGAGGTCCAGGGCTACGATCCCCAGGCGGCGGTCAAGGCCCGACAGGCCCTGCCCGAGCTTCACGTGTGCCCCACCCCCTACGGGGCGGCCAAGGCGGCGGAGGCGCTGATCCTCTGCACGGAGTGGTCGGAGTTCCACACCCTGGATTGGTCGCGGATGAAGGCGCAGATGGTCCGCCCGCTCATCCTGGATGGCCGGAACGCCCTGGACCGGGAGCAGATGACCGCCCTGGGGTTCGAGTACATCGGCGTCGGCCGCGCCGACCACATCGGCCCACGGAGCCTCCCATGACCCGCCGGCCGCGCAGCCTCGTCACGGGCGGGGCGGGGTTCCTGGGCTCCCACCTCTGCGACCGCCTCCTGGAGGCGGGCCACGAGGTGATCGCGATGGACAACCTCTGCACCGGGGCCATGGACAACCTCGCCCATCTCCTGGGGCGGGAGGCCTTCCACTTCATCAAGCAGGATGTGACCGAGTACCTGTACGTGGAGGGCCCCCTGGACTACATCCTCCACTTTGCCTCCCCGGCGAGCCCCGTGGACTACCTCCGCCTCCCCATCCAGACCCTGAAGGTGGGCTCTCTCGGGACGCACAAGGCGCTCGGCCTCGCCAAGGCCAAGGCGGCCACCTTCCTCCTCGCCTCCACCTCCGAGGTCTATGGCGACCCCCAGATCCACCCCCAGCCGGAATCCTACTGGGGCCATGTCAACCCGGTGGGACCCCGCGGGGTCTACGACGAGGCCAAGCGCTTTGCCGAGGCCATGAGCATGGCCTACCACCGCGCCCACGGGGTCCCCACCCGGATCGCCCGGATCTTCAACACCTACGGCCCCCGCATGCGCCCGGACGACGGCCGCGTGGTCTCGAACTTTCTTGTCCAGGCCCTGGAGGGCAAGCCCCTCACCCTTTACGGCGACGGCCGACAGACGCGGAGCTTCTGCTATGTGAGTGACCTTGTCGACGGCCTCCTCCGCCTCCTCCTCTCCGCGGAAGTCGAGCCGGTGAACCTGGGCAACCCGACAGAGCGGACCATCCGGGACCTGGTCACGGCGATCGAGGCGCTCCTCGGCCATCCACTCCCCGTGACCTACGCTCCCCTCCCCGAGGACGACCCCCGGGTGCGGCAGCCGGACATCGGCCGAGCCGAGGAGCGCCTGGGCTGGGCGCCAAGCGTGAGCCTGGAGAATGGCCTGCGGGAGACGCTGGCATATTTTCGGAAGAGGAGGTCCGGCGGCTGAGTCCTCCGATTCGTTTTGTGGGGCGCGGCGGCAAGGGGGCAGAACACCCTCTTGCCGCCGTCCTTTTGGGTCCGTACCTCGCCAGAGAATTCGCAGATGCCTGGCATATGCCGGTTGAATTTCCGAGAAAAATGCGATAGCGTAGGCGGTGTTTTGACGAGGAGTTCTCGCCTCCTGCGGACCGTCGTGGCCGACGAGATCAGTTCGTGCGGGTGGCCGCTTTTGCCCCTTATCTGGCTTCCAGCCGCCCTCTCTCCCCGCGGACTGGGGATGGGGGCGGCGGTGTGAGGTCGGCGGCGCGAAACTCGATAGGGAACATGGCGAGACTTCCCCTGCGAAAATATCTGGACCGCTTCCCCGCCGCCCGCGTCCTCGTCCTGGGCGACGTCATGGTGGACGAGTACGTCTGGGGGACGGTGTCCCGCATCTCTCCCGAGGCGCCCGTCCCCGTGGTGGCCGTGCACGGGGAGAGCGTGAAGGCGGGGGGGGCCGCCAACGTGGCCGCCAACATCGCCGCCCTCGGGGGAAGCGTTCGCATCGTGGGCGTGGTGGGAAACGACCCCCCCGCCGAGCGCCTCGTCCACGAGCTGGAGCGGGCCGGGGTGAAGGCCAGCGGCCTCGTGGTGGACGGGAGCCGCCCCACGACCATCAAGAGCCGGGTCGTGGCCGGGAGCCAGCACATCGTCCGCTTCGATCGGGAGAGCGACGCCCCCCTGGCGCCGGCCACCCGGAAGCGGGTCCTTGCCCAGGTGCAGGCCGGCCTCGAGGAGGCGGATGTCCTCCTCATCTCCGACTACGCCAAAGGCGTGGTGAGCCCGCCCCTCGTCCGGACCGTCCTCCCCTGGGCCCAGCGCCGTGGCTGCCCGGTCGCCGTGGATCCCAAGGTCCAGCACATGCCCCTCTTCCGGGGGGTGGCGGTGGTGGCCCCCAACCATCACGAGGCTGCCGCTGCCGCTCGCATCCTGGTGCGGCAGGAGGCGGACCTCCTCCGGGTAGGCCGCCGCCTCCTCCAGCGCCTCGGGGCGCGGGCCGTCCTCATCACGCGGGGAGAGCAGGGGATGTCGCTCTTCGAGGTGGGGAAGCCCGTCACGCACATCCCGACCTTCGCCCAGGAGGTGTACGATGTCACCGGGGCGGGGGACACGGTGATGGCCGCCCTGGCTTTGGCGCTCGCGGCCGGCGCCCCCATGGCCGCGGCGGCCATCCTGGCCAACTACGCCGCGGGGGTCGCGGTGGGAAAGCGGGGCACGGCCACCGTGAGCCGGGAGGAGTTGCTGCGGGCGCTTGCGGGCGGACGCCCGAATCAATGAAAAACGGACAACGGACAACTGACAATTGCCAACGGCGGACCGGCGTTGACCGGTTGTCAGTTGTCCGTTTGAGATTTTACATTTTCCTGGTATGCCCAATGGCACCCAACGTCTCGGCTAGGCCGTAAGATGAGCGGTCGGATCATCGGGATTATCCCGTCGCGGTACGCCTCCAGCCGCTTCCCGGGCAAGGCCCTGGCGGACATCTGCGGCAAGCCCATGGTCCAGCATGTGGTGGAACGGGCGAGTCGGAGCCGCCTGCTGGACGAGGTGCTGGTGGCCACCGACGACCAGCGCATTTTGGAGACGGTGCGCGGCTTTGGCGGAAAGGCCTGTCTCACGTCTCCGGAACACCCCTCCGGAACGGACCGGATCGCCGAGGTCGTCCAGGGGCTCCCCTGCGATCTCGTGGTGAACATCCAGGGGGATGAGCCGCTGCTGGATCCGGCCGTGATCGACAGCGCCGTGGAGCCGTTGGTCGCGAATCCCTCCATTGCCATGGGGACACTGGCCTGCCCCCTGGGCGTGGACGAGGCAGCCGATCCCAGCAACGTCAAGGTCGTGGTGGACCGTGAGGGATATGCGTTATACTTCTCCCGCGCGCGCATTCCCTACGTGCGAGACGGGTTCCCTCCGGATCTGGATCGTCCCTACCTCCTCCATGTCGGGCTGTATGTCTATCGGCGCGACACGCTGCTCCGACTGGCGGCTCTGCCGCCCACCGTGCTGGAGGAGCGGGAGCGCCTGGAGCAGCTCCGGGCGCTGGAGCACGGCATCCGGATTCGCGTGGTCCTCACGGAGCATCGGAGCATCGGCGTGGACACGCCTGAGGACCTGGCGCGCGTGCGGCGGATGATGGCCGGACGAAGCACTGCGGAACGCGGAATGACGAATGCGGAATGACGGCAGGCTCCGCATACGGTTGCGAACGCCGGGACGTTCCGCATTCCGAATGCTCCATTCCGCATTCGAGTAATCTGGGGGGGCGCATGACGAAAAAGTACATCTTTGTGACCGGTGGGGTCTTGTCCTCGTTGGGCAAGGGCCTGGCGTCGGCCTCCATCGGCTGCCTGTTGGAGAGCCGGGGGTACACGGTTACCCTCCTCAAGTGCGACCCCTACATCAACGTGGACCCCGGTACCATGAGCCCGTTCCAGCACGGGGAGGTATTCGTCACCGACGACGGAGCCGAGACGGACCTCGACCTCGGCCACTACGAGCGGTTCACAGAAGCCAAGCTGACCAAGGCGAGCAATATCACCACCGGGCAGATTTACTTCTCGGTGATCACCAAGGAGCGGCGCGGTGATTACCTCGGCGGGACCGTGCAGGTCATTCCGCACATCACGGATGCGATCAAGCGCGGCATTCTCCGGGTCGGCAAAGACGTGGACGTGACCATCGTGGAAGTCGGGGGGACCGTCGGCGACATCGAGAGCCTCCCCTTCCTCGAGGCCATCCGCCAGCTCAAGGCGGACGTGGGGCGGGAGAACACCCTCTACGTCCACCTCACGCTGGTGCCATACATGACCGCCGCCGGCGAGCTGAAGTCCAAGCCGACCCAGCACTCGGTGAAGGAGCTGTTGGAGATCGGGATTCAGCCCGACATCCTGCTCTGCCGCGCCGACCGCGAGCTGCCCAAGGACCTCAAGAAGAAGATCGCGTTGTTCTGCAACGTCTCGGAGCGGGCGGTCATCACCGCCAAGGACGTGAGCACGATTTACGAGGTGCCCTTGGCGTTCCACAGCGAGGGGCTGGACGAGCTGGTGGTCCGGATGCTCGGGCTTCCCGAGGGGCAGCAGGACCTGTCGGAATGGGGGCGGCTCGTCCACACGGCGAAGCACCCCTCTCGCCAGGTGACCATCGCCGTGGTGGGGAAGTATTTGGACCTGCGCGACGCCTACAAGAGCCTGACCGAGGCCATCGCCCACGGTGGGATCGCCAATGATTGCAAGGTGGCGGTCAAGGCAGTGGACGCGGAGAAGGTGGAGCGGGACGGCCCCAAGGCACACCTGCGGGACGTGTCGGGCGTGCTCGTGCCCGGCGGCTTCGGCGTGCGGGGGATTGAGGGGAAGATCGCCGCCATCAGCTACGCCCGGGAGGAGCTGGTTCCCTTCTTCGGGATCTGCCTCGGCATGCAGTGCGCGGTCATCGAGTTCGCCCGCAACGTGTGCGGCCTGACGGGCGCCAACAGCCGCGAGTTCGACCCCCACACGCCCCATCCGGTCATCGACCTCCTGCCGGACCAGCACGGGATCACCAACATGGGCGGGACCATGCGCCTGGGCGCGTATCCCTGCCGGCTGGTGAAGCCCTCACGGACGTATCAGGCCTACGACGCCCTGGAGATCTCGGAGCGACACCGGCATCGCTACGAGGTGAATAACGAGTATCGGGAGATCCTGGAGCGCAACGGCCTCCTCTTGAGCGGATTCTCGCCGGATGGCAACCTGGTGGAGACGGTGGAGCTGCCGTATCATCCCTGGTTCATGGGTGGACAGTTCCACCCCGAATTCAAATCGAGACCGCACCGGCCGCACCCCCTCTTCCGCGAATTCATCCGGGCCGCGCTGGCGTACCAGGAGCAGATCGGCCAGGAGGGGCGGCCGGCGGAGGAACCCGCGGCCACCTAGGCGCAACGTGTGCGATGCAGAACCCACACCGGACGACTGACAGGGTCCAGGGGGGAGGCATGCTGAGTGTGGGTTGTCGATTGTGAGATTGTGCAGTGACTGCCGATCCTGCGACGCGAGAAGTGCGGGTGGGCCCGGTGCGGCTGGGGGGCGGGAACCCTCTTGTCCTGATGGCCGGTCCCTGCGTCATCGAGAGCGAATCCCAGCTTTTCGAGGTGGGCGAGCGCTTACTCAGGATCTGCGGCGCCGCGGGGGTCCCGCTCGTCTTGAAGGCCTCCTTCGATAAGGCCAACCGGACCGCCCTCGACTCCTATCGGGGCCCCGGGCTGCGGGAGGGCCTGCGCATCCTGGGGCGCGTCCGGGCGAGGCTGGGCGTTCCCGTGCTCTCGGACGTGCACGAGACGCACCAGATCTCCGTGGCGGCCGAGGTGCTGGACGCCCTGCAGATCCCCGCTTTCCTGTGTCGCCAAACCGACCTGCTCCTGGCGGCGGGGCGGGCCGGCAAGCCCGTGAATGTGAAGAAGGGGCAGTTCCTCGCCCCGGAGGACATGGCGCATGTGGTGGAGAAGGTGCGCTCCACCGGAAATCAGCAGGTCTGCCTCACGGAGCGAGGAACCTGCTTCGGCTACCACAACCTCGTGGTGGACATGCGGGGCCTCGGCCGCATGCGACGCCTGGGAGTGCCCGTGATCTTCGACGCGACGCATAGCGTCCAGTTGCCTGGCGGCGCCGGATCGGCCTCAGCCGGGCAGCGGGAGTATATTGGCCCGCTCGTCCGGGCGGCCGTGGCCGCGGGCTGCGACGGCCTCTTCCTGGAGGTCCATCCGGACCCGGACCGCGCCCCCTCCGACGGCGCCAGCATGCTGCCCCTGGACGCCCTGCCGGCGCTCCTGGCCGAGGTGACCGCGATCGCGCGGGCCTTGGCGCGCCCGATCTGATGTCCCAGTATCTCCGCCTCGTCCGCTACAGTAAGCCGTACAGCAGCCGGATCGTGCTCTCGGTTGCGTGCCTCTTCATCGCCTCGCTCCTGAACGCGGTCTCGATCGCGTCGCTCCAGCCGGCCTTCGACGGCCTGTTCGGCGGCCAAACCAATCGGCAGGTCCTGAGCCTGCCGGGGCCGCTCGTGCAGTGGCTGGGCCCCTGGATCGTCTGGGCCCAGGACTTCATGCGGACCCATCAGATGAGCGTCTTGACCTTCCTCGCCTGGTTCCTCCTCGCGGTCCTCGTGCTCAAGGCGCTGGTGAACTACATCAGCGTCTACCTCATGCGGTACGTATCCGAGCGGATCATGGCGGACGTGCGGGACGACCTGTATAGCCACCTCCACACCCTGTCCCTGGGATTCTTCATGCGGAAGAACACGGGCGAGATCGTGTCCCGGGTGACCGCCGATGTGGACGCGGTGGGCAGCGCCGCGACAGACCTGTTCCGGAACGCCTTGCGCGAGCCATTCACCATCGTGGGCCTGGTGATGCTCCTGTTCGTAGTCCACTGGAAGCTGGCCCTGGCCTCGATGCTGATCTTCCCGATTACCGTGATCCCGGTCGTCAAGTTCGGCCAGAAGATCCGCCGGCGCAGCTCCCGGGTATTGGAGCGGCGGGCAGAGCTGTCCACCCTGCTCCAGGAGGGCGTGACCGGCGTCCGCATCGTGCAGGCATTCGGCATGGAGGCGTATGAAGTTCGCCGCTTCCGCGCCAAGAACCACGAGCTGTTCCAGGCCGTCATGCGGATCATGCGGGTGGACGCCCTCTCGATCCCCGTGATGGAGATTCTGGAGTCGGTGGGGATCGTCGTGGCGGTCTGGCTGGGCGGCGTCCTCGTCTTCCGCGGAGAGTTGACGCCCGGAGGCTTGATGGGCTTCCTGGGCGCGCTGGCCTCGCTCTACGTGCCCGTCAAGCGTCTCAGCGCGGTGAACAACAATATCCAGCGGGGCATGGGGGGCGCCCAGCGGGTGTTCGAGACGCTGGATCAGCGGCCCGAGGTGGCGGATCGGCCGGGTGCCCGCCCGCTCCCCCCCGTGCAGGAGACGGTGACCTTCGAGCGCGTGGGTTTCGCCTACGAGCCCGGGCGCTACATCCTGCGCGACATTCACTTCCAGGGGAAGATGGGGGAGGTGGTGGCCATCGTGGGGGCCAGCGGGGCCGGGAAGAGCACGCTGGTGAACCTGCTGCCCCGCTTCTTCGACGTCACCGACGGGCGCGTCCTCCTGGACGGGGTGGACGTGCGCGAGGTGACCCTGCACTCGCTGCGCGCGCAGATCGGCATGGTGACACAGGAGACCATCCTGTTCGACGACACCGTGGCCAACAACATCGCCTACGGCGAGTCCGTCCGCGGCGACGAGGCCCGCATCCGCGAGGCGGCCCGGCTGGCCAACGCCGAGGAGTTCATCCGGGAGATGCCCCAAGGCTTCGCCACCCGGATCGGGGAGAAGGGCGTGCGGCTGTCGGGGGGGCAGCGGCAGCGGATCGCCATCGCGCGGGCCATCCTGAAGGACCCGCCCATCCTCATCCTGGACGAGGCCACGTCCGCGCTGGACGCGGAGTCGGAGCACCTGGTCCAGGAGGCCCTGGAGCGCCTGATGCGCAACCGGACCACCTTCGTCATCGCCCACCGGCTGTCCACGGTGGTCCAGGCGGACAGGATCGTGGTCCTGGAGGGCGGGAGGCTGGTGGAGTTGGGGACGCACGCGGAATTGATGGCGGCTCGAGGGGTGTATTCCCGCCTCTACCAGAACCAGCTCCAGGGGACGTGAAGGCGTGGACTGGCAGGATCCGCCCCGGCGCATCCTCTGCATCAAGCTCAAGCACATCGGGGATGTGCTGCTCACGACGCCGGCGTTTCGCGCCCTGCGGCAGGCCTGGCCCGAGAGCACGATCGCGGTGTTGGTGCCGCGCGGGACCGAGGAGGTGCTGCGGGGGAATCCCGACCTGGACGACATCCTGGTCTTGGACCGGGGCGCCGGGATGACGGGGAGCCTGCGGACGGCGCTGGCCGTGCGACGGTTCCGACCGGACCTCGTCCTGGAAATGGGGCAGGGGGACCGCGAGGCGATCCTGGGCTACCTGTCGGGGGCCAGACGGCGGGTGGGGTACGCGCCCAGGCCTTCGGGAGGGTGGCGGCAGATACTGCTGACCCAGATGATTCCCTGGAACGGGCAGCAGCACGTGATCGAATCGAACCTCGATCTCGTCCGAGGTGTGGGGATCGATGCCCAGGCGGGGCGGCCGGTCCTGGTGGTCCAGCCCGAGGCGCGGGGACGGGTGGCAGCGCGCCTGCAGGCTGCCGGGCTTACAGCGGACGGCCCGCTGGTGGTGATTCACCCCGTCTCGCGCTGGCTCTTCAAGGCCTGGCCCGAGGCCGCGTGTGCCGAGGTGCTGACCCACCTGGTGAGGGAGTGGGGGCTCGTGGTGGCCGTCACCAGCGGCCCGGGAGCGCGAGAGATCGCGGCGGCGCGCCGCATCCTCGACCGGGCACGCGTCCCGGTGATCGATCTGGTGGGCCAGACGACGCTCGCCGAGCTGGCGGCGGTCCTGGAGCGGGCGCAGCTCTTCCTCGGGGTGGATTCGGCCCCCATGCACATGGCGGCCGCGCTGGGGGTTCCCGTGGTTGCGCTCTTTGGCCCCTCGGGGGAGCACAACTGGGGGCCGCGGGGCGAGGAGCATGTGGTCGTGTCGAGCCCGTTCCTCTGCCGGCCGTGCGGGCGGGACGGCTGCCTCGGCGGCAAGCGGAGCGATTGCCTGGAGGCGATCACGACCCAGGAGGTGCTGGCGGCGGCGGAGCCGATCCTGCATCGCCTGGCCGCGCGAGCCGGAACAGGAAGGTAAATGGCCGCGCCCTTGTCGGTCGCCGTCATCACGCTGAACGAGGAGCGGAATATCCGCGCCTGTTTGGAGAGCGTGAAATGGGCGGCAGAGGTAGTGGTCTGCGACTCGGGCAGCACCGATCGAACGCTGGCGATTGCGGGAGAGTACGGAGCCCGCACGTTCCAGGACCCCTGGCGTGGCTTCTCGGCGCACAAGAACCTGGCGCTCACGCGCTGCACACAGCCCTGGATCCTGGTCCTGGATGCCGATGAGCGCGTGCCCCCCGCACTGCAGGCGGAGATCGAGGCGGTCCTCCGAGCGGACGGTCCGGCGGACGGCTACAGCCTGGCGCGGAAGAACTTCTTCCTGGGGGAATGGATTCGCCACGGGGGGTGGTACCCCGACCGATCCCTCCGCCTGTTCCGCCGGGGCCGGGGGCGCTTCCTGCCGCGGGCTGTGCATGAGGCCCTGGAGGTCGAGGGTTCCATCGGGGCGCTTGCGCATCCCCTCGAGCATTACACCTACGCGTCCGTCGGCGATTTCCTCCGGCGAATGGATTGCTACGCCGCTTTGGCCTCGGGGGAGCTATTCACCTCCGGGCGCCGGACGGGGGTCAAGGACCTCACCCTGCGCCCGGCCTGGACCTTCCTCCGCATGTTCGTGTTCCGGCAAGGGTTCCTGGACGGCTGGCGCGGGCTGCTCCTGGCGGGCCTCTACGCCTGTTACACTCTGGCGAAGTACGCCTACCTCTGGGAGCGCGAGCACGGGATCGGCGGCCGGGTGGCGACGTAGCGAGGGGCAATGGGAGCGCGTCTGAACATCCTCCACAGCGAATCGTCAGCCGGCTGGGGCGGGCAGGAGATTCGTGTCCTGACCGAGGCCAAGGGTCTCTGCGAGCGGGGACACGCCGTGACGGTGCTGTGCAGGCCCGACAGCCGCCTGGGGGCTCACGCCCGGGAGGTTGGGCTCCCCGTGGTGCCCGACCGCATGCCCTTCGCCCTGGACCCCCGGACGATTCTCCGATTGATCGCTCACCTGCGTCGCCTCCGGCCACAGGTCGTGGTGACCCACAGCTCGGTGGACAGCTGGTGTGCGGGAATCGCGGCCCGGCTGCTGCGAATTCCGGTGGTGCGGATGCGCCATCTGTCGGTGCCCATCGGGAGCCATCCGGCAACCCGGTTTGTGTACCGATCGCTCTGCGACGCGGTTATCACCACGGGCGAGGCGATCCGGCGACACCTGGTCGAGGAGGTGGGCCTCCCGCCCGAACGAGTCGTCAGCATTCCGACCGGCATCGATACGGCGCGGTTCGATCCCCGGAAGGCTGACGGGCGGAAGGTCCGAGAGTCGCTGGGGATCCCCCAGGACGCCCCGGTTGCCGGTATGGTGGCGGTCCTCCGCAACTGGAAAGGCCATCGGAGCTTCCTGGAAGCGATGGTTGAGGTGCGGCGAGGACTCCCCGCGGCGCGCGCGCTCATCGTGGGGGAAGGCCCCCAGCGCCGAAACATCGAGCGGTACCGACGGGAGCTGGGGCTGGAAGCGGTGACGATCCTGACGGGACACCGGGAGGACATCCCGGACCTCCTGGCGAGCCTGGACGTGGTGGTCTCCGCCTCCACGGGAGCGGAGGGGGTCCCGCAGAGCCTGTTGCAGGCGCTGGCCATGGAGCGGCCGGTCGTGGCCACGGCCGTGGGAGCCGTGCCCGAGATCATTCGCGACGGGGAGACCGGGAGACTCGTTCCGCCGCGCGACCCCGAGCGTCTCGCCGTCGCCGTCGCCGCCGTGTTCCAGAATCCCGCCGCCTCGCGTGCGCAGGCGCAGGCCGGCGCGGCCTGGGTTCGCAGTCAATGGAGCCTGGCGCGAATGCTGGATGCGGTGGAGGGGGCCTACCGGAAGGTGACAGGCTCAGCATGATGATCCACGCAGCCGGGGAGTACACGCGGCGCGGCGCCTACCACAAGGCCCTGGATCCCAACTGGTCCTACGCCCCCATCTACCAGCGAAAGATGCGGGTGATCCGGGGGCTGCTGGAACGTCTCGGGCCACAGGTGGCGATCCTGGACGGCGGGTGCGGGGAAGGGGTGCTGGTGGAGGAGTACCGGACCCGGGGCTACCGCATCTCCGGGGTCGATCGGGATTTCGCCTCGGGGTCCGTGCTGCGCGGGGATCTGCTCGCGCTCCCCTTCAGCGCGGCGGCGTTCGACGTGGTGCTGTTGCTGGACGTGATCGAGCACTTCCCTTTCGACCAGCAGGCGGCCCTGCTCCGGGAAATGCGGCGGGTCCTGCGCAGGGGAGGCCGCCTGGTGTTGTCTGTTCCAAACCTGGCGCATCTGAGCTCGCGCTGGAAGTTCGCGTGGACCGGGAAGCTGGGTCGGACCGGGAGCGTCGAGTACCATCCGGGGGATCGGCCGGTGCACGAGTACTTGGAGATGCTCCCCGCGGAGGGATTCACTCTCATCCGCCGTCGCGGGATCTTCCCGACCCTGCCCGGTGTGTACCAGTTGGTGCGGCGCCACCCGGCCCGCATGGGCTGGCTGGTAGCCCTCGTGGATTGGATCCGCGTCCCAGGCTGGTGCTTCCTGAACATCCTGGAGTGCCGGGCAGTCTGATGCGCGTGGCCTATGTGGACCCGCAGGGCTTCCCCTCGGCGGAGCCGGAGGCGCTGCAGGTCTTTCACACCTGTGTGGGGCTGGCGGCCCACGCCGAGCGGGTGTGGTTGGTGGGTGGGCGCGGGTCATTGGAGGAGGACGTGGCAGCCTACTACGGCATCCGGCCGCCGGCCAACCTCAGCCTGGTGCGCCTGCCGCGCTTCCGGCGCGAGCGGGGATGGCTGCGGCCCGCCTGGAGCGCGCCGTTTCACCTCTTGGCGCTGATGGCCATCCGCCGGCTTGCCCGGAATGAGGGGATCGCGGCGGTGCTGACCCGGAACCTGAAGCTGGCACGATTTCTCCTGCGGGCGCATCGGCGCCGGCCTCTTCCACCGGTGATCTTCGAGTGCCATCAGATCTTCGCCGACACGCTGCAGGAAGAGACACGGCAGCGACGGGGGAGTGTCTCCGCCAAGCTCGCCCGTCTAACCGCCTGCGAGGCCGAGGTCTACCGCGAGGCGGCGGGCCTCATCGCCATCACCCATCGGCTGGCGGACCTGATCGGCGAGCGGCTCGCCACGCGCGGGCGGATGCTCGTCGCACCCGATGGGGTGGATCTGGCCGGGCCGCTCCCGGTGGCGCAGAATGCGGCCGAGGGGCCGGCCACCTACCTCGGGAACTTCCATCCATGGAAGGGGGTGGAGGTCCTCGTGCGAGCCGCGGCGTGCCAGCCGGATGTCCGCCTGGCCCTGGTGGGAGGCAACGGGGAATCTCGGGCGAGGATCGAGGCGCTGGCGAAGACGACGGGGGTGGGGGGCCGGGTCCAGTTCATCGGCCCGGTGCCCCCGCGGGAGCGTTGGCGCTATCTTGCCGAGGCATCTGTGTGCGTTCTGCCCCTCACCCGCTCCACGTATGGGACCTCCTTCACGTCGCCGCTCAAGCTGTTCGAGTACATGGCCGCGGCGCGGCCCATCGTGGCGTCGGACCTGCCCACCCTGCGCGAGGTCCTGCGGGATGGGGAGAACGCGCTGCTCGTTGCTCCGGAAGATCCGGTGGCACTGGGGGCGGCGATTCGGCGGCTTCAAGGAGACCGGGCGCTCGCCGAGCGGCTCGCGGGCCAAGCAGCCCGGGATGTCCGCGCCTATACGTGGGAGGCGCGGGGCAGGCGGATCGTGGAGTTTCTCCACAGCCTGGGGGCGACCTGATGTGCGGCATTGCGGGCCTGGTCCGCTGGGACGGGGACAAGGTGGACGCGGAGGTCGAACGCATGGTGGCCGCGCTCCGTCACCGGGGCCCGGACGACGCCGGGGTGGCCTTCTTCGATACGATCCATGGTATGTCGCTGGGGAGCCAGCCGGCCGAGGCTGCGCATGCGAACGCGGCCCTTGGCTTGGCCCGCCTGAGCATCATCGATCTGTCTCCCGCGGGTCACCAGCCCATGGGCAACGAGGACGGCACCGTCTGGATCGTCTTCAACGGGGAGGTGTACAATTTCGCAGAGGTGCGTCCGTGGCTGGAGGGACGGGGCCACCACTTCCGCTCCCGGACGGACACCGAGGTGGTGCTCCACGCCTATGAGGAGGAAGGACTTGGCTGCCTCCAGCGGTTCCGCGGGATGTTCGGGATGGCGATCCTGGATCTCCCGCGTCGACGGCTGTTCCTGGTCCGCGACCGGCTCGGGCTGAAGCCGGTGAAATATGTGGCGACTGAGCGGTTCTTCGCCTTCGCGTCGGAGCTGAAGGCGCTGCTCGCCCTGCCGGAGATTCCACGCCGGCTGGATCCGTTCGCCGTGGATGAGTACCTGGTGTACCGCTACGTTCCGGCGCCTCGCACCGGACTCGAGGGGATCGCCAAGCTTCCGCCGGCGTCGATCCTGGAGCTCGACCTGACGGGCGGGACCCACCGGATCTCCCGCTACTGGAGCCCATCGCCGGGGTCGGAGATACGAGAAGTGGATGCGGCGGTGCTGGCCGAGATGCGGGCGCGCTTCGATGAGTCGGTCGCGCTGCGCCTGGTCTCCGATGTGCCGGTGGGGGTCTTCCTGAGCGGGGGGATCGATTCCAGCGCCGTGGTGGCGTCGGCGGCCCGCAGCCAGCAGGGCCTCCGAACGTATTCCGTCGGCTTCGACGACCCGCGCTTCGACGAGCTGGAGTACGCCCGGACGGTCGCCCGACAATTCGGCACATGCCACCACGAGCTCATGGTCCATCCCGCCCCGGGCGAGGACCTGGAGGCCATCGTCCGTGCCTTCGACGAGCCGTTTGCCGACCCCTCGGCCGTTCCCAGCTACTATCTGGCCAAGGCCACGGCCGCCCACGTCCGCGTGGCCTTGAACGGGGACGGGGCGGATGAGCTCTTCGGCGGCTACAAACGGTACCGGGTCCACCGGCGCACCCGCCTCTGGCAGCAGTGGCTCCCGGCCAGGCGAAGCTGGCTGGGCCACCTGGCGCGGCGTGTTCCCTACCATGTGGACAAGAAGCGCTGGCAGGGTCGTCTCGGCCGCCTGCTGCTCGAGGCCTCGTTGCCGTACGATCGCGCCTACCGGCTCCGCTTCAGCGGCTTGGACCCGCGCCTGCGGGAGGCCATCCGCGGCCCCTGGCTCGTGGAGCGGGCAAAGACGCACGACCCGCTGGATCCCCTGCTCCAGGCTTTCGCCGGCCTCCGGGAGGAGGATTCGGCGGCGCGCCTGCAGGCGGTGGACTTGGTCACGTATCTTCCGGACGACATCCTGCCGAAAGCCGACCTGGCTGGAATGGCACACAGTTTGGAAGCCCGCTCGCCCTTTCTCGATCATCGCTTCGTTGAGTTCGTCGTCCAACTCCCCTCGCGCTGGCGCAGCGGCGAGAAGATTCTGCTCCGGCGCATGCTGGCGGATGCGCTCCCCGAGCACCTGCTCCGGCGGAAAAAGATGGGGTTCAACCCTCCCATCGAGGACTGGATCCGTGGAGAGCTGTCCGGCATGGTGCAGGAGGCCCTCCTGGGGCCAGATGCGGCCACTGGGTGCGTCTTCGATCGCGGCGCGGTGCGGACCATGGTGGAGCATCACCTCAAGGGGCGGGGCAGCCTGGGGGAGCTGATCTGGCTCCTGCTGATGCTGGAGCTGTGGGTCCGTGCCTTCGGCGTCAGGCTGTGAGGATCGGGACGGATGCGTCTTCAGCCCCTGGATCTCCTGCTGGCAGCCTCGATGCGGCGACGGGCGGCAACGGGTCGGCGGCCGCGCCCGCTGGCGGAGTTCGACCCGGCGAATGTCCGGCGCATCCTGGTGGTCTCGTCCACCGCCATCGGGGACACGCTATTCGCCACACCGGCCTGGCGCGCGCTGCGCCAGCGCTATCCCCAGGCCCGGATCGTGGGCCACCTGCGGGACAAGGTCGCGCCGCTGTTCGCGGACAACCCGCACCTGGACGCCATTCTCCCCTCTGCGGGCGGGTACCGGCGCTTCATCACCACGATCGCGGCCCTGCGGCGCGAGCGCTTCGACGTGGCCCTGATCTTCCACGGCATGGGTCCCCAGGCAATCCCCATGGCGGTGCTCTCGGGGGCCCCCTTCGTGGTGCGGATACCCAACAGCAGCGCGTACGGATACCTCCTGTCGAATGCGGAGGCGTCGCCGGAAAATCTGCCGTACCCGGATGAGCACGCCATCCGATGCCGGCTGCGCATCGCGGGCATGGTGGACGCGAAATCGGACGACGTGCGAATGGTCTTGCCCGTCTCCTCATCCGACCGGGATGCGGCACAGGGTCTCCTGGTGCGCCAGGGAGTCGAGCCGCAGGCGCCACTCCTCGGACTGGTGCCGGGGGCGGCCGCGGCGTTCAAGTGCTGGCCGGCCGATCGGTTCGTGGCTGCAGCGAAGAGCCTGTTGGAGGGCCGGCCGGGCTGGCGGGCCGTTGTGTTGGGCTCCGCGAAGGAGCGAAGGCTCGCGCTGGAAGTGGCCTGCGGCGTGGGAGCCGCGGCCGTCAGTCTGGCTGGACTCTCCAACCTCCGGGTGCTGCGCGGCGTGATCGCAATGATGCGGCTCCTCGTCACCAACGACACCGGCCCCTTGCACGTCGCAGTGGCCCTCGGGGTCCCGACCGTTTCCCTGTTCGGCGCAACCGACAGCCAGGGGACGGGTCCCGTGCAGGATCCGGAGCGGCACGTCGCCATCCAGCGACCCGTCCCCGCCTGGGAGACGCGGAACATCCAGCGGCGCCGAAGCGAGGCGATGGCGCGGATCGAGGTGGACGAAGTGGTTGCCGCCGGGCGGCAGCTTCTCACTCGCTTGGAGCCCTGAGCCGTGTGTGGAATCGTGGGCATGTTCCTGCGGGAGGGGCTGGCGAGCCGGGAGCGCCTGGAGGCGGCGATGCATGCCGTCCGTCACCGGGGCCCGGATGACGCCGGCATTCACCTCGACGGGCCGATCGGCCTGGGGCATCGCCGCCTGAGCATCATTGACGTCAAAGACGGGCAGCAGCCCATGGCCGATGGGCGCGGCTGTCTCTGGACGACGTACAACGGCGAGATCTACAACTTCCTCGATATCCGTCGGGAATTGGAGGCCGCCGGGACCCGCTTCTGCACCCGCAGCGACACCGAGGTCCTGCTGGAGTGGTACCGGGCGAAAGGTCGGGACTGTCTCGAAGCCTGTCGCGGCATGTTCGCCTTCGCCATCTGGGATGCAGAACGGCGGGAGCTCTTCCTCGCCCGTGACCGCCTGGGCGTCAAGCCACTCTACACGGCGGAGACGCCCGCCGGCTTCTTCTTCGCCTCGGAGATCCCCTCCCTCTTCGCCCTGGCCGACCTTCCGCGGACGTTGGACCCGGTGGCGCTGCAGCATTACCTCACGCTGCAGTACGTGCCAGCTCCCCGGACCGGCTTTGCGGCGATTCGGAAGCTGCCGCCGGCCCACTGGCAAGTGGTGCGGGACGGCCGCGTGCTGCAAGAGGAGCGGTACTGGGACGTGACCCCGGCCGCGAACCCCGACCTGGATGAGGCCGAGGCGAGGGTCCGCCTGCGCGATCTTCTGGCCGAGGCCACGCGGCTCAGGCTGGTGGGCGACGTTCCGGTGGGCGCGTTCCTGAGCGGCGGGGTGGACAGCAGCATCACCGTGGCCCTGATGGCTCGGGTTCTGGACCGGCCTGTCAAGACCTTCTGCGTGGGATTCTCCGAGGCGCGCCTGGACGAACGACGGTATGCCGGCGAGGTGGCGCGCCGGTACGGCACCGAGCACAGCGAGGTGAGAGTGGACCTGGATGTGGCGACGACGCTGCCGATCCTGGTGCGCCAGGCGGGCTCCCCCCTCGGCGATCCCTCCCTGGTGCCCACGCACGCGGTGGCGGCGGCCTGCCGCAAGGAGATCACGGTTGCCCTCACCGGGGATGGGGGCGACGAGGCCTTCGGCGGGTACAAGCGCTATGGGATCCTGGGGTTCGCAGCGGCCGTGCAGGCTGCGGGTGGGATGCCGACCTGGCGCGGCCTGCGGAAGGCGACGCTGTTCCTGGAGCGCCGATTGAACCCGCGGAGGGCCAAGCGGTTCCCAGCAGGTCCTGCCGACCTGGCGCTGGAGGAGCGGGACCCCGTGATGCAGTACCTCCTGCTTACCCGGATCTTCGGCGGCGAGGCGTTGACGGCCCTCGTGACGCCGGAGATCCAGCGAGCATGGACGGGCGACGCCACGGCCGAGTGGCTTCGCGCGCGCTGGTGCCGGACCGGGCAGGGGGACGCCATCTGCAGGTGGATGGATCTCGATCGGAATGCGTTCCTGGCCGATGACGTGCTGCCGAAGGTGGACATCGCCAGTATGGCCGCCTCGCTGGAGTGCCGCTCGCCATTCCTGGATCACCGCGTTGTAGAGTTTGCCGCCACGCTGCCCGGCCGGTGGTTGGTGGATCCGATCCGGAAGCGGGGGAAGCGGATTCTCCGGGCGGCGTTCCGGGACCTGGTCCCGGCCCAGCAGATGGACCGTCCCAAGATGGGCTTCACCCCGCCCGTGGCCGACTGGCTTCGCCGGGAAGTGCGCGACCTCGTCACCGATTGCCTCCTGGCACCGGGGGCATTTTTCGACGCGATCAACCGGGAGACGGTGGCGTGTCTGGCCAGGCAGCATTTGGAGGGACGGGCCTCCCATGGGAAGGCCCTTTGGTCGCTCTTGAGCCTGCGCCTCTGGTGGGATGCGTTCGGCGTGACGGCGTCATGAAGGTTGCGCTCTACGAAGTCATGACCACGGTGACTCCGGGCGGCATCCAGAGCACGATCTGGGAGCTGAGCCGAGAGCTGTGCCGCCGCGGGCACAGCGTGCACCTGTTCGGGGGCGAGGGGCCCATCCGCCAGGAAGTGGCCGGAGACTTCGCGGTCCGCACCTTCCCCTTCATCCCGCGGCACCGGTTCCCGGATCTCGGCACTCGGTTCCGGGCCCTTTGCGAGCGATTGTCGTTTGCGCGGCATGCCCTGGTGCCACTCACCGCTGGCAGATACGATGTGATCTTCATCCGCAAGCCGTATGACATGCCGGCCGCGCTCTGGGCGAAGCGACGATCCGGGGCTCGCGTTGTGTTCAAGAGCGGCGGAACCGAATTCCTGCCCGGTTACCGGGCGTGCGCCAAGCGGCTGGACGCCTTCCTGGCCTGCAGCCGGTTCAACGCCGAGCAGATCCGGGCGCGGATCGGCCTTTCGCCCGACATCCACTACAACGGGGTGAACCCCGCCGTGTTCCGGCCCCTCCCACGGGACGAGGGGCTGGCGGCGTCACTGGGGATCGCACCAGCGGAGTTCGTGGCGCTCTCAGTGGTCCGATTGGTCGGCTGGAAGGGGGTCCAGGTCGCCATCCAGGCGATGCAGGAGCTGCGGTCGCGCGGTCGCTTTCGCTACCTGGTGGTCGGGGATGGGGACTACCGGGCCGCGGCTCGAGGCGCAGGTGCGGGAGCTCGGCCTCGAGGCGGTGGTCGCCATTCTGCAGGCGGTTCCCCGTCGGGACGTGCCGCGCTTCTACAGCCTGGCCGGGGCCGCGGTCTTTCCCAGTATCGGGGATGACGCCTTCCCCAACTCGGTGGTGGAGGCCATGGCCTGCGGCGTGCCGGTGGTGGCAACCCCGTCGGGTGGGATCCCCGAGGCGGTGGCGCAGGAGGAGACCGGCCTCTTGGTGTCCCCGCGCGATGCGCAGGGGATCGCCGACGCTCTGCTGCGGCTTTGGGCTGATCCGGCGGCCGGGCGCGCGATGGGGGAGAAAGGGCGCCTGCGAGCGGTCGAGCGGTTTGACTGGAGTCGGTTGACCGAGGAGCTGTTGGTCGTGCTCGAGGGGAAACATCGGGCATGAGCGCGGATGCGGTCCCCCCGATCGAGCTGGAAGATCTCAAGCGGCGGCAGCAGGCGTTCTATCAGGCCAATCCAAAGTATTACCGCCTTATCGATGAGCAATTTCACTCCGGATATACGTACGACCACATCCTGGAGGCGCTCGCCGGGAGACTTCCGGCGCCGGTTCGTTTCTTGGATATCGGCGCAGGCAGTGGCTACTATGTCCGCCGGGCGGCAGAGCTGGGGTGCGCCCCGGTGGGGATCGACCTGTCACCGCACGCATGCCGGATGGGCTGCAGCCGGGCTCCCGGACGGCTGTGTCAGGCGGACGCCGAGTGGCTACCGTTTCGAGACGCCTGCCTCGATCTCGTCTTCTGCCAGCAGATCATCGAGCACGTGGTGTATCCGGAGCGCGTGCTGGCGGAGATCGCCAGGGTGTTGCGGCCGGGCGGGATCCTCTTTCTCAGTGCGCCGAACCGGTTGGGCCGGCACACCGTGCCGAAGCTCCGGCGGATTGTGCAGGAGCTGACGGGTGGCACCGAGGTGAAGCGGATTCGTCCTGTCTCGCCGGAGTTGCTGGGGCGATGGACGGCCTCGGACGACATCTATGCACTGCAGGACACCGACATGTGCAACGAGACGACGGTGTTCCAGGCGCTGCGGCTGGTCCGGCGGGTCGGGCTGCACCTGGAGCGATGCGACACCCTCCGCCATCCGCGGAAGTACTCCCGGATCGGATACCTCCTCGCGTGTCTCGGGGGCCGGGTCCCCTTGGTGCGCTACGCCGGTGTGAACTTCAAGATCGTGGCCAGGAAACCCGAAGCGCGATGACCGTGAGGATCGTCGGCCGGACAGGAGAGCAGCCATGACCGACGTTTCGGGGATCCCGCTCATCTGTCCCGCCTGCGGCACCGGACTGCCCGAGGCGGGGAGTTGGCGGACTGCGCCCGTGCCGTGCCCGGGATGTGACGCTCGCTACGTTGCGGTCAACGGTATCTGGTGCTTCGTCCCGGAGGAGAGCTATTCCCGGAGCTTTGGTTTCCAATGGGTTCGCCATGCCCGGACACAGATGGATGACGCAAGTCGCAACGGGACCGAGCGGACCCTTCGGAGCATGCAGATCACGCCCGAACTGGTGAAGGGGCGTCGGGTCTTGGACGCGGGCTGCGGGGTGGGCCGCTTTGCCGACGTCCTGGCGCGGTGGGGGGCTGAGGTCGTTGCGGCTGATCTCAGCCAGGCGGTCGAGGTCGCCCGGGCGAACCTCCAGGGCCGCCAAGGTGTGATGATCGCGCAGGCGGATATATTCCGGCTTCCCTTCCCGCCGGGCACGTTCGATGTGATAGTGTCGTGGGGTGTCCTGCACCATACCCCGGACTGTGCGGGCGCGTTCAGGGCGCTGTGCCGTCTGCTGCGACCGGGAGGCACCATCGCCATCTGGGTGTACGGGAAATCGCGGAGCACGCGGCGGCGCGTCATGGACGCCTACCGACACCTCACCATCCACTTGCCCCACCCCGTCCTCTACAGGCTGTGTTTCCTGGCGGTCCCGCTCTATTATGCCTACAAGGTCCCGATCCTGGGAAACCTGCTGCGAGTCGTGCTCCCGATGAGCCGGCAGCGAGACACCCGGGAGCGCGTGCTGGAGACGTTCGACTACTATTCGCCCCGGTACCAGTCCAAGCACACGTTCCCCGAGGTCCATGGCTGGTTCGTGGAGGCCGGACTCACTGACATCCGGATCTTCGATCCGCCGGTTAGGGTAATCGGGCGAAGGCCCACGTGGGCAGAGGGATAGGGCAGGCGGCAGGGTCCGGGCGATGTGCACTCGAAGCCTGGGGTCGAGACAGGGGGCGGCGTGGTGAGCGGGTCGAGCCGGTGGCTTGAAACCATCCTCGATCGTGCGCTGCGCGGACGGGTGCCGGAGGCCCTGGCGTTCGCGCCGGAGCGCGTTGGGCGTATCCTTGTCGTGCGTAACGACAACATCGGGGACATCCTGTGCACGACGCCGGCGATTCGCGCGCTGCGGCGGGCCTTTCCTGATGCCTTCCTCGCGATCCTGGTGCCTGAGCACTGCCGGGCTGCCGTGGAGCGGAACCCCGACCTGGATGAGGTCCTCAGCTACGCGAAGGGCAAGCATCGTTCCGGGTTGGCCCGCCTAGCGGCACGATGGGACCTCGTGCGCGTTCTCAGGGACCTTCGGAGGCAGCGGTTCGATCTGGCGATCTCCATGCGCCGCCCCTTCAGCCGCTCGAGCGCCTGGCTGGCGTACGCCTCGGGGGCGCCGTGGCGTCTCGGCTATCCGGCGCCGCCCTCGGATCCTTTCCGGTTCTTTGTGAACTTGGGACAAGATGTGGGCCCGACGACGACTCACGAGGTGGATGGCTGTCTGGAGCTTCTGGCCTCGATCGGGATCCCTTCAGCAGGTCGGCGGCTGACCCTGGTCCCCGACCCCGAGGCTGCAGGCGACGATCCGCCGACGGCTGGCCGAGGCAGGGGTCGCGCCTGGCGAGAGACTGGCCCTGGTGCACATCAGCAGCCGGCGAGAGGCGAACCGGTGGCCCCTGGCATCGTTCGCCCAGGCAGCCGATCTGCTCTCCGAAAGACTGGGGCTCACCATTCTGCTTTCCTGGGCACCGGGGGATGCGTGGAATCCCCTGTTCCCCGGGGATGACGGCAAGGCCGAGGAGATCGCCCGGCGCATGCGGGCGCCGGCGGTCCTCTTGCGGACGCCAACCCTGGATGAGCTGATCGCCGCCATGAGCCTGAGCGACCTCGTCCTCTCGGCGGACGGCGGTCCCGTGCATCTTGCGGCGGCGCTCGACATCCCGCAGGTCGCCCTGTTCGGGAAGGCGGGCGTCGCGACCTGGGCTCCCGTGAGCGAGAAGAGCGTGGTCCTGAAACGGGGTATGCGCGTGGATCTCATGGGGGTGGACGAGGTTGTCGCCGCGGCGATCGGCGTGGTGTCCCGCTGGGGCCGGGGGGCGCCCTCGCATCGGCGAGCGGGCCCATGACGGATCGGCTGCGCATCGCCATGGTGGCCCTGGACTTCCATCGCGAAGGCGGAAGCGAGGGGCGCACGGGACACCTCGTGGATCGCCTGGTCGCCGAGGGACACGTGGTGCACCTGGTGGGCGCCCGCATCCGCGGCCCGTGGGACCCCCGGACGATCCTCCGACCGATTCGCACGATGGCGCATCCGCACTGGCTCGAGGTGCTGCTCTTCAGCCGACGGGCTGCCGCATTCATCCGAAGCGGGAACTTCGACGTCGTGCACAATCAGATCCGGCCTTTTGTTCCCGGCCTGGTCACCGTGGGGGGGGGCTGCCACCGGTTCTACCTGGAGGAGGTCCTCCCGCGAGAGAAGGGACGGGTGCAGGCGGGGCTGAAGCGGATGGCGCCGCTGCACCGCGTTCTCCTGGCCCTGGAACGGGAGGGATTCCGACGGGAGACCTGTCCGTACGTCATCGCGAACTCCTTCATGAGTCGGAGCGGGATCCTGAAATACTACCCGATGCCTCCCGAGCGGGTGGTGGTGGCGTACAACGGGGTGGATGCCTCGCGCTTCTCCCCGGAGCTGCGGCGCCGGCACCGGGAGGCACGGCGCGGCGCCCTGGGCGCCGCGCCGGAGGATCTGCTGGTACTCTTCGTGGGGCGCGGTTTCGCCCGGAAAGGGCTGGGACCTCTGCTGGTGGCCATGGGGCAGCTGCACGAGAGAGAACACCGGGCCCGTCTCGTGGTGGTGGGGGGCGGAGGGACCGGTGCCTGGCGAAAACGAGCGGCACGCCGGGGTCTGGAGGGGCGGGTGACTTTCGCGGGGCAGGTCCCGGATCCGGAGGTCTATTACGCCGCCGCGGATGTGTTCGTGCTCCCGACTTTCTTCGACCCCTTTGCCAATGCTACACTGGAGGCGATGGCGTCCGGCCTCCCCGTGATCACCTCCCGGCAGAACGGCGCAGCGGAGATCCTGACGCCCGGCGTAGATGGATTGGTGATCGACCGGGCTGACGACGTGCCGAGCCTGGCCGAGGGTTTGGCCTCGCTCCGGGATCCGGCTCGGCGCGAGGCCATGGGAGAGCGCGCCCGGGAGACGGCGACCAAGTACGGATGGGACGGCCCGCTGGAGGCGACGCTCGGAGTATATCGCACAGTGGTTGAGGAGAGAGCGGCCGCTGAGCAGGGCGCTGAGGCCACTGCGGAATGTGGAATTCAGGATGCGGAATCGAAAACGTGCCCGAAGAATTGATGGACTGGTCTTTTTCGGACATTCCGCATCGAGCCTGAGCCGATGATGGACACTCTGGAGGTTGCAGGACGAGTGCTCCAAATGGAGGCCGAGGCGATCCGGGCGCTGATTCCGCGGCTGGGCAACGGCTTCATTCAGGCGGTGGAGATTCTCCAGAGCTGCCGCGGGCGGGTCGTCCTCACGGGGATGGGGAAGTCCGGCTTCATCGCCAAGAAGGTGGCGGCCACTCTGGCCAGCACGGGGACGCCCGCCCTCTTCCTCCACCCGGCCGAGGGGGTGCACGGGGACCTGGGCATGGTCGTTCCCGGCGATGTGGTCCTGGCCGTCTCCAACAGCGGAGAGACCGGAGAAATGGAGCAGCACGCCATCACTTCCCTCCTGATCGTGGACGAGGCGGGTCGGCCCGAAGGGGTGATCCACCTGCACGACCTGTTACGGGCGGGGGTGGTGTGAGGAGGGACAGAAGCGTACGATGGTACGACTGTACGAACGTACGGGGCGGAGGAGCCGGGGAGCGGAGTTCTGTGATTATTACGACCAAGTCATAAGAAGGTGATGGAAGGGCGATGAAGCGGATCCTGCTCACGAACTTTCATCCGCAGCAAGATGGCGGCGGCGGGCACATGCGCTACATCCGGACGATCCTGGAGAGCGCGCTGCGGAAGGAATTCGAGTTCGGCGTGGCGGCACCGGAAGGGTCCGCGGTGTGGGCGACAGGCCGCGCCATCGACGCCCCCACCTTCGCCTGCGATTTTCCCGGCAACCTGAAAGAGATCCCCCAGATGATCCGGGCCGTGCGCCGGTTCGAGCAGATCTATCGCGAGTGGAAGCCCGACCTCGTCCACATGAATGGAAGCCGCGATCAGGCGATCGTCGTGCTGTGGAAGAGGTTCTATGGTCGGGGTGTGCCGTGCGTCCGCGCGCACCTGGCGGTCCGCTGCATCCCCAACAACCTCTACAACCGCTGGTCATACCAGAAGATGGTGGACGGGCACCTGTACGTCGGGCACAGCGCGAAGAACATCTCCTGGGCCGGTGGCTTCCTGAAGCCGCACCATGCCCGGGTGATCCCGGTCGGCGTCGATGTCCATTTCTGGAGGCCAATCCCCAAGGATCCAGCGCACCTCGCCGCCTACGGCCTGACGCCCACGGATTTCGTCTTCGGCTCCCATGCGGGCATGGGCTACCACAAGCGCTCCGACCTCTTCCTGCGAGCCGCCGCCCTGGCTCTTCGGCGCGGCGCGCCCCCCTTCAAGGTCCTGCTGCGGGGCAAGGGGGACGAGGTCCGGCGGAGCCAGCAGCTTGCCTCCGAGTTGGGCTTGCAGAACGTCTTGTACGTCCGGCACGAGCCAGACCCGCGTGGCTACCTCTCCCTGATTGACGTGGGCTTCATCTTGAGCGAGTCCATCGAGGCCATCTCGTTCGCCGCGCGGGAGCTGATGGCCATGGGGAAGCCGCTGATCAGCTCCAACTATGCGGGCCTCGTGGAAAACGTCGACGACGGCTTGAACGGCCGGCTCGTGGAATGCGGGGATGTGGAGGGCGTGGCCGAGGCCATCGGCTGGTTTCTGGGTTTGGATGCGGGAAGGCTGGGCCGCCTGAGCCAGCATGCCCGTGAAAAGGCCGAACACGTATTCTCAGTGGACAAGCAAACCCAGGGATTGATACGCTTCTATCGAGAGGTCTTCGACCGGGCCGGCCAGACCCTCTGACGAGCAGCGGAGCAGAAGGACTGGGGAGCAGGGGAGCCAGGGAGTCGGGATGACTGCCGCTGGAGCCGAGCTGAAAGCCACGCGACGAGCAGAGGAACCATCTCCCGCCCCCGCTGTCCGGCTGAGCGGGGTCTCGCGGTCGGTCCTGCGCCGGGCCAAGGGGATCAAGCTGCTCCTCCTGGACGTGGACGGCATCCTGACGGATGGGCGGCTCATCTTCGATGCGACCGGCGAGGCGCAGATGGTCTTCCATGTGCGGGACGGGCACGGCATGAAGCTGGCCCAGCACTGCGGCCTGGCCCTGGCCATCATCACCGGACGCGAGTCCCCCATGGTGGCACGTCGGGCGCAAGAATTGGGTATCGCGGAGGTCCATCAGAAGGCCGTGGACAAGCTGCCCGTCTTCCAGGAGCTGCTGGAGCAGCGGGGGCTCGCACCTGCGGAGGTTGCCTGCATGGGGGACGACCTCCTGGACCTGCCGCTCATGCTGCGGGCCGGACTGGCCATTACGGTCCCGGACGCGGTGGGGGAGGTCCGCAGGGCAGCCCGGTACGTCACCCGCTGTCTCGGAGGACAGGGGGCGGTCCGGGAAGCGATCGAGCTGTTGCTCAAGGCCCAAGGCCACTGGCCCAAGGTGCTGGAACGGTACTGGCGATGAGTGGACAGGTCTTTCGGGGCGTGGCGGTGTCGCCCGGCATTGCGGTGGGGAAGGCGCTGGTCCTGGAGGTGCGGCGTCCTCGGGCCATGCGCGAGACCCTGGATCCCGGCCGCGTCCCGCGGGAGGTGACGCGCCTCCAGCAGGCCCTGGAGGCCTCGCGCCGGCAAATCCTCGAGATCCAGGAGCGGATCGCCAAGGAGGTGGGCGCGCAGTACGCGCGGATTTTCGACGCCCACCTGCTGATCCTCGAGGATCGTCTGCTGGTGGAGAAGGCGACCGCCCTCATCCAGGGCCAGCGGGTGAACGCGGAGTACGCCGTCCAGGAGATCCTGGAGCCGGTGCGCCAGGCCCTCTCGCGGGTCGAGAACGGCTATCTCCGGGAGCGGCGCACCGACGTGGACGACGTGGGAGACCGCGTGCTCCGGAACCTGCTCGGGCAGCGGGCGAGCTTTCACCTGGAGCGGGCCGAGGAGACCATCGTGTTCGCCCACGATCTGAGCCCATCGGAGACCGCGCAGTTGCACCGGGAGGCGGTCCTGGGGATCGTGACGGAGACGGGCGGCCGGACCTCCCACTCCGCCATCATGGCCCGCTCCCTGGAGATCCCGGCGGTGGTGGGGGTGGAGGGCGTCTGCGCCCACGCCCGGAACCATGCGGCGGTGATCCTGGATGGCACCGAGGGCGTGGTCATCCTGGAACCGGACCGCGAGACCCTCACCCGATACCACGCCCGGAAGCAGCACCTGGAGTACGTCGGTCGGGCCCTCCACAAGCTGGGCAGCATGCCGGCCGAGACGCAGGACGGCTATCGGGTGCGGGTCAGCGGCAATATCGAGTTCCCGACGGAGCTGCCCGCGGCCCGGGCCCACGGGGCGGAGGGCGTGGGGCTGTACCGGAGCGAGTTCCTCTACGTGAGCCGGCCGGACCTCCCCGCCGAGGAGGAGCACTTCGCCGTGTACCGCGCCGTGGCGGCGGAGATGCATCCCCACCCGACCATCATCCGCACCCTGGATTTCGGCGGGGGCAAGCTCAGCTCGGCCATCCAGTTGGCCGCCGAGGAGAACCCCTCCCTCGGGCTCCGGGCCATCCGCCTCTGCCTGCACCGGCCGGATCTGTTCCGGACGCAGCTCCGGGCCATCTTGCGGGCCAGCGCCTTCGGCAACCTGCGCATCATGTACCCCATGATCTCGGGTGTGGCGGAGCTCCGGGCGGCCAACGCCATGCTGGAGGAGACCAAGCAGGAGCTGCGGCGGGAGGGGATCCCCTTCGACCCTGAGATCCAGGTCGGCGCCATGATTGAGATCCCCTCGGCCGCCGTGATCGCCGACCTCCTCGCCCGGGAGGTGGACTTCTTCAGCATCGGCACCAATGACCTGATCCAATACGCTTTGGCCATCGACCGGATCAACGAGCAGGTGGCGTACCTGTACGAGCCGCTCCACCCCGCCGTCCTGCGGATGCTGCGGACGGTGGTGAGCGCCGCGCACAACGAGGGGATCTGGGTCTCCATGTGCGGCGAAATGGCCAGCGACCCGCTCCACAGCCTGCTCCTGGTCGGGCTCGGGTTCGACGAGCTGTCCATGACGCCCGGCTCCATCCCCCTGCTGAAGCGCATCATCCGCTCCGTCACCTACGGGCAGGCCACCGCCCTGGCGCAGCAGGTGTTCCACTGCGCCACGGCGCAGGAAGTGGAAGCGGTCCTGCGCCGGGAGATGCACGCGCGCTTCCCGGAGCACTTCGCCCCCCAGCCGGAGCCTGCGCCAGAGGCCGGTCCGACCTGCGCCTGACGGTCGTCCGGGAGCGCCCCGCCGGCCGTCGCGCGCCTGGGTTTTGCTTGACATTCCTCGGCGGTGTGTTAGATTGCGCCGTTCTCAGAGGAGCGGGGATTTCGCAACTTCTCATTGGGAGGATGGAGGCGTGGCGCCACGACAGTATCTGTTCACCTCAGAGTCGGTGACTGAGGGGCACCCGGACAAAATCGCCGATCAGATCTCCGATGCCGTGCTGGACGCCGTATTCAAGGACGACCCCTACGGGCGGGTGGCCTGTGAGACGCTCGTCACCACGGGGCTCGCGTTCATCGCGGGGGAGATCACGACCCGCTGCTACGTGGACATCCCCAAGGTGGCCCGCGAGGTCATCCGGGAGGTCGGCTACACCCGGGCCAAGTACGGCTTCGACTACGAGACCTGCGCCGTGGTGACCTCCATCCAGGAGCAGTCTTCGGACATCGCCCTCGGGGTGGATGTCCAGGGGGCCGGCGACCAGGGCCTGATGTTCGGGTACGCCACCACCGAGACGGCCGAGCTGATGCCTATGCCCATCATGCTGGCCCACAAGCTGGTCATGCGGGTGACCGAGGTCCGGCGCAAGGAAATCCTGGACTACCTTCGCCCCGACGGGAAATCGCAGGTCACGGTGGAGTACACTGACGGCAAGCCGACCCGCGTGGACACCGTGGTGATCTCGACCCAGCACAGCCCCGAGGTCACGCTGAAGCAGATTCGAGAGGACATCATCGAGACCGTGATCCTCCCCGTGATTCCTCCGGAGCTGCTGAACCCCGAAAAGATCACCTACCATATCAACCCCACGGGGCGTTTCGTGATCGGCGGCCCCCACGGCGACACGGGCCTCACCGGCCGCAAGATCATCGTGGACACCTACGGAGGCGTGGGGAGCCACGGCGGCGGCTGCTTCTCCGGCAAGGATCCCACGAAGGTGGATCGCTCTGCCTCTTACATGGCCCGGTATATCGCGAAGAATATCGTGGCGGCCGGCCTCTGCGCCAAGTGCGAGGTCCAGCTGGCCTACGCCATCGGCGTGGCCGAGCCGGTCTCGGTCATGGTGGAGAGCTGGGGGACGGGCGTCGTGCCGGACGAGGAATTGCAGAAGCTGGTGCGCAAGCACTTCGAGCTCACGCCCGCCGGGATCATCAAGCACCTGGACCTGCGGCGGCCCATCTTCCGGAAGACGGCGGCCTACGGCCACTTCGGCCGGAGCGAGCCGGAGTTCACCTGGGAGCGGACGGACAAGGCGGACCTCCTGAAGAAAGAGGCCGGACGGCTCGGCGCCTAACCCGAACGCAGGGCAATGCAAGACTGACAACGGACGACTGACAACCGGACAGCGGCAGTTTGGGATTGATCGTTGTCAGTCGTCGGTTGTCCGTTTTCCATTGTCGTTCTTGGTTTTTCACTGCAACAGGAGAGGCAGGGCCAGGGGATGACGTCTCCTGGCCCTTTGCGCGAAAGGACGGCAGCATGGACTACGATGTGAAAGATCTGGCGCTGGCGGACACAGGCGCACGGCGGATCGCCTGGGCGCGGGATGCCATGCCGGTCCTCCGCATCATCGAGGAGCGCTTCGCCCGGGAGCTGCCCCTGAAAGGCATCCGGGTCTCCGCCTGCCTGCACGTGACCTCGGAGACGGCAAACCTGATGCGGGCCCTCAAGGCCGGCGGGGCGGACATCCGCCTGTGCGCCAGCAACCCGCTCAGCACCCAGGACGACGTGTCGGCGGCCCTGGTGAAGCACTTCGGCATCCCGGTCTTCGCCATCAAGGGCGAGGACAAGGAGACCTACTACCGCCACATCCATGCCGCACTGGATGCCAAGCCGCACCTCACCATGGACGATGGCGCCGACACCATCGGCGTCGTCCACAGCACGCGGCAGGACCTGGCTGCGGACATCATCGCAGGGACCGAGGAGACGACCACGGGGGTCATCCGGCTGAAGAGCATGGAGCGGGACGGCGTCCTCATGTATCCCATCATCGCCGTGAATGACGCCGACACCAAACACTTCTTCGACAACCGCTACGGCACGGGACAAAGCACGGTGGACGGGATCCTGCGCGCCACCAACCTGCTCCTGGCGGGAAAGCGATTCGTGGTGTGCGGTTACGGCTGGTGCGGGCGCGGCGTGGCCATGCGGGCGCGGGGAATGGGGGCCAACGTCATCGTGGTGGAGACCGATCCGCTCAAAGCCCTGGAGGCCGTGATGGATGGCTACACCGTCCTCCCCTTGCTGGAGGCCGCGCGGCAGGGCGAGATCTTCGTCACGGTGACGGGAAACATCCACATCATCCGCAAGGAGCACTTCGCGCTGATGCGGGATGGGGCCGTGGTCTGCAACGCCGGCCACTTCAACGTGGAGATCGACATCCCGGCCCTGGAGTCTCTGGCAGCCGACCACGCGCCCGCCCGGGACGGGGTGGAGGGGTATCGCCTCCGGGACGGACGGCGCATCTACCTGCTGAGCGAGGGGCGGCTCATCAACCTCGCCGCGGCAGAGGGTCATCCTGCCAGCGTCATGGACATGTCCTTCGCCAACCAAGCCCTGGCCTCGGAATACGCGGTGGAGAACCGGGGGAAGCTGGAGAAGAGGGTCCACCGCGTGCCGCGGGCCATCGACGCTGAGATCGCCCGGCTGAAGCTCGAGTCCATGGGCGTCCGGATCGACCCCCTGACCGCGGAGCAGCGGAAGTACCTCGAGTCCTGGGAGATGGGGACGTAAGAGCGGCAGAGGGGCAGGGGCGAAGAGGAGCAGGGGAGAAAGAACATGAGAGGCTGGAAGGCGGAGCAGAGACGCCTTCCAGCCTCGCTGTTTTTCGGCGCCTCGGCGCCTCGGCTCCTCTGCGGAGAATCAGCCGCGCAGGCGCCAGAGGGAGGCGAGGCCACCCGCCCCGAAAACGATGTTCGGCAGCCAGGCCGCCACGAAGGGTGGCAGTGCCCCGCCCCGGCCCAGGGCGAAGCCGAGGGAGAGGAGCATCCAGTAGGCGAAGCCCATGGGGATGCAGGCCCCCACCCAGAGCATGACCCCCGCCTTGCCGGTTCGCAGTCCGAAGCTCACGCCGATGACCCCCATGATGAAACTGATGAGTGCCGTGGCGATCTTGGCCTGAAGGTCCACCCGATAGCGGCTCACGTTCACGCCGCTACTGGCCAGTCGCTGCACGTACCGGCGGAGCTGCCCGTAACTCATCTCCTCGGGCGAGCGAGCCACCCGCGCGAACTCCTCGGGCCGCTCGCTCAGGGCCGCACGCATCTTGACAAAGGGCCGGACCTGGAAGGGTGTTTTCGTCAGGTCGAGCTGGTACCCGTTCCAAAGTGTCCACCCGTCGGGTCCCCAGGTGGCCTCCTGCGCATCGAGTCTCTGCAAGAGGTCGAAGGTCGGCGACAGCTCGAAGATGCTCATCCCGCGGATCACGCCCGAGCGGGGATCCATGAGGGCGATGTGGACGAACCGGTCGCCCTGGGCGCGATACCAAATGTCACTATCCCGCGTGATCTGGTGGGCGGGGAGCCGCCGCACCTGGGTCCGCCAGATGTTGAGAGCCAGCTCGCTGGCGGCGGGGGCCACATGCTCGGCCGTGCCCCAGGCGACCAGGCTGGCCGCGGCGCCCAGCAGGATGACAGGCAGGGCGATCCGCAGCGTGCTGACCTGTCCCATTTTCATGGCGAGGAGCTCGTTGTTCCGCGCCAGCGTCCCCAGGCTGATCAGGGTCGCGAGGAGGACGGCCACCGGGAGGACCTGGATGGTGATGGTGGGCAGGCTGAAGAGGTAGTAGCGGAAGATGATGCCGAGCGGCACCTGCGCCTCCAGGAACCGGGAGAACTTCTCGAACAGGTCCACGACGAGGTAGATGCCGACGAAGACGGTGAGGCAGAGGAGCAGGACCTTCAGGCACTCGCGGGCGATGTACCGATCCAGGAGCCGCATGACACTTAGCTCCGAGGGCTACCAGTTGCCGCGCGTGCCGCGCGGAGGGCCAAGGCCTGCCGGAAGTTGGCCGGCTGGATCTCGGCGCGGAGCAGCATGAGGCCGCCCCCGAGGGCGATGAGGATGTTGGGGAGCCACATGGCGATGGCCTCGGGCATCAAGCCGCGGTCCGCCAGCGCTTCACCCGCCACGATCATCACGTAGTAGCCGAGAGCGCAGGCCACCGAGATGGCCAGACTCAGCCCCCGACCGCCCCGCCGGATCCGGCTGCCCAGGGGGACCCCCACCAGGACGAAGAGCGCGCAGGAGATCGGGATGGCCAGCTTTTTGTGGAACTCGACCAGGGAAGGATGATAGTTTTGGCCCTGGGCTCGGAGCGCCGCCGCCCGTTTCAGGAGGTCCGTGAGCGTCAACTCCTGCTCGCCGGGGGTCCGCTGGATGGGATCCGTCAGCCCACGGCCCAAGTCGAAGGTGAGCGAGTAGTCGGCGAAGGTCGCCAGACGGTAGCGGCCGTTGACCTCTCCCGCGGAGAGCTGGAGGGACCCGTTCTGCAGGGAGAGCCCCATGCGGAGGTTTTGTGGATCTGAGGTAAAGCGCCCGCTCCGGGCCACGATCACCCGGCGCTCCGCCGGGTTGCGATTGTCCACGAGAAGGATCCCCTTCAGCTCGGAGGTGTGGGGATCGATGTGCTCCACGTAAAGGATGAGGCTTTCGATCTCGCTGTTGAAGACCGCCTCCTGCAGCCCGACGGTCGCCTGGCGGCGGGTCATCTGGAACACCAGATTCTTGAAGGTATGATTACTGAAGGGGAGAATCCAGACGGTGATAATCAGGGTCGCGAGGGTGGCGGCAAGACCGAACCGGAAGGCGGGCCAGGTCAGCCGTGTCAGGCTCAGGCCCGATCCACGCATGGCCAGGATCTCGCCCTCGGCGCATAGCCGGGTGTAGGTGGCGAGCGTCGCCAGCAGGACCGACATAGGAATGGTCACAACGAGCGAATAGGGGAGGATGTAGAGGAAGAGCTGGAAGACCGTGAAGATCCCCACGCCTTTGTTGACGATCAGCTCCACCAGGCGCAGGATCTTGTTGGTCAGGAGGACGAAGGTAAAAACCATGAGGCCGAGGCTGAAGGCCGCGGCCATCTCGCTCAGGATAGCACGATCCAGGATCGTGAACCGGACCGCGCCGGGACCAAATCGCATGCGCGCATTTTACTTCAGTCGTCGGACCTGGCCTAGCAGTTTTTCCTGACGCTGATGACCTCTCGCGCCGAGGTGCCAGGCCAAGGCTATTTTTCCTCCGCACCGGCTCGTCCGCTGGTGCCGCTGGCAGCGGCGTTCTGTCTCGGTATCACGCTGGGCGATCTCTTTCTCTTCCCGCCCCTGGCCTGGGCGGTGACCGTCGCGCTGTGTCTCGGGCTCGCCAGCGGCGCCTGGTGGGCCGGGGCGCGCCGTCTGTTCGCGCTCCTCCTGATCGCGGCATTTGGGTGTCTGGGGGCGCAGGCCATGGCGTCTGCCCGCGCCGGAGCGCCGCCCCATCACCTCAGCCGGCTGACCCCCTCCCACCTGGACTCGCCGATTCCCCTGGAGGGGTGGGTGGTCACCCCTCCGGATCCGCGCCCCGCGGACGTCCGGGACGCCGGCACGACCGAGCGGACCCGCTTCGTGGTGGAGGTCACACGGCTGCGCCTGGGCCAGACCTGGGCCTCCGCCGCGGGCCGGGCGCGTCTGACCGTCTTCGGGGAGGTTCCCGCGCCCCGGTACGGGGACGAGGTTCGGGGCGTCTTCCGGCTGCGGCATCCCCGCGGGTTCGGCAACCCGGGTGCCTTCGACTACCCCCGCTACCTCGCCACCCAGGGGGTCTTCCTGGAAGGCTGGACCCGGGAGCCGGTCGAGGTGATCCCGGCCACTCGAGGATCGAGAATCCTGGCCACCGTCTTCCGCCTTCGTGCCATGATCTTGGAGCGCCTGGACGGCGTGCTGCCGTCTGCCGAGGCCGGCCTGCTCAAGGCCACGGTGCTGGGGGATCGATCCGGTCTCACCCCCGAGATGAACCAGGCCTTCCTAGACTCCGGGACCTACCACATCCTGGCGATCTCCGGCCTGAACGTCAGCATCCTGGCCGGGACGTTGTTCGGCCTCTTCCGCCTGCTGCGGGCATCGCCGCCGCTCGCCGCCGCGGCCGCCATGCTTCTGGTCACCTTTTACGCCGCCCTGGCGGGGGCGAGCGCCTCCGTGATCCGCGCCGCGGTCATGGCGGACACGTACCTGCTGGCGGTCATCCTGGATCGGCGTGGGGACCTCCTCAACACGCTGGCCCTCTCCGCCCTGGTCCTCCTCTGGTGGAATCCCCTCTACCTCTTCGATGTGGGGTTTCAGCTCACCTACTTGGCTACCCTGGGGATCATCCTGGTTCTCCCGCGCTGCGAGGAGAAGCTGGCGCGCTGGCCTCGCCCGCTTCGCTACGTCCTGGCGTCCATGGCGATCACGCTGGCCGCCACCCTCATGACGCTCCCCGTCCTCGCCGCGACGTTCAATCGGATCTCCCCCGTGGGCCTCCTGGCCAACATTCCCATTGTCCCGCTGAGCGGCTTGATCACCGCGCTGGGCACGCTTCTCTGCAGCCTGCTCCTCGTCGAACCCTCCGGCCTCCTCTGGGTGAACCACCTCAACGGGTGGCTCGTGGATCTCCTGTTCGCGAGTGCCCGCTGGTTCGCCGCCGTCCCGTGGAGCAGCCTGCGCGTGTACGCCCCCACGGCCGGCATGCTGCTGGCCTACTACGGGCTCGTGGGTGGATGGCTGCTCCTCACGCGACCCCCGCAGGGCGAGCCCGCCTCCCCGCGGGCTCGCCGCATCGCCCGCGGGCTCCTGATCGTCTGCAGCCTGGCGCTGGCCATCCAGGTCGGGCTGCGGCTTCACCCGCCGGAGGGCGGCCCGATGATCCGGCTCACCATGCTGGATGTGGGGCAGGGTGAAGCCATCTTCCTGGAGCTGCCTGGCCGGCGGCGGCTGCTGATAGACGCGGGCGGGGTGATGGGAGAGGGATTTGACGTGGGGGCAAGGGTCGTGGCACCGTTCCTGTGGCACGAATGGGTGGGGAACCTGGATGCCCTGGTCCTCACCCATCCGGAAAGCGATCACGTGGGCGGCGCGCCGGCCATCCTGCGGGAGTTTCACGTGAGAGAAGTGTGGGTCGGAGAGCAGGCCACGTACCCGGTTACCGCACTCTGGCTTCAGGAATACCTGCGGCACCAGCGGATCCCCTGCCGGGTGGTGAGTGCGGAGTCGTCGCCGATCCGGGTGGGGGAGACGGCCGTGGAGATCCTTCACCCTTCGGCGTGGATTCGGGGGGGCCCGGTGCCGGCCGGCGAGCGCCGGTCACGATCCAACGCGGATTCGGTGGTGCTTCGGGTGGGCATCGGCGATCGGTGGGCGCTGCTCACGGGCGACATCGGAGCTGAGGAGGAGGCCGCACTCGTGGCCGGCGGGGCGCCACTCCGGGCCCAGGTGCTCAAGGTGCCGCACCACGGGTCCCGAACGTCCAGCACTCCGGCCTTCTTGGCCGCAGTCCAGCCCGAGATCGGCCTCGTGTCGGTGGGATACCGCAACCCCTTCCGCCATCCGCATCCGGACATCGTCGAGCGCTATGCCGGCGCCGGCATTCGCTTCTTCCGGACGGACCGGCAGGGGGCGATCCGCGTGGAGATGTCTGCCGAGGGGATCCGCACATCGGCCAGTCGCGACGAGTAGCCGCAGCCGGGTGTGAAGCCCCTCGGGCTACTGGTAGATCTCCTCCTTGATCTTCCACCCGTTCGGCGTGTGCTGCAGCCGCCACAGGACATCGTTGAGGAGGACCTCTTCCCGCTTTTCCCCCCGACCGGCCTCGAGCTTGTAGGTGAGCCTGGTCCGGCCCTGCGCCACAGCCCGATCCCCCTGGACGTTCACGTGGAAATCCGTCACGGTCATGCTGAGGGTCTTCACATCCTTGAACAGTCGCGCATAGACCTGCCGCAGTTCCCCCTTGCTGATCTTGAGGGGCGCGTCCGGGGCAGCCACCCCCAGATACTTCTGGAAGTTGCCGATGTACACATCATCCGCGTAGGGTTGCATGATCAGGTCCAACGACCGGTCCTGGATGCCGTTCGGAATCTTCATGAGCGCAGCAACCACGAGGGCCTCGTCCTGCGTCTTGGGCTGATATGACTGGATCGTCAGGGACGCACAGCCGCTCAGAACCAGCGCCACCAGGGCCCCCCATACCACCTTCCCGCACCGCACGATGTGCCTCCTTGTCTTGCTGTCCTGTGACGCGGCCGACGGCCCCCGGGCCGCAGATCCTGAACCTCGACCCTTCCTCAGCGCCCCATCAGCAGCCGGACGACGCAGCTCGGGCAGCGCTGAAGGAGTCGCACGAGTTCCGGGTTCCTGCCGGGCTTCCCCGGCGCCATGAGGGGCATTTCCTGATAGGCCTTTGGAACGGGCGTCCAGCCCAGCCGATGTTCGGGGACGGCCGAACAATAAATCGCATATAGATTTGGCATGGCGGCCTCCGCGATTGCCTCTACCAGCCCTCATTTATACGTGAGGCATCCCGCTCTGGCAAGCGCTTCGTTGGCAATTGGGCAGGCAGGCGATCCGGCAACCGGCAAACACCTCAGCGCCGGATTGCCTCGTTGCCGGGGTGTCCGATTGCCAGGTGTCACCAGAGGACCAGGCCGACGCCGAGGAGCGTGATGGCGGCGCCTGCCACCGCGTTCCAGGTGGGAACCTCCCCCAGGAGGAGCCACGCCAGCAGGATGCCGCCGGTCACCTCCTGCATCGCGATGAGGTTGGGAATGCTGGCATGCAGCCGACGCAGTGCCGCATTGTACAGCGTGTGCCCGAGCGCCAGGGGGAAGAGGGCGAGGGCCACCACGGCGGCGAGCGCGCGGGCGGGGACCGGCCGGAAGACGAGTCCGCTGGCGAAGGGACCCGTGGCCACGCCCGCCACGAGGTACACCCAGCAGGCGTAAGAAAGGAGGGGAAGGCGTCCGCGCTCGCGGCGGCCGAGGAGGGAATAGAGGGCGAAGCTCACGGCGGCGATCACGGCGAGCAGATCCCCCGTGAGCATCCGGAAGGAGAGGTGGGGCTGGAAGCCGGTAAGCACCCCCACGCCGACCAGGCCGACCGCGATCCCGAGGAGGGCGCGCGCGGGGAGCTTCTCCTGTAGGACAGTTCGGGAG
Organism: uncultured Methylomirabilota bacterium; assembly: GCA_963714585.1. Taxonomy (GTDB): domain Bacteria; phylum Methylomirabilota; class Methylomirabilia; order Methylomirabilales; family 2-02-FULL-66-22; genus 2-02-FULL-66-22. The sequence goes on from CAVQPC010000053.1 coordinate 154,194, forward strand.
AGGGCCGCGATGAAGAGCGGGGCCGTGTAGGTCAAGGTGAGGCTATGGGCCACCGTGGTGAAGTAGAGTGAGCTGATGAAGGTCAGGAAGTGGACAGCGGCGACGAGCCCGATGGGAAGGAGGTGCCGGAGGGTGGCCCAGCGGAGCCACAGCCGTTCACCCGATCCCCACGCCGCCACGCCGACGAACACGCCGCCCAGCAGCATTCGCAGGCTGGTGACCTCGGTGGGGGAGAGCGGCTGGGCCCAGCGGACCAGAATGGCCCCCCAGGAGAAGAACGCGGCCGCCGCCCCAGCCTGGGCGACCCCGATCCAACTCTCGCGCGTCATGACCCGGCACCCTACCATAGGGAGGGCCAAGAGGACAATGCGGAATGGCGAATGCGGAATGCGGACTGGCAGACAAGAAATGCGTGGTGAGATCGGGTCATTCCGCATTCGCCATTCGGCATTCCGCATTTGAGAAAGGGGGGAAAGGGTTTGACAACTTCGAATCTCGCGTGCTACAAGGTCGCGCATGATTTCCGCGCTGGCGCGGCACGTCTATTCGGTCAGCGATTTGACCGCCGAGATCAAAGCCGTCCTCGAGGACGGCTTTTCTGGCGTATGGGTCGAAGGGGAAATCTCCAACTTTAAGCATCACACCTCCGGCCACATGTACTTCACCCTGAAGGACGATCAGGCGCAGATCCGCGCTGTGATGTTCCGGGGGAGCAACCGCCTGCTGAAATTCCAGCCTCAGGACGGCCTGTCCGTCCTGGCCTTCGGCGCTGTCACAGTCTACGAGCGGCGCGGCGAGTACCAGATCGCGGTGGAGTTCATGGAGCCCAAGGGGATCGGCGCCCTCCAGCTCGCCTTCGAGCAGCTCAAGGCCAAGCTGGAGGCGGAGGGGCTCTTCGACACAGCGCGGAAGCGCCCCTTACCGCGCCTCCCACGGAAGATCGGGATCATCACCTCGCCCACGGGGGCGGTGATCCGGGACATCCTCACCATCATCGGACGCCGCTTCCCCGGCTTGGCCGTGCTCATCCACCCGGTGCAGGTGCAGGGGGAGGGGGCGGCGCAGGAGATCGCGGCGGCGCTGCGCACCCTGGGCGCCCGGCGCGACCTGGACGTCCTGATCGTGGCCAGGGGGGGCGGCTCCCTGGAAGATCTGTGGGCCTTCAACGCAGAGGGTGTGGCGCGTGCCATCGCGGCCTCGCCCATCCCCGTGATCTCGGCGGTGGGGCACGAGACGGACGTCACCATCGCGGACTTCGTGGCGGACCTGCGGGCGCCCACGCCCTCGGCGGCGGCGGAGCTGGTGGTGGCCCAGCGCGACGAGCTCACCCAGCGGGTGGACGACCTTGTGGCGCGGGCCGAGGCGACGATGGACAATCTGCTGGCTGCCCGGCGCGAGCGGGTGGAGATGCTCCGGCGACACCTCGCCCTCCTGAGCCCCTTGGCGCAGATCACGCGGCAGGCGGATCGGCTCTCCGCCGTCCGACAGCGCCTCCTCACGTGGTGGGAGGTGTCACGGATGCGGCGAGGGGAGCGGCTTCGCGTCCTGTCCGGGAAGCTGGAATCCCTGAGTCCCCTCCGGATCCTGGCCCGGGGCTACAGCATCTGTTTCAGGCTGCCCGATCGCGCCGTCCTCAAGACGGCAAAGGAGGCGGCGGTCGGGTCCGAGGTCGCCGTGCGACTGCACGAGGGTGAGATCCAGTGCCTGATCCAGCGGGTGTACCCCCGGGAGGAGCGGTAGATGGGCGAGCCCACGTTCGAGGAGGCGTTGAACCAGCTGGAAGCCCTGGTGGCCAAGCTGGAGGCGGGTGATCTCCCCCTGGAGGAGGCCCTGCGCGCCTTCGAGGAGGGAGTGCGGCTGTCGCGGCTCTGCGCGGCGCGGCTGGAGGACGTGGAGCGACGGGTGCACCTGCTCACCCATGGGCCAGACGGGACGGAGCAGGAAGTGCCCTTTGACGTGGGCAATGAGGGCTCGGTCCATGGCTGAACCGGATGTCCCCGCCATCCTGGCGGAGCGGCGGCAGGCGGTGGAGGCTGCCTTGGAGCGGTGGCTCCCCATTCAGGAAGCCGTGCCGCCGATGATCCACGAGGCGATGCGCTACAGTGTCTTCGCGGGCGGCAAGCGCCTGCGGCCGGTGCTGGCCCTTCTGGCCTGTGAGGCCGTCGGCGGAAAGCCGGAGGACGCCCTGCCAGTGGCGGCGGCCCTGGAGATGATCCACACCTACTCCCTGATCCACGACGACCTGCCGGCCATGGACGACGACGATTACCGACGGGGCCGACCCACCTGCCACAAGGTCTATGGCGAGGCCATCGCCATCCTGGCGGGAGACGCCCTCCTCACGCAGGCGTTCCTGGTCCTGGCGGATCCCGCGGCTCTGGCTATCCCGGCGTGCCGTCGGCCTGCAGATCGTGGCCGAGATCGCGGAGGCCGCCGGCAGCCAGGGCATGGTGGGCGGCCAGGCCATGGACATCCTGGCCGAAGGGCAGGCCATCGAGCAGGTGACGCTCCTCTACCTGCACACGCACAAGACGGGGGCCCTGATCCGCGCCTCGATCCGGGCGGGCGGCCTGGCCGGGGGCGCGACCGGGGAAAGTTTGGAGGCCCTGACTCGCTACGGCGAACGGGTCGGCTTGGCTTTTCAGATTGTGGACGATATCCTGGACATCGAGGGCTCGACCGCCGAGATGGGCAAGACCGCTGGAAGCGACGTCCGGCGGAAGAAGGCGACCTATCCGGCCGTTGTGGGCCTGGAGGCATCCCGGCAGGAGGCCACACGCCTCCTCCAGGAAGGGAAGGACGCCCTGCATCCCTTGGGCGAGCAGGGGCGGGCCCTGGCCGCCCTGGCCGACTTCGTGGGTCGGCGGCGTCACTGAGCACAGCACAGAGCGGAGGCTGCGCGTGTACCTGGAGCAGATCGATTCTCCGGCGGACCTGAAGGCGCTCAGTCGCGCCGTCCTGCCGAAAGTGGCCGATGAGATCCGCGAGCTGATCATCCGGACGGTCGCCAAGACGGGAGGCCATCTGGCCTCCAACCTGGGCTCGGTGGAACTTACCCTGGCCCTCCACTACTTCTTCAACTCGCCCGAGGACAAGATTCTCTGGGATGTGGGTCACCAGGCCTACCCCCACAAGATCCTGACCGGCCGCCGCGAGCGCTTCCCGACCCTGCGGCAGGAGGGAGGGATCAGCGGGTTCACTCGCCGCGAGGAGAGCCCCCACGATCCCTTCGGCGCGGCCCACGCCAGCACCGCCATCTCGGCCGCGCTGGGGATCGCTGAGGCGCGGCACCTGGCCGGCGAGAAGTTCCGCGTGGTGGCGGTGGTGGGGGATGGAGCCCTCACCGCCGGGCTGGCCTGGGAGGGGTTGAACCAGGCGGGCGCCCTGAAGCGCGATCTCCTTGTGATCTTGAACGACAATAACATGTCCATCTCTCCCAACGTGGGGGCGGTCTCTGCCTACCTGAACCGCGTGCTCCTCGGGAGGCTGGCGATGGCGGTGCGGGGGGGAACGCACCACCTTCTGGGCCAGATCCCCAAGGTGGGCCCACGCATGGCGGGGATGGCCAAGCGCGTCGAGGAGATGGCCAAGGGCCTGGTGACGCCGGGCGTCCTGTTCGAGGAGCTGGGATTCACCTACGTCGGTCCCATCGACGGGCACAACCTGGACCACCTGCTGGACACGCTGGAGAACGTGACACGCCTGCGGGGACCGGTGCTGGTCCACGTGGTCACGGTCAAAGGCAAGGGCTACGCCCCGGCCGAGGGAGACGCCGTGAAGTGGCACGGCGCCGCCCCCTTCGAGGTGGAGACGGGCGAGTTCAAGAAAAAGCCCGCCCCCATGACCTATACCGAGGCCTTCGCCCAGGCCATGATCAAGCTGGCGGATGAGGACCCGCGCATCGTGGGGATCACCGCGGCCATGGCCGAGGGCACGGGGCTGGTGAAGTTCAAGCAGGCACACCCCGCGCGGTTCTACGATGTGGGCATCGCCGAACAGCACGCCGTGGTCTTCGCCGCCGGGCTGGCCACGCAGGGGCTGCGGCCCGTGGCCGCCATCTACTCGACCTTCCTCCAGCGCGCCTACGACCAGGTGATCCACGACGTGTGCCTGCAGAAGCTGCCCGTGACCTTTGCGGTGGATCGAGCCGGCATCGTCGGCGACGACGGGCCGACGCACCAGGGACTGTACGACCTCGCCTTCCTTCGGACGATCCCCCACATGGTGATCCTGGCCCCCAAGGACGAGAACGACCTGCAGCACTGCCTGAAGACGGCCCTCTCCCTCCCCGGCCCAGCGGCCGTCCGCTATCCACGCGGGGCCGGCTTTGGCGTGCCGATCGATCAGGAGGCCGTGAATTATCCCCTGGGCGTGGCGGAGCTGCTGCGGAGCGGGGAGGACGTGCTCCTGCTTCCGCTGGGGACCCTGGTGCGACCGGCGCTGGCGGCGGCCGAGCGTCTGGCCGGGAAGAGAATTTCCGCGGCCGTGATCAACCCGCGCTTCGTGAAGCCCCTGGATCGCAGTCTGATCGCCGAATTGGCCAAGAAAACCGGCCGGGTGGTGACGATCGAGGAGCACGCCCTGGCCGGCGGCTTCGGCTCCGCCGTTCTGGAGCTGCTGGAAGAGTTGGACCTCTCGCGCGTGCAGGTGAAGCGGCTGGGGATCCCTGACCTGCTCGTGGAGCAGGGGACCCAGGCCGCCATGCGGGAGCGGTTCGACCTCACGGCCCAGGGAATCGCGTCTGCGGCCGAGGCGCTGGTGAAGGTGCGCCGGCTCGACCAGTGGCGAGCCGAAGGGGTGGCCTAGGCGTGGCCCGGCGGCGCGTTGATCTCCTCCTCGTGGAGCGAGGCCTGTGTGCCAGCCGGCCGGAGGCCCTTCGCCTCCTGCTGGCCGGGAAGGTCCTGGCGGAGGGGCGGCGGATCGAGAAGCCCGGAACGCTGCTGCCGGAGCAGACTCCGCTCGACGTGGCGGGTCCGAGTCACCCCTTCGTGAGCCGCGGCGGGGTAAAGCTCCTGCATGCCCTCACGACTTTTGGGGTGGATGCGCGCGACCGCACCTGCCTGGACGTGGGGGCCTCGACCGGCGGCTTCACCGATTGCCTGCTGCAGGCGGGCGCCACGCGCGTCATCGCCGTGGATGTGGGCTACGGGCAGCTACATGCGCGGCTTCGTCAGGATGCCAGGGTCTATGTCCTGGAGCGCACCAACATCCGACACCTGGACCGGTCGCGGCTTCCCGGGCGGCCCGATCTCGCCACCATCGATGTGTCCTTCATCTCCCTGGCCCTGGTCCTCCCGGCGGTGCTCCCCCTGCTCGACCCGCCCCGTGAGGTGGTGGCCCTCGTCAAGCCCCAGTTCGAAGTGGGGAAGGGGCAGGTGGGGAAGCGGGGCGTCGTCCGGGACCCGACCCTCCACCGTGCCGTGCTCCTGAAGGTGGCGGAGGTCGCTTCCGGGCTGGGGCAAACGGTCTCTGGGCTGACGGCGTCGCCGCTCGTGGGACCTATGGGGAATCGCGAGTTCCTGATCCATCTCACGACGACGCGCGCAGCGGTGGACATCCAGGCCTTGATTGCCGCGGTCGTGGTGCCGGTCGCGGCCTGAGGAGGAATCGTGCAGCGCATCGGCATCGTGGCCAAGCCCAACAAGCCCGAGGCGGGGCCGATTCTCCACGAGCTGGTCACGTGGCTCGGGCAGCGCGGCTGCGAGGCGATCCTGGACCGGGAGGCTGCGGCGGTCTACGCACCGGCCGGGCCCGGCCTGGCACGGGCCGAGGTCGTGGGCCGGGCCGACCTGATCATCGTCCTGGGCGGGGATGGGACGCTACTCTCCGTGGCGCGCCTGGTCGGCCCCCGGGAGGTGCCGATCCTGGGCGTGAACCTGGGCGGCCTGGGGTTCCTCACGGAGGTGACGCTCCAGGAGCTCTTCCCCACCCTGGAGGCCGTGTTGAAGGGGCAGTTCGCCGTGAGCCGTCGCATGACGCTCTCAGCCCGCATCCTGCGGGGCGGCGAGGTCGTAGAGAGCTACGAGGCCCTGAACGACGTGGTCCTGACCAAGTCCGCCCCCTCCCGCATCGTGGATCTGGAGACCCATGTCAATGGTGAGTACGTGTCCACGTTCCGTGCGGACGGCCTGATTGTCTCCACGCCCACCGGCTCCACTGCCTACTGCCTTTCGGCGGGCGGCCCCATCATCTATCCGACGCTCCCCGCCCTGGTCGTCATCCCCATCTGTCCCCACACTCTCACCAATCGCCCGCTGGTCCTGCCGGACAGTGCGGTGATCGAGATCGTCCACAGCTCCCCGCTGGAGGACATCCACCTGACCCTGGACGGACAGATGGGCGTCGCCCTCCGTCGCCGAGACGCGGTCTCCGTCCAGCGGTCGGCCCGCACCATCACCCTTGTCAAGTCACCCAAGCTGAACTATTTCGAGCTGCTCCGGACCAAGCTCAAGTGGGGTGAGCGCTAGGCGCGGCGGGCCATCCGCGGCCTCACGTTCGGCGGCCGAGATGCTCCACGAACTGACCATTCGGAACGTGGCGGTGATCGATGCCCTGACGGTTCCCTTCGTGCCGGGCCTGAACGTCCTCACGGGGGAGACTGGGGCGGGGAAGTCCATCCTGATCGACGCCCTGCAACTCGTGCTGGGGGCGCGGAGCAGTGAGGACCTCCTGCGCTCCGAGGCCACGGAGGCGATGGTCGAGGCGGCCTTCGACCTCCCGTCGCGCCCCGAGGCGTGGGCGCCGCTTGCGGCCGAGGGGATCGCCGTGGAGCCTGGGGAGTTCCTGGTCCTCCGGCGCCACCTGTTCCGGGACGGGAAGAGCAAGGCATACGTGAACGGCCGGCTGACGTCTGCGGCAACGCTCCGGGCGCTGGCGGAAGCCCTCGTCGATATCCACGGGCAGCATCCGGGCCAGCCGCTGCTCGACCCGCGCCGGCAGCGGGAGTTCCTGGACGCCTACGCTGGCCTGTCCGAGGAGGTCCGCCTCTACCGGCAGGGCTTCCAGCGCTGGCAGGCGCTCCGGCGAGAGCGGGCCGAACTCGCCCAGGCGGAGCGCGAGCGGGTCCGGCAGCAGGATTTCCTGACGTTCCAGTGCCGGGAGATCGAGGCGGCGCGCCTGGCGCCCGACGAGGAGCAGACCCTTGCCGCAGAGCGCGCATTCCTCGTGAACCACGAGCGCCTCTTCGCGGCCGTGGAGCAGGCGTATTCTACCTTGGAGGAGGCGGACGACGCCGCCCTGGACCGGCTGAGCAGCGCCGCGGCACGCGTGCGCGAGGGGGCCGCTATCGACTCCCGCCTCGCGGAGGCGCAGGAGGCGCTGGAGATGGGGATTGTCCATCTCCGCGAGGCCGCGCGGAGTCTCCGGGACTACCGCGGGCGGATCGAGTTCGACCCCGAGCGGCTCGAGGCGATTGAGGCCCGACTGCACGAGATCGAGAAGCTCAAGCGCAAGTATGGGGGGAGCGTGGCCGAGATCCTGGCGTCCCTGGAACGGGCCCGTGTCGACCTGGTGGCATTGGGGCAATCGGAGGCGCGGCTCAAGGAGCTGGACCCACTCCTCAGCGAAGCCCTGGGCGACCTGACCCTGCGGGCTGAGGAGCTGTCCAACGCTCGCCAGCGTGCCGCCCGGACGCTGCAGGAAGCCATCCTGGCAGAGCTCGTGGAGCTGGGCATGGCCAAGGCGGCCTTCGAGGTCCACGTGGCCAGTGAGCCCCTGCTGGAGGATCACCTGGGGCCACATGGGGTGGACGCGGTGGAGTTCCTGATCTCTCCCAATCCCGGCGAGGCGCTCAAGCCGCTCCACCGGACCGCCTCGGGAGGCGAGCTGTCCCGCATCATGCTGGCCATTCGGACGATCCTGGCAGGCGCCGACCAGACCCCGACCCTCGTCTTTGATGAGGTGGATGCCGGCATCGGTGGGAGCATGGCCGAGGTCGTGGGTCGGAAGCTGGTTGCAGCCTCCCGGCGCCACCAGGTCCTCATCGTCACGCATCTGCCCCAGATCGCCTGCTTCGCAGATCATCACCTCACTGTCTCCAAGCGGACGCCTCGCGATCGGACCCAGACGACCGTGGAGGTTACAGACGAGGCCGGCCGAAGGCAGGAGTTGGCGCGGATGCTGGGCGGCCCCAGCCGGTCCACGACGGGCCTGCAACATGCCATTGAATTGCTGGAGGCAGCAAACCGTCTAAAGAGAAGGATGAAGGCCAACCGCCCGGAATGAGGGTGGATTACCGGCAATGCTCCAAAAGGTGCACGGCCAACCCAAAGGAAGCAGGGAACGGGTCTCGGGGCATCGGAGCCGACAATTGGGACTCCTTGATGTTCCGCAACCTATTGAAAATGCGGGACTGCAGACCGGCAGGAGTTTCCGCGGCTTGGCATGAATGCTGCTCGTTTGAGTACGTATACTGGTGAGCGGTCACGCTCTTCAATGCTAAATCCGAAAGGGGGTGAACATAGAATGAAGAAGCTCTTCACGTTGGTCCTGGCAGCCGTGTTTGCGGTTACCTTCTCCGGTCTTGCCTTCGCGCAGGCGACGCCAGCCACTCCGGCGACCCCGGCTGCTCCGGCGGCTCCTGAGAAGGCCGAGAAGAAGGTGGAGAAGAAGAAGGCCGAGAAGAAGGTGGCGAAGAAGAAGGTGACGAAGAAGGCCGCCAAGAAGAAGGAGTCCGAGAAGGCCGAGAGCAAGACCGAGCAGAAGATGGAAAAGAAGCAGGAGAAGAAGGAAGAGAAGAAGTCCTAGTCAATCTCCCTCTCCGACACTGCGCACCCACTGAGGGCATCCCCACCGGGATGCCCTCAGTGGTTTTTGGGGCCCAGCGTTACGCCCCCTTACCCCTGCGACCGCAGCCTGACTTAGCCATCGAACCTCGGACCGGCAACCGCGTCTCGACGAATGTCTCGACAAAGCCCTTGACTTCCCCTTGGCGATGGACTAAGAATTCGCACCACTTGCGGTTCAGTCTACGCAGGGAAAGGGGAGCAATTATTCGACAATCAAATAGCTGAGGCTGAGTGATCCCGCCGAGAGGGATCCTCGAGGGAAAATGGTGTATCCCTGTGCTGGCTTCACGAAGCCAGCCGGGAGAATCCATTGCTGCCCCGCAACTGTGAGCGGTGTTGAAATCTGCACGGCCACTGTTCCGCGACAGGTGGAATGGGAAGGCGCAGAGAGTAAGCCGAGCCGCGAGCCAGGAGACCTGCTCAGCCTTCCGGGTATGACGATCCTTCCGCGGGGAAGGGTGGCCCACCATCTTTCGGTCCATTTCCTCATCCTGTTGGACTGCTAGATCCTGGAGCCCCGATCCGCCGCAGGCGGATCGGGGCATTGTATTTTCGGGCGGCCCACTCATGTGGCGTGCACGGTTTCTCATCCGAAATATCGCACTGGTCCTGGCGGCCCTGGGTTTCCTCAACCTCCCAGCCGTGGCACGGGGGGCAGCCCTGATGGATATGCTGGGCCGTCCGGTGCGGGTTCCGGAGGGCCCGCTGCGGATCGTGTCCCTCGCGCCGAGCCTCACCGAGATCGTGTACGCCCTGGGGAGGGACGAGTGGCTCCAGGGGGTGACGGACTTCTGTGACTATCCGCCGCCGGCGCGGGCCAAGCCCAGGATCGGTGGCCCCACGACCCCCAACCTGGAGCGCATCGTCCAGATGCGACCTGACCTCGTGCTGGCAACGACCGAGGGCAATCCCCGGGATGCCGTGGCCAGACTCGACCAACTGGGCATTCCGGTATTTGTCGTGAAGCCGGATGGCTACTCCGGTGTCCTGGCATCCATCCGGGTGCTCGGTCACGTCCTCCGGGCAGAGCGAGCGGGTGGGGACCTCGTCCGGAACCTCGAGGCGCGGGCGGCCGCCGTGCGGCAGGAAGTGGGCGGCCGGCCGCGCCCTCGCACGCTCTTCCTCGTGTGGGCCGAGCCGCTCATCGCCGTTGGGCCCACCACGGTGGTGGGCGACCTCCTGGAGATGGCGGGCGGCGGGAATATCATCCGGGAGCGCGCTGTCCAGTACCCCCGCCTGGGCTGGGAGGAGGTCGTGGGGGGCGCGCCGGACGTCATCGTGGTGGCCGATCACCGCGCGCCGGATCGCGTGTCGCGTGAAGAGGCGCTCTCGAATGCGCCCTGGAATAGCTGGCCGAGTATCCCGGCGGTCCGGGCCGGGCGTGTGGTGCTGCTGCCGGCGGATCCGTTGCTGCGGCCGGGCCCCAGGGTCGCCGACGCGCTGGAGCAGTTAGCCCGCGCGATCCACCCCGAGGCCTTTGCCCAGGTGGCGCCACGGTGAGCGAGCGCGTCGCTTCCGGCGAGCGGGCGCGCTGGCCCCTGAGCCTCGTCTGTCTCGTGGCCCTGCTCCTGATCGGTCTCCTGCTCTCCGTGATGGTGGGGAGCGTCCCGGTGAAACCGGGCGACGCGGTGCGGGCCCTCATCCGGCCCGGTGCGGACCCGGGGAGCACGATCGTCCGGCAGATCCGGCTGCCGCGGGCGCTCCTTGCGGGCATGGTGGGCGCGTGCCTCGCATTGGCCGGCCTGGGATTTCAGGCCATCTCCCGGAACCCGCTGGCGGACCCGACGGTCCTCGGGGTCAGCAGCGGTGCATCCTTCGGGGTCACCATCGCCATGCTGCTGGGCCTGACCGGTCCCGTCGCCAACCCGGCCGTGACGACGCTCTTCGCCTTCGGGGGCGCGTTCCTCGCGGCGCTCTCGGTCTACGCCATTGCCCGTGTGGACGGACGGCTCCCCATCACCACACTGCTGTTGGCCGGCGTGATCGTCGGGCTGTTCTTCAGCGCCTGCGTGATGCTGATGACAGCCCTCCTGGCCTCGGCGGAGCTACAGGGCGTGGTGTTCTGGCTGATGGGGAATCTGGGGCCTGCACCCGCCCGCACCCTCCTGGTGCTGGCCGTGATTCTGGCCATCGGAACTCTCGGCCTGGCGCGCCAGGCGGCCCGCCTGAACCTCCTCTCCCTGGGAGAGGAGCAGGCCCTCCAGCTCGGGGTGGAGGCGGAGCAGGTGAAGCGCGTGGTCTTCGTCATCGCCTCGCTGATCACGGGGGCCGCGATCTCCGCGGCGGGGTCCATCGGCTTCGTGGGCCTCATCGTGCCGCATGCCGCCCGCCTGCTTTTGGGGCCCGACAACCGACGGCTCGTCCCTGCTGCAGGGCTCCTGGGGGCGGCCTTCCTGATGCTGGCCGATCTTGTGGCGCGCACCCTGGCCGCGCCAATCGAATTGCCGGTCGGGGTCATCACGGCATTCTGTGGGGCCCCCCTGTTCGTCTATCTGCTCCGCAGCCGCCGGGGCGGGGAGGCGCCATGATGGGAATCGTGTGCCGGGACGTAGGCTTTCGCTACCGGACGGGGCGGGGGGTCGCGGGCGTGACGTTTGCGGGCCAGCGGGGGGAGCTGGTGGGCATCGTGGGGCCCAACAGCGCCGGCAAGAGCACGCTCCTGCGTTTGCTCAGCAAGGTGCTCACGCCGGCGTGTGGCCAGATCTTCGTCGCGGGGGCCGACGTGTCCCGGATCACCCGGCGGGAGCTGGCCCGCACCCTGGCCGTGGTTCCCCAGGAGTTTTCCGTGGCCTTTCCATTCCAAGTGGCCGAGATCGTGGGCATGGGCCGCTACCCCCATGCCGTGGGCGGCTCCTGGCACAGCCCCCACGACCGGGAGGTCGTGCGGCAGGCGCTGGAGGCGGTGGGCATCCTGGAGCTCGCATCCCGGCGCGTGGACGAGCTCTCGGGAGGGGAGCGGCAGCTCGTCTCCGTCGCCCGTGCCCTGGCCCAGGAGCCCTCGGTCCTCCTGCTGGACGAGCCGACGACCCACCTGGACCTGCGACATCAGCGGGTCGTGATGGAGGTTCTCCTGTGCCATTGTCGCGAGCGGGGGGGCACGGCGCTCCTCGTCTCGCACGACCTGAACCTTGCGGCCGAGCACTGCGACCGGGTCCTCCTGCTCGCCGAGGGGCGGGTGCGGGCCTTCGGTCCACCGGAGGAGGTGATCACCGCCGAGCATCTGGCGTCGGCCTACGACTGTCCCGTGGAGGTCGGACGGGATCCGCACTCCGGCCGGCCACACGTGCATGGAAGTCTGGTGTCGCACGCCACGGACGAACCAGCGCGCAACACCCTCCGGATGTAAGGGAAGCTGGGTGCTCTCCTGCCCCGGTGTGCGCCGGGCGAGAGAGGAAGCCAGCACGGTCCCGCCACTGTGCGTGGGGAGCGACCTCGCAGATGCCACTGTCCCGCCGCGGGCGGAATGGGAAGGCGCGGGGAAGCCGCGATCCACAAGTCAGGAGACCTATCCGGGGGCTGGCCAAACCTCTTCGCGGAAAAGCCGGAGGCCTCATGATCAGCAGACGAAGGCGGGGTGACTGGGTGGTGGCGGTTCTCGTGCTGGGTGGCGGGTGGATCGGAGCGGCCGGGGAGGCGCGTGCGCAGGCGCCGACGCCCGCGGAGCCGGATCTTTCCATGGAGCCGGTTGTCGTCACGGCGGCCCGGATCCCCGAGGCGCTCTCCAAGACGGCGGCGGACGTGACCGTGATCACCCGGCAGGACATCGAGCGGCGGCAGATCACGAGCGTCGCCGAGGCGCTCCGATCGGTCCCAGCGTTGACGGTTGTGGAGTCGGGCACCCCGGGCTCCGTGACCAGCGTCTTCGCCCGAGGGGGAAATTCCTCCCACACGCTGGTCATGATCGATGGCGTGCGGGTGAACAGTCCGACGAACGGACTGTTCGATTTCGCCAATCTGACGACCGACGGGATCGAGCGGATCGAGGTGGTGCGCGGCCCCGCCAGCGCCCTCTACGGCTCCGATGCGCTCACGGCCGTCATCAATATCGTGACGAGGAAGGGGGCGGGAGTTCCGCGCACCATGGTCCAGGCGGAAGCCGGCTCGTATCAGACCTTCCGGGAACGAGCGCAGAGCAGCGGCGGCGTGGGACCCATCGGGTACTCCGTGGACCTCTCGCGCGAGGACAGCAGCGGGAAGTTTCCGCATGACGAGTACAACAACTCCACTGGCGCCGTTCGTCTGGATGCCCAGGCGGCATCGAACTTGAGCTTCGACTTCTCCGCGAGGTACACCCACGCCTTCAAGAACCTGGCGGGTGTGCCCGGGCGAACGGATTTCTTCACGGGCCTGCCCGATGCCACCCAGAGCAGTCGCGAGGACCAGACCATCATCAGCCTGGGCGGAACGCACGCCCCGACCTCCTGGTGGGATCACCGCCTGCAACTCTCGCTGGTCAGCGATACGGTGGACTTCCGCGACCCGCTGCAGCCGACCTCGACCTCCAATACCGACACGACTCGCCTGGCGGCGAATTGGCAGCACAACTTCCGCCCGGTCTCGTGGGACACGCTGAGTCTGGGATTCCAGGCCGAGCAGGCCAAGGGGGATCAGACGGACCAATTCGGGGCCACGGTCCTGCATAAGACACTCACGAACACCGCCTACTACGGGCAGAACCAGTTGACGGCCTGGGGGCGACTCATCCTCGCCATGGGCCTGCGGGTGGATGACAATAGCGCCTTCGGGACGCACGTGAGTCCGAAATACTCCGGGGCGTTCCTCATCCCGGAGACGGGGTCGAAACTCCGGGCGAGCTACGGGGAGGGGTTCCGCGCCCCGAGCATCAACGATCTGGCGTATCCAGGGTTCAGCAACCCCAACCTGAAGCCCGAGCAGAATCGCAGCCTGGAATTCGGCGCGGATCAGAGCCTGTGGGGCGAGCGGATCCAAGCGGGTCTCACCTGGTATCAGAGCCGCTTCCGCGATCTGATCCAGTTCGTCGGTCCGCCCCTCTTCATCCCGGAGAATATTGCCCACGCGCGGACGCAGGGGGTGGAGGTGACGCTCGGAGTCCACCCGGGGTTCGGCCTGGACATCCTCGCCAGTTACACCTACCTGAAGTCACTGGATGAGAACGGCGAGCCCCTCTTGCGCCGGCCGGCCAATACGTGGAGCGTGACCGGGAATTACCGGCTGTGGGATCGGGTGAACCTGAACTCCAGCCTCCTGTACGTCGGCAAGCGGACCGATATCGACCCGCTGACCTTTCAAACGACGACCAATTTCAAGTATGTGAAATGGGATGCCGGCGCCTCCGTGACGATTCTGAAGGAGGTCGGTCTCCTCCACAAGCTGACGGTCTTCGGCAAGCTGGAGAACCTCCTGGGCGTTCGGTATCAGGAGGCCCTCGGGTTTCCCTCGCTCGGGCGGAGATTCATGCTGGGGCTGTCGGGGGAGTTCTAGCGTGGATATGTGGCGGATGGCGGGAGGCCAGGCAGCGCTGGGTCTTCGGCCCGGTCGCCCGGCGTGGCTCGGCTGGTGGGCGGCTACCTCGGTCGGCCTGCATGGTCTGCTCTTCGCCGGGATCCTCCTGCTGGATGTCCCCGCCCCTGTCGTCCGCGAATCGAGCCTTCGCGTGCGCCTGCTGACGGAGGCGCGACAGGAAATTGCGCCAACTCCCCCTGCGCGGCTCACCGCGCAGCGGATCTCCCCGCCCACCGCCTCGCGACCGCGCCCTGAGGCACGCAGGCTGACGGTCGCCAGCGAACCGCTGCGTCCTCCGCAAGGCGAAGCACCAGCGAGCGGTGCGGAGCAGGGTCTGGCGGTGTCGCCGCCGAGCGTGCCATCCACCGCCCCGGCCTCACCGGCGCCGACGGCTGGCCCAAGAGGAAGCGAGGAGGGGATTGCGTCGGCAGGTCCGGCTGGACCGGGTGCTGCCCGAGTGGCAGCCGAAGGTCTTCGGCCCGGAGCCGTGATCCCAAGAAGCGATCTCGCGCCAGAGCCTCCCCGAATCGAGGCCAGGGCGCAGGGAGTCGCCCTGGTGCCGGAGAGCAGCGGAAGCGGGATGGGGCGTGGCGGCTCCGGCGCGAGCGATCAGGGGACGGGGGTGGGTGGTGGGGATCGCACTCCCATCACACCAGGTGTCCGGGGGGGCGGGGGAGGAGCGGGCGGGCCAGCCGTGGCCTCCCGCAATGGAAGTGGGCCAGGGGGCGGGGCCGGCCTCGGGGACAGTCTCCGCTCCATCCGCCGCCGTATCGAGGAGGCCACGACTTATCCGGAGGCGGCCCGGCGCGCGGAGATGGAGGGCACGGTCGAGGTGCGCTTCCAGATCGGGCCCGGCGGGGCACCCGTGAATCTGGAGATCGTGATCTCCTCGGGATATCCCGAATTGGATCAGGCGTCACTCGAGACCATCCGCCGGGCTGGCCCGTATCCGACCATCCACGGCCGCATCCGCATTCCCCTCGCCTATCGCCTGGACCACTAGAAACGGCGCGTCCGCCGAGGATTCGCATCGTGATGGCAGTCGAGCGCTCCGCCTCTTCGGTATCCGGCGCCGAGATGTTCGCCAATCGGCTGCGGAAGAACCTACGCCTGCTGGGCAAGTGGGCGCGCCGCGAGGGTGTGTCCTGCTACCGGCTGTACGATGCCGACATGCCGGAATACGCGCTGGCCGTGGACCTGTACGAGGGCTGGGCCCACGCGCAGGAGTATGCTCCGCCGGGGACGGTCGACCCCGCACGAGCCGAGGCCCGGTATGGCGATGCGATGGCCGTGATCCCAAAGGTGCTCGGCATCCCGGCCGGGAACGTCGTGCGGAAAGTGCGCCGCCGGCAGAAGGGCCTGGCCCAGTACGGGCGGCTGGCGACGGTGGGGAGCTTCCGGGCGATCGGTGAGGGCGGCCTCCGCTTCCTGGTGAACCTCACGGACTATCTGGACACCGGCCTGTTCCTCGATCATCGGCCCACCCGAGCCATGATCCGGGAGTCAGCAGCGGGCCGGCGCTTCCTCAACCTGTTTGCCTACACGGGCACCGCGAGCGTGTATGCCGCGGCGGGGGCCGCCGCCGCCACGACCAGCGTGGACATGTCGCGGGTCTACCTGGATTGGGCGCGCCGCAATATGGCGCTCAACGGCTTCGCCGAAGGGTCGGTCCACCGCTTCCTGCACGCCGACTGCCTGCGGTGGCTGGAGGTGCCTCACCCCGAGCGATACGACCTCATCTTCCTCGACCCGCCGACCTTCTCGACCTCCAAGCGCATGGGGGAACGCACGTTCGAGGTGCAGCGCGACCACGTCCGGCTCATCCGGGCGGCGGCGGGTCTGCTCGCCCAGGGCGGGCTTTTTCTCTTTTCCAACAACTTCCGGCAGTTCCGGATGGATCGTGCGGCGCTGCCCGACCTGCTGATCGAGGACATCTCGGCCAGAACCATCCCGCGGGACTTCGCCCGCAACCCCCGGATCCACACCTGCTGGCGGATCAGCCGCCGCGCCTGACGAACGCGCCAGCGGGTCACGCGGCAACCAGGCAATTCGACGATCGGGCAATCAGGCACGGGGGGATCACTCGCCCGACGCACGCGCCAAAAGGCTTGTTCGGCTCAAATGGGTTGCCTATAATGCCCTCAGAGGACTATGCCGAAACGCACTCTGTCTCAGCCAGCGGCATCCGTGGTCTTCGGGCGGTCGGCCCTGAGCACGTCGTTCAGGATTTCGCTCCTCCTGCACGCCGGGCTCCTGGGGCTGCTGGTGTTGTTCACCGCCCGCCCCGTGAGACTGTCGGACACGCCGCTCCGGGTCCGGATCCTGGAGGCGCCGGCCCCGCAGCCCGCGCCGGCACCGAGCGCACCCTCGGCGCAGGAGCGCATCCCGCTTCCGCGCGCTCGTCCGCCGATCCCGCCGACGGGAGGACAGGTGCCGACCGAGCGCTTCGTGCCGCGCCCCGCGCCGGCCCCGGACAAGCCCGCGACGCCAGTCCCGCCGGAGCGGGTTGTCCCACCCGCTCCGATCGTGCCACCCCCGCAGGTGGCGGCCCGTCCGGCGCCCGAGGTCTCCGCGCCATCTTCCACGGGCGGCAGTGCGACGCCGGAGCCGCCCCGCGAGGTCCCGCGGGAGGTCCCACCTGCCGGTCCGCAAGATCGCGGCGGTCTGGCCCTGGGAGGGCCGCGCTCCCCCACATTGATGCCGAGCCCAGGTGGATCCTCGGAGAATCGGCCCGCACGGCCGTCCCTGCGCGACCAGATTGCCAGCCTCGGCACCGGCCTGACGGATGAGGCGGATGCCAAGCACACGATCAGCCTGGACGACCGGCGCCCGCAGTACCTGGACTATCTGGGCCGGCTCAAGTACCGCATCCAGCAGGCGTGGAGCTACCCCGAGGAGGCGCAGTCGCTCGGGCTGGTCGGTGAGCTCCTCCTGGTCTTCACCGTGAACAAGGACGGGTCGCTGCTCAACCTCCGGCTCGTCCACAGCTCCGGCTTCCCCGTGCTGGACAACGAGGCGCTGCGGGCTGTGCGGGCTGCCGCCCCCTTCGATCCCATCCCGGCGGAGATGGGGTCGGAGGCCTGGAACATACGCGCCACCTTTGCCTACCTCGGGCCGAGCCGGGCTCGCCGGCGCTGATCGCGGATGCCTCCCTTCCTCGTGGGGCGCATCAAGCTTCTGGCCTCAGCCCTCTGGTGTCGCCTGGGTGGGCGAGAGGCCCCTGCCGCCTTTCCCCGCGGGTCTCTCTCGCTTCCCGGCCTGGCGCACGATGTCTGGATCACCCGGGATGATGTGGGGGTTCCGCAGATTCAGGCGGAGACAGAACGCGACCTTGCCTTCGGCCTGGGCGTGACCATGGCCCAGGACCGGCTGTGGCAGATGGAGATGCTCCGCCGGCTCGCCGGCGGATGCCTGACCGAGCTGCTGGGAGACCACGCCCTCGCAGGACCGGGCCTCCACCTTCCCAGGGGCACGCTGCTCGCAGCCGACCAGTTCTACCGCGGCCTCCGGATGCACAAGGTGGCGCTCGAGGAACGCCTGCGGCTGAGCCCGGTGGGCCAGGAGGCCCTGGAGGGCCTGGCCGCCGGGGTGAACGCCTGGCTGGCGTGCACTCCGGTGCGGGAGCTTCCGCTCGAATTCCTCCTCCTGGGAAGGCGCCCCAGGCCGTGGACCCCCGAGGATTCCCTGGCCATCGGGAAGCTGATGGGGTGGATGCTCTCCCTCGCCTTCCCGGCCAAGCCGGTGCTGGCTTCTCTGGCGGCCGACCCGGCCCTGCGTTCCCTGCTCCCACCCGATCTGGCGCAAGGCCAGTGCATCCTGTCCTCTCCCTTCCCAGCAGTTGGAGCCAGCCTGGACCTCCTGGCGCGGCAGGCGCTGGGCCTGTCCGGAGCCGGTGTGGGGAGCAACAACTGGGTGGTGGCCGGCGAGCGGACGGCCTCCGGCAAGCCCCTGCTCTGCAATGATCCCCACCTCGTCTTCAGCTTACCCGCCCTCTGGTACCCGGCGGCCCTCGTCGGGCCGGCCCATCGGACGATCGGCGCGACCCTGCCGGGGATTCCCGGTGTGCTCATGGGGCGAAACGAGCACCTCGCCTGGGGATTCACGGCGGTCATGGCCGATGATGGGGACTACTACCGGGAGACGCTGGATGGGGCGGGAAGCCGGTACCTGCGCGGTGGCAACTGGCTCCCGGTCGAGGTGGTGGAGGAGACGTTTCACGTCCGGGGTCGCAGGGCGCCGGTCCGTCTCGCGCTCCGCTTCGTCCGGCATGAAGGCGTGCTGTGTCCGCTCCTGCCACAGACGGACGGCGAGCCCCCGACCTCCTTCCGCTGGGTCGGCCTGGAGCCGTGGCGGAGCTTGGAGGCGATTCTCGGGATGAACCGGGCCGCAGACCTGGGCGAGTTCGAAAACGCCGCGCGGGAATTCGCGGTGCCGGCCCAGAACATCGTCGTCGCCGACCGGAAGGGCGGGATCGCCTACCTCTGCGCCGGCCGGTTTCCGCGACGGGCCTGGGCAGGCCAGGCCCCGTTCCTGCTGGACGGCACGTCCCCTAGCCACGCCTGGGGAGGGTATCTCGCCTGGGCGGAGCAGCCCCGTGTCGTGAGTCCGCCCGCGGGATTCCTGGCCACGGCCAACAATCGGGTGGCTCCTGAGCTGCCGCCGACACTCGCCGTCGGCTTCTGGGAGCCGCCTTACCGGGCGGCCCGCATCGGCCAGTTGCTGCGGGCGTGTCGCCAGGCCCGGGTGGCCGATATGGCCCAGATCCAACGGGATGTCTTCTCCCTCCAGGCGGCGGGGATCCTCGCGCGGCTGATCCGTCCGGTGGCCGAGCGGCTGCAGGATGAGAGGGCCCGCCAGGCGGCCGACCTCCTCTTAGCGTGGGACTGCCGGATGGAGGCGGACAGCGCCGCTGCGGCTTTCTATCACCTGTTCTACCAGGCCATCGTCCGGCGCTGCTTTCAGCCGGCCCTGGACCGGTGCGCCCCTGGCCTTTTCCGGCGCTACTTCTCGCTGCTCCACCTGGCGGTACCCGCGACGGATCGCGCCCTCCTCCGAGGCGACGCCGCCTGGTTCCCACAGGGAGAGGTGGAGATGGTGGAGGCCTCCCTCGTTGCGGCCTGGGAGGAGGCGCGCCGGCGCCTCGGGCCCGATCCGGGAGGCTGGCGGTGGGGCACCCTGCACACCCTCACGTTCGCCCACGGGTTGGGACGCGGCAGCCGGACGCTTCGCGCTCTCGCCTGGCTGCTCGGCCTGAACCGGGGACCCTACCCTCGGCCCGGCGATGGCATGACGATCAACCTCGGCGCCTTCTCGCTGGCGGACCCCTTCGGGATCCAGGCAGGGCCCGGGTATCGCCAGATCGTGGACTTGGGCGATCCGGAGGCCTCGTCCTGGATTGTCGCAGGAGGGGTGTCGGGCGATCCCCGCTCCCCGCATTACGCCGACCAGCTATCGGCGTGGCTCCGCGGCGAGTTGCGTGCGATGCGATTCCAGGCCCTCACCAGGGACGAGACAGGCGATGCCCTGCACTTGGTGCCCGGCGGATGACGCAATTGCGTCTCCGTGGCTCCCATGTTATAACCGGCCACGTCGTCCGTTGGTCGTTCAGACCCTGTCCCCTATCTGGCGTGCGCCCGAGCGGGACATCGCGTCCGAGCGCGCGGAGCGAGCGACCGGCGGGGTGTGAGAGAGGTCGATACCATTCATGCGGAACTGGATCTCGCCCACGGGTCCGTGGCCGTTCTTTTTGGGGCGCGAGATGGTCGGGGTCTTCTCCGTTGAAGACTGGAGGAGCCTCGACGGCATGGTACGGTTTCGCGGCCACCTGCTGGTGGAGCCGGAAGTGGCCATCGCCGTGCTCACCCAGCGGCTGGAGCCGTACGGTTACGTCCCCATGCTCCAAAGCCCCGACGCGATCACCCTGGTGCGTCTGCGGGCCGTCCCGTCCCGGCCCAAGGCAGGTTGGGCCGGATGGCCGGCAAACCTGTTCCTGTTCCTGGCGACGCTCCTCACGACCCTCTTCGTCGGCGCGCTGATGGAGGGGGCCAACCCCCTGAGCCACCCGGCGACCCTGGTGCAGGGCGTGCCCTTCTCGGCCAGCCTCCTGCTGATCCTCGGCTTTCATGAGCTGGGCCATTACGTCACGGCGCGGGCCTACGGCGTGCAGGTGAGCCTACCGTATTTCATTCCGCTCCCCCTGCCTCCCATGGGAACCATGGGCGCCATCATCCGCATGCGCTCGCCGATCCCGAACCGCAAAGTGCTCTTCGACATCGGCATTGCCGGCCCCCTGGCCGGCTTGGTCTTGGCGGTGCCGATCCTGCTGGTGGGCCTCGCCCTGTCGCCCGTCCGGCCCGTTTCGGGGGTGGTCTTGCAGGAGGGGAACTCCCTCGCCTACCTCTGCTTCAAATGGCTGCTCAAGGGGCCGATCCCGCCAGGCTCCGACGTCATGCTGCACCCCATGGCGCTGGCGGGGTGGCTCGGGCTCTTCGTCACGGCCCTCAATCTCATGCCCCTCTCCCAACTCGACGGCGGCCACATCGTGTATGCGGCCCTGGGGCGGGGACACAAGAAGATCGTCTGGCTCTTTCTGGGGGCGATGCTGGTCCTGTTCCTGGTGTCCCGCTGGGAAGGGTGGCTGGTCTGGATCGGGCTGTCGGTGCTCCTGGGTCTCCGGCACCCGCCGCCGCTGGATGACCTGACGCTATTGGATCCGCCCCGGCGGGTCCTGGCCCTCGTGGCCCTGATCCTGCTCGTGGTGCTCATCACCCCCTTGCCCTTTGCCGTCTATGCGGTCTGAGATCCCGCCGATGGATGCCCGGTCCCGCTTGGCGGTCGGGAAGCCGCCGCTCGAACTGTTGGAGCGGCTCTTCCGCCGGCTGACCATCCGGGACCCGCGGGTGATCATGGGGCCGCGGATCGGCGAAGATGCCGCGGTGGTGGATTTCGGCGATCGCTACCTCGTGGTGAAGTCGGATCCCATCACCTTCGTCTCGGAGGAGATCGGCTGGTATGCGGTGCACGTGAACGCCAATGACCTGGCGGTTCGCGGGGCCCGCCCCGCCTGGTTCCTCATGACCCTCCTCTTGCCCGAGAGCGGGAGCGATGCGGTCCTGCTGGAGCGGATCCTGCTCCAGGTGGAGGAGGCCTGCCACGCCGTTGGCGCCACCCTGGTAGGGGGACACACCGAGGTCACGCGTGGCCTGGATCGGCCCATCCTGGCCGGCGCCATGCTCGGGGAGGTGGAGAAGGGCCGGCTCGTCACAACCGCGGGTGCCCGACCCGGGGATGCCGTCCTCCTGTCGAAGGGGATTGCCGTAGAGGGTGCCTCGATCCTGGCGCGGGAGTGCGAGGACCTCCTGGCGGCGCGGGGAGTCCCCCGGGCCGTGTGCGAGCGCGCCCGGGACTTCCTCCATCGGCCGGGGATCTCGGTGCAGCCGGATGCGGCCGCGGCCATCGCGTCGGTCCACGTCCACGCCATGCACGACCCGACCGAGGGGGGGCTGGCCACCGGCCTCCTGGAGGTGGCGGTGGCCGCCGGCGCGGGACTCAGGATCCAGCGAGCGGCCATCCGCGTGCTGCCCGAGTGCCAGGCCATCTGTGACGCCTTGGGCCTCGATCCCCTGGGCGTCATCGCGTCGGGGGCCCTTGTCGCGACGTGTCCAGCCGAGGAGGCCGACCGCCTCCTCGAGGCGTGGTCGGCCTGCGGCATCGCAGGGAGCCGGATTGGGGAGGTGACGACGCCGGAGCAGGGGTGCATTCTGGTCGGATCAGGATCCGAGGAGCCCCTGCCACGCTTCACCCGAGATGAGGTGGTGCGCCTCTTTGACGCGGGGGTCAAGCCGCCTGACCCGCCGCCCGAGGCCGGTGTGCCGTCGCTTCGCAGTCTCAGAGGACGTTCCCATGAGCATCCCTGACCCCTCCACCCCGACGCGCATCCTGTTGGTGGAGGACGACCCGATGCAGGCGGCGATTATCTGCGGTCTGCTCGAGGAGCACGGGTACAGCCTGGATGTGGCGACGACCCTGGCGGATGGACGGGCCGCCATCCGGGCCGGCGCCCCCGACCTCCTCCTGCTGGATCGGCTTCTGCCCGACGGGGACGGGATCGATTTCTGTGAAGAGCTGAAGGGGCGACCGGAGACGCGGGAACTGCCCATCATCCTCGTCACGGCCCTCGACAGGATCGAGGCCCGCGTGCAAGGGCTGCTCCGCGGGGCGGATGAATATTTGCCCAAGCCGTTTCACCCGCAGGAGCTCTTGGCGCGCGTCCACAGCTGCCTGCGCTCGCTGAATCTCCAGCGGGAGCTGCACCAGCAGGCCGAGGAGTTGGCGAAGAAGAACCAGGCGCTCCTGGCCACCCAGGCTCGCCTCATCCAGAGCGAGCGCTTCGCCGCCATCGGCGAAGTCAGTCTGGCCATCCGCCACGAGGTGAACAATGCCCTGGGGACCATCCTGGGCTACACGGATCTCCTCCTGCTCCAGGCGGAGGCCATGTCGGCCGACGGGCAGCGCAAGCTGGAGGCTGTCCGGCGGGCGGCCCTGCGGATCCGCGACGTGATGCGAAGACTGGAGGTGCTTCGGAACGACCGCACGGTGGAGTACATCCCAGGCATCAGCATGACGGACTTGCGCGAGGAGGGGGAGCACGGAAAGGGCGAGCCGGCCTGAGGTCCGGCCTCAGGCGCGAGCCAGGAGGTGGCGCAGCCAGCACCCGAGGGCGAGCAGCAGGCGGTGTCCATCGGACAGCCGCACGCGGTGGGCGAACACGTCGTAGCCCACCGCCTGGATTCCCTCGAGGATGCGGCAGTAGATCGCGGCCATGATGGTGCCGGGGAGCATGGCCCGACGGTCCTCTGGAGGTAGCGCATCTGCCGCGCGCGCGTAGTAGCTTCGCGCTCGGGCGGCCTCGAACTGCATCAACTCGCGAAAGGCCGGGGTCATTCGCCGGGCGAAGAGATCGGCCTCGGCACAGCCGAATCGCACGAGGTCTTCCTGCGGGAGATAGATCCGGTCGCGCCGGAGGTCCTGGTCCACGTCGCGCAGAATGTTGGTGAGCTGAAACGCCGTGCCGAGCAGCGTGGCGTAGCGCCGGGTGCCCGGCTGCGTGTAGCCGAAGATCTCGATGCAGATGAGGCCGACCACCCCCGCCACGCGGTAGCAGTACTGCTCAAGCTCGGCAAAGGTGGCATACCGAGCCTTCACCAGGTCCATCTCCACGCCGTCCAGCAGCTCCTCGAAGTAGCCCTGCGGGATTCGGTAGGCCTGGATGACGCCGGCCAACCGCTCCGTGATGGGGCGGGTGGCCTCGCCGCGAAAGCAGGCATCCAGCTCCCCGCGCCACGCCTTGAGTCGTTCCAGGGGAAATCCGGAGAGCTCCCCCGCGACGCCTGGCGGGACGGAGGCGGCTTCGTCCACCAGGTCGTCCGTCACGCGGCAGAAGGCATAGACTGCGTAGAGGGCCTCGCGTTTGGGCTTTGGGAGGAAGCGGAAGGCGTAGGAGAAGTTGGACCGGCTGGCCTTGGTCAGCGCCTGGCACACCTTGCCGCCTGCAACGGTGGCGCGGCCGGAGCGGGTCATGCGGCGACTCCCCTCGCCAGGCGCCCGGCGCGCGCCGTCATGCGGACAGTTTCCCGTTCCGAGGCGCGCGGTCCCCCACGAGTTCGGGCGGGAGGGCGAAGTTGACCTCCTCGGTCACGGCCTCGACCTCCTCGATCTCGGTGGCGCCCTGCGCCTGGAAGTAGTCCACGACCTCTTCCACCAGGTGCTCGGGGGCCGAGGCGCCCGCCGTGATGCCCAGACACTCGACCCCTTCCAGCCACGCCGGATCGATCTGCGAGATGTCGTCGATGAGGTAGGCCTGGGCCCCCTGGTCACGGGCCACCTCGGCCAGGCGATTGCTGTTCGAGCTGTTCTTCGAGCCGATGACCAGGATCACCGGCACACGACGGGCAATGGCTTTCACGGCGAGCTGGCGGTTCTGGGTTGCGTAGCAGATGTCGTCCCGCGCGGGGGCCTTGATGCTGGGGAAGCGTCGCCGCAGGGCCTCCATGACGACCGAGGTGTCATCCAGGCTCAGGGTGGTCTGGGTGATGACCGCCACCCGGTCCGGTTGCGAGACCGGCAGGTTCTCGGCGTCGGCCACGGACCCGATCAACAGGATATGATCGGGCGCGTGTCCCATGGTTCCGACGACCTCGTCGTGCCCCTGATGGCCCACCAGGATGATCGGCCGATCCTCCTGGGCGAACCGCACGGCCTCGTGGTGTACCTTGGTGACCAGCGGGCAGGTGGCATCGATGACCTTGAGGCCACGGCGCCGCGCCTGCTCCCGGACCTCCGGCGAGACCCCGTGGGCGCTGAAGATCACCGTGGCCCCATCCGGCACCTCGTTCAGCTCGTCCACGAAGATCGCCCCCTTCTTCCGGAGCTCATTCACCACGTGGACGTTGTGGACGATCTCCTTCCGGACGTAGACGGGTCCCGGGTACAATTCCAGGGCCAGGTTCACGACGTCTATGGCGCGATCCACTCCTGCGCAGAAGCCGCGCGGCTTCGCCAGGAGCAGCTTCTTGACAGGCATACACCCCTCTCGACGTCCCGCCGGGACGGCCGCGTCTCCTTGGCTCGCAGGCTAGCCAGATTGCCGGGCATTGTCAATCGATTTCCTGTCCGGCAGTGTGGCGATTCTGGCCGTGAACCATCCGCCGCCATCGTCCTATTCCCCTGACCTCCCTGGCCCTTCGGCAAAAAGATTGCCGAGAGAAGTTGACAGGCTTTACCATCCGCCGGTATAAATGCCCGGGTCGGTCAACGCCAGCCGGAGGGCCTGCGGACTTGGGGGCGCCGGGGTCCGTCCGCATGCGTTGGAGCCCTCCGAAGGAAGTGTTCACGCATGGACTTCGCCATTGAGACGACCAGCCTGACCCGGCGTTTCGGCGCCGTGGCCGCTGTCTCCAGCCTCAACCTCAGCGTCCGGTCGGGGGAGATCTTTGGGTTCCTCGGGCCGAACGGCGCCGGCAAGACCACGACCATTCGCATGCTCTGCGGCTTGCTGTCGCCCAGCAGCGGCAGTGCCCGCGTGGTAGGGCTGGATGTGGCAACGGAGGCGGAGGCTATCAAGCGCCGGGTCGGCTACATGCCCCAGCGCTTCAGCCTGTACGGGGACCTGACGGTCGAGGAGAACCTGGATTTCTTCGCGGGGGTGTACCGGCTCTCGCGTGTGGAGCGCAGGCGACAGGTGCAGGCGACTTTGGAGCGGGTCGGGCTCACCGACCGTCGGCGCCAGCTCACCGAGCATCTGTCGGGCGGGTTCAAGCAGCGCCTGGCCTTGGGCTGCGCCCTGGTGCATTCGCCGGCGATTCTCTTCCTGGACGAGCCCACGGCCGGGGCCGACCCGCCCTCCCGCCAGCGGATGTGGGACCTCCTGTACGAGGCGGGCGGGGAGGGGCGCACCATTCTGGTCACCACCCACTACGTGGAAGAGGCGGAGCGCTGCCAGACCATCGGCTTCATGCACCACGGCCGCTTGATCGGCACGGGCTCCCCGGAGCAGTGTCGCACGGAATTGGGGGAAGGGCTCCTCGAGGTAGACGCCCTGCCCGTCATGCAGGCGGCGCAGGTGGTGCGGGAGCAAGAGGGGGTCGCCGGGGTTACCATCTACGGGCACACGCTCCGCGTCTTCGCCAAGGCGGTGACGCCGCTCCAGGACCAGTTGGAGAAGGTCCTCACGGCGAGCGGGGTCACTGTCCGGACCATCCGGACCGTGGCGCCCACGCTGGAGGATGTGTTCATGTCGCTCACCCGGGGCGTCCCGGAGAACAACGGACAGTAGCCAGCATGCTCACGATCGTCGGCCACGTCGTCCTCAAAGAGCTCCGGCAGATCCTGCGGGACCGGCGGAGCCTCATCCTCATCCTGGTGATGCCCGTCCTCCTCACCTTCCTGTTCGGGAAGGCCCTGGAGACGGGCGAGCTGCGCAACATCCCCTCGGTCATCCTCAACCTGGACGACTCGCCGGAGAGCAACGTCATCGTCACCGCCTTCAGCACCTACGACGAGGTAAAAATCCAGGGCAGCGTGGCCACGCTCAAGGAGGCCCAGGATCTGCTCGCCCAGGGGAAAATCAAAGCGGCCATCGTCATCCCCAAGGGCTTCATGAAAGAGATCGAGGCGGGAGGGGAGGCCCAGCTCCAGCTCCTCCTGGACGGGACGGACAACAACTCGGCGCCGATCGTGGAGGGCGTGGCTCAACGCGTCATCCAGCGCTACAACGCCGAGCGGGCCATCAAGGGGCTCTGGGCCCGGGGGGTGCGCCCGGACCGCGGGCGCCGGCTCATCCAGCCGGTCTATGTGCAGACGGAGATTCGCTACAACCCGGGCCTCCAGTACCTGAGCTACGTGATGCCCGGCGTCATCGGCTTGACACTCCAGCTCCTCACGGTGATGCTCATGGCCGTCAGCATTCCGCGGGAGCGGGAGCGGGGGACGCTGGACCAGCTCATGGCGACCCCCATCAGCCGGATCGAGCTGATGGTGGGGAAGCTCGTCCCGTTTTTTGCCATCTCCCTCCTGAACGTCCTCACCATCCTGTACGTGGCGGATCGCTGGTTCAACGTGCCGGTGGCCGGTCGCCTGGCCCTCCTGCTCGCCTTCTGCGCCCTATTCGTCCTGTCCTCTCTGGCCACGGGCCTGCTCATTTCGGCGGTCTCGCGGTCCCAGTTCCAGGCGGTGCAGATCGCCGTGTTCTACGTCCTGCCCGTCTTCATGCTCTCCGGGGCCTACGCCCCCATCGAGGCTATCCCGGATTACATCCGCCCCATCTCTTACCTCTTCCCGTTGATGTACTTCTCCCGAGCCGTCCGGGCCGTGACGCTGCGAGGGGCCGGCTTCTTCCTGGTGTGGAAGGACCTGGCCATCCTGAGCGGGTTCGTGGTCGTCTTCCTCTACTGGGCGGTCCTCAGCTTCCACAAGCGAGTCGCCTGAAAAGGAAAACCGGCAGGGAGGGCAGCGGCAGCGGGGCCTTCCAGTCCGCTTCATGCGCCAGCGTGACCCGCACCTCGCCCTGCCCGGCCTGGACCTCGGTCAGGATGGCGACGGGGTCTCCGGCGGACGCGGCGAGGCCGTCCGTCGGCGCCAGAACAGCCAGGGCCCCAAGGATGAGCTACCATCGCGCGCCCACAGCCGCCTCCTCGGCGGGCCCTCCGCGACGTCCACGAAGGCCACGATCTCGTACACCCTGACTGCCTGCTGGCGGCCCTTTACCTTCACCTCGCCGCAGTCCTTGACTTCCACCCGATCCTTCACGGCCGCATAGGTCTCGCCGGTGATGAGGAGCGTGGTGTGGAGCGTCTTGTTCAAGCCCTCTACGCGGGCGGCCACGTTCACCGCATCGCCCACGACGGTGTACTTCTTCCGCTTCGGTGAGCCCACGTTGCCAGCAAAGACGGTCCCCGTATGGATGCCAATCCCCATCCTCAGAGGCGGGAGCCGCCGGGACTGCCATTCGATGTTCAGTGCGGCCAGCCCCGCCTGCATCTTGCGGGCGGTCCGCACCGCGTCCAGGGCGTGCTCGGGGTTGTCCATGGGAGCGCCATAGACTGCCATCACGGCATCGCCGATGAAGTCGTTGATGATCCCCCGGTGCTGTTGCACCGCCTCGACCATCATGGGGAAGTACTCGTTGAGCTGCCGGGCCACCTGGTCCGCAGCCATCGCCTCGGACAGGGTAGTGAAGTCGCGCAAGTCGGTGAACATGACGGAGACGGTGCGGCGCTGCCCTGCCAGTGCGGGGTCGTCGAGATAAACCCGGTCGGCCACCTCGCGCCCGATGTACTGGTGAAAGGACTCCCGGATCCGGCGCCGCTCCATGGCGTCATGGAGGCTGCCGCTGGCGCGAATCGCCAGGATCGGCGTCAGGAAGTCGAACCAGTAGGCCCCGGGAGCGATGGCCCAGACGCTGAGTCCACCGGTAACGAGAGCTGCGCCCGCGAGCGCAATGAGCATGGCCCGGTTCGGCCGGACCACGGCAAAAAGGGCGCTGAGGAGAAGGCACAGGACGAACTGGAGGATCAGGCTCGTCCCCCACGCGACCGGCTGGATCTGGCTGCGGGTGAGCAGCGTGTGCAGGATGTTGGCGTGGATCTCCACACCGGGCATGAGGCCGAGCGGTGTCGGAACGGCATCGCGGGCCTCCTGGAAGGTCGCGCCGACCAGGACGATCCGATCGCGGAACGGATTGTCCTGGGCGACCTCTTGGTCCGAGATGCCGAGCTGGTGGACGATGTCGCTTCCGAAGGTGAGGAAACTTCCGCTGCCTCCGATGAAGTTGATCTTCCAGTCGTCGTCCAGGAAAAAACGGAGCGGCACTTGCTGTGTGAGCCTGCCTCGCGTCTCGTCCCATACCGGCAGGGAAAGCGCGATCGGCTCCGGTCCAGCCAGGCCTCGGGCCAGCGTTGCGGCATCCTGCCCGCCCAGGCGGGCCAACAGACTCAGCGAGAGCGAGGGGAGGATCCCTCCGTCGGCCAGCGGGACGGCCAGCGGGATGCGTCGGAAGAACCCGTCGTCGTCCTTGGGGACTTCGGCAAAGCCGGAGTCCACTTCCAATGCGGCATCGTAGAGCTGCCGGGGACGGAAGCGGACCTCTCCCCCCGGAGCGGGTACGGCGGTGAGCGTTCGGGCGACGACCACGGGGACAGCCGGGCTACTGTGGCTGTTACGGATCGCGGCGACCAGGTCGCGGTCAGCCGCCGGCAGCGTGGGCCGCCTGAGGTCCACGTCCAGCCCGATCAGGCGCGCTCCACTCTTGCGCAGGCCCCGGATCACCGCAGCGAGGTAATCGCGAGGAATGGGTTGGCGCTCATTCAGGCGGGAGAACGCGGCGTCGTCGATCGCCACGAGGACGATCTCCGGTGCGCGGGCCCGACCCCGCGCCCAGAGATAGAGATCCAGCGCCTTGCCCATGTAGCCGGAGAAGTACCCCAGC
Source organism: uncultured Methylomirabilota bacterium (assembly GCA_963714585.1). Taxonomy (GTDB): domain Bacteria; phylum Methylomirabilota; class Methylomirabilia; order Methylomirabilales; family 2-02-FULL-66-22; genus 2-02-FULL-66-22. The sequence continues at coordinate 183,447 of CAVQPC010000053.1, forward strand.
GAGACAGCCAGCGCGACGGCAGCGCTGGCCAGGAATCCCAGCGTCAGGCCGAGGAGAAAGCGCCGGCCGCGGGAGCGCAGGTCGGGCAGGCGGAGGCGCACGCGAGTCCCTCAGCATCGTCTAAGAGCGTTCGGCTGGTCGCCTCTTCGGCAGCTCCGCTGTTCGGTGAACCCTCGAACACCCGACCCGTCGAACGACTGGAGGTCGCTTTGTTTCTCCCGCGTCCCGCTGGCGTGCCCTACCGCGCCTCCCCCGTGAGTTGATAGGCGGCCCAGTAGTAGGGGTGCGGGTACCTCTCCAGGGTGGCGAGCTGCGCCTGCCGGAGCGCCTCGCCCTTTGTCTGGCCCGCCCGCAGGTTCTGATAGAACGCCCGCATGAGCTCGTAGCTGGCGCGATCGTCCACCTGCCACAGCGTGCTGATGACGGAAGGGGTCCCGGCGTAAATGAAGGCCCGAGTGAGGCCGACAATCTCGTCGCCGTCGGTCAGCTTCCCCAGGGACGTGTCGCAGGCGGAGAGGATTACGAGGGAGGCCTGCAGGTCCAGGCCGAAGATCTCCTGCACCTCCAGGCGGCCTGTGTCATCGCGCTCCGGCCGCAGTAGGAGGGCAGAACCCAGGGGATCGTCCACCTCCAGATCCGCATGCGTGGCCAGGTGGATGAGGGAAGCTTCGTCTAGCTGGCGTCGCATCCGGCCTTTCGTGGCGTCCCTGCGGACGAGCACGGTGGCCCCTGGAAAGAGCCGCTCCACCTCCCGGACCTCGCGCTCGGCGTAGCGAAGGTTCAGGGTGGGGTCGTCCAGGTCGGGATTGCCAACGGCGAGAGCCGCGGACGGCGTGGTCGATTGCTTCTCCCTGGTGAACTGCATCAGGCTGGCGCTGCTCAGGTAATACACCAGGCTGTCCTGGAGCAAGTAGCGGTCGGGTGTCGGCATCAGGGCTTGGAACGGCAGATAGTGCAGGACCCGGTGGGGGACGACAATGAGTTCCGCGGGCAGGCCGGCCGGGAAGGCTGGGGCGAGCAAGGTCTGGCACAGATCATGCGCGGCGTGCCGAAGGTCCTCGCGCCGCCCGCGGGAGGCGATGAGGTCTCGGAACTCGCTGACGCGCCTTGTGAGTTCGGCCTCTCCGATGCGCAGCCGGACTGCGCGGAAGGTGTCCCGCCTCACGATCCAGAGCAGGGTGCGCCCGCCCTCGACGAAGTATTCCACCAGGGCCGTTTCGGGTCCGAGCAGTGCCCGCACCTCGGGCAGCGTGAGTGGCTCGACGGTCATGAGGGAAGCTTGCTCGCGACTCTCGGCCCGGACCCTGGACAGGAAGGCGCCATACGCCTCGCGGGCGAGGTCGACCTCCCGTTGAAGGGCAGACTGGGCGGGAGGGGGCGCTTCCTCAGGTCCATCCTCCTCGCTGTCCTGGAGGGCCTGGCTCGCCTTGAGCTGGGCGATCCGCTCCTGGAGGGCCTTCTCCTCGGCAACGAGCGCCGCGCTCCGGCCCTTGGACAGGCTCACGCGGTTGCCCAGCAGATCCAGGAAGGCCCGCGCCCGCGCCCGCTCGCTCATTTCAAAGGCCTGGGCAAACTTCCGCTGATCGAAGAGCACGCCGATCAGGTTGCCGTAGGCACCCATCTTGCCCTCGACGAATGCCTCCCGATGCTCCTCGGACTGGAGTTGAGAGCGCAGATCCTCGATAGCTGCCACGGATTTGCGAAGATGGTTTTCCGCTTCGGGGAGGTTGCCCTTCCCGCGATAGAGGCGCCCGAGGAGGCCATGGGTCGCCACGGCGTAACTCGGTTGTTGCGAGAGCCGGAGGACTTCTTGCAGGTGGTCTATGGCGGCCGGGAAGTCTCTCTCTTCAGCGGCCACTCTGCCAAGACCGAACCGGGCCTGGGCCATCACCCGCGCTACTCCTATACGCTTTCCCGACTCCAGGGCTCTCTCGAAATGCGCCCGGGCGGATTCCAACTGGTGGAGGGCTACATAATGGCCACCCAGAACAAGGAGGGCAGCCGCGAAATTTCCCTCCATGCTCAACAGCTCCTCCTGCCTCCTGCCTCGGAGCGGGTATCCATGGGCTTTCATGCGGGCGATTGCCGGCTCCAGGACCGCGATCGCCTTTTGCGTGCTTCCGATGGCCAGGTCGGGTTTCCCAACACGCCGGTAGGCCCGACTGAGCCAGATATGGCCACTGGCCTCAACATTGGGCCGCCCGGCAGCCTGTGCCATTTGGGTGGCCTTTTCGAGGATCGGGATCGCTCGCTGTGGGGCATTCAGGGCCATGTGTACCTGTCCGAGACGGATCAAGGCAGGCATGAGATGTCTCGGGTCTTGAGCACGCTCAGCCATCTCTACCGCCTTCTGACACGTTTCCACGGCGTCCTGGAGGCGCCGGAGAGCCCGCGCGGAAACGTAGGCATTCGAATAGGCGACCGCCGCCTGGGCGAAGCGGCCCTGGCGCTCGAGATCGGCACCCATGCGTTGATATGCCTGGAAAGCCTCTCGGGCCGTGCCCGGCTGCATGGCGGCACGCGTTCCCGAGAGGTAATCGAGTGGAAACCGCTGCTCGTCCGTGGTGGCACAGCCGGTGAAGGTGAGGAGGCTCAGGGCCATGACGAGCCATGCAGGGACGCGGCAGATCGGGTTCGCGATGACCCATGGCACGAGGAATGAACGAGTGACGGTGGGCAGAGGTGTCCGGCGAGTCGGGGCGCTAATCGCTTGGAGGCCGGGCCGCTTCATTGCTGTTCCGCACCATGGGCGAACAGGACTGAGCAGCCAGGGAATACGGTAGTTCCTTCCTAGCCCCTCCTTCTGCAGAAGTCAAGGGGAATACGAGCCAAGAGCCAGCAGTGACAGGGAGGCGCACCACGGGTTTCCCTGTCCTATGGCTGTCGCCGTCGGTTCTCAGTCAGTTCGTCAAGACCGCCTGGAGGTAGGCTTCGTACTGGGGGACGATCAGGCTGGTGTCGAACTGGGAGACCGCTCGCTGACGGGCAGCCTCCCGGAATTCGGCGTGACGGGTGGGATCCGTGAGCAGGCTGAGGGCGGCCCGGGCCATTCCCTCCACATCCCCCGGCGACAGGAGGAATCCGGTCTTGCCGTCCTCCACCACCTCCGGGAGCCCTCCCACGGCGCTGGCGATGACCGGGACACCGCAACTCTGCGCCTCCAGGGCCGCCAGGCCGAAGGCTTCATCCTGACTCGGCAGCAGGAAGAGGTCGGCGATACCCAAGAGGCTCTCCACGTCATCCTGCTTTCCCAGGAAGATCACATCCCGCTCGACTCCCAGGGTCGCTGCCGTCTCGATGGCCAGCGGCCGATCCTGCCCGTCGCCGATGAGGAGGAGCTTGGCGGGGACGGCAGACCGCACCTGCGCGAAGATGCGCACGACATCGGGCACCCGCTTCACCACGCGAAAGTTCGAGAGGTGGGCGAGGATGCGTTCTCCCCGGGGAGCCAGGTGCTTCCGGAGGTCGGGACGGGGCGCCGGAGCGAACCGCCGCGTGTCCACGAAGTTGGGGATCACCTTGATGGGCTTGGTGATGTCGAAGACCCGATAGGTCTTGGCCCGAAGGTAGCGGGACACACAGGTGACCCCGTCCGATTGCTCCAGGGCAAACCGGGTCATGGGGTAGAGCGAGCGGTCGTTCCCCACCAAGGTGATGTCGGTCCCGTGCAGCGTGGTGATGATTCTGGGACGGCCCTCGCCCAGGATGGCCCCGGCCAAGAAGGCGGAAACGGCGTGCGGGATCGCGTAATGGACGTGAAAGAGATCCAGGCCGACCTCGGCCGCCACCTCCGACATCTTGGCAGCGAGGGCAATGGCGTAGGGCGGATGCTCCAGGAGCGGGTAGTTCACCATCTCCACCCCGTGGAAGAAGATGCGCTCGTCATACTGCTGGAGGCGGAAGGGGAGGGAGTAACTGATGAAGTGGATCTGGTGGCCGCGCTGGGCCATCGCCTTGCCCAGCTCGGTCGCCACGACGCCGCTTCCACCGTATGTCGGATAGCACGTGATGCCGATGCGCATACCCCGGACTCCGATCTCCGACAGCGATAACGGCTCAGGGAGAGATCCGAAGACCCTGCGGACCGCTGTCGCTGCCGGTTGTCGCTGTCGGCTCCCAGGAATCAGCCGCCAAGCGTCAGGACGATATGTTCCCAGCCGGGTCCGCCGATGCCACTACGGATGACCTCGACGAGACCCGGGCCGTACTTGGCCAGGAAGGGGAGGACGGGGAAGACTCGCTCCTGCGGCTTGCCGCCAGGCATGAGGAGCTGGCGAACGCGCTGGATCTGCTGCCGCATCTCCGCCTCGCGCCGCTTCAGGGCCTGCACGGCCTTCCGCTCCAACTGATCCAGATGGCCCTTGATGTGGCCTGCGGACTGGCCCACCGTCGCCCGCAGGGTGGGGTCTACGGCGGCAATGGCCTCGGCCACCTCCCGGAAGATGGCGTCCACACCTTCCCGCGCCTTTCCCAGCGTGCTCTCGAGTCCCGGGGGAAGTTGAGCACGAAGCACGCGGGTGATGACCTGCTCCGGCTCTTGGGTCAGATCGGCGAGGCTCAGGTGGAATCGGTCCAGCAGTTGAAGGGTCCGACGGTCTGCCAGGCTCAGAAACGCCCGGGGAACGATGAGGGGCATGGGCACGTCGAAGGCCTGGTAGAGCCGTCGCAACTGAGCGAAGTACGCCAGCTCGCCCGGCCCGGCGACGTACGCGAGGGTGGGGAAGAGGTGGTCCTGGAGGACCGGGCGCAGGGCCACATTGGGGCTGAGGGACTCGGGCCGCTCCCTGGCCAGGGCCTGCATCCTGCCCGCGGAAAGGACGTCCCCGCTGTCACGCAGCCGGAAGCCAGCGGCCTCGCGGGTGAGGCTCCGGCGCCCGTCTTGGAGGAGGAAACAGTTGACGCCGTCGGGCCGTGCCTCGATCTGTGCTGCATACCCAAGGGCGCGGAGACCATCGCTCTGCGCCAGAATCTCTCGGGAGGAGCGAGGTGCCTCTTCCACCTCGCGCTGGAGGATCGGAGCGGCAAGCCGCTTCAGCCGTGGATCCGCAGCATCGACCAGGACGAGGCCGGTCTCCCCGAGGAGGGAGACCATCCAGCGCGCAAAAGCGTCGGCCAAGGTGTGCCGGGGGGAATAGGCTGCGGCGAGGGTGGCCTGCAGACCTGAGGTAAAGCTCGTCGCGGGCAGAAGGTCCCAGACCCGGCGGAGGGTCTGCTCGATGGCCGGCCCGAGCACGAGATTCGCCGGGAGGAAGCCTGGCGAACCCCACGCGGCGTGTCGGAGGCCTACCAAGTTGCCCGCGGCATCCAGGAGTTGCACGTGGTCGGCCTCGGCCACATCGTGATCCTCGGAGGCCATCCAGAAGATCGGGATCACCGGTCGTCCCAGCGCCTCCTGAAGCTGGGCGGCCAGCCGAACGCCGGTGAGGGCCTTGTAGAGCGTAAAGAGCGGGCCGCCGAAGAGGCCAGTCTGCTGCCCTGTCACGACCGCCAGCGCGCGGGGCTGACCGAGCTCCTCGATGCGCTGGCGCGCCAGGGGGGTGGCCCCCCACGCGGCGTTCTGTGCGGCCAGAAGCTCGCAGAGGTCCCGCCGTGCATAGGCGCGGCCATCCAGGTGTCGCGCGTGCTCGCGATACGACTGCGGAGCCTGTGGATCCGCCGTGAAAAACGGGGCGAGGCGCGAAAAGTCATGGACGTAATCCTGTAGGAGCCGTGGGGTCCCAGGCACGCTCCGGAGATCTAGGCGCATCGTGTTCAGTCCTTCTCCGCTGCCTCGCCGAACGGCGCAGGCGGCGCGCGTCCCTGCAACACATCGAGGCCGGCTGCAGTGAGGAGAGGGTAAGGCCTCCCCGGCAGCGCCGCCGATTTCGTGCCGCGTGAGGATAGCAGGGGAACCGCAGGACAGCAAGGAGGGAGGGGACGGACGAGGCGGCCATTGGTGATTGAATATTTTCCATCATTCGCAGTATAATGCTTCGGTTCGCCGGTTTATTCCCATGGGCGCTGCAGGGAACGCTTCCCCACAGGAGTCGACATCGACAGATGGATGCGATCAATCTGGTTCTCCAGGCGGGGGTCGTCGCCAAGGGTGTCCTCGTCATCCTGCTCTTCTTCTCGCTGGTGTGTTGGACGATTATCTTCTTGAAGCTCCGGACTTTCGGACGAGCCGATCGCCACGACGAGCGGTTTCTGAAGCTCTTTCGGGAGAGCAAGAATCTCGCTGCGGCCTACGAAGAGTGTCGGCGCTATGCACAGAGTCCCCTGGCGGCGCTGTTTCGAGAGGGCTACCGCGAGCTGAGCCACGCCCTCAAGGGGAATCCCGGGCCCGGGGGGCACGCGGGACCCGGAGAGGCATTGAGCAAGAGCGGAGAGGCCCCGACCGACGAGCTGTTGTCGCGCGTCACGCGCACCCTCCGGCACGCCAGCCTGCGGGAGATCTCGGGGTTGGAACGGGCGTTGATCTTTCTCGCCACGACCGCCAACGTCACCCCGTTCATCGGGCTGTTCGGAACGGTCTGGGGGATCATGGATGCCTTCCACAGCATCGGCGTCACGGGCTCTGCCAACCTGGGCGCGGTTGCACCGGGCATCGCGGAGGCCCTCATCACCACCGCGGCCGGCCTGGCCGCGGCCATTCCCGGGGTCATCGCCTACAACTACTTCCTCAACCGGATTAAGGGCGTGGCCACGCGGCTGGATCTCTTCGCCCTGGAGTTCACGGGGATCGCCGAGCGGATCATCCTGCGGGCCGGGCGCGCCGAGCCCGTGGCGCCACCGGTCGGCGTGAAAGGGTTCTGAGGCAAGCAGCCATGGCGTTCAAGAGCCCCGAAATCGAGGGAGGCGGGAACGGGCGCCTGGGCCCTGCCCTGGCGGAGATCAACGTCACGCCCTTCGTGGACGTGATGCTCGTGCTGTTGGTGATCTTTCTAATCACGGCCCCCATGATGCTCGGCGGGATCGACGTCCGGGTCCCGAAGACCCAGACGCAGACCATCAAACCCGAGGAGCGCCTGGTCCTGACCATCACCCGGGATCGCGGCGTGTTCCTGGAAAACCAGCCCATCAGCCTGGACCGCCTGTCCAACGTCATGCGCGGCATGGTGCGGCGGAATCCGAAGGCGGCCGTCTTCCTCAAGGCCGACGAGGCTGTCTCCTACGGTACGGTCATGAAGGTGATGGACGTCATCAAGAGGGCCGGGGTGGACCGCGTGGGCATGGTGACCGAGCCGGTGAGTCCGGGTAGGAGCTGAGGAGATGGTGGTGGCCGACCGGTTGTTGCCGCCGGGGCCGAGGCCCCGCGAGGTCTGGCTCACCTTTGGGCTGGCCGTCCTGCTGCACGGGCTGCTGGTGGCGGCGATCGTCCTGATGCCCCGGCTGCAGTTCGGCCACTACATCACCGTGCCGGTGAGTTACACGGTGAGCCTGGTGGATGCCCCGCCGGGCGGACGGGGTGGAGGCGGCCCGTCGCCCGCCCCGCCTCCGGTGGCGCGCGTGTCCCCGCCCCCGCCGCCCGCGCAGCCGGCGGCTCCCCCGCAGCCGGCCCCCGCGGTCCGGCCGGCCCCGCGGGCCGAGGAGGAGTTGACGCTCCCGGCCCGCCGCCAGCCGCGCGAGCGTCCCCGGGAGGCCGCGCCGTCGTTGCGGCCGCCGGCCCTGAGGCCTCGCGAGACTGTGCGCGAGCCGGCGCAGCCGGCCGTTCCGGCAACGCCGCCCGCCCCCCCGGCGCCTGTCGCGCCGCCCGCTCCGGCGGTGGCCTCGGTAGGGAATGGGGCGGGCACGGGCATCGGGAAGGAGAGGGGGATCGAACTGGCCGGCCCCAGTGCCGGGGCCGGCGGCGGAACCACTTTGAACTACTACCTCACGCTGGTGGATCGGAAGATCCAGGACAACTGGCTCCCGCTGACGCCTGCCGGCTCTCCGGAGGTCGTGGTAGTGATCCAATTCCGGGTGCTCCGATCCGGTCAGGTGCGCGACGTGCAGTTGGACACGTCCTCGGGGAACAATGCAGTGGACCTGGCGGCGATGCGGGCCATTCGGCAAAGCCTCCCGCTGCCCCCGTTTCCCAATCTCCTCACGGAGCCGTACTTGGACCTCCGCTACCGTTTTGTCCAGGAGCGCGGATAGTGCATACACGTTGGTGGGTTGCCGTCGCGGTCGTCCTCCTCTTCACGGGCCAGGCTCTCACGACCCGGGCTCAGGTGATCCAGCGCGAGCTCCGCGAGCGGGTAGCTCCCAAGATCACCATTGCCATCGCCGGGTTTGCGCCGTTCGCCGCGAGCGGGCAGGACCTGGGGAAGCTGGGGGCGTCGGTCCTTGCCAACGATCTGCGCTTCAGCACGATCTTCGACGTGATGGATCCGGCGACCCTCCCCTTCGATCCCACCACGGTCCAGCTCGACCAGGAGCGCGTCCTCTTCCCGGGGCTCAGCTCCCTCAAGGTGCAGGACCTGGCGGTCGCCCAGGTGTCCAGCCGGGGCCACGAGGCCATCCTGGAGGGCCGGCTCTTCGACGTGGCCGCCGGGACCATGCTCTTCGGCAAGCGCTACGTCGCGGATGCGAAGTTCTTCCGGCTGATGGTCCACCGGTTCGCCGATGATATCGTGTTCCAGTTGACCGGGGAGAAAGGGATAGCTGAGACCCGGATCGCCTATGTTTCCGCCGTCAGTCGGACGGAGAAGGAACTCTACGTGATGGATTATGACGGGGCCAATCCGACGGCCATCACGGGCAACCAGTCCATCAACCTGTCGCCTCGGTGGTCGCCCGACGGGCACCTGCTTGCCTACACCTCCTATCGGACCGGCAATCCGGACCTCTACATCCTCAACTTCGACAGCGGGCGGCGCGAGTTGGTGTCGTCCCAGCGGGGTCTCAACGCCACCCCGGCCTGGTCACCCGACGGGCAGTGGCTGGTGCTCGCCATGAACATCGGGTCGGGGACCAACCTCTTTCTCATCCCCAAGAATGGCGGGACCCCCAAACAGCTCACCTTCGGCAGCGCCATCAGCGTCTCCCCCTCCTTTTCACCCAACGGGCGCCAGCTCGTCTTCAACTCCGATCGGGGGGGCTCGCCTCAGATCTACGTCATGGATATCGATGGCACCAACGTGCGGCGCCTGACGTTCCAAGGGAACTACAACTCCTCCCCGCGCTGGTCGCCCCGGGGGGACAAGATCGTCTTCATGTGCCGGATGGGTGGCAATCAGATCTGCCTGATCAATCCCGACGGGACTGGGCAGCAGCAATTCACCACGGCGGGGCAGAACGAGGATCCCGCCTGGTCGCCCGACGGCCGGCACATCGTGTTCGATTCCAACCGGATGGGCCATCGGGACATCTTCGGGATGCACGCCGACGGCTCGGAGCAGACGCGGCTCACAAACAACGGGCGGGATAATTATCTGCCGGACTGGTCGCCGTAACTCGCGAGACGGGCTAGCCCCCAATTCGCCTTGGGCGGGATCGGGGAGGCAGCCAGGGGGGAGCGGATTGTTTTCGACATCGCTCACTGGGACGCAATTCGGCTGGATGGTAGGGGCGGTGCTCTTGGGCGGGGCGACGCTGCTGGGCGGCTGCGCCAGCCCGTCAGACGTGGACGCCGTTCGGGCGGACGTGGCGGCCCTTCGCCGGGACGTGGCGGGTCAGGCCCGAGCCAGCGAGTCGGCCAGGGCCCTCACCGATGAGCGGCTGCGGAAGCTGGAGGCCGATTTCCGGACGCAGTTCGCGTCCACGCTGAAGGAGAGCGAAGGCTCGCGCGTCATGCTGAACCAGCGGGTGGACGAGCTGACCAACGAGACCCGCTTCGTCCAGGGGAAACTGGAGGAGAACGCCTCGGTCCTGAAGGATCTGAACGCGCGGCTGGACGACATGGATCAGAGGGTCCAGCAGGCGGGCCGCCGCGTGGATGGGCTGAATCAGCAGGTGACGGCCCTGAACCAGCGGGTGGCGACGCTGGAGCAGCAGGTACGCGCACCGGTGGCGCCGGCTCCGGCTCCAGCGCCCGGAGCCGGCGCCATCCCGTTCCCGGGGACGGCCCCAGCAGTTCCGGTCCCCGGCCAGCCGCCCGGAGCCGCGCCCACCCCGAGCCAGCCGGGACCTCCTGCCCAACCCCCGCTGGGCCAGCCCCCGACGGCTCAACCTCCGGCAACGCCGCCACAGGCGGCACTCCCGCCGATCGCACCTCCCACGCCGGTCCAGCCGCCCGCGGCCGTGGCCCCACAAGCCCCGCCAGCCGCTGCGCCCCCACCGCCACCGCGGCAACCGGTCCAGGCGAGCTTGCCGCCTGAAGAGGTGTACCGGAACGCGCTGGACGACTACACTAAGGGGAACTACGACTTGGCCATTGCCGGCTTCAAGAACTACATCCAGAACTACCCGCGGTCCAGCCTCGTGGCCAATGCCCAGTACTGGCTGGGCGAGTCCTACTATAGCCAGAAGAACTACCAGCAGGCCGTGGCGGAATTCGAGACGGTGACTCGGGACTACCCCGACAGTCCGAAGGTCCCCAGCGCCATGTTCAAGGAGGGCGACGCTTACCTCCAGCTCGGGGACAGCAGGCGGGCCACCCAGGTGCTCTGCGACCTGATCACGAGCAAGAAGTTCTCCCGGACGCGCGAAGCGCAGCTCGCCCGCGAGAAAAACATCCGCTGTCGGTAGCTCTGCGCTCGCCGCCCAGCTGCCAGGCAATGCAACGGCGGCATCCCGCGCTGGGGGATGCCGCCGTTCTGCTGTTCGCTCGCGGCCCTTCCGTCTTCCGCGGCGGCTCAGGCCGACAGGCGCACGCTCAGCTCGTCGATCTGCTTGCGGAAGATCTCCTCGCCCGCGATCTTCCGCTTCACCTTCGCGCACGCATGGATCACGGTGGAGTGATCCTTGCCCCCGAACCCATCCCCGATGTCCGGGAGGGAGGCCTTGACGATCTCCCGGCAGAGGTACATGGCCACCTGGCGCGGGAGCACGATGGACTTGTTGCGCCCGCGCGAGCGAAGATCCTCCACCCGGACCCCGTAGAAGTCCGCCACAGCCTTCTGGATGATGGTGATGGTCGGCAGCCGCTGCTGCTCGGCCGTCAGTTCCTTGAGGACCTCCTGGGCCAGCTCCAGGCTCACCTCGCGACTGGTGAAGGAGGAATGGGCGGCGAGGCGGACCAGGGAACCTTCCAGCTCCCGGATGTTGGACTTCACATGCTTGGCGATGAAGAGGGAGACTTCGTCGGGCAGCCGGACGCCCATGGCCTGGGCTTTCTTGCGGAGGATGGCCGCCTTGGTCTCCAGGTCCGGCTGCTGGATGTCTGCGATCAAGCCCCACTCGAAACGCGAGCGCAACCGCTCCTCCAGCGTGGGGATCTCGCGGGGCAGGCTGTCCGAACTGATCACGATCTGCTTGGACGAGTCGTAGAGGTCGTTGAACGTATGGAAGAACTCCTCCTGGGTCCGCTCCTTCCCGGCGATGAATTGGATGTCATCGATCAGCAGGAGGTCCAGGCTGCGGTAGCGGTTCCGAAACTCCACGGTGGAATCGAAGCGGATGGCGTTGATCAGGTCGTTGGTGAACTTCTCGGAGGAGACATAGGAGACCTTGATCCGCGGGTCGCGCTGCAGGGCCAGGTGCCCGATGGCGTGGAGCAGGTGGGTCTTCCCCAGGCCCACACCGCCGTAGATGAAGAGCGGGTTGTAGGCCTTGGAGAGCTGCTCGGCCACGGCCAGGGAGGCCGCGTGGACGAACTGGTTGCTCGTGCCCACCACGAAGGATTCGAACGTGTACTTGGGGTTGAGTTGGGCGGCCCCGTCTCGGGGGCGCCGCACGTTGCGCCGCTCCGGGACCTCCTCGCGCGCCGCAGCGAGCGGCGGGCTCTCCTTCTCGGGGAGGACGAGGGTCACCTCCACCTTGGTGAACATGAGGTCCTCCAGTGCGGATCGGAGGAGCCCGAGGTAGTGCTCCTCGAACCACTCCTTGAAGAAGCGATTAGGGAGCAGGACTTGAATCCGGTTCCCGTCGGCGGACCCGAGGGTGAGGGGGCGGAACCACGCCTCGAAGCTCTGCCGGCTGATGCGGCTCCGGATCACGGACAGCGCCTCGTCCCAGAGCTCGCGCGCATTCGACACCGAGGCCGCTCCTTTCATGCTTAATCCTCCGGGTACGTGGGATTTATCCACAAGCCGTCCAACCGGTTAACTATCTATAATCACGAGGCAAATTTGTGAAAGGGTGCGGCCAGTCCGCATCCAGAGCGACATTCGAGTTATCCACAGGTTTGTCCACAGATGTGGATAACTCTAAGCCATTGTTTTTGTCGGTCTCCGGGGGGATTGCCCGCACATTACACACAGGCCGTGGGCTCTTGATAAACATGGAACATATTGAAAATAAACAGCTTGTCGGTTTTTCCATTCACGCGGAACCCCCTTGTAGCGCACCCCTAATGCCGGTGTCAAGCCCCTTTTTTGAAAAAAAATTCCGCGCCAAAATCCTGACGAGAACTCTGGCGATTCTCGCCCGGGCCGGCCCGACCGCGCGGGATCCAGCGCCCCCTGGGCCGGAGAGGGCGGCGGGTTTCCCGGCGGTCGCGATTCGGCGCCATGGCTCGGCGGCCATTTTCTTTCCTTGACAGGCTCTCTTGGCGTGCAATAGATTGCTGCGACGATCGGGAGGAATGTCTGGTCTCTGGAGGATGAGGTATCCCACATGCACCTGCGCTCAGGATTCGGATGGCTGGGACTCCTTGGAACCCTGCTGCTGGTATGGACCGTCGCCGCGGGGGCGGCGCAGCCCATCCGCATCGGCGAGATCAACTCCTACAGCGGGATTGCGGCCGGCTTCACGCTGCCGTACCGCCAGGCCGTGGAGATGGCGGTGGACGAGATCAACGCGGCGGGTGGACTCCTCGGGCGGAAGGTGGAGGTGCTCTTCCGGGACGACAAGGGGAGCCCCGCGGAGGCCATCAAGCAGGCCCAGGCCCTGGTGGCCGAGGAGAAGGTGGACCTGCTCGCCGGCACGTACCTCAGCAACGTGGGCCTGGCGGTCTCGGATTTCGCCAAGCAGAACAAGGTGCTCTTCGTCGCCGCGGAGCCGCTCAGCGAGGCCGTGACCTGGTCGCAGGGCAACCATTACACCTTTCGCGTGCGCCCCAACACCTACGAGCAAGGCCGGGCGCTGGCGGACCGGGCGGCGCGCCTGCCCTCCCGGAAGTGGGCGGTGATCGGCCCGAACTACGAGTACGGGCATCGGGCCTGGGAGACCTTCTGGGCCCGGCTGAAGGCGCTGAAGCCGGAGATCCAGGTCGTCGCCGAGTACTGGCCGACGCTGGGCCAGATCGAACCCAGCGGCTACGTGACCGCCCTCCTGAGCCAGAAACCCGACGCGCTGTTCGTGTCCCTGTTCGGAAGCGACTGGATTGCTTTCGCGCGCGAGGCGGCCACGCGCGGGCTCTTCCAGCACACCTTCGTCGTCGGGATGCTGCTGGGCGAGCCGGAGTACATGGATCCCCTGAAGCTGGAGGCGCCCGAGGGCATGCTCGTGACCGGCTATCCCTGGTACGCCATCCAGACGCCGGCGCACTCGGCGTTCGTGAGCAAGTTCGAGCGCCGGACGGGCAAGACGCCCGTCATGGGAAGCCTGGTCGGTTATGTCACGTTCCTCTCGATTTTCGATGCCATTCGCAAGGCCGGGAGCACGGATACGGAGAAGCTCATCGCCGCCCTGGAAGGCCTCAAGGTCGACACCCCCATCGGCGCCATCACCTTCCGCCCCTTCGATCATCAGTCCACCATGGGCTGCTGGGTGGGCATCACGAAGCGGGACCCGCAGCGAGGCGTCGGGGTCATGGCGGACTGGACGTATATCCCGGGCGAGGAGCTCCTCCCCTCGGAGGCCGAGGTGCAGAAGATGCGGGAGGCGTCCCGGTAAAGCATTCGGGGGCGACGCTCCCCCCGTTGAGCGTGGTCCGCGAGGGCCACAGTGGAACCGACCCCTGACTGCGCACACTCGTAATGCCGGCCGCTCCGTGCGCCGGACAGGCCGGAGCGCCCGGCAACCAGCCAGCTCGCCGGTCCCGACCCCAATCGGTCATCCGCGGCCATGTCGCTCCTCGTGATCCAGATCCTGACGGGCATGGCCAACGCCATGTTCCTCTTCCTCGTCGCCTCGGGCCTCTCCCTCATCTTCGGCGTGACGCGCGTGATCAACTTCGCGCATGGCGCCTTTTATATGCTGGCGGCGTATCTCGCCTACACCCTGGCCGGGTCACTCTCCCTGGGTGGGGCGAGCTACTACCTGGCGATGCTCCTCGCCTCCCTCGGGGTCGCCCTGCTGGGCGGCCTCGTCGAAGTCTGCCTCCTGCGGCGCATCTACCGGGCACCCGAGCTGTACCAGCTCCTCCTGACCTTCGCCCTGGTCCTGGTGATCGGCGACGCGGTGAAATTCTTCTGGGGGACGGAGAACCGGATGGGCCCGAGTCCCCCGGGGCTCTCCGGCTCGATCGTCCTGCTGGGCCAGCTCTTCCCCAAGTACGATCTGCTCGTCCTGGTCCTCGGGCCGGCAGTGGCCCTGGCGCTGTGGGCCGCGTTCACCCATACCCGCTGGGGCATCCTGGTGCGGGCGGCCACGGCTGACCGGGAGATGGTCGGGGCGCTGGGGGTGAACGAGGCCTGGCTCTTCACCGGCGTCTTCGTCCTCGGCTCGTGGCTGGCAGGGCTGGCCGGGGCGCTCCAGATCCCGCGGCAGGCGCTCACCACCGTGATGCACGCCAACGTCCTGGTCGAGGCCTTTGTCGTGGTGGTGATCGGCGGCATGGGGAGCGTGACGGGGGCGCTCCTCGGGGCGCTCCTCATCGGCGTCCTGCAGGCCCTGGGCATTCTGTTCTTGCCGCGCGGCTTCGATCTGGCCATCATGTTCGTGCTCATGGCCGCGATCCTCATCGCCCGCCCCTGGGGACTCCTGGGACGGCCCGAGGCGCAGGTCCGGCCCGCCGCGGAGATCGTCGGGACGGTACCGGCCGCGGCACGCCGAATCCCGCCCGGGCTTCTGGGGGGCCTGCTGCTCCTGCTGCTCCTGCTGCCCCTTGTCCTGCCGACTTTCTACGTGTGGCTCTTCGTGGAGATCCTGGCCTTCTGTCTTTTCGCCGGAAGTCTCCAGCTTCTGCTCGGGACCGGCGGCATGATCTCCTTCGGGCATGCGGCCTACTTCGGCCTCGGGGCGTATGGGGCCGCCCTGCTGCTCAAGACGGGGGGCCTCCCCATGCCGCTCGCCTTCGCGCTGGCGCCTGTCGTGGCCGGCCTGTTCGCGCTGGCCTTCGGGTACTTTTGCGTCCGGCTGGCCGGGGTGTATTTCGCCATGCTGACCCTGGCCTTCGCCCAGATCGCCTATGCCGTGGTCCATCAGTGGTACGAGGTCACCGGCGGGGACAACGGCATCCTGGGCGTGTGGCCGGCGAGCGGCCTGGCCTCACCCATCCGCTACTCCTACCTCGCCCTCCTCACCGCCGCGGGCGGCCTGTTCCTGCTCCGCCGGATCACCGATTCGCCCTTCGGATACCTCCTGCGCGCGGGGCGCGACCATGCGCCCCGCGCGGCGGCCGTCGGCATCGATGTCCGGACCCACCAGTGGCTGGGCTTCGCGATCGCCGGCTTTTTCGCGGGGGTGGGCGGGGGGATCTTCGCCTTCCTGAAAGGGAGCGTGTTTCCCGATTACCTGTCCATCCCCGTCTCCGTGGAAGGACTGGTGATGGTGCTCCTGGGGGGGCTGCATGTCCTCGCGGGAGCGCCGGTCGGCGCCGCGCTCTACAAGATCCTGGACACGCTGATCACGAACGCCACGGACTACTGGCAAGCGGCCCTCGGCGCCATCCTGATCCTCATGGTGCTGGCCCTTCCAGAAGGGATCTTGGGCCGGATCGTCACGCGCGGCTTTTCGAGGAGAGGCGAGGATGGCTGAGGAGGCCCTCCTGGAAGTGCGGGATGTCTGGAAAGCCTTCGGGGGCGTCCAGGCGGTGGCCGGCGTGAGCCTCCGGCTCGGGCGGGGCGAGGTGCGGGCCCTCATCGGCCCCAATGGCGCCGGCAAGACCACGTTGTTCAGCTTGCTGACCGGGCAGATCGCAAGCGACGGAGGGGCTGTCCTGTTCAGGGGGGAGCCCATCCGCGGCCTGCCGCCGCATCAAATCTGGCGGAGGGGCATCAGTTGGACCTTCCAGGTGGCGGCCGCCTTTGCCAGCATGACCGTCCTGGAGAACGTCCAGGTGCCCCTCCTGTCTCATGGCGGGCGCCGGCACGACGTATTCTCGCGGGTGGCCGCGCTCAGGCGAGAGCGGGCGCTCGCCTTGCTCCAGGAGATGGGGCTGACGGCGCTGGCCGAGCGGCCCTGCGGGAGCCTCTCGTACGCCGACCTGAAGCGGCTGGAACTGGCCATCGCCCTGGCCAGCGACCCGGAGCTGTTGCTCCTGGATGAGCCCACGGCCGGCATGGCATCGGATGAGCGGCGGGCACTCGTGGCCCTGGTGCAGGAGGTCGTGAAGCGCCGGGGCATGACCGTCCTGTTCACCGAGCACGATATGGACGTTGTCTTCGCCGCCGCGCATCGCATCACCGTGCTACATCAGGGCCGTGTCATCGCCGAGGGGCTCCCGCATGAGGTGCGGGGGAATCGCGAGGTGCAGGAGATCTATCTGGGAGCCTGGAGCTGATGAGGACCACGCCACACAGTCCTGTGGGAGTCGAGCCAAGCCCCCTCCTGGCCGTGGTGAACCTGGATGCCTGGTATGGCTTGAGCCGCGTCCTGTTCGGCGTGAACCTTCAGGTGGGGCAGGGTGAGGTCGTCGCGCTCCTGGGCCGGAACGGTGCCGGAAAATCCACGATACTGAGGGCCACCATGGGGCTCGTCCCCAGACTGCGAGGCCATGTGCTCCTGCGAGGCGAGGATCTGCTGGGGAAGCCGGCCTACCAGATTTGTGGAAAGGGAATCGGCTTCGTCCCCCAGGAGCGACGGATCTTTCCGGTCCTTACGGTGCGGGAGAACCTGGAAGTGGGGCGACGGCGTCCGACGGAAGACCGCCTTGCCTGGAGCGAAGAGCGGATCGTTGGGCTGTTTCCGGCGCTCGGACATCTCCTGGGGCGTCTCGGGGGCAGCCTGAGCGGGGGCGAGCAGCGGATGCTCGCCATCGCCCGAAGCCTGATGGGGAATCCCGGGTTGCTCCTTTTGGATGAGCCATCCGAGGGCCTGGCTCCCGTCGTCGTCCAGACCATGGCAGCGCAGATCAAGCAGTTGAAGCAGACGGGCCTCGCTGTTCTCATGTCGGAGCAGAACTTGCGCTTCGCCACCCACGTGAGCGACCGGGCCTACATCATGGAGAAGGGCCGCATCTGCCATGAGGGGCCCATGCAAGATCTCGCCACCGACGAGGTCGTTCGGAAAAGATATCTGATGGTGTGAGCCGACTCGCTCCCTTCTCCCCGCGCCCGCCTTTTCACTTCCCCCGCGCCCGAGTCGAACTTCGACCCTTTTGTCCGCAAAAAGCAGAGCAGCCCAAGCGGAGACCGCACGCCGGCGTCTGGAATCGTCGGCATATGCAGCTTGCCTGGAGTCCAGACTTTGGTCGAGTTTTCTCATATTGCATCATTGACATATAGAGGCTCAGGTTTTATATTATCTCTCGTGTAAATTAGTTGGATGAACCAATCCGTCTGGAGGGAAAAACCGTGAGGTTCGAACAGTTTACGCTGAAATCCCAGGAAGTTATCCAAACGGCGCAGAAGCTCAGCGACGAGATGCAGCACCAGGCGGTGGACGTGGAGCATGTGCTCCTGGCTCTGGTAGAACAAGCGGAGGGGATCCTCATTCCCATCCTGCAGAAGATTGGCGCCGATCCGAAACGGGTCTCCGCCGCACTCCGTCAGGAGTTGGCGAAGCTGCCGAAGGTCTCTGGGCCCACCCAGACCTATATGACGCCCCGTCTGAACGACGTCTTCCGCCGGGCGCAAAACGAAGCGGCTCGGCTCAAGGATGAATACATCGGTGCGGAGCATCTGCTGCTCGGCATCTTGGATGAGCCCTCGGGCCCCGCGGCCCAGATCCTCCGGGCGAACGCCGTGACCAAGGACGGCGTCTATTCCGCGCTCCAGTCTGTCCGCGGTGGACAGCGGATCACCGATCCCAATCCGGAGGATAAGTACCAGGCC
Organism: uncultured Methylomirabilota bacterium; assembly: GCA_963714585.1. Taxonomy (GTDB): domain Bacteria; phylum Methylomirabilota; class Methylomirabilia; order Methylomirabilales; family 2-02-FULL-66-22; genus 2-02-FULL-66-22. The sequence goes on from CAVQPC010000053.1 coordinate 201,608, forward strand.
CTCCAGCGATTCAGTCGGGACCTCACCGACCTGGCGCAGAAGGGCAAGCTGGACCCCGTCATCGGTCGGGACGAGGAGATTCGTCGGGTGATCCAAGTGCTCTCCCGGCGCACGAAGAACAACCCGGTCTTGATCGGGGAGCCCGGCGTTGGAAAGACCGCCATCGTGGAGGGCCTGGCCGAGCGTATCGTCCGCGGGGACGTCCCCGAGTCCCTCACGGAGAAGCGAGTCGTGGCGCTCGATCTGGGCGCCCTGGTGGCGGGGACGAAGTACCGCGGTGAATTCGAGGACCGGCTCAAGGCCCTGCTGAAAGAGGTCACGGATGCTGCAGGGAAGATCATCCTGTTCATCGACGAGCTGCACACCCTGGTGGGCGCGGGGGCGGCCGAGGGGGCCGTGGATGCCAGCAACATGCTGAAGCCCGCCCTGGCCCGGGGCGAGCTGCGCTGTGTGGGCGCCACCACCCTGGATGAGTACCGCAAGCGCATCGAGAAGGATGCCGCCCTGGAGCGCCGCTTCCAGCCCATCGTCGTCCGCCAGCCCAGCGTGGAGGATACCATCTCCATCCTGCGCGGCCTACGCGAGCGCTACGAAGTGCACCACGGCGTCCGCATCAAGGACGCCGCCCTGGTGGCGGCGGCCACCCTGTCCTACCGCTACATCACCGACCGCTTCCTCCCCGACAAGGCCATCGACCTGATGGACGAGGCGGCCAGCAAGCTGCGTATGGAGATCGACAGCCTGCCCCTGGAGCTGGACGAGGTGGAGCGGAAGCTCCGCCAGCTCGGCATCGAGCGCGAGGCCATGAAGCGCGAGACGGATCCCGACACGCTGGAGCGCCTGGAGCGGCTGCAGACCGGGGCGGCCGCGCTGGAGCAGCGCCGCGCCCAGCTCCGCGCCCGCTGGGAGCGGGAGAAGTCGAGCATCCAGCGCATCCGCGCCCTGAAGGAGCAGATCGAGGCAGCGCGCCTGGAGGCGGAGCGGGCCGAGCGGGACGGCAATCTGGGGAAGGTGGCCGAGATCCGCTACGGCACGCTGAGCGGCCTGGAGAAAGAACTGAAGGCGGAGCAGGCGGCCCTGGGCGCGCTGGAGGGACAGGAGCGCATGCTCAAGGAGGAGGTGGACGAGGAGGACATCGCCCAGGTGGTCTCGCGCTGGACCGGGATCCCCGTGGCCAAGATGCTCCAGGCAGAATCCCAGAAGCTCCTCGCCATGGAGGACCACCTGCGACAGCGCGTGGTGGGCCAGTCGGAGGCGATTATGGCAGTCTCCAACGCCATCCGCCGCGCCCGGACGGGACTGCAGGATGAGAATCGCCCACTGGGCTCGTTCCTTTTCCTGGGCCCCACGGGAGTGGGGAAGACCGAGCTGGCACGCGCCCTGGCGGAGTTCCTCTTCGACGATGAGCGCGCCCTGGTCCGCCTCGACATGTCGGAGTTCATGGAGAAGCACTCGGTGGCCCGCCTCATCGGCGCGCCCCCCGGCTACGTGGGCTACGAGGAGGGCGGCTATCTCACCGAGGCCGTCCGGCGTCGGCCTTACACCGTCATCCTCTTCGACGAGATCGAGAAGGCGCATGGCGAGGTCTTCAACATCCTGCTCCAGGTCTTGGACGAGGGGCGCCTCACGGACGGGCAAGGGCGGACGGTGGACTTCAAGAACGCGCTGATCATCATGACCTCGAACCTCGGCAGCCAGTACATCCTGGAGGAGGACGACGAGGCGGCGATTCGCGACAAGGTATCCGAGCTGCTCCGGACCGCCTTCCGGCCGGAGTTCCTCAACCGGATCGACGAGACGGTGACCTTCCACCGCCTGGGCCTGCCGCAGATCAAGCAGATCGTGGACATCCAGTTGGGCTACCTCCGCCGCCGGCTCGCGGCGCGCAAGCTGGAGCTCAGGGTCACCGAGCGCGCCCGCGAGTACCTGGCCCGCGAGGGCTTCGATCCGGTTTTCGGGGCGCGCCCGCTGAAGCGCGCCATCCAGCGGCAGGTCCAGGACCCCCTGGCCCATCGCCTGCTGGAGGGCGACTTCCACGAGGGCGACTGCATCCAGGCGGACGTGGACGGCGGCGAACTGCTCCTGCAGCGCCTGGAGCCTGCGGCCAGTCCGGCGGCGTGACGGCCGGTGCCGCGACGCGTGGGAGACTCGCACGGCCTTCCGGCCTCCTCGGCCGGCCGGGCGTTTGACCTCTCGGGCCCCGGCACGCTGCGGGATTTCTGATTGACGGCCCGCGAGGGCTTCACTAAGCTCGGCGCGAAGAGAGGGGAGCGGAGCCATTCGGCATGCGACGCGTGAGTCTCGTCAATCGCGTTGCGAAGGCGTTGCGCGAGGGAGGGGTCAGGGCCGGCGCGCGGCTTCTCGTCGCGGTCTCGGGCGGCGTGGACTCCATGGTCCTGCTGGATGCCCTGGCGCGGCTCCGCACGGTCCTCGACCTGCGCCTCTGTGTGGCCCACGTCCACCACGGGCTGCGGGTCCCTGCGGGGAATGCGGATGCGGCCTTCGTCACGAGCGAGGCGGCCCGCCGCGGCCTCCCCGCCCACGTCATCCGGCTGGACCCCACGGCGCGGCGCCGGGGAGATTCCGTCCAAGCCTGGGCCCGCGAGGCGCGCTACCAGGGTCTCGAGGCGGTGCGAGGGCAGGTCAGGGCGTCGCGGGTCCTCACCGCCCACACGCAGGACGATCAGGCCGAGACAGTGCTGCTGAACCTCCTGCGCGGCACCGGGCCGCGGGGGCTGGCGGGGATCCCCTCGTCTCGGGATCGGATCCTGCGGCCGCTGCTCTCCGTCTCTCGCCGGGAGGTGGAGGCCTACGCGACCCGGCACCAGGTGCCGTATCGGGAGGATGCCTCCAACGCCTCGGACGCCTACCGGCGTAACCACGTCCGCCATCACCTCCTGCCGCTCCTCGCCACCACCTACAATCCGCGGATCGTGGAGTCGCTGGCGACGCTCGCCGCTCTCATCCGAGAGGATGATGCGGCCCTCGCGGCCGCGGCGCGCGCGCTCATGGCTCGGGCCGTGAGGGCGAGGGACGGCGAGGTCTGCCTCGACGTGAAGGCGTTCCGGTCGGCGCCTCCGGCCATTGCCCGGCGGGGCTTTCAAGCAGCCTTCCAGATGGCTCGCGGACCCGCGGCCCATCTCACCCGGCGCCACCTCGACGCCTGCCTGGGCCTCCTCAGGCGCGAGGGAGCGGTCAGGCTCCCGGGCGAGATCGTGGCCTGCCAGGCCGGGTCGGAGATTCGCCTGGAGGCGGCCCCGGCCGGGCGGGTGGGACGGACCGCACGGCATGGGCCGCCCGCGCCGCACACGCTGGGCCTCGTCCCGCTCCGGCTGGGCGCGTGGATCCGCTGGCCGCCGCTCGGCTGCGAGCTCCGGGTGCGCCGGGTGCGCGCCAGGCTGCGTCCGATTTCGGATGGCTGGACGGCCTACCTCAGCCCCGCGCTGCTCGAGGCACGGCTGGCCGTACGAGGCTGGCGGCCCGGCGATCGCTTCCGGCCGCTGGGCGCGCCCGGCCGGAAGAAGCTGCAGGATTTCTTCGTGGATACAAAGGTTCCCCGAGAGCAGCGCGGACGGGTCCCGCTCCTGGTCGCCGGGGAGGAGATTGCCTGGGTGGTGGGGCAGCGGATCGCGGAGGAGTTTCGCTGGTCCGGTCAGGGCGCCGCCTGTCTCGTGGAGGTGCGGTTTCCGGAGGGTGGGAATGCAGTACCGACTGGGGCGGCCCCTGATCCGCGCGGCTGAGATCCAGGCCCGCGTGCAGGAGTTGGCCGAGGTGATTTCCCAGGACTACGCGGACCGGGATCTGCTGCTGATCTGCGTCCTGAAGGGGGCGGCGATCTTCTGGGCGGACCTCTCGCGGGCGCTCCGGATTCCGGCGCAGAGCGACTTCGTGGCCATGGAGAGTTACGGGGATGCCACCTTACCCTTGCAGGAGCCGCGCTTCACCAAGCCGGCGGGCGTGTCGCTCGGCCATCGGGATATCCTGATCGTCGAGGACATCATCGACACGGGCCACACCAGCGTCCACCTGCGGAAACTCCTCCACGGCCAGGCCCCCAAGAGCGTGGCCCTCTGCGCCCTGCTGGACAAGGCGGAGCGGCGGGAAGTGCCGACCCCCATCGAATACTGCGGCTTCAGCATCCCGAATGTCTTCGTCGTGGGGTACGGGCTGGATTACGCGCAAGAGTACCGGCACCTGCCCTACGTGGCAACGCTGGAACCCCTTTTGGATGGCTAGTTTCCTGTTGTATTTCGCGCAGTTTCATGGTACAAAAATCCACGCATGAGCGATCCCGGACGCGATCGGCAGGAGGAGTAGACGCGTGAATCCGTTCTTCAAGAATTTGGCGTTGTGGCTGGTGATCGGCCTCATCATGGTGCTGGTCTTCAACATCTTCAACCAGACCCAGCCCATGCAGAAGGAGCTGATCTTCAGCGACTTCATGAACAAGGTGGAGCAAGGCCAGGTGAGTGAGGTCACCATCCGGGGCAGCGACATCACCGGCCGGCTCACGGACAACACGGCGTTTCACACCTACACCGCCGAGGACAAGGACATGATCAGCCTCCTGCGCAAGCAGGGGGTGAAGATCACGGCCAAGCCGGCCGAGGGGCAGCCCTGGTACATGAGCATTCTCATCTCGTGGCTGCCCATGCTGCTCTTCATCGGGGTGTGGGTCTTTTTCATGCGGCAGATGCAAGGGGGCGGGGCCAAGGCCCTCTCCTTCGGCAAGAGCCGCGCCCGCCTCTTATCCGACAAGCAGAACAAGGTCACCTTTGCCGACGTGGCCGGCGTGGATGAGGCCAAGGACGAGCTGCAGGAGATCATCGAGTTCCTGAAAGATCCCCAGAAGTTCCAGAAGCTGGGCGGCCGTATCCCCAAAGGCGTGCTGCTCATGGGGCCGCCCGGCACGGGGAAGACGCTTTTGGCGCGTGCCATCGCCGGCGAGGCCAATGTCCCCTTCTTCTCCATCTCCGGCTCGGACTTCGTGGAGATGTTCGTGGGCGTGGGGGCCTCGCGCGTGCGCGATCTCTTCGAGCAGGGGAAGAAGAACGCGCCCTGCATCATCTTCATGGACGAGATCGACGCCGTGGGGCGCCATCGCGGCGCGGGATTGGGCGGCGGCCACGACGAGCGCGAGCAGACGCTGAACCAGCTCCTGGTCGAGATGGACGGCTTCGAGTCGAATGAGGGGGTGATCCTCATCGCCGCGACCAACCGGCCGGACGTGCTGGATCCGGCCCTGCTGCGGCCGGGCCGCTTCGATCGGCAGGTGGTGGTGGCCCGCCCCGACGTGAGAGGGCGGGAGGGCATCCTGAAGGTGCATACCCGGAAGATCCCGCTGGGCCCGGATGTCGACCTGCAGGTCCTGGCCCGCGGCACGCCGGGGTTCTCGGGAGCAGACCTGGCCAACCTGGTGAACGAGGGGGCCCTCTTGGCCGCCCGCCGCAACAAGAAGCTGGTGGAGATGACCGACTTCGAGGCGGCCAAGGACAAGGTTCTTATGGGCGTGGAGCGGCGGAGCCTCGTGATCAGCGAGAAGGACCGGAAGATCACGGCCTACCACGAGGCTGGCCACGCCCTGGTGGCCAAGCTGTTGCCGGGCACGGACCCCATCCACAAGGTCACCATCATCCCCCGCGGACGGGCCCTGGGCGTCACGCAGCAGCTCCCGGCCGAGGACAAGCACAACTACTCCAAGGAGTACCTGCTGAACGACATCGCCATCCTCTACGGGGGTCGGGTGGCCGAGGAGATCGTCTTCGGGCTGCAGGAGGTGACCACCGGGGCCATGAACGACATCGAGCGCGCCACCGAGCTGTCCCGCAAGATGGTGTGCGAGTGGGGGATGAGCGAGCGCCTGGGGCCGCTCCAGTTCGGGAAGCGCGAGGAGATGATCTTCCTCGGGCGGGAGATCGCGCAGCATCAGGACTACAGCGAGCAGACCGCCATGGAGATCGACCGGGAGGTCCGCTGCATCGTGATGGAGAATTACGAGCGGGCCAAGGGTCTCATCCAGCGCCGCCTGCACACGCTCCGGCGCCTGGCCGAGGCCCTGCTGGAGCGCGAGGTCTTGGACGGCCCGCAGATCGACAGCATCGTGAACGGGGCCGAAACCCCGGCGCCAGCGGCTGCGGCGTAGCCGCTCGGGGAGGCGTTGGGGCGGCCGCTGCGCCCGGGGATGGTGATCCGCACGACATGATCCGGACACCCGATGAGCCAGGGGGTCGCCATCACGCGGAGCAAGCTGGCCACTCATCTCCCCCCGCCGGTTCGGATGGGTCGGGGGGACGGCTTCGTCGTTAGCCCTTGCCCCCATCCGGCCCTTCCCTCCTGTCCCCTGCATCAGCGCGTGGCCCGTGGATCCCAGGGGACCCGTGTCGCTCCTCCGGGTCGCGGGCACGTGGCGGAATTGACCGGGTGGCACCGGGGATCCGATCTGGCTGCCGTCTGGCACCGGGGAGACTGACCGGATGGTCCTGCTCCTGCACCAGTTCCGCTGGATCGATGCCCTGGATATTCTGATCGTGGCCTTCGCCATCTATCAGACCATCCTGGCGCTGCGCGGGACGCGGGCCTTCCAGATGCTCCTGGGCCTGGCCTTTCTCTACATCGCCTCGCGCATCTCCCAGCGGATCGGTCTGGTCACGGCCAACTGGATCCTCTCCAACCTGCTGTCTGTCTGGTTCCTCCTGATCATCATCCTCTTCCAGCCGGAGCTGCGACGGGCCCTGGCCAGCATGGGCCGTCGCGGCACCTTGCTGCGGGCCTTCTCGCGCTACCAGGAGGCCCACATGATCGACGAGGTCGTGCGGGCCGTGGCGTCGCTCGCGGCCAAGAAGATTGGGGCCATCATCGTGGTGGAGCGGGACTCGCGGCTCTCCGACACGGTGGACTCGGGCACGCCGGTGGACGCCCTGGTCTCCCGGCGCCTGCTGGAGTCCATCTTCTACCCCTACTCCCCGCTCCACGACGGGGCGGTCATCATCAGCCGCGATCGCATCGTGGCGGCGGCCTGCTTCCTCCCCCTCAGCATCAGCCCCGAGCTCCCGCGGGATCTGGGGACCCGGCACCGGGCGGCGGTGGGGGTGACCGAGGAGAGCGATGCCATTGCCATCGTGGTCTCGGAGGAGACGGGGGCCATCTCGCTGGTGACGGGGGGAGAGATCGTGCGGAATCTGGACGGGGCAGCGCTCCGGCAGCGCTTGAGCAGTCTGCTGGGGCCCGCGGCCCCGCGTTCGGGTCGCTCCCGGTTCGAGGTCCCCGCCTGGATCCGCGGACTCGCCCACGGACCGCAGGGCGATGGGCCGCGCCGACAGTAAACCAGGGGCCAGGGCGCTGGCGGAACAGGCGGGGATGCGGGATCTTCCTGGCGCCGGGAGGGCACCAGGGGACAGCCAGGAGTGGGAGCGCGAGGCGGGGCGCGGTGAGCATACGCACCTGGTTCTTGGACAACGTTGGGCTCAAGCTCCTGTCGTTTGGCCTGGCCATCTTCCTCTGGGCGGTTGTGCTGGGGGAACAGAAAGTCGAGGTGATGGTCAACGTCCCCTTCGAGTTGAACCTGCCGGCGAATCTGGTCCCGGTGAACGAGGTGCCAGAAACCTTGGAGGTGGACCTGCGCGGGCCCAAGACGCTCGTGACGAGTTTGGCTCCGGGCGAGGTCCGGCTGGCCGAGCTGCCGGGGAAGTTCGTGGACGGGGAGAACCTCATCACCATTCCAGCCAGCGCCATCCGGGTGCCGCGGGGGATCGAGGTCCTGGAGGTCAATCCCCACCGGATCCGGGTGGTCCTCGAGGCGGTGATCGAGCGGGAGGTGGGAGTGCGGCCGCGTCTGGAGGGCTCGCTCCCCGATGGCTACGTTCTGAAGGGGGTGGTCCCCACTCCGGCCCGCATCACGGTGGACGGGCCGCGTAGCGAGGTGCGGCGGATGGCCTCCATTTCCACCACGCCCATCTCCTTGGACGGGCACACCGCCACCTTCACCGCGAAGGTGGGGCTGGAGTCGCCCAGGCCGCGGATCGCGATCAAAGAGGGTGCCTCCGTCAGCGTGCTGGTGGAGGTCATGGCTCGGCGGCCCTGAGGTCGCCCGGGCCGAGCATCCTCATCCTGTCCGTCGGGAGCAGACTGAGGGAGACACGTATGGGGCGCTTGTTCGGGACGGATGGCGTCCGGGGCATTGCCAACCAGGAACCCATGACGCCCGAAACGGTGGTCAAGCTGGGCCGGGCGCTGGCGTACCTCATCAAGGTGTCAGGCAGCCGGCGGAGCATCGTGATCGGCAAGGACACCCGGCTGACCGGGTACATGCTGGAGACGGCCCTCACCGCCGGGATCACCTCCATGGGGGTGGACGTTCTCCTGGTAGGCCCGCTCCCGACGCCCGGGATCGCCTTCATCACCCGGAGCCTGCGGGCCGACGCCGGTGTGGTCATCTCGGCCTCCCACAACTCCTTCGAGGACAACGGCATCAAGTTTTTCTCGGCGGAGGGGTTGAAGCTGCCGGATGTCACCGAGGCCCAGATCGAGGAGCTGATCCTGAGCGGGACCATCAACACGATCCGGCCGGGTGCCGACGAAATCGGCAAAGCCTACCGGATCGGGGATGCCGGCGGACGCTACATCGAATTCGCCAAGAACTCCTTTCCCAAGCGGCTGTCCCTCCGGGGCCTGAAGATCGTGGTGGACTGCGCCCACGGGGCGGCCTACCGGGTCTCGCCCACGGTCCTGCAGGAGCTTGGGGCGGAGGTTGTGGCCCTCAACATCGCGCCCGATGGCCTGAATATCAACGCCGGCTGCGGTTCCCTGTACCCGGAGGGGGCAGGGCGGGCGGTGGTCGAGATGGGGGCCCACATCGGCTTTGCGCACGACGGGGACGGGGACCGGGTGGTGTGCATTGATGAGACGGGGGCCCTGGTCAACGGGGATCAGATCCTGGCCATCTGCGCGCTGGACATGCTGGCGGAGGGGCGCCTCCCCTCCCGTGCGGTCGTGGCCACGGTCATGAGCAACATCGGGCTGGAGGTGGCCATGCGCCGGGCCGGCATCCGGGTCGTGCGCACGCCGGTGGGCGACCGCTACGTGCTGGAGGAGATGCTCCGCTCGGGCTGCACCCTGGGGGGCGAGCAGTCGGGGCACATCATCTTCGCCGAGCACAACACCACGGGGGACGGCATCGTGACCGCGCTGCAGGTCCTGGCGGTCATGGTCCGGTCGGGCAAGCCCCTCTCCGAGCTGGCGAAGTGCATGCCGCGATTCCCGCAGGTGCTGGAGAACGTGCGCGTGCAGCGGCGGGAGGAGCTCTCGTCGCTGCCGGAGGTGCAGGCGCGGATCCGCGAGGCCGCGGCCGCCCTGGCCGGGTCGGGGCGGGTCCTGGTGCGCTACTCCGGGACCGAGCCCCTGGTGCGCATCATGCTCGAGGGACCGGACGAGGCGGTGATCCGGGAGTGGGCGGACCGGATCGCCCAGGCGGTACGCGCGACGTTGAACTGAGGGATCCTCCACGCGCGGCCGGCGACATGCTAGGGCCACACCACAGCGCGCCGTGGCCTTACGGGGTCCTCCGCAGGCGGCAGGGAGATGCCATGGTGATTCTCTTCGTGGGGCTGGATCATCTCGTGACCCTCCGGCAGGCCGGCGGGAGTCGGGATCCGGATCCCGTTGCCGCCGCTGTCCTGGCGGAGCTGGCGGGCGCGGGCGGGATCAGCCTGCACGCCGGCCGGGCGCGGGGCGAGAGCGGGGAGCGGGACCTCCGCCTGCTGCGGCAGACCGTGCGGACGATCCTGAACGTCTATGTGCCGCCGCAGGAGGAATTCGTCAAGCTTGTCTTGGCTGTCCGGCCCGACCTGGTTACCCTCGTGCCGGGAGAGGGAGAAGGCGTCGGCGCCGACCGGGGGCTGGACGTGGAAGACCGCCGGACGGAACTCCAGCCGATCATCGAGACCCTGCGCGCAGGCCAGATGGGGGTGAGCCTCCTGGTGGATCCCGTCCCCGCCCAGATCAAAGCCGCCCACCGGACGGGGGCGGACGTGGTGCTCCTCCATACCGGCAGACTCGGGTGGGCCGCCGATCCGGCCGCTCGCTCGGCGGAGCTGGAGGGCTTGGTCAATGCGGCCAAGGTGGCCCACAAGCTGGGACTGGCCGTGCACGCGGGGGGCGGCTTGGGCTACCAAGGCGTGAGCCCTGTGGCGCAGATTGAGGAGATCGAGGCTTTCCACGTGGGTCACAGCCTGGTCGCGCGGGCGGCGCTGGTGGGCATCCGGGAGGCGGTGCAGGATTTCCTGCGCCTGCTCGTGCCGGGGCCGGCAACGTCCTTGAGTGGCGGCGGCCGTGGGTGAGGGCGGGGCGAGACCATGATCCCCGTTGTGACCGCCCAGGAGATGCAGGGGCTGGATCGGCGAACGGCGGCCGAGTTTGGGATCCCCTCGCTCCTCCTCATGGAGCATGCGGGGACCGAGGCGGTGCGCGAGCTGGCCGCAGCCTTTCCTGCTCTGGCCCGCTCGCGGGTCGTCGTCCTCTGCGGACGGGGGAACAATGGCGGCGATGGATTCGTCATGACGCGCCGCCTCCTGGATCGCGGGGTGCAGGTTGAGGCATTTCTTCTTGCCTCTCGGGACGAGGTGAAGGGGGACGCCCGGACCAACCTGGAGATCCTGGAGAAGCTGGGGGCAGGGGTACGGGAGATCCAGGACCCCGCGCAGCTCCCGCTGCTGGGGGAGCGACTGGAGACCGCGGACGTCCTCGTGGATGCCCTGCTGGGGACCGGGACGCGGGGCGCAGTGCGAGGCCTCCTGGCCCAGGTCATCGAACTGGTCAACGCGGCGGGACGGCCCGTGGTGGCCGTGGACATCCCCTCGGGCCTGGCGGCGGACCAGGTCGAGATCCCTGGACCCGCCGTGCGGGCGGCTCTCACCGTCACCTTCGGCCTGCCCAAGCGGTGCCTCCTCCTGTATCCGGCTGCGGCCTGCGCCGGCTCGGTCCGGATCGTGGACATCGGCATCCCCTCCCGCCTCCGCCGGGATGCCGCATTCCGGCTTCACCTCCTGGAGGCCGAGGATGCCGCCGCGGCCTTCCCCGTGCGGGACCCGGCCGCGCACAAGGGCACCTTCGGCCACGCCCTCGTCATCGCGGGGTCCGTGGGGAAGACGGGGGCGGCGGCGCTCTGCGGGCTCGCGGCGCAGCGGGTGGGGGCGGGCCTGGTCACGGTGGCGGTCCCCCGGAGCTTGCACGATATCTTGGAGGTCAAGCTCACCGAGGTGATGACCGTGCCACTTCCCGAGACCGAGGAACGGACCGTCGCGCGGGAGGCCTTGGAGCCCCTCGGGCGGCTGGTGGAGGGGAAGAGCGCAGTGGCCCTGGGCCCGGGGCTGGGGACGCATCCCTCCACGCGGCAGCTTGTCCGGGAGTTCCTGGCGACTTGCCGGGTGCCCGTGGTCCTGGATGCCGACGGACTGAACGCGCTGGCAGGCGAACCGGACTTCCTCAGGTGCGCGGCCGGGCCGCTCGTATTGACACCCCACCCCGGGGAACTGTCGCGCCTTCTGGACGTGCCGCGTGAGGAGATTCTGGCCGACCGTGTCAAGGTCGCTCAGGACGTGGCGACGCGTCTACGCGTCACGCTGATCCTCAAGCTGGCCCGGACGATCGTTGCCGATGCCGCGGGTGGTGCGACCATCAACCCGACCGGGAATCCGGGGATGGCGTCGGGCGGGACTGGCGACGTGCTGACCGGTCTCATCGCGGGGCTCCTCGCACAAGGGCGGGAGCCCACGCTGGCCGCCCGGGCGGGGGCCTACCTGCACGGTCTTGCCGGCGATCTCGCCGCCCGGGTGCTGGGAGAGGAGCCGCTCTTGGCCGGCGATCTGCTGGAGCGTGTCCCGGAGGCCATCCGACTCTTGAAGGCGGCTGGTCCGCACCCGGGGGCCCGTGAGCCGCTGACGTTGTCTGGGGAGGGGATCCGCCATGCTCATCGAGAAGAACGCTGACAAACTGGTCAAGACGCTGCGTGTGCATATCCAGGATCAGCCGGGGTACCTGGGCAGGCTCTGCACGGCCATCGGCCAGGCCGGCGGGAACATCGGTGAGATCGAGACCATCAGCCTGGGCCTCACCCGGAACACGCGGGACCTCACCGTCTACGTGGACGACGAGGCGCAGCTCCAGCGGGTCGCGGAGGCCGTCCAGCGCGTGCCGGGCATCGAACTGGTGGCCGTGGTGGACGAGGTGCTGAAGCGGCACGAGGGGGGCAAGATCGCGGTGGTCTCCCGCTATCCCCTGAACACCATCGCCGATATGCGCAAGGTGTACACCCCCGGTGTGGCCACGGTGTGCCGCCTGCTCCAGCGCGAGCCCGCCCTGGCCGCCCGCTACACCAGCATCGGCAACACGGTGGGGATCATCACCAATGGCACGGCCATCCTGGGGCTGGGTGCGATCGGGCCGGTGGCGGGGATGCCGGTTATGGAGGGCAAGGCGCTCCTTCTGGAGCGGCTCGTCGGGATCAGCGGCGTGCCCATCCTCCTCACGAGCCGGGATGTGGCCGAATGCGCGCAGACCGTGATCCGAATCGCGCCGACCTTTGGAGCCATCTGTCTGGAGGACGTGGCGGCCCCCGACTGTTTCGAGGTCGAGGCGTGCGTGCAGGAGGCCCTGGACATTCCGGTGATGCACGACGACCAGCACGGGACGGCGGTTGTGGTGCTGGCCTCGATCCTCCGGGCCTGCCAGCTCAGCGGGCTTCACCTCGCCGACCAAACCATCGGGGTGATCGGCCTGGGGGCGGCGGGCATCGGCATCTCCAAGCTCCTCCTCGCGTACGGGGTGAAGCGCCTGGTCGGCACGGACCTCAAGGATGAGGCCATGCGGAGGCTGGAGCAGACAGGCGGCCGCCGGGACACCCTGGACGGGGTGATGGCCCAGGCCACGATCGTGGTGGCCACGACCGGGGCGCCCGGCCTGATCAAGCCCGCCATGGTGCGTGCGGGCCAGGTGATCCTGGCCCTGTCCAACCCCAACGCGGAGATCCGTCCCGAGGACGCCCTGGCGGCGGGAGCCTCCTTCGCCGTGGACGGCAAGGTGGTGAACAACGCCCTGGCCTTCCCGGGGATCTTCCGCGGCGCGCTGGATGCCCGCGCGCCGCGCATCACCGATGCCATGAAGATAGCGGCGGCCGAGGCGCTCACGGCCCGGTCGCCCGAGGGCGAGTTGGTGCCGGAGATCCTCGACCGCTCCGTGCACGCCGCCGTGGCCCAGGCCGTGGCGCACGCCGCCGGGGCCACGGCGGCCGCGGGGGCGGCGGGCGGTCCCGGACAGGCGGCATGACGGTCCTCAGCCTCACGGATGCCCCGCTGTCCTGGGAGTCGCAGTCGCCGGAGGAGACGCTCCGGCTGGGAGAGGCCCTGGGAGGATCGCTGGTGCCGGGCGATGTGGTGGCGCTCTTCGGGGAACTGGGGAGCGGGAAAACGGTTCTGGTGCGGGGCATCGCGGGCGGCCTCGGCTGCCGGGCCGAGGAGGTGCATAGCCCCAGCTTCACACTGGTGAACGAGTACCTGTGTCCGACAGCGGTGGGTTCCGGCGGACAGAAACGGCCCGGCCGACTGGCGCACGTGGACCTCTACCGGCTCGTTTCGGAGGAGGAGTTGCCGGGCATCGGCTGGGATCACTATCTGCGGGCGTGCTACGTGGTCACGGTGGAATGGGCCGAGCGGGCCCTCGCCTGGCTGCCCAAGGACCACCTCCGGGTCGGCCTGGAGAGTCTGGGGGCCGCACGACGGCGCTTTCGGGTGCAGGGGACCGGGCCGCGGAGCGCGGCAATTCTCCGCCGCTGGATCGAGGTGGCGGCGCCGTCCCTCCAGGTCGGGTGAGGTTGGATGACATCCGTGATGCGTTCGGTTGAGTGGTTTCCGTGCGGTGATTCACAGGGAGAGGGGAGCATGTCATGAAGGCGGTACGACGAGGGTGCGGGATGGTGGCTGTCCTGGCGGCCGTATGGGCCATGGCAGGGGTGGGGCTGAACCCCGCCCCGAGCGAGGCAGCGCTCTGGACGGAGCGCGCAGGCGCGGTCCGCGAGGACCCCGACCTCTCCCGCCTGAACCAGGCACTGGTCCAGCTGGTGAAGGGCCTCCGGCCTGCGGTCGTGCAGATCGGCGTGAAGGTCGACCTCGGCCGGGACCTCCCGAAAGACCATCCGCCCATTCCGCCCGATGAGCGGCCGCGCGTGGGGTCCGGCGTCATCCTCACCGCGGACGGATACATCCTGACGAACCAGCACGTGGTGTCCGACGCCGCGGACGCCGAGGTCCAGCTCGTTGACGGGCGCAAGTTCCCGGCCAAGACCCTGGGGCTGGACGAGCGGACGGATCTGGCCCTCCTGAAGGTGGAGGCGACGGGCCTCCCGACGCTTGCCCTCGGGGACTCGGACAGACTGGACATCGGGGAACTGGTCCTGGCCATCGGGAACCCCTTCGGCCTGGAAGATGCCGTCAGCCTGGGTGTCGTCAGCCGCAAGGGCCGGGCCCCGGGGGGCGGGGCTTTCGTCGATTACATCCAGACCGACGCCTCCGTGAATCCAGGCAACAGTGGGGGCCCGCTCGTGAACATGCGGGGGGAGGTGATCGGGATCAACACCGCGGTGATCCCAAACCGCCGCGTGGCCTTCGCCATCCCCATCAACCTGGCCAAGCGCCTCTTGCCGCAACTGCAAGCCACCGGGCGCGTGGCCTGGGGATTCCTGGGGATCGGGATCCAGGACCTCACACGCGAGCTGGCCCAGGGCGTGAGGGCCCCCGAGGCGAAGGGCGTGCTGGTGAACAACGTCCTTCCCGGGCAGCCCGCGGAGGCGGCCGGGGTCAAGCGAGGAGACGTGATCGTCTCCTTCGATGGGATGGCGATCGAAAGTGTCCAGACGCTCCAGCGCGCGGTGAGCTTCACGCCGGTGGGGAAGGCGGTCGAGGTCCAGGTGGTCCGCGGGGGGCGGCTGGAGATGCTCACGGTGAAGGTGGGCGAGGCGGCCGCAGCAGAGGGAAAGGCGGCGGTCGTCCCGGCTCGCCGCGAGTTGGGCCTGACGGTGGAGGAGTTGGATGCGGAGAGGGCGAAGAAGTTCAAGCTGCGCGAGGATGAGGAGGGGCTGGTGGTGACCGATGTCGCCAAGGGAAGCCCGGCGGCCAGCGCCGGCCTCCGCCCGGGCGATCTGATCCGCGAGGTGAACCGCCGGTCGGTCCGGACCGTGGAGGGCTACCGGAGCGCCCTGACGCGGGAGGAGAGCGGCCTGGACCTGCTGCTCGTGCAGCGCGGCGAGGGGTACCTCTACGTGGCGGTGAAGCCCAAGACCTAAGGGGACCGGGCGTCGGGCCTGCGTCCCGCTGTGAGGTGAGGCCATGACCATCGTAACGGTGTCCCGGGAGATGGGAAGCGGCGGCTACGAGATCGCCGCCGCCGCCGCCAAGGCGCTGGACTTCGAGTATGTGGACCGGCAGATTCTCCTGGAAGCTGCCCGGGTGCACGAGGTGCCGGAGGAGCGAATCGCCGACGTGGCCGAGCGGCGGCTCTCCCTCTGGGAGCGCTTCGACGAAGAGAAGCGACGCTACCTCATCTTCATCGAGTCGACGTATTACGCTTTCGCGGCGCGGGGGCGGGTGGTGACGGCGGGGCGGGGCGGGCCCTTCTTCCTCAGGGACGTGCGGCACGCCCTCAAAGTGCGGATCATGGCCCCCGTGGACGTGCGCGTCCGGCGCATCATGGCGCAAGAGAAGCTGGACCAGAGGGCGGCTGCGGCCAAGGTCCGTGCCTACGATCGGGAGATGGCGGGCCGGTTCGAATACCTCTTCGGCGTGGACTGGACGCTCCCCGAGCACTACGACCTGGTCATCAACACCGCCACGGACGACTGGCAGTTCTACGCGGATCTCCTGGTGTGGGCGGCCCGGCATCCCCGCTACCAGCCCACGCCCCAGTCCCTCCAGCGCATCAAGGACCTCAGCCTGGCGGCGCAGGTACGGGCCGCCATCGCCAAGGACGCGGTGACGAAGAACATCAACGTGGAGGTGACGGCCGAGGCGGGGCAGATCGCCCTGAAGGGCGTGGTCTTCAGCCCGGCCATGATGGATGCCGCGGCCGAGGTGGCACGACGGGTGCCGGGCGTGGCGAGCGTTTCCTGCGAGGCGGTGGAGATCCCCCGGGTGTACCCGGGGCCGATCATGTGAAGGCGGCCATGAGCCCGGGAAACATAATCCGTAAAACGTAAAACGTAAGACGGTTCGTCCTGAGTTGCGTAGTACGCATTACGTTTTACGTTTCACCTCTTACGGAGGCTGGCCTGCATAGCACCCGTGCCCTCGCCGCCTACTACTTCTGCTATTTCGCCGCCGTCGGCATCTCCGAGCCCTATCTCACGCCCTTCTGGCGCTCGCTGGGTTTCAGCCCCGCGGAACTGGGGGCCTTGAATGCCATCGCACCGGCCGTGGCGGTAGTCGCCCCCTTCGCCTGGGCAGCCCTCGCCGACGTCACCCGCCGGGGCGGGCGCATCTTCCTCCTGAATACCTGGGTGGCGGCGGCCGTGGCCCTCCTGCTCCCCCGCCTGGACCGCTTCCTGGTGGTGGCCGCCGCCGTCCTCGCCCTCTCGGTCTTTCGGGCCGCGCTCATCCCGCTGGCCAACAGCATGGCCTTCCGAGCCCTGGCCGGCCGCCGCGACCGCTACGCGGGAATCCGCCTCTGGGGGACGCTGGGCTACATCCTCGTCGCCGTGGCGGCGGGCGCCTGGATAGACCATCGCGGCCTGCAGGGCGCGATGTACGGGATCGCCCTGGCCCTGGCGGTCTCCGGCGTCGTGGCCTTCCTCGGGAGGGGCCGCGAGGACGCCAGGCTGCCACGGGTCCGGCTGGCTGGCGTGCTCTCCCTGGTCCGGAACCGGGAATTCCGCGTCCTCCTCGTGGCGACCTGCCTGGCCTGGACGGGCTATGGCCCCTATGCCACCTTCTACACGATTCACCTCGAGCGGCTCGGCCTCTCCGGGGCCTTTGCCGGGGCGGCCTGGGCCCTCGCGGCCGGAAGCGAGCTCTGCGTCATGCTGGCCTGGGGCCGGCTGTGCCGGCTGGCCCGCATCCGGACCTGGCTCAGCCTGGCGATGGGGATCGGCGTCCTGCGCTGGGGCCTCTCCGTGCTGGCCAGTCAGCCCGCTGCATTGCTCGCCATCCAGGTCACGCATGCCTTCACCTTCGGGGTCTTCTACCTCGCCTCGGTGCAGACGGTGGACGTCCTCGTCCCCGACCCCCTCCGGGCCACCGCGCAGGGCGTCTTCGCCTCGACCACCTTCGGCCTGGGGGGCCTTCTCGGGAGCGTCCTGGGCGGCCTGGCCTACGGGCGGCTGGGAATGGCCTGGTGCTACAGCGGGGCCGCACTTCTGGCCGGGGTCGCTGCGGGACTCTACTGGGCAAAGGCGGGGGAGTCGGCCGGCGGGACGGCTGCCGTCACACTTGCCGGAGGGGGATCCCGGTGAGCGTCCCCACGCGCCTGCTGCTCTTCCTGTCCGCGGTCAATCTCCTCAACTACATCGACCGGCAGGTCCTCTACGCCGTGTTCCCGCCCATCCAGGCCGGGCTGGGTCTTACGGACACGGAGCTGGGGCTGCTGGCCTCGGCCTTCATGTGGGTCTACCTCTCGACGGCGCCGGTCTTCGGCTTCCTGGCCGACCGATCGAATCGCCCGCGGCTGATCGGCCTCGGCGTGGGCCTCTGGAGCGTGGCCACGGCCTTCTCCGGCCTGGTCCGAAGCTACCGGGAACTGCTCGTCGGGCGCGCCGTCGTCGGCATCGGCGAGGCGAGCTACGGATCCATCGCCCCGGCCATGCTGGCCGACGGGTTTCCCAGCGCCCAGCGCGGACGCGTCCTCGCCATCTTCTCGATGGCCATCCCGGTAGGGAGTGCCCTGGGGTATCTCCTGGGGGGGCTCCTGGAGCGGGCGCTGGGCTGGCGGGCGGTCTTCTTCGCCGTGGGCATCCCCGGCCTCCTTGTGACCTGGGCGGCGAGCCGCCTCCCCGATCCACCGCGAGGCGGGCTGGAGGACGCGAGGTCCGCGCCATCCGCGATGCGGCAGGCGAGGCTGGAGGATTACCTCGGCCTTCTCCGGACGAAGAGTTACCTCCTGAACTGCCTGGCCATGACGGCCATGACCTTCGCCGTCGGCGGCCTCGCGGCCTGGGTGCCAAGCTATCTCGTCCGCGTGCGCGGGATGGGCCTCGCCGAGGCAAACCTGACCTTCGGCATCCTCACGCTGGTGAGCGGGGTCGGGGGGACGGTCGCGGGAGGCTGGCTGGGGGATCGGCTGCTGCGCCGGATTCCGGCGGCCTACTTCCTGGTCTCGGGGGTCGGGCTCGCCTTGAGCGTGCCCTGCGCCGCCGCGGTCATCCTGATGAGCGACCGGACCTGGGTCCTGGCGGCCATCTTCCTGGCCGAGGTCTTCATCTTCCTCAATACCGGCCCGCTGAACGCCATCATCGCCGCCGTGAGCCGCCCCGAGGTGCGGGCCACGGCCTACGCCGCGAACATCTTCGTCATCCACGCCCTGGGAGACGCCATCTCGCCCGCCATCCTGGGCATCCTGGCGGATCGGGTCGGGCTGGCCGCCGCCTTCTGGATCGCGCCCGGGGCCCTTGGGGCGGCCGCGGCCTTCTGCTTCTGGGGAATGCGGCACTTCGCCCAGGATGTGGAGCGCCTTAGGACGTGAGGCAAAAGGCGTTCGACGGTACGGCGGTTCGTCGGTTCGACCGTCCCCGAACAGCCGTACGGTCGAACAGCCGAACGCGTTCCGCTCAGGGGAGCAGGACGATCTTCCCGAACTGGGCCCGCTCCTCGATCAGCCGATGGGCCTGTGCGCATTCCGAGAGGGGGAGGGTCCGGTCCACCACCGGCCGCAGCCTCCCCTCGGCCAGTTCGCGCACCACCTCCAGTAGATCCCCCTTGCATCCCATGAAAGCGCCCACGATGCTGAGACCTTTGGAGAAGAGGAACCGGATGTCCACCCGGGCGTCGAAGCCGGCGCTGGCCCCGCAGGTGACCAGGCGCCCCCCGGGGGCCAGGCTGGGAATGAGTTGTTCCCAGGTCCCACCGCCGACGTGCTCGACGATCACGTCCACGCCCCGCTTGCCCGTCAGGCGGCGCACCTCTCCGCCCAGGTCCTGGCGCGCCGAGTTGATCCCCGCCTCCGCCCCGAGGTCCTTGGCCTTGGCCAGCTTCTCGTCCGTGCCGGCGACGGCGAGCACCCGGCAGTCGAAGAGCCGGGCGATCTGAATGGCGGCGGTGCCGATGCCGCTTCCCGCGGCCATGACCAGGACCGCTTCGCCGCGCCGGAGCCGGGCCTGGCGGACCAGCATGTTCCAGGCGGTGAGGAAGGTGAGGGGAACGGCCGCGGCCGCGGCGTAGTCCAACTGCTCCGGGATGGGAATGCAGTTCACCTCGGGGACGCACACGAAATCGGCGCAGCCGCCGTCCACCGCATAGCCCCCGATGATCTGGTAGGCCCGACACCGGTTGTCCTCGCCGCGGAGGCAGGCGGCGCACTGCCCGCAGGAGATGCCCGGCGACACCATGATCCGCTGGCCCGGCGTGATGCGGGCGCAGGCCGGGCCGGTCGTCACGACCTCGCCTGCGATGTCGCAGCCGCCGATCTTGGGGAGGGGCACCTTGATGCCTGGCAGGCCCTTGCGCAGCCAGATGTCCAGGTGGTTCAGGGCCACGGCCTTCACCTGAAGCTTCACCTGCGTCGGCAAGGGGGAAGGCTCGGGCACGTCGTCGTACCGCAAGACCTCGGGACCGCCGTGCTCATGGAATCGGACCGCTTTCATAGGGGCCTCCTCTGCCTCTGGGAGACGGTGTGCACGCGGGGCTGCACCGCCCCGGGATGCAGGGCATGCTATCGGGGGAGGCTGGGGTTGTCAAATGCGCAAGGCCCGGCGCCGGCTTGCGCCGCTTCTGGCTGACGGGTATACTCCGGCGCGGAGAATGGACATGCTGGTCCTCGGCATCGAAAGCTCGACCATGCAGGGCGGCGTGGCGCTCGTCGGGGAGACGGGCCTCGTGGCGGAGTACACGCTGAACGTCGAGGTGACCCATTCCGAGCGGCTGCTTCCCGCCCTGGATCGGCTGCTGATGGATGCGGGCGTCGGGCTGGATGCGTTGGGCGGCTTGGCGGTGAGCATCGGGCCGGGCTCGTTCACCGGACTCCGCATCGGGCTCAGCACGGCCAAAGGGCTGGCCTATGCGACGGGGCTCCCTTTGGTCGGGGTCCCGACGCTGGAGGTCCTGGCGTGGAGCGTGCCCTACGCCGCCGTTCCGGTCTGCCCCGTCCTGGATGCGCGCAAGCAGGAAGTCTATGCGGCCCTCTTCCGCTACGAGCACGGGGCGCTGGTCACGGTAATGGCAGCGGCGGCGCTCGCCCCGGAAGCCCTCTGCGCCACGATCCGGCGGCCCACGCTTTTCCTGGGAGATGGCCTGGCGGAGTACGGGGAGCTGTTCCGACGCCTCCTGGGCGAGAAGGTCCTGGTCCCGCCCGTGGCCAGTCGCGGGGCGCGCCCGGCCAGCGTGGCGGACCTCGGCCGACAACGTCTGCTCCGCGGAGAACGAGACGCCCTCGACGCGTTAGTTCCCCTCTACCTGCGCCCGTCCGAGGCCGAGCTGAGGCTCCGACGGAGACTGGCCGCCCGGTAGGCGCGCCACGCCAGAGATTATGCCAGCGTCGTCCGCGTATGTTTGCATCGAGCCCATGACCGTGTCCGACCTCCCGGAGGTTCTGCGCATCGAGGTCGTCTCATTCGGCCTACCCTGGACCCAGGACATGTTCGAGCGTGAACTGGGTCGGGGGACGCTGTCGGAGCTTTTGGTCGCCCGGGCCCCCGGCAGCGGTACGCCGCCGCCTTTGGTTGGATACCTTTGCGCCTGGGTGGTGACCGACGAACTGCACATCAACAATGTCGCCGTGGACCCCCGCTGGCGGCGGCGGGGCGTGGCGACGGCGTTGCTCCAAGAGGTCCTGAGCCGCGGCCGCGCGCGGGAGGCGCGCTCGGCTTTCCTGGAAGTGCGCGCCTCCAATACGGGGGCCCAGGCCCTGTACCGGAAGCTGGGCTTTGCGCCGACGGGCATCCGGAGACAGTACTACTCCCACCCCATCGAGGATGCGGTGATCATGACCCGCGACCGCCTCTGAGGGGTGCGGCTTGACAGATCTTTGGGGCGGTTGCTAGTGTCTGCCGGCCACGCTGGCCGGGCGAGCCGCGCGTCTCGCGTCGTGCGAGGCTGCGAATGCGGTTGTGACAGGCTGTGCCGGCGGGCCCGGCGCTGAGGAGGATGGGCGATGATCGACAAGGAGCTTCTGGAAATCCTGGCGTGTCCCAAGTGCAAGGCGCCGGTGCGGCTGGACGAGGCCGCCCAGCGCATCATCTGCACCGCGCCCGCCTGCGGCCTCCGCTATCCCATCCGGGACGGCATCCCGGTCATGCTCATCGACGAGGCCGAGGCCCCGAACCAGGGCTGAGCCGCGGCCCATCTGCGAGGAGACGCCATGCGCGCCCTGATCACGGCGGGGGGGCGAGGAACGCGCCTTCGACCGCTCACACACACCAGCAACAAACACCTCATCCCGATCGCCAACAAGCCCATGATCCACTACGCGCTGGAGGCGGTGGCGGCTGCGGGGATCCGGGAGGTTGGCGTCCTCATCAACCCCGACACGGGCGAGGAGATTCGCCGGGCCCTGGGGGACGGGTCCGCCTGGGGCCTGGAGATCACCTACCTCCTCCAGGATGCCCCCCGCGGGCTCGCCCACGTGATCCAGGTCGCCGAGCCCTATCTGCGCGGCGAGCCCTTCGTCTTCTTCCTCGGGGATAACGTGGTGGTGGGGGGGATCCGGCAGTTCGTGGAGCGGTTCCAGGCGCAGGGGGACCAGTGCCACCTGGTGCTGGCGCGGGTGCGCGAGCCCCAGCGGTTCGGGGTGGCCGAGGTGCAGGGCGGTCGGGTGACGCGGGTCGTGGAGAAGCCCGCGCACCCGACAAGCAACTATGCCGTCACCGGCATCTACGTGTACGCCGCGCCCATCTTCGAGGCGGTGCGGAGCATCCGGCCGAGCCCCCGGGGCGAACTGGAGATCTCGGACGCCCATCAGTACCTCATAGAGCACGGCTTCCAAGTGGGCTTCTCGGAGATCACGGGGTGGTGGAAGGACACCGGGAAGCCGGAGGACCTCTTGGAGGCCAACCGCTTTGTCCTGGACCAGGTGCTGGACGGGATGGGCCCCGTCATCCACGGCGAGGTGGATACGGCGAGCGACATCGCGGGGAAAGTGGTGGTGGAGGCGGGCGCGAAGGTGACCGCCAGCCACATCCGCGGGCCGGCCATCATCGGCGCCGAGGCGGTCGTCGAGCGGAGCTACATCGGGCCCTTCACCTCCCTGGGGCGCCGCTGCGTCATCCGGAACAGCGAGTTGGAGTACAGCATCCTTTTCGAGGACACGCAAATCCTGGATGCCGACGTCCGCATCGAGCGGAGCCTGCTGGGCCGGGAAGTGATCATCCGCAAGAGCGAGGGCCGGCCCAAGACCCAGAAGTTCATTCTGGGAGATCAGAGTAGCATCGAACTCTGCTGACGACGGGCCACGAGCCGCGGGGAGTGTGACGATGATCCAGGGCGTGCAGGTGAAACCCCTCACGGTCCTGCCGGATGACCGGGGGTTTTTGATGGAGATGCTGCGGGCGGACGAGCCCCTCTTCGAGCGCTTCGGCCAGGTCTACCTCACCGGCTGTGTCCGGGGCGTGGCCAAGGGCTGGCACTACCACAAGGCCCAGACCGATTACTTCGTCTGTGTCGGGGGGACGGCCCTGCTCGTCCTGTACGATCCCCGCGACACCTCCCCCACGCGGGGGATGGTCCAGGAGGTCCGCCTCCACGCGCCCCCGTCCCAGGAGCCGCCCCCGCTCCTGGTGAAGATCCCGCCCGCTCATCCTGCACGGCTTCACGGCCAGCGCCTGCGAGGAGGCCCGGATCATCAACATCCCCACCCTGCCGTACCGCCGGAGCAACCCCGACGAGTACCGCATCCCGTGGAACAGCCCCGAGGTGCCCTACCGCTGGCCGGCCGACGTGACCCGGGGAGGCTGAGCCGCGATGCGGATTGTCGTGACCGGGGCCAAAGGGCAACTGGGCATCGAGCTGATGCGCTGCCTGGCGGGAGGCGGGGAGGTCCTCGGCGTTGACCTGCCCGAGCTGGATATCACCGCGGCGTCCTGTTCCGATGCACTGGCGGCGCTCCGGCCCGACTGGATTGTGCACGCGGCAGCGGTCACCGACGTGGATCGGTGCGAGCGGGAGCCGGACGTTGCCATGGCCGTGAACGCCCGGGGCACACGCCGGGTCGCGGAGGCGTGCCGCCGAGCGGGGGCCGGCCTGGTCTACTTGAGCACGGATTACGTGTTCGACGGGACGAAGGGCGCACCCTACCTGGAGGACGATCCGCCCGCCCCCCTGAATGCCTACGGCCGCTCGAAGCTGGAGGGGGAGCGGGCTGCCTGCGCCATCGCCCCGCACTGGGCCGTCGTCCGGACCGCCTGGCTGTATGGGAGCCACGGCAAGAACTTTGTGAGGGCGATCCGGGAGAAGGCGGCCGCGGGTGGCCCGCTCCGCGTCGTGGACGACCAGGTCGGGTCGCCCACGTACGCGACAGACCTCGCCGAGGCCATCGCCTGCCTGCTCGCCCGGGAGCTGACGGGCGTCTTCCACGTGACGAACGCCGGCGCCTGCTCCTGGTACGAATTTGCCGCCGCCATCCTGCTCCTGACGGGGCAGGCCAGCGTCCCCCTCCTGCGCATGACCTCGGACGAGTTGAACCGCCCGGCCCGCCGGCCCGCCCTCTCCGTCCTGGAGAATGCGGCGTGGCGCAAGGCCGGCCTCCCCCCCCTCCGACCCTGGCAGGAGGCCCTGGCGATCATGCTGGCTGCCTCTCCTGCCGTGCCTGGATCGTGCAGATGCGCGCCTTCGTGACCGGCGCGGCGGGCTTCGCGGGCTCCTATCTCACCGAGCTCCTCCTCGCGCAAGGAGCCGAGGTCTTCGGCCTGGTCCTGGATCGGGGCGATGTCGGCAACCTCGAGCCCGCTCTCACGGGAGCATCGGCGGCTCGCCTCCACCTGGTGGAAGGGGACCTCTTGGATGCTGCCCACCTGGTGGACGCGCTGCGCGCCATTCACCCGGAGCAGGTCTACCACCTCGCGGCTGCGGCTTCCGTCCGGCAGTCGCTCACAGACCCCCGGGAGACCTTCCGGGCAAACGTCCTCGGGACGCGCGGGCTCCTGGAGGCCCTCCGGCAGGCCGCCTCGCGGCCGCGGATCCTCTGCGTGAGCTCCGCCGAGGCGTACGGCGAGTCGGCGCGGGAGGCGACAGCCCTCAGCGAAGATCGCCCGCTGCTCCCCGTGACGCCGTACGGCAGCAGCAAGGCGGCGGTCGAGCAGGTGGCCTGCCGCTACGCCACGGACTACGGCTTGGACATTGTCCGCGTCCGCCCGTTCCCGCATGCCGGCCCGCGCCAGAGCCCGCAGTTTGCGCTGCCGGACTGGGCCCGTCAATTGGCGGAGATCGAGGCCGGCCGCCGGGCGCCCCGGCTCTTGGTGGGCAACCTGGAGGTCCGTCGCGACCTCGCCGACGTCCGGGACATCGTGATCGCCTATGCGGCGGCCCTCGCGCGGGGAGAGGCCGGCGCCGTGTACAACGTGTGCTCCGGGCGCGTGGTGAGCCTTCGAGAGGTTTTGGCGATCCTCATCGGGCTGGCGACCCTGTCCGTAGAGGTGGTTCCGGAGAGCGACCGACAGCGCCCCCAGGACATCGACGTGCTGGCCGGAAGTTACCGGGCGCTTCGCCTGCGCACGGGCTGGGAGCCCACCATCCCCCTCGAGCGGACCCTCCGGGATCTCCTTGCCTACTGGAGAAACCGGACGGCTCGCGGCCAGGCCAGGACCTCCGCACCCCTCCCTTGACCCGAGGGATTGCTCCGCGCAAGACCTCATGTGGCTGCGGCGCAGCTTGACTCCCCGGTGGAATCCGACTAGTATGGCGGCGTTTTTGCCAAGATCGGGGCCTCATCCCGTGGGGGGTGAGCGATCTCACATCGGATGCAATGTCTCCCAGATGGCCTATGCCCGACATCTCCATCATCATCCCCGTGTACAATG
This sequence comes from uncultured Methylomirabilota bacterium, assembly GCA_963714585.1. Taxonomy (GTDB): domain Bacteria; phylum Methylomirabilota; class Methylomirabilia; order Methylomirabilales; family 2-02-FULL-66-22; genus 2-02-FULL-66-22. The sequence goes on from CAVQPC010000053.1 coordinate 226,803, forward strand.
AAGAGGCGAACCTGGAGCCCCTGTACGCCAGGCTCGAGCTCGTCCTGAACGAGATCGGCCGACCGTACGAGGTCCTCTTCGTGGACGATGGCAGCCGGGATCACTCCCTCGCCATCCTCCGTCGCCTGCAAGAGAAACACGAGGCGGTGCGCGTGATCCAGTTCAACCGGAACTACGGCCAGCACGCCGCCGTGTTCGCCGGGATGGACCACGCCCGGGGGGAGATCGTCGTCACCCTGGATGCCGACCTCCAGAACCCGCCCGAAGACATCCCGCGCCTCCTGGACAAGATCAGCGAGGGCCACGATGTGGTGGGAGGTTGGCGGCAGAGCCGTCACGACCATCCGGTGCGCCGCGCCTGCTCCTGGATCGTGAACAAATTCTCGTCCCGCATGGTCGGGGTGGAGATGCGAGACTACGGGTGCATGCTCCGGGCCTACCGGCGAGAGGTCGTGGACACCTTGCGAGGCTGCCAGGAGATCTCGAGCTTCATCCCGGCTCTGGCCAACACCTTCGCGGGATCCCCCACGGAGATACCGGTCGGGCATGAGCCTCGAGTCCGCGGCCGCTCGCGCTACGGACTGTTCCGCCTCATCCGCCTCAACTTCGACCTCATGACGGGGTTCTCGCTCCTCCCCATCCAGATCGTCAGCCTGGCAGGCATTGCGATCGCCCTGCTCGGCGTGGGCTTCGGCGGCTTCCTCTTCCTCCGGCGCCTGTTGATCGGGCCCGAGTCGGAAGGGGTCTTCACACTTTTTGCCATCCTCTTTGTGTTCGTGGGCATCCACCTCTTGGCGCTGGGGCTGATCGGTGAGTACATCGGCCGGATCTACATGGAGGTCCGGCGCCGGCCGCGCTATGTTATCCAGCACATCTACGAGTAGGGCCGCAGCGCGCCGGCCTCGCCGCTGAGACCGGGTGTGGCTCGTCCCCGCGAGACCGTCAATCCCATAGCGATGCCTGCGCCCGCATCGCTCCGCGTCGTGGCCTTCGCGTATCACGACATGGGGGCCGTGTGCCTGCAGGAGCTTGTGGACCAGGGGGCGTGCCTCGCGGCGGTGGTGACGCACCGCGATGATCCCCGGGAAGCCGTCTGGTTCGCCTCGGTGGCGGAGTGGGCTGCGGCCCGCGGGCTCCCCGTCCACATCCCGGAGGACCCCAACACGGCGGACTTCGCGGCGCGGATCCGCGCCCTCCGGCCGGATCTCCTCTTCTCCTTCTACTACCGGCGCCTCCTCATCCCGGCCCTGCTGGAGGTGCCCCGCCTGGGGGCCATCAATCTGCACGGCTCTCTCCTGCCGAAGTATCGCGGACGGGCCCCGCTCAACTGGGTGCTGGTGCGGGGGGAGGCGGTGACCGGCGTGACGCTCCATTACATGGACGTCCGGGCCGACCACGGGGACATCATCGGGCAGCGGTCGGTCCCCATCGTCATCGAGGACACGGCCTTGAGCCTGTGGCGGAAGCTGACGGCGGCGGGTCGGGCGCTCCTGGCGGAGCAGTACCCCCTGATCGCGGCGGGCTGCGCGCGCCGCATCCCTCAGGACCACACGGCCGCGACCACCTTCGGCCAGCGAACGCCGGCCGACGGGCTCATCCAGTGGCAGCGGCCTGCCCGGGAGATCTATGACCTGATCCGCGCTGTCACTCACCCCTTCCCCGGCGCGTTCACCTATGGCGGCGAGGGGCGGAAGATCTTCGTCTGGGCGGCCCGGCCGCCGGCCGGGGAGGCGGCGGCCGGGCCGGCGGGGACACTCCTTGGGCCGGGGGAAGGAGGGGCCCTCCGGGTGGCGGCGGGCGATGGCGTGCTGGAGATCCTTCGCCTGCAAGCCGAGGGCGAGTCTGAGGTGAGTGGGATGGATTTCTGGCGGGCCGTTGCCGTCACGGGGACGCGGCAGTTTGTCTCTCCTGATCATCCGGGGCCGGGGGAGGAGAGGAGACAGAGGTGAAAGTTCTGATCACGGGCGGGGCGGGATTCCTGGGATCGCACCTGACCGACGCCTTTCTGGCGCGGGGCGATGAGGTGACGATCCTGGATGTGGGGAGCGACCTCAAGGTGCGACACCACCTGGGCAACCCCCGCTTCCACTTCATCCGGGACTCGATCTTCTCCACCGAGATCCTGGAGAGCCTGGTCCTGAAGTGCGACCTGGTCTACCACCTGGCGGCGGTGGTCGGGGTGGAGCACTACGTGGGTGACCCCTACGAGGTGCTGAACGTCAACATCAACGGCACCCAGGCACTGCTCCGGCTGGCCTACAAGCACAACCGGAAAGTCGTCTTCAGCTCCACCTCGGAGGTCTACGGACGGAACCCCCGCGTCCCCTTCGGGGAGGATGACGAGCGCGTCCTGGGCTCCACGCGCATCGACCGCTGGTGCTACTCCACCTCCAAGGCGGCCGGCGAGCACTTCTGCTTCGCCTACCACCGGCTGGGGCTTCCAGTGGTGATCCTACGCTACTTCAACGTGTACGGGCCGCGCCTGGACAAGATCGACGTCGGCCGGGTGATCACCATCTTCATGGGGCAGGTGCTGCGCGGCGAGCCGGTAAGTGTGATCGGCGACGGCACGCAGACGCGCTGCTTCACCTACGTGGATGACGCCATCCGGGCCACGCTGGAGGCGGGGCTGAACGAGCGCGCGGTGGGGGAGATTTTCAACGTGGGGACCGACGTGGAGCACAGCATCCTGGAGTTGGCCCGGACGATGATCCGGATCGCCGGCTCTTCCTCCACGATCCGCTTCGTCCCCCAGGCCGCCATTTATGGCGAGAGCTACGAAGACGTCCCGCGACGGGTCCCCAACCCCCGCCGGATGCACGAGATGCTGGGCGTGCGGGCGGATACCCCGCTAGAGAAGGGGCTGCGCCAGACCATCGGATGGTTCCGGGCGGGAAATGGGCGCTGAGCAGATCGGTGTGAAGGTCGACGTCTGCACCTACGAAGGGCTCCGGCGCGGGGTGCCCAATCTCCTGCGACTCTTCGCGGCCTACGACCTCCGCATCAGCCTCTTCGTGGCCATGGGTCCGGACACCTCGGGGCGGGCGATCTTCCAGGTTCTCCGGCCGGGATTCCTGGCCAAGATGCGGCGGACCCGCGCCGTGGCCACGTACGGGTGGCGCACGGTCCTCTCGGGGACGCTTCTCCCGCCGCGGCACATGGGTCGGGAACTCGCCCCCATCCTCCGGGATGCGGCGGCGGCGGGGCACGAGGTCGCCATCCACGGGTACAACCATCGGCGCTGGCAGGATCGGTTGCACCGGATGGATGCAGAGCAGGTGCGGGAGGAGATTGGGCGTGCGGTGGCCGTCTACCAGGAGGTCGTTGGGCGCTCCCCCCGCGGCTTCGGGGCCCCGGGGTGGCAGGTGAGCCCGACCAGTCTGCGCCTCCTGGACGAGGCAGGATTCCAGTACGCCAGCGATGCCCGTGGCACCCGGCCGTTCTTCCCGCGAGTGGCGGGAGAGCGTCTCAAGACTCTCCAGCTTCCCACCACCTGCCCCACGCTGGATGAGATCCTGGGCCTGGACGGGATGGACGGCCAGGATTTCGTGGCCCTCGTGCGGCGAGAGTTGCCGACACGCCCCTGGAACGTCCTCACCATCCATTCGGAGATGGAAGGAATGCGGGGCCAGGGAACCCTCGAGCGACTCCTGGACGGGCTCCGGGGGGAAGGGGTGACCTGTGTCACGTTGGAGGCCTTGGCCGCCGAGATCCTGGGGGCGGGAGGGCCACCTGTTTCGGCCGCCGAGGTCGTGGCGCGCCCGATCCGAGGGCGCGCCGGGACCGTCGCCATGCCCGCCGGCTTCGAGGTGGCCTGACCGCAACCCGGAATACCATTTCACCACCAGGGGGCCAAGACACCAAGAAAGCATTGGGAAGGCGACGACCGCGGGGTCGCTTTCGGCGCGAGGGCGCTCGCTCCGAGACTGCCGCACTCCCTTGGTGTCTTGGTGCCTTGGTGGTGGATAGTTTCAGGTCAAGGGGAAATGGCTGCGGTCGCCCGGTTCGAGAACAGCCAGTTCTTCCCGCTCCGCCCCAGGATCACCGAGCCCGGGGTGAGGGCCTTGAGGGCCTCGAACCGGTCCGGGGCGTCGCTCAGGAGAAAGACCCGCTCGGACCCCTGCCACAGCCGCACGAATTTGTCCTCTGTCAGGAAGAGATGCTTGGCCTCGGGGTAGCGGGAGCCGAACGCCAGGTCCCCGAAATGTCCGCCCAGCACGCGCGCCTGCTCCCCGGTGTAAAAATCCGCGCTGGCAAAGTTCTCGTACGGACCGTCGATCAGGAGCAGATCGCCGGGCCTGAACTCGTGCCGGATCACCTCGGCCAGGGACAGGATAGAGCGGTGCGGCTCGAAGAGGACGATGCCCTGGTGCACGATGGCCAGGCTGGGCACCATGGTGGCCACCATGCAGGCGATGGTCAGTCGCCGCCGCCGGAACAGCCAAGCGCAGGTAGCGAGCCCGATGCCTACGAAGAAGATCAGGGCCACCCCGCGCAGGAGCGGGACCAGTTGGTCGAAGGAGGGAACGGGGTACACCTTGGCCTGCGACACGATGCCGTACTGAATGTCCCGCGAGTAGGCGTCGATGGCGGGGAACATATTGTAGAAGGAGATGTTCTTCAGCCGGGGGAACAGCAGGGAGGCGGGCACGAGGCCCACGGCGATCGTGAACAGACCGAACCAGCTATAGGAGAGACCGCCCGTGGGGGCACGGCTGGCCCGGGCTGAGACCTCGGCCCCCCACATCCGCCCGACGCACAGGGCCAGTGCGGGAAAGGCCGGCATGGAATAGTACTCCAGCCGGGATGAGCTGCAGGCGAAGAACCCAATGACCGCGGCGGCCCACAGCAGCACGAAGAGGAAGCCGCGCTCCTCCCGGGTCGTGCCCTGCAGCCTGGGCCAGAAGCGGCGGAGGGTGACGGGGAGGAAGATGCTCCACGGGAACATCCAGACCAGGACCATGGCCAGGTAGGTGTAAAACGGCAGGGGCGCATAGTCCATCATGCGCTCGCCCAGGAACCGCTGGAAGTGGTTGTTCACGAAGTAGAACCAGAAGAAGCCAGGGTTCCGGAGTCCCACCAGGAGGTGCCAGGGGAGGGCGATGGCGAGGAACAGGGCCCCGCCCCGAAGCGGCTCGAGGCGGTGCAGCAGCCGCCAGTCCCGCGTGAGGAGGAGAAACGCCGCGACGGTAAGGACGGGGAAGACGATCCCGATGAGGCCCTTGGTCAGGACGGCGAGCGCCATGCTGGCATAGGCCGCCAGCATGCAGGCGGGGCGGGGGGCCTCGTCCAGGAGGCCTCGCACCAGCGCCCAGCAGCAGGCGGCCAGGAGGGCCGTGAAGAGCATGTCCGTGAGGACGATCTGGCTGAAGGTATAATACCCGAACGTGGTGGCGAGGATCAACCCGCTCAACAGGCCGGCCCGCTTTCCCCACACGTCCCGGCCGATCCCATAGACGATGCCCACCCCTGCCACGCCAGCCAAGCCGGTGACGAGTCGGGCGGAGAACTGCGAGACGCCGAAGAGCTGGTAGGCGATGGCGGTCAGCCAGTAGAGGAGGGGCGGCTTCTCGAAGTACCGAACGAAGTTGAAATGGGGGGTCACCCAATCCCGCAGGAGGAGCATCTCCCGGGGGATCTCGGCATACATGCCTTCGTTGGGGTCGTAGAGCCCCGCCGCCCCGATCTGCGAGAGGTAGAGGGCCGCCGTTCCGAGGAGAAGAAGGAGTGGGGACCAGCGCTCGAGGCGCTGCATCAGGTCGTCGGACAGGAAACGCCGCATCCGCAGATACCCTCCGATTGCAGTGGGGTGAGGAACGCCTCCGCCCCCGAGCGCCCCGGAGTTGCCGCAGGGACGCCGGCCGGAGTTCCAGGTCGAGGCCCTCTCCCTCGTGGAATCCCGAATGCACAAGTCCCGACGGCCGAACCCTCCAGGTCTCGTCCGGCGCGTCGGGACTGAATTCTGCCGTCTCGCAATCGACCGGCCTCGGGGCGGACCCTCTGACGCAGGCCGGACGGCCCCGCGCAATCAGCTCAGGCGATGGCGCGTTCTGTCTGGGGATCGAAGGCGTGCAGCTTCTCCAGAGTGGCCGACAGCTTCATTGTCTGGCCCACCTTGACCGGGGTGTCGGGGCTCACCCGGGCGACGAGTTCGGCAGCACCCGCCTTCACGTCCAGGTAGATCTCGTGGCCGATGGGCTCCACCACCTCCACCCTCACATCGAAGATGCTGTTGGGTGGATCCTGCGGTGTGGACTCGTGCAGATCCTCCGGGCGGATCCCCATCGTGACCGGCTTGTCCTTGTAGGCCGCCAGAGCTTTCGCCTTGCCCGCCGGGACCGCCAGGTTCATCCCGGGGGCCGTGAAACACAAAGCGCCATTCTGCGTGCTCACCGTGCAGCGGACGAAATTCATGGCCGGGGAGCCGATGAACCCCGCCACGAAGAGGTTCTGGGGGAAGGCGTACACCTCCAGGGGGGCGCCCACCTGCTGGATCACCCCGTCCTTCATGATCACGATCCGGTCGCCCATGGTCATGGCCTCGACCTGATCGTGGGTCACGTAGACGACCGTGGCCTGCAGGCGGTCGATGCAGCTTCTTCAGTTCCGCGCGCATGGCGACCCGCAGCTTGGCATCCAGGTTGGACAGGGGCTCGTCGAAGAGGAAGACCTGGGGCTTGCGCACGATGGCCCGCCCGACCGCCACGCGCTGGCGCTGCCCGCCGGAGAGGGCCCGGGGCTTGCGGCCGCAGCAGCTCCTGGATGCCCAGGATCTCGGCCGCCTCCTGCACCCGCTGCTGGATCTCCGTCTTGGGGAACTTGCGGAGCTTGAGACCGAAGGCCATGTTGTCGTACACGGACATGTGCGGGTACAGGGCGTAGTTCTGGAACACCATGGCGATGTCCCGGTCCTTCGGCGGCACGTCGTTCACCACGCGGTCGCCGATCTTGATCGTGCCCGAGCTGATTTCCTCGAGCCCGGCGATCATCCGGAGGGTCGTCGATTTCCCGCAGCCCGACGGCCCGACCAGGACCACGAACTCCTTGTCGTTGACCGTGAGGCTCACGTCCCGGACCGCCACAACCTGATCGAACATCTTGCTTACACTTTCCAGCGTCACTTGAGCCATGGTCCTCTCGTGCCTCCTTTGCCAGCATGGTGACCGCACTCAGTCGGAATTCGGGGCGGTTCCGATTCGCCCTCGGCCTTCCTGCGCCCCACCCGCACGCGGCGGACGGGGGCGGGCCCGCTCGTAAGCCCGTATGTTCCGGCATTGTATGCAATCTGTCGCGAACAAGGCAAGCGAAAACTCTCGGGACATCACGCGCCCGGCACGAACGGCCGGCGGGGCTCAGGACTCGGGCGCGCCGCAGGCCTGCGTCCCTTCCGCGGCAGGGTTCCGCTTGACCATGCTCGTCAGGTAGGCGAGAATGACCGGCGTTCTCGCACGGGAGGTTCGGTGCGGGCAGGCGTGAGCAATAGCGGCGCATCAGGCGGAAAGGCGGATGATGGGTCCAGGCACGGAGAAGATTCGGGTCCGGTTCGCCCCCAGCCCCACCGGGTACCTGCACGTCGGCGGGCGTGCGGACAGCGCTCTACAACTGGCTCTTCGCCCGGTCCCGGCAGGGGACCTTCGTCCTCCGGATCGAGGACACAGACGTGGAGCGCTCCACGCAAGAAGCCGTCACGGCGATCCTGGACGGGTTGCGCTGGCTTCAGCTCGACTGGGACGAAGGGCCGGAGGTGGGTGGCCCCGTCGGTCCCTACCGCCAGTTGGAGCGCGATCCCCTGTATCGGGAGCACGCCCAGCGCCTGGTGCGCGAGGGGAAGGCCTATCCCTGCACCTGCGACGCCGAGGAATTGGCGGCCCGCCGCGAGGCCGCCCGGATCGCCAAGCAGTCGGTGCGCCACCTCTGCCCCTGCCGCGCGCAAGGCCCGGCAGCCGGCCGGCGGGCGGCGATCCGCTTCCAGGTGGCCCGCGAGGAGGCCGACGGAAAGGTGGGCTGGGACGACCTCGTCCAGGGACGGATCGAGGTGGCGGCCGAGGAGATCGAGGACTTCATCATCGTCCGCTCGGACGAGCGCGAGACCCCCGTGTACAACTTCGCCGCGGTGGTGGATGACGCCCTGATGGGGATCACCCACGTGGTGCGCGGTGCGGACCACATCCCGAACACGCCGAAGCAGATCCTCGCTGTACGAGGCCCTCGGGTATCCTTTGCCCATCTTCGGCCACATCCCGCTGGTCCTCGGGTCGGATCGGGAGAAGCTGTCCAAGCGGCACGGGGACGTGGCCCTGCAGGCCTACCGGGAGCAGGGTTACCTGCCTGAGGCCATGGTCAACTACCTCGTGCGGCTGGGCTGGGCCCACGGCGATCAAGAGGTGTTCACGCGCGAGGAGTTGATCAAGATCTTCGAGATCGAGCGCGTCGGCGCCTCCCCCGGGATCTATGATCGCGCCAAGCTGGACTGGCTGAACGGGTTCCACCTGCGCCGGACGCCGCCCCAGGTTCTGGTGGACCTCCTGGCGCCGTTCTGGGACCCGGCGGGTGTCGCGCCGGACGCAGTCGAGGCGCGGGGGCGGGCCTGGCTGGCGGAGGCTGTTCCCCTCTTCGTGGAGCGGGCGCGAACGCTGCTCGAGATGGCCCGCGCCATGGCGTTTCTCTTTGCCCCGCCGCGCGAAAAGGATCCCAAGGCCGTGGCGAAGTTCCTCACGTCGGCGCATCTGGGGGATCTGCGCGAGGTGCGCGACCTGCTGGATGCGGCGCCGAGTTTCTCGCCGGAGGCGCTGGAGGCGGCCGTGCGGCGTCTCGCCGATTTGCGAGGGAAGAAGCTGGTGGAGTACGCGCAGCCCATCCGGGTCGCCCTCACCGGGACCACCGTGAGCCCGCCGATTTTCCCCGTGCTGGCCCTCCTGGGTCGCGACGAGGCCCTGCAGCGTTTGGATGCGGCCCTGGGTCCCCGCTGAGCGCGCCCGGCGATCGGGGCAGGGTCAGGCGGCAGGCCCGGGGTGTGACGAGGAACGGGGGCGGCCGGCAGGCGATGTGCCGACCGCTCGACCGGCAGTGAATCGCTTCGCAACATTGGAGGTGGAAAGCGTGGTGGCAAACAACCTGGTGGACCGGCTGAAGGAAGAGCTGGCCACACTGGAACGGGAGTTTCGGGTGGAGATCCCGCAGCGGATCCTCCGGGCGCGGGAGATGGGGGATCTGAGCGAGAGCGGCGAGTACGAGACGGCGAAGGATCGGCAGGGGTTCCTCCACGCCCGGATCGGCTTTCTGCAAGCAGCGCATCGCGGAGCTGTCCAGCATCGAGCTGTCCCGGGTCCCGAGGGATCGCGTGGCCTTCGGCTCCACGGTCCACCTGGTGGACGAGGAGACCGGCGAGGAGAAAATCTACCGGCTCGTGGCCGCGGAGGAGGTGAATGCGGAGCAGGGCTGTATCTCCACCGCCTCGCCGGTGGCGCGAAGCCTGATGGGGCGGAAGGAGGGCGACTCGCTCGTGGTCCGCACTCCGAGCGGAGAGCGCCGGTACGAGCTAGTGCGCCTGATCACCCTGCATGACGAACTCAAGGGGGGGATGGAGGAGGCGAATGGATAGGCGGGCCGCCTGGGAACTGCTGACCGAGTACACGCAAAACGAGAGCCTCTTGAAGCATGCCCTGGCGGTCGAGGCCGCCTTGCGGGCCTATGCCAGCAAGAACGGCGACGATCCCGATAGCTGGGGGATCGTGGGCCTCCTGCACGATTTCGACTACGAGCGGTATCCGAGCGCGGACGCCGGCCACCCCTTCAAAGGGGCCGAGGTCCTGCGCTCGAAAGGCTTACCCGGAGTTCGTGGTCAGGGCCGTCCTGTCCCACGCGGACTACTCGGGGGTGCCCCGGGAGACGCCGCTGGAGAAGACCCTCTTCGCCTGCGACGAGCTCTGCGGGTTCATCGTGGCGGCGGCCCTGGTGCGCCCCAGCAAGAGCCTCCTCGACCTGGAGGCCTCTTCGGTGCGGAAGCGGATGAAGGACAAGGCCTTTGCGCGCAACGTGAAACGCGAGGACATCGTCAAGGGCGCCGAAGGGCTCGGCGTGGATCTCAACGCGCACATCGCCTTCGTCATCCAGGCCATGCGGGGGATCGCCGACGAGCTGGGCCTGCGAGGCGACGTCAAGCCTTGAGCGAAGGGGGCAGGGAGAGCAGAGGGGCGGGGGAGCAGAGGAACACGGGAACAGGCCTGGGCGTTTCCTCGCCGGTAGCCCTGCTCAGGTCGTCCTGCGCGTTTGGCCTTGACAAACGAAGGGGGATCGCCGATACTCCGCTCGTCCAAAGGCGGCGCCTTTGGATTTTCCATTTTGGTCTCTTCGGGCGAGAAATCGCCCGTGCGGTGGCTGCCGACCCTCATGTTTCACTGCGGGGTCGTCCAATGGTAGGACGGCAGACTCTGGATCTGCTTATTGGGGTTCGAATCCCTGCCCCGCAGCCATTCCGAATCATCCGTTTGGCCCTATCGTCTAGCCCGGCCTAGGACGCGGCCCTCTCAAGGCTGAAACTCGGGTTCGAATCCCGATAGGGCCACCACGCAAAAACGCTCGGAATCCCAAGGATTTCGGGCGCTTTCTGCTTTTCTGTGGCGATAAGACCACACCCCAGAATAGCCCAGAATACCCCAGAAAATGCCATGGCAATGGCAACGGAATGGCAACGGTTGTGACTTTGTGAAGGAATGGCAGCATGCCCCAGCAGCCTGCCGTGTACATGTCGGGTGCGCGAAGTTGCCTGGGATCGCTTATGGGTATACGATATCGCTTGACAGGGAAGGGAGTGGTCAGGTAAGGATATGGACCCGTATGCGATTCACACGTGAGTCTCAGGTCCAGGATCCTACGGGGGTGGCGATTGTAGTCACTCGCCGTGACTGGGAACACGTGATTGAAGGCCATCCCGAAATGGCCGACCGGTTTGATGATGTCCTTCAGGCCCTCCAGGCTCCGAATGTCATTCAGCGGAGTACTACCGATCCGGAAAGCCATATATACTACTGGTTGAAGCCCATTGATTTTGGCCGGTTCTCGAGTCTGTACATTGCGGTAGTCGTTAAGGTCGATGAGAAATCCGCGACCGGCCGGCTCCGGACAGCTTACTTAATCGGTAGGCTTGGAAAAGGGGCGGGACTATGGCTCAAAAAGAGCTGAAGAGCATGCGGGTAATGTATGACGTCGCGAATGACGTCATGTACTGCTATTTCGACAAGGCCCGTGATGGCGTCTGCTTCGACGTGGCGGAGGGTGTACTTCTTCGAGTAGATCCTAACGACGAAAAGCAGGTTGTTGGCTTCACGATCCTTGATCTCCGCCGACGGTCACTTGAACAACGCGACTTTGAGGTGCCGCTCGATACAGAGCGATTAGAGAGTTTGACCTAGCCATCCATCAGACGAGTTGACGCGCGGGGGCCCGGGATCCTTCCCGGGCCTTCGTGTTTCTTACGGGCCAGGACTTGCCCCCGACAAGGCGAACCCTGCCGGCCTGGCCCGATAAGCGCGAGAGCCCGGGATCCTCCGGGCGCTTGCTGTTCCTGGTACTCAAGGCGAAGCCTTCGGGGCTCGCCGTCCTGCCTTCCGCTTGGCTGCCTCGCTTCTCTCCTTGCGGTAGCGCTCTGCCATACGAGAGCCCAGTTTTGCTTTTAACTTCAGGGCGTAGTGTTCCCGATTCCGTGCCCGTTGCCCGTGATCAGTGGTACAGAAGACCTGCCTGCGTTCAGATACGAAGACCCGGCCAGCACTCCGGGCAGGCGCGCAGTTTCCCGCCGGCCTCGAGGATGAGATCAAGCACGGCGCTGAGTACTGTCTCCGGCTCATTATCCAACTGGCGCATGAGCCCGAAGCGTGTCCGCGCGGCGCGGTCTGGGCTTGATCGGTAGAGCCAAGTATCCCACTTCGGCATTCGCCATGACTCACCGCTAAAGAGCTTCCGTAACCCGGCTGCTAGTTCGCCATGGATTCGCCGCAACGTCTCCTCTGGCATGGGGCCCAGCTCGTAAGTCCCGCCCCTAGTCTCCCAGGATTTGGCGGGCTGGCGCTGCACCTGTGGATTTACAAGATCCGGAAGGACGCGGAGATCGTATCCCTTCGCCGCCCGCTCCTCGGGACGCAGTAGGTCAAGATCGCCCTGCGCGAACTCCACCACCCACCGGAGAAGGTCTGTGGGCGTGCGGCCCATTCGCCTTTCCGCCAACTCGATTTGTTCGTCCTCCTGTTTGGAGAGCCGCTCCACTCGAGCTTTCACTTCTTGAGGTTTCAACTCTGACGAAATCACGTTTCCTTCCTTCGACCGTTTCCCATTTGCTGCCATCGGCCTCGACCTCCTCTTGGCTGCCCCTCACACGGAAGCAACGGATATGCCGGAAGAACGGTAGCACAACCGTTAACTCTTTGTCAATGATTGAACGTAATTATCTAGACAGACGTTCACGCATGGGATAAAAAGAGGCGACACAATCGAAAGTCGCGTGACAGACGCGAGGAGGTGCAAGGTGACCCGCACACGATTGCGGCCGGTGGATGTGGCCAGGGAATTCGGGCGCAGCGTCGCGTGGCTCAAGGGGCTGGAGAAGGCTGGTGTCATTCCGCCTGCACCGCGCGACGAGTTGAACGGCGACAGGATCTACTCCCCGGAGGACGTGCAGCGCATTCGCGAGGCCGTCTTGAATCGCAAGCGCATGGCCGGGGCGCCGGCCTGACGGAGGAACAAGAGCCTATGACAAGCATGCATCCAACATCAACGCAGGGAGCAAGCCGTGTTCGATACGTTGTCAATCTGTGACTCGGTTATCCTGAGCCTCCAGAGCCGAACCACTCCCGAGATCGTTCCAAACGGCAGCGGCCTGCTTCGGTTCTCCTTCCCCGATCTTACGGAGCAGGAGGCCGGAACTATTCTTGCCTCGAAACAGGCCGATTCCTTCCGAGCATTCCACCGACAGCTCCGCAACCTACGCCAGCAGATGGACCTCACCCGGCGGAGGGACGGGCGATGAGCGCGACCCGGGAGTTTCGGCACTCCGAGGCCTCGGAAATCATCGTGGCCGGCAGTGTGATCCAGGAGGAAGGGGCCCGTAAGTGTGTTCGAGAAATCCTGCCAGGGCCGGAGGCGATTCTGACTCTTGGACCTCGCATTGCCGTGGCCGGCTGTTTCTCTATGGATGACCGCGGCGAGCCGATCGATCTTGCCAGCCTCCATCAGGAGCTCCTACGGGCCTGTCCCGCCGATTATAAGCGCGTGGGCGGGCCGGCGTACCTCGCGGGCCTGGTGGACCAGGTGCCCACGACGGCCAACGTCGCGCACCATGCCGGCGTTGTGCGGCGAGACTGGGAGGCGCGGCGCCTTGAAGAGGAGGCCCACCGGCTGATTGAGCGGGTGAAGCGCAACGGCAACTCTCCTGGGGACGTGCTCGCCGACTTCTGGGAAGCGGTCCGGGACGTACAGGCAACAGCAAACGGCGACCCGAGAAAGGCGGTTGTCGTCTGTCTGAAGGACGTGGCCGCGCGGCCAGTCTCCTGGCTGTGGCCGGGCCGTATCGCGCGAGGGAAGATCAATATCAATGTCGGCGACCCTGGCACGGGGAAATCCTTTCACGCGGGCGACGTGACCGCACGGACGACAACCGGGCGACCGTGGCCGGACGGCGCGCCGGGCGTGTGCGGCGCGGCGGTATGGTTGACCGCAGAAGACGGCCTGGCCGACACGATGCGTCCGCGGATGGATGACCTTGGCGCGGATGTCTCGCGCGTGCATTTCATTACGGGCGTAGGCGATCCTGCCAGGCCCTCCAGCTTCAATCTCGCCTCGGACCTCATGACCCTGGAAGACGTCATTCTCCAGACCGGGGCAGTCCTCGCCGTTGTGGATCCGCTCGGGGCGTATCTCGGCGACGTGGACAGCCACAAGGATGCGGACGTGCGCGGGATCCTCGCGCCCCTGGCGGCCATGGCTGAGCGGACCGACGTTGCGGTCCTGGGCATCATGCACCTGAACAAGAGCCAGCAGCAGCGTGCCCTCTACCGGGCGACCGGCGCCCTGGCCTTCGTCGCGGCTGCCAGAGCGTTTTCGCCGTGACTGAGGACCAGGACGACCCCGCCCGGCGCCTGTACGTCCCGCTGAAGATGAACCTTGCCCCCAAGCCCCCGACACTGGCCTTCCGGTTGGACGGCGGCCGGCTGATCTGGCAAGAGGGCACTGTCATGGTGGACGCAGAGGCTGCGCTGGGCGGATGGGAGGCGAAGGCTGAGCGGAGCGAGCGCGATGAGGCGAAGGACTTCCTGCGAGAGGTTCTCGCTGAGGGGCCGGTATCTGCGAAGGCGATCAAGCGGCAGGCGGAGGCTGCGGGCATCAGTGAGCGCACCTTGAAGCGAGGCAAGTCGGACCTCGGCATCATGGCCCGCAAGCGGAGTTTCGGCGGAGAGGATGCCTGGATCTGGGAACTCCCCAGCAAGGAGGCCAGCGGTTGCCCCCTTGGCACACCTGGCCCCCTTCGTCCTTCTTCGTGCCAGTTGGCCCCCTTCGAAGAGGGCCACGCCTCCCAAGAGGGCCACGAAGAGGGCCAGCCCATAGCAGACATGGCCCCCTTGGCATTGACCCTTACACAACAACAACTTACTTCTTCTTCTTATATGAAGAATACGAAGGGGGCCACAGGGTAAGGGACTACGCGCGCGCGAGGAAAAGGGCAGGCCATAGAGGCCATGGGGAGAGCCCGGAAGGGTGAGAACATGGGGAAGGGGAGAGAGCGCAAGGGGGGATATGACGCCCCGGTCTCCAAGTCGATGCTTGCAGGCAACCAGCTTGGTGTGGTTGCCCTTCGGAGGTTGACCCGGTGACTCCCGCCACGTTCGTTGCCCTCGGGAAGGCCGAGCCGTTTCTCACGAAGCGCCTGGGTGAACTCCAGGAACGCCTCCAGGCGGGCGACGATGACGCGTGGACGGAGTTTCTCGAGGTGGTCCAGACCCTGGTGGCCGTGACGCAGGCCGTGAAGCCTGAGAACGGCGGGCCGATGCTCACCACGCAGGAGATGGCCTCGCGGCTCGGGGTGGCTCCGAAGACACTGCTCCGCCACCGGGCCGAGGGGAAGATCCAGCCGGCCGTCACGAAGGGAAAACTGCTCCGCTGGAGCGGTCAGGAGCGGCTCGGATGAGGGGACGCTGCCCTAAGCAGGCTGTGACATGGCGTGAAATGACGAGGGGTTACGTGAACCGTTGCCACTTCGTTGCCAGCAAGGCTCCGAAAAGGGCATTCCTGGCCAGCGGCAGAAGTGGAAGGACGCGCGATGATGGACTATGAAGCTGGGCGGCGGGGATTCCTGCGCACCAGGGGATTGATGGCACCCGGGGACGCAGCCCCCGCCTCCCTTCCCCTGAACGAGCAGCGCACCACCCGCATTGAGGGAGATAGACGATGACTGAAGACCTCACCACCACCACCACCACCACTCGCCCCCGTTGCCGTGGGGTGAAGAAAGACGGCTCCCCCTGTGGCGCCACCCCGACGAAGAGCGGGTGGTGTCCCTTCCACGATCCCGACCGGACCCTCGACCAGGCCCTCTGGCGGCGCGAGGGCGGGAGAACCCGGATCCCGGCCACCCTGCCAGACGCTCCGGATCCCACCTGGTCCACTCCGGAGGATGTGCAACGCTCCGTGGTGGAGACTCATGGCCTGGCAACCCGGGGTGAGCTGTCCTCGGACCTGGCTAACGTTCGCCTCAAGGCCGCCGATACCTGGATGCGCATCTGGGAAAGCCAGCAACTCCGGGAGCAGTTGGAGGCCCTGGAGGCCCTGGCAGGCCAGAAGCTGAAGCGGGGGTGGGGATGAGCGGGATTAGCCGGGAGCGGGTGCGCAATCTCGCGGCGCTGATCCAGGCCGGCCGCGTCCTGCCCCCCGAGGTGGAAGCGCTTCGCATCCAGCTCCGGGGGAGCGCGGGAGCGGAAAGTCCCCAGGAGAAGGGGGGGAGGGAAAAAAACGGGGAAGTCCTCGTCGTTACGTCCCCCCTCACAGCCCAGACGAATACGTTGACCCTCTCGCTTGGTCCCACCGCGTTTCACTTCGTCGGCGACGTGTCCACCGGGACTGCGCGTGAGCTCGCCTGCTTCGGCCCGCGTGGCGAGCAGAAGACCTGGGCGGCGTTCGTCGCCATGATCGAACATGCCTGGCGGCACCACCAGGCCGGCTTCCCGCTCCCCACACGCTTCGTGGGCGTGGCCGACACCTTCACCAGCCACCGGGTCAAGACGGTGCGCTCCCTCACAGACCCCCGCTGGGAAGGGCTCTGGCGGATGCGCCAGGATGATCACCTCGCGGTCTGCACGATCGGCGGGACGGAGTGGGTCCACCTCGACCTGTTCGGCATCGAGGACCAGGGGGCGATGGATCGGCTCCGGATGGAAATGCACGGGCTCTGGTTCGAGGAGCCGGCCCCCTCCTCCGTCCTCGTGCAATCCTCGGGCATCAGTGAAGACGCCTGGATGCTCGGCATGACCTCCCAGCGGCTCCCCTCGCACACCCACCCCGCGATCCTGACCTCGAACTATCCGGACGAGGACCACTGGACCTGGCAGCGCTTCGTGGTGCGCCAGCACCCGGGGACCGCCTGCTACCGGATTCCGCCCGGCGAAAGTGCCTCCGCCGAGCAGCGGGCGGAGTGGGCCCGGGCCCTGGAAGGGCGCCCCGACCTGCTCAAGCGCCTCCTGGCCGGCGAGCCCGGCGCCGTCGCCCTCGGCCCCCAGGTGGCGGTGGGCTTCAATGCCGACGCGCACGTGGCCCGTGAGCGGCTCGAGGTGGTGCAGGGCGAACCGCTCTGGCTGGGCTGGGACGCGGGGCACACGCCCACGACGATCATCGGGCAGCGGGTCCGCGGGTCTGTCCGGATCTACGCCGGCCTCACCACCGCGAAGGCGGGCACCCGCCAGCATGTCGAGCAAACCGTGTACCCCTGGCTGGACCTGCATGCGCCGTGGGTCCTGGACCGCCGCGGCTCCAGACTCCTCTTTCATCGCTATGATCCCTCCATGGACACGGGGGAGCAGGATGACATCGACCAGAGCCCACTGCAGCGCATCCGGGACACCCTCGGGGGCAGCTTTCGCCCCGGGGCCACCACCTGGCCCGGCCGGCGGGACCCGATGCTGGCCGTCTTCAACATGGCCTTGGCGGGCCTCCCGCTCCTCCAGATCGCCCCGGGGCCCGACACGGAACTCCTCCGCAAGGCGCTGGGCGGGCGCTGGTACTACCGGCAGACACCGACGGGAGAGATCATGAAAGACTTGCCCCACAAGCCGAATCACCCCTGGGAGGATTGGGGCGATGCTTCTGCTACTTGATCGGCGGCATCGCGCCGAGCCGGGAGAGGCATGCAGAGGGCCCGCGCCCTTCCCACAATACCGCCCTGACGGATGTGCTGGCACCGCTCACGGGTCCGCGGGACCCGAACCGGCTCCCGACCCGTGACGTGCTCGCCCCCTTGGGCGGGACAGACCCCACGGCCCCGGGGACCTGGGATCCGTGGAAATGACCACCTCTCGCACCAGGGCCCGCGTGGCCCAGAAAGGACCGAACACCATGAAGGAAGAGAAGACGGCTGTTGTACCGGAACCCACCACAGCGGAAGCCGATCGCGGAACGCCCCGCCGGCTGCGCCAGCCGCGCCCGGCCTCCTCCCGAACGTGGCGCGGGAACTCGCCAAGGCCGCAGCTGATGGACGAGATCGAGGAAAAGATCGCCCTGGCGATTTACCGCCTCCGCCTCAAGCCCACGCTCGCCCTAGCCCAGCGGCTCCTGGAGGAGATTGAGACTCTGCGAACGGAGCAGGGAGGCCTCTGGAGACAGTTCGTCGGGCTGCCCTGGGAGCAGTGGCTCGCGAAACATCCCGAATGGCGCCCGCAGATGGACCTCGCGGTGGAGAAGGTCAGAATTCTCGCGCGCGAGGCCCTCACGGTCATGCAGTTGGCGTCCCGCGCAACTCCGCTGGGCGATCCAGGAGGCCAACAAGCTGCGCCTCGACACGGCGGACTTCCAGTGCAAGCAAATCGTCGGCGAGGTGCAGAAGGCCGCCGGCGCCCCCGCCTCGATCCGCGGGCTCTCAGCCGCGCGGAGCACGCCCTCAAGATCATCCAGCCAATTCTCGAACGCCACGGCATGCGCTTTGCGCCGCTCGTGGCTGGAAAAGGAGAAATCATGACGGAGACACTGGACACATCCGACGAGCCCCAAAGCCCGACCGTGGAGTCGGCCCAGCGTCGCATCCTGGACATGCGCATGGACCCATCGCATCCGCTCAACAATCCCAATGACCCGCGACACTCGTTCGCGGTCAAGGACGTGGAGCGGCTCTACAAGACCATCGACCGCGTGGAAAACCCGACAGCCCCACGAGGAGACGCCGCTGCTCAACCGCGAGATCCCCGGCGTGACCCTGGACGACGTCCCCAGCTGAATGCGAGCGTGCGACGGTTGGAGCGGCTCGGCTTCTCCCACAGCGAAACCAGCGACCTCTTGAAGTACGTTGCCACCGCGCAGCCAGAGCGATCATGAGCGGAAAGGAAGAGCCGCCGGAGCGGGCGGACGCCGAGGCCGTCCTGAAGGCCGAGTTGGGGAAGAACTACGACCGCGAGATCCTCGCAGGCCAATCTCTTCGTTGAGACGCTCGACGACGGGACGCGCTCACTCCTCGAGCGCACCGGGCTCGGCAATGACGCGGGGATCATCCGGCGGATGGCGGCGGCCGGGGCGAAGCTCGCTGCCCCTGTTCGACCGCAAGGTGGAGATCATGGCCGACCCGGATTTCTTCGGGCACCTCGGCACGGATATGGACCAGACACGCCGCGCTGGTGAAGGAGCTGCGAGGAGATCACGAAGAAGCTGGCGGGAGGAGACCCCATGACGATGCTCCTGAAGCCTCCGGACCCCCGCGGCACGCTGGCGAAGGACAAGCATGTCCTCACGCAGTACTACACGGCCGCGGAGGGGGACACGACGCTGACCATCACCCTCCCGGCGCCGGGCCTGGACTGGTACTACCCCGCGCCGATGCCCTCGTGGAACACGGAATTCTGGCTTCGTCTCGCAATCGCAGACGGGATGTGTACTCGGCTACACGAACCCCTGCCCCGCTGGCGGAGGTGAGGTGTTGGTTTCCATCATCCACTGAGAGGAGGAATCCGATGACAAAAGAGGAAGCAATCGCAAGGGCTGCGAGCATGCTGGCCAGCGGCACGTTCGGCAAGACGCGCTGCCGAGCCTGACCCTGGGGTGGCCGGCGGGATGGAAGGTCGTCAATCACGACCGCCGGCCCGCAGGTCAAGGAAGGCGAGATCCAGTAACCCGCACACCCGACAAAGGAGAGCGACATGGCAGACCAAACGCAATCGACCGAGAACACCCCCATCCCCATGAGCTGGCACGAGGCCAAGCGCGAAGCCCTCTTGCAGGCCGGAGTCTTTGACCAGGCCATCAAGGCGCAGATGTTCCTGAACCAGAATGAGGCAACCATCCGCGACCTGACCGCCGAGATCGACCGGCTCACCCAGGGAGCGCGACACCCTGGCGAAGACCCTGGAGGCCGAGAAGGCGAAGGCAGACGCCACGCGCACGGCCCTGCAAGCGGACCTCACCACCTGGCAGGCCAAGGTGGAGGCCGCGAAGAACGAGCACGCGGACATCATCGCAAGGCCGCGAGCGCCCGCGAGGAAATGAAGAAGTTCAAGGCGCACTTGCGAGCCCAGCTCGCCAAGGCTGAGCCGCACGGCGAGGGTCGAGAGGCGGCCGGCGCGATGCCTGAGCCCCCGCCCGGCATGGTAGCCGTCCCGCTCGGCAAAGGCTGCATCCTGGTCATTCCCGAGCGAGTGTACCTGGCCGGCCTGAAGCTGGGGAAGGCGCTTCGGAGGCGGGAGGCCCTGAGCGATCGGACGAAGACCACGGAGGGGGGCAATGGCCAGAAAACACACTGACGCGACGGCGCCCCCAGGAGGTCATCCTCCTGGTTTTCCGTGGCCTGGATCTTTGCGACGGCTGCGGGGCCAAGCTGGAGCCAGGGGACCAGCTCTCCGGGCTCTGCCGCAGGTGCGACCGTCCGGTGACCAGGCCACAGGAACCGGAGCGCGAATGAGCCCCCTGCATGCCGGCTGTGTGAACTGCCGGTTCGATGGCGCGCGAGTGCTCCCACCCGGAGGCGGGCACCCCTGACTTCCTGGACGAGGAGGGGACGGCCAACTGCTGGACGCCTGAGCGGGAGCAATCGGCGCCCGCCTCCCCGGAACGATGAACGCCGCGACGAAGGGAACGTGACACGCTTCTGGACAAGGGCCGGCAGATTGGGCTACGGTGGAGGCCGAGACGGTCTCAGGATGCCCCCGGTTTCCTGCCCCAGCCCGTCGTTTTGTGGCCTAGATTGCGTCAGAACGGAAAAGAGGTAGGAAGGTAGGGGGGCATGCGCTGCGAGCACTGTGAGGCCGATTTCAGCCCGAAGACCAGCCGGCGCCGGTTCTGCTCGGCGAAGTGTCGCAAGGCCGCCTGGCAGCGGAAGCGGGAGGACGAGCTTGCCATGCTGGAGGACCAGCTCACCCGGGCCCTGACCCGGGTGCCAGGCCCTCCGAGGCTCGAAGGTGGCGGGGTAGGACGAGGCAGAGGCGGAGGAGATGCCATGGCGAAAAAGCGCGTGCTCATCATGGATGATGACGCCGGCCTTCGCGCAGGTATTCGGGCGGTGCTCGAACCGGCCGGCTACGCGATCGTCGAGGCGGCAGACGGCCCCGAGGGGCTCGCCAAAGCCGAGAGCCTCCGCCCGGATGTGATCCTGCTGGATGTCCTGATGCCGGGACTCGACGGCTACGAGGTCTGTCAGAGGCTGAAGGCGAACCCGCCGACCTCGCACATTGCGGTGATCTTCGTCACGGCGGTGAAGGATGACGCGGTCCACCAGCTTGCCATGGAGGCGGGGGCCGCGGCCTATATCACGAAGCCCTTTCACATCGAGACGCTCCCAGCCATCATCGAGGCGGCCCTCGCGAAGGCGGACCGCCCCCTCTGATCGCTGTCGAGCCGCTCTGAGTCGGCGACGGCGGATCCCGGTCAAGGCAGAGGAGATCCGAGACCTCCGGGCCCTGGTCACGATGACGCTCGAAAGCCTGTGGGAGGCCAAGACAAGGCTGGATCGGTACGGGGGCGGGTAGCAGGAAATAACCCTTGACGAAGTAATACCTAAGTTATACATTAGGAGGCATGGACGCCATGGCGATCAAGCGGCACACACTGCACCTGGACGAGCAGGACCTGAAAGCGCTGGCCCGACTGGCGAAGGCTGAGGCAAAGGCGACCGGGATCCGCGTCACCGCCCCCGGCATCGTCCGGCGACTCATCAAGGAATACCTGAAGGCGCACACGGAAGAGAAGCCCTCAAGGTGACCGTGGGGAAGTTGCTGGAGTGACGACGATGGGACGCTCTTTGAAGCGGAAGAAGAGTAAGAGATCGAGGATCGCATACTCAGCAGAATACGTGCGGGAAACCCAGCGGCGTGCTGTTCAGGAGATCCTTGAAGAGCAAGGCTTCAACGTGAGCGGCCTCCTGGCCGCGGCGGCCAATGCCCACGGTTGGGCTGCCCAATTTGCGGCGCACTTTGCGGCTGCCGATACCAGGGGTTTGGCTTGCGGCCGCGGCTGCTCCTGGTGCTGCCACCTCGCAGTCGCCGCGTTCCCGCATGAGATCTTCCTCATGGCTGAATGGCTCCGGCGGAATGTCCCGGAGGAGGTCGTCGGGATCCTCGAGCGCGCCCACGCCGTGGCGGAAGAAATAAGAGGCCTCTTTTACCATGAACGGGCCTTGCGAGTAATCCCCTGCCCGCTACTTGAGAAGAACTGTTGCCTCGCCTATGGTGCTCGCCCGGTGGCCTGTATCGGATGGCATTCGTTCGACGCCCGACTCTGCGAGACCTACGTGAAGGGTGATCAGGATATGGCTGCAGAGCAGATCCCCGAAATTCGAGAAAGTGGGTTCGTGATTGCGGAAACCACCGCTGAAACACTGGCGTCTCATGGGGCTGCGTCACAAAGAGAAGTGGAGATCGTTCGCGGTCTACCCATCGCTTTGGAGGCGTCAGTACGGCTGAGCAATGGCTTGCTGGAAAGCAAGTGTTCCCCCTGCTTATTCGACTGCCCGAAGACCTGTAAAGAGAAGAGGGGAGCCCCCGCGACCTGACCGGGGGCACGGCTCACACCCTGTTGCCCACCAAAGGAGCAGCGCATGAGCAGGCAGAAGGTAGCACAGAACCCCGCCAAAGAGAAGCCGCACGCTCGGAAGGAGGGATGAGCCATGTCCGTCACGTCAAGTGAAGGTCCGCGGCAAGAAGCGCTGGCAGGCCCGGGTGGCGCATGCTGGCGCGAGGCTCTCCCAGCTCTGCGACTCCAAGGACGACGCGAAGCAGGCCGAGGCGGACCTCTTGCAGAAACTCGTGGCTCAGGCCGACCAGGAGGAGCAGGCGGACGCGGCGCCGGCGACCCTGGCCCTGCTCTGTGACGCCTACCTGCTGGACCTGGAGGCCCGGGGGAAGGCGCGGGACAGCATCGTCCGCGCGACAGGACACCACGAAGCGCCTGCGGGAATTTCTCGGGGCGCGGATGCAGGAGCCGCTCGGGAAGCTCACGGAGGCGGACCTGTACGCCTTCCGGACGTGGCGCCTCCAGCAGCACACGAAGGCCAGCACGATCAATCGGGACTTCCGCACCATCCGGGCGATGCTCAAGCGGGCCCTGCCGGGCTTTCGCTTCCCCGCGGGCGTGTTCCTGCCCGAAGATGAGAACGCGCGTCAAGTGGCTCCGACCGGAGGATGAGCTTCCGGCCGGTGGTCTTCGCCTCGGGCGGGGGGATGCCGGCGCCCTTCGGCGACATGGCTCGGCTGGCAGCCTCACCATGATGCGGCTCACGGAGATCCGGACCCTTCGCCGGGAGCAGGTGGACCTGGGGCAAGGGGTGGTGACGCTCCCGCGCACCAAGACCGCCCGCGTCACGTCGTCCTGACTGCCGAGGCCCGGGGGATCCTGGCGCGAGGCGCTGGAGACCACCACGGGGGAGTACCTGTTTCCGAATCCGAGCGGGCAGCCCATACTCCCGCGTCTACATCGGCCGGGTGTGGAGGAAGGCCTCCCGGGCGGCGGGGCTCTCCGACTTTCCACTTCCATGATCTCCGCCACCACGGCGCGACCATGGCCTTGAATGCCGGGTTCACGGCGCCGATTGTGATGGCCCTTGGCGGGTGGAAGACCGAGCGGATGATGCGGCGGTACGCGGCCGTCACCGACAAGACCCTCCGGGCCGCGGCGGAGGCCGTGAGTGGCAACGGGCAGTGGCAACAGGCCCCGAAGCCCGCGCCAGTATTGACGCGGTAGTCGGCCCTCTCAAGGCTGAAACTCGGGTTCGAATCCCGATAGGGCCACCAAGCAATGTTGGTGGGTACTTACGCGACGTGGGTTTTAGGAACATTCGAATGTTCCTGGAACCCCTTTTGCGTTTCAGGGCAGGCGAGCATCAATTCCGCTCGGTTCTCGTAGAAGGCGACCGCCGTTTTCAACTGCGCCGGCCGGATGGTGGTATACGCCTGCGTGGTGTCAATGCGCGTGTGCCCCAGGAGTGCCCGGACCTCCTCCAGGTTCTTCCGCTCGCCCAGGACTTCCATCGCCACCCCGTGCCGGAGATCGTGCGGCTTCAAGGTCGGCTGGCCGATCTTCGCCCCGTACACCTTGCACAAGCGCCAGATGTTCTTCCCGGTCATCGGGGCACGGGTCCGGCCCACCTGCCGCTTGCCCCACGACGACCAGAAGAGGGGCGTGTCCGGGGTCACCGTGCCGTGCTCGGGCGTCAAGACCTCCTGGACGTAGGCCGCCAGGTACCGCATCACCGCCGCCGGGACCGGAATGTCCCGGACCTTGCCGCCCTTCACGCGGACCCCCCGCAGGCCCCATTCCCCTTCAAGCTGCCCGACGCGGAGGGTCGCCACCGACTCCCGCCGCATCCCCGTGAAGCGCAGCAGGAGGAAGACCGCCACATCCCGGCGCCGGCCCCGCTCCTTGGCGGCTTCAATGAGCGCATCCATGATGGCCGCACTCGGCACCGCCGGCGGGGTCCACTGGCGGGGCGGACGATCCATGCGCATGATGGGATTCACCGGGAGCAGGTTCCGCTTGACGAGCCAATTACAGAGACTGGACACCACCGCCTGCCGGCAGCGCAGGGTATTGATGGACAGATTCGACGCCGCCATGTCATCCATCCACGCTTGCAAGCGTCGTCCGTGTTCAGATCCTCCACCCGCGCCAGCCGGCCTTCCCGGACTCGCACGAACCGCAGGAACTGCTCCAGCATCCACCGGTACGTCTTGACGCCGCCTTCGGCCTTCCCGCGCTGCTTCCGCTGGTACTGACAGAACTGCTCGACCAGGTCCGCCAATCGTTGGGTCATCGCCTCGGTCCTCCCGTCCGGGCTACGACCACGCCTTCGCTCGCCGGGAGTATGCGGAGGAATGACCCAGCCGTCAAGGGTTCTGTCGGTCAGGCTCGCGTCATCCACCTTGGCTCGTCCTCATCCGGCCCCCAGCCCCCGCCCAGCCCGTCCGGGGTCTCCCACTCGCGATGCATCATGACCTCATGACCAGACGCGCCCTGGTGCCGCATCTTCCACTCCAGGACCGCCTCCCGGTCTGCGCACCGCTCGGTGGCTGCCTCACAGGTAAGACAGCACGCCGTCCACCCGATGCAGCTTTCATCGAACGCGGCAAGGTCGCCCGATGGAGCCATCAACTCCTGCAGCACCTGGTCCAGATGCCGCCTGGCCCGCCTGCTCCAGTCCTTCGCCCGTACAGCTGCCCATCGTCGCCTCCTTTCTCGAAGAACAGGGTCAACCGCTTCCGACAGAGGGTCTTGTAGTCCTGGGCAAAGACCAAGGACGGATGCTCGATCATGGGCGGCATCCGCCCCAGGTACTCCTTGAACCGCTTGCGCTCGCACCGGCCCAGCCGCTTGAGCACGCTATCCACGCCGTGCTTCTCCGCATCCTGGAAATAGAGCAGGTATCGGAAGGGGAGTCCTGCCGGCGTGGGACGGGCCACCCGGAGCCGCCGGAAGGGATTGGCGAGGGTATCCAGACGGGCCGCTGCAAGGCCTGTAGACCGCCGCTGCGCCTCGATTCGCGTCAGGGGGTAGGGTAGGGCAGGCTTCCCCTGTAAGGCCAGCTCCTTGGCCTTGTCGTAAATCCGGAGCCGACTATCCGAGTGGGGAGACCCCAGGTACACCGTCTCGATTCCCTCGGGCGAGTAGTACAGGCACCCCTTGTGATTGCCGGCGTAGTAGACGTGATCTTGCAGGGCCACCCCGTAGTCAACCGCCGCGTCAATCCGCGTGACATGCGCACTCGCCCAGCCGCGGCGCAAGAAGGGTTGGACGAGCGCCGCAGGACTTCCGCTTCCCCCTCGACCTTGGCCGGGTTGAACTCGACGCGGGCGAAGGGGACGCTGCCCAGCAAGTAGGGCGCCCACTGGACGAGGATCTTCTCGCCCGTCCCCGCCGGGTCGTCCAGTTCCAGGGACTCGCGATAGATGCGCCCGCCGAAACGCGGGAAGCCCAACCGGTGCATCCGCCGCCGGAACGTCTCGCGCACCTCCGACGACCACATCGAACGTGAAGACCAGCTTATCGAGGCTCAACACGCCCTCCAGCCCTGGTCCGGGGGTGTCGAAAACTGCTCGATTACCCGCTGTTAGACAGGGCGGGTAATCAGGGGGAGCCTGTGCCGTCTCCCGTCGCAGAGCAGCAGGGAGCGGGGGTGTGGTCGTCGCAAGGGCAGGATCAGCAAGCGGGGCATCGGTCATGGTCGCGTCTCAGGGGAGTCGGTCATCCTTTCGTCGGCCGGCGGCCGCGCCTCGACCTGCGATCCGGTTGGTCGCGCTCGGCACGGAGAACCTCCGCCGGCCTTGCCTTGGTGGTCGGCTGTGCGCTCGCGCCTCGTTGCCTCGGCGCTCGCTTCGCCTGTCCAGACTCTTTCGCCGGAGTAGGTTTCTTCCGGTGGAACTGGACGCTGGTTCCCCCGTTCTGCTCAACTCCTTCTCCAACTCCTTCTCGTACTTCTGCAACAAGGCGAAGTACGCGCCGCAGACGGTTCCGTATTGCCGTGATATGCTTCGGGTGGATCCCTGGCGATCGCAACTCCTCTTCCTCGCCCTCAGTACGGGGTATGTCGACAGACCCGCCGGCACTTGCTCCAGCGCCGCTCGACAGCAGATCCCCAATGATTTCCGTTCGGCTTCTCTTCGGGAACATTTCGCACAGGGCCGAAATCTTGGCGGACACGTGCAGGGGCAGGCGGATCGAGAATTGCCGAGGGGTGAGCCGCGTGTTGTCGGCTCGCGACCACAACTTCCCTCAAATCTTTGGGTTCCATGTTCTCCTCCTCATGTGTCAACACCCATATGAATGTCATTACGACACTTATACAGGTGTCACATTGCCATGTCAAGAACATTTTTCATCCGCAAGGAAACACCCCAGACCTCTTGCCCCCCGCATGTATTTTCAGCCCCCCGTGCAACCGAACCCCGGGAACGGCTCGCATTCTTGCGCTCTCGCCTCCCTTTGTGCTTTAATACTCCTAGCTTGCGCATCCTCTTGACTCCGCCCTCTCTCTATGCGATGAGTAAAGGACACGCACATGGGCAGAATCGCCAAGCACTTGGGTTCCGGCCTGCTCTGGACCCTCATAAACCTGGGTGTTGGCCTCCTGCAGCTATGGATTCTTCTTGGGTCGAAAATTATTCTTAGGTCCTCGGCATCGATCGGTAATCAAATCATCCTCGACGGCCCATTGCTTTCTTCTCCTCTACCCTTGTGGCCGCATTCGCAATTGACTATTTCTTCTCAAGCGGTCCCGCCTATCCCAGCGAGTGCTCGGGGGTCTTTTCGTTTTATATCCCGCAGTTATCCTCGTGGTTGCCGTATGGCTCTTCACCCTTTGCTTCGGCAAGACCTCGAGCGATATCGACATCGCCCTCGTAACCAAGACCCAATTTGCTGTAGTCGGGATGACTATACTCTACGCGACGATAGTTAAAGCTTATGAATTCACTCAGCGCTAGGAGGGATTACGATGACTCCTTTCCCTCTCTGAATATCTGTTACCCGTACTCGCAGCTATTAGCGCCTTATTCGTGTTCTTCGGAATCAGAGAAATTAGAATCTCCTCGCAGCGCGCACGCATGACAATGGCTACGGGGACTATTCACCTTCAAAGAATTGAACATGAGTTGCGACTGCTACCGGGAAACTACACTATCGCTTTCGGTATGGGCCCTGCTTACCCACTCATTGAGCCGGAACTGGCGACGTGGGAGAAAGCCTTTACCCCCGGTTCTGCCTCTGGACCTGTTGTTCCTCGTATCGAGCCCCCCGTGCCCGAACCCCGGAAACATCTTCTTGTTGATACCCTGGGCCAGGGAAACATCGGTTCACTACCCGCGATTAATGCTCAGGCCGCCGCTTAAAGGAGAAACGTCATGGTCGAACAGCCACAGGCAGCTCCGCCAATGGAATTTAGTCGCGCAGATGATTTCGCCTCTGTCTACGCTAACAATGTTCAGTTTGAATTAAGCGTGTGGGACTTCAAACTAATCTTCGGAGAGATCGACCAACGCACAGGCAAGGTGGCCGTTGAACAGCATACCTCTGTTACGCTCCCTTGGCTGCAGGCGAAGCTGTTCCAGTTTTACCTTCAGGTCAACCTTGCGGTCTTCGAAGTGCAGAATGGCAAGATCAAAGTACCAAAGGAATTATTGCCACCCCTACCGCCTCTTCCAGAAGAGTTAGCAAATAATCCCCAGATGAAGAGCGCCTTCGACTTGATCAAGAAACTACACGAGGAGTTCATTGCCAGCCTATGACCCCCTCAGCCTTCGAGCGGCTGATAACAGCCACACTGCCCTCATTCCATCGCCAAGCAGAGAGCGGGGCGGCCCTTACATTCCCGACTCATCGGAGCCCCAGTCAGATACGATCTGCGTGTTTTAGTCACGCCCATTTTTCGACCTCTCGCGCCCGTGTAACTCTCTGAAACTAATCGCGAAGACGTGATCGTAACCATAACTCGGGTTCGAATCCCGATAGGGCCACCACGCAAAAACGCGGGGTTACCTCAACCCCGCGTTTTGCTTTTTCCTGCCTGTACCCCGATTTGTCCCCCTGATTTTCCCCGCTTCGCTGAAGAACAATCCGGCTCCCGCTGTCTCGAGAAGCGGCCAGATCGGTGCAGAGCTCTTCGGAGGACGCGGCAAGCCAGCCCGAGCGAGCGGAGCGAGCGAGGCCGGTCTACCGCGGCGGACTCCGACTTGGCCGACCAATGCCCGCGCTCGGCGACCCGGAGATTGGATTTCCGGCGACCGAACGGGACGAGGCAGCGAGACGGGGAGGGCCGAGGCGACCAACGGAGCCGCAAGCGGCGGGGTCCCCGTCGAGCGGTCAAGAGGTCCGCCGATGATCGCGGGCGGGCCGGGGTCGCGTTCGCGTTGTACGGGCGATGTCGATTGCTTCTGTCCCGTGTGTCGAGAGGGCGGGCGGGCCGGGGCTCTCTTCTCTTGATAGTACTTCTGAAACAAGTGGGCATGAGACGGTGACCCTCTACTGCGCGACGGTGCGGAGCGAAGCGCGTGGTCAAGCTGCGCTGTGGGGATCGTACCTGCGGGGTCTGCCGGGAGAAGGATTTCTGGCGGATGTACCGAGGGTACCTCGAGAGCATCCAAGCGATTAAGCGGCCCAAGCTGGTCACTTCACCTTGCGGAACGTGGCGTCCCTCTCTCGCAAGTTCATCCGAGGCCTGCGCCGGTCGTTCACTCGCTTGATGCATCGGGCATGGTACCGGAAGCGGGTCCGTGGGGGCCTACAGACCATCGAGGTGGTCAATACGGGGAAGGGCTGGCACGTTCACCTGCACGTGCTGATGGACTGCGAGTACATGCCGCAGGCGAAGCTCTCGAAGGATTGGGCCGAGGTGACAGGTGGATCGTTCATGGTGGATATTCGCCAGGCGGGATCGGTGGCGGAGGGGCTGAGGTACTGCCTGAAGTACCTGAGCAAGCCGCCCAAGCTCTGGGGGAAGGATGAGCAGATTTCGGAGGCGGAGAAAGCGGAGCGGCGCGAGGTGTACCGTGAAGTGGTGAAGGGGGTCCGCCTGGTGCAGCCGTTCGGATCTCTCTATGGGGATCTGGTGCTGTCGCTCCCCGAGGTGATCTGCCCCAGTTGCGGAGGGCATGAGTGGATCTGTTGGGACTTCGAGTTGGCGCCAGAATTCTATCGCTTCTTGAATGACAAGGGGGGCTGAGTCGAGGGATCGGGGTCGAGGGGGACGGGAGGGGGCAGAGTGCGAGTCCGGGTGGCTCCCCAAGCAAGGGCGAATCTGGGCACTGGAAGGAGAGGTGCCGGCTAATCCAGTAAGGGGCGGAAAGTTCTTGAAATCCACGACAGCAGCCCGTTGGCTACCGCTGTTCGGTCGGCGATTCAAACCTAATCAGCCGCGCCTTCCGTCTGCTCCCATCGTGATCAACCCAAGTGTATTGAACGTCATGGGTCTTAATGGCGATCGTTGTCCGTCTGCAAGTTGCTCCCTCAGATTCTTTACTTGATCCATAAATTGCTGGTGCGTAGCGGGATCGCGTTCCCAAGCCAGTCCTTGTCAAGAACAATGACATAGAGAGAGTACATTTCCTTTTCAAGATTAACTTCCATTGCTCGCACGTAGGGTTCGATGCCTTGGAGGATCTTCTGGGTCTTGGCGACAATGATCACGCCTATTCGGATGAACGCGCGCGCATAATTCAAAGGGACTTTCTTCACCGGCTTGCCGCGTGCATAGCTTGTAGACGAAATCGACGAGCCCCTCAATCTCGCCGGCCATATAGGGCCGCGGGCTCCGGCCGGTCATCCTTCTAGCGAAAGCCTCAAGTTCCAACATTAAGAGGCTGGTGAAACGTCCGCGTTCGTCAATTTCCATGATCTGGTCGTTTCGGCGCTTAGTCGCTTCGTCCACTTGTGTTCTAGGTTTGTACTCGTTCGAAAGAAACCGAGTCCAGCACATCGTCACGCCCCAACTCTGCGAGAAGAGATCTGACAAGGTTGAGGTCGATGGCAACCTGCAACGGTTTCTCTGTGGAATGGCGTATCCCGGAAAGGGTGGTCCGCTGGACAAGCGCTTCGGCTAGCAGGATGATATTCTTTGGCTGTTCGTGGCTCGGATCGAGTCGCACTACGAACTCACCTCGGAAATGTCTTCCGTCGTGCCCTCAGCACCGAGCGCCCGAACAACATCAACGGCTCGGGGCAGGAGACCCTTGCCCAAGTGCATTCTCCGGCGGGCTAGGTTGAGGCGACCTCTGATGTCGTTGGAGATATAGCGTTTCTCTTCTGGGTCTTACCGCTAAGTTGATATGCCGCTTTGAGGACACGAGCCCTGAGCAGCGCGGAGCGGTCCTCGTCCATGAGGATTCGAAAGAAGATGAACGCGAGGCCGACGAAAATTATCCAGGGACCATATTGTCTCGCGAGGCCAAATAACCACGTTAGCTCATTCATGACTCATACCTCTGAGGGAGGGGACGCGAGCCTCGTGGCGCACTGGGTCATCATCACAGGCGAAAAGGAGGACACCCCTGTGGCGGGTAACGGCGCGGAAATTCTGCTCGGTTATTACCTTCCCGCAACAGTGGCACCTAAGCTTGCCGTGGTCCAGGGATTGCTCAAGGCCGAGTGTCTTGAAAAACTCACGTGTCTCTGATGCGTGAATTGCCCTGACAAGCTCTTTCATTTCTTCCTCGCTGAAAGGGTTCTTCCCTGAAATTGCATATCAAGTCGCCAACTCGCCAAGAGGGAGGTCCGAGATCAATGGGGAGCGTATCGAATGTCAAGCACCTGCCCGAAAGTTTATCGAAGCGCCGGTGTACTGTCAACGGCAAACGATTCGCGTCGCAGTAGGGCGGGTCGGAGGAGATAGCGCGGAGGAGTCGTCAATTCTGGGGGAACGTAGGGGGTCGGTGTGGAGCTTGTGAAGGTGAGGACTCGCCTTGCATCAGAAACGGAGAGAGGGCGCCCGAGGCCGAGTGGAGAACGAACGAGGCGCGGCGGAGCGAGCAGACCACCGTGCTGCTCGCGGAGCGTTTCGCGCCGGACGTGTGGACGTACGCCAATCCATGGAAATGAAGGCGCAGACCCCCGACCAGGTGTGGGACAAAAATGTGGGTTGAAGTAGACGTTCCCCTGTTTCTGTGGTAGGGTCTGAATGCTTATAATCATTCAGATAATAGAAAGGGGGAGCGATGGGAGCGCGACTGGCCACCTTGGAGGCGCGGCGGCAACGGCTGTACCAGGCGTTGGCGGCGCTCGGCGATTTCCGGCGGGGCACCATTTCGATGAACTACCGGAGATGCGGGAAGCCGACCTGCGGCTGCGCCCGACCCGGGCATCCGGGGCATGGACCGCAGTACCTGTGGAACGCCACGATTGGCGGGAAGAGCCGCGCCCGCAATCTCCGCCTGGGGCCCGAGTTGGAGAAGGTGGGCCACGAGGTGGACACCTATCGGGCCTTTGTCCGCCTGTGTGCCGAGCTGGTGAAGGTCAACGAGCGGCTGTGCGACCTGCGCCCCGTGCGGGCGGTGGGCGATGGCCGGGAGTTGGCGCAGGCTGGAAAAAAATTGCGCAGGCGCTTCACCAGGAAGTGGCCCAAGAACTAGACCGCCTGGTCACCCGCGTGCTGCGCGAGGCCCGGCGCCGGGGCGCCCTGGACCGTGAGGCCACCGAGATGGCTACCCGCACCACTCTGCACCAAATCGGGGGGCGGGTGTTGGAGCAACTCCTGAACGCCGACGGGGGGGTCATCAGGGGGCCCGGATTCCCTGCGGCGCGGGACACCACGCGACGTTCGTCGGCTACCGCCGCAAGCAGGTCCACACGGTGCTCGCCCCCGTCACGGTCCAGCGCGCCGACTCCTACTGTGCCCCCTGCCAGCAGGGGGTGATCCCCAAGGATCAGGCGCTGGACATCGTCGGCACCGCCTTCAGTCCGGGGGTGCGCCGGATGCTGGGCCGGGTGGGAGGGCAGGAGGCGTTCGCCGCGGGCCAGCGGGACGTCGCCGAGCTGGCAGGCGTCCGCGTCACGACCAAAGCAGTCGAGCGGGTCGCGGAGGCCCTCGGCGCGCAGGTGGAGGCCGTGGCCAGCGCCGAGCGGACGGCCGCGCTGACCGGCAAGGTCGTCGCCCTCCAGCCGGTCCCCCGGCTGTACATCGCCATCGACGGGACCGGGGTGCCGATGGTCCCGCACGAAACCGAAGGCCGGCAGGGCAAGGGGGAGACCGGGAAGGCCAAGACGCGCGAGGCCAAGCTGGGATGCGTCTTTACCCAGACGCGCGTCGACGAGCGGGGGCGCCCCGTGCGGGACGCGGACCCGACCACCTGCGTCGGGGCCATCGAGCCTGCCGAGGCCTTCGGCTGCCGGATCTACGCGGAGGCCGTGCGCCGGGGGCGTCCAGCGGGCGGCGCAGGTCAGTCGTCTTGGGGGACGGGGCGCCCTGGATCTGGGGGCTCGCCGCGGAGCACTTCCCCGGGGCCCTCCAGATCGTCGACCTCTACCACGCCCGGGAGCACCTCGCCGATCTCGGCAAGCTCCTCTCCGGCCCCGGGAGTGCGGTAGCCAAGAGTTGGACGGCGGCCCGCCGCGAGGAGCTCGACGCGGGAGATGTCGAGGCAGTGGTCGCCGCCCTGGGGCGCTTGCGGCCGCGCTCGCCCGACGCCCAGGAAGCGGTCCGCAAGACCATCGGTTACTTCGAGACCAACGCCGAGCGGATGCGCTACGCCCGCTCCCGGCGCCAGGGCCTGTTTGTCGGCTCGGGAGTGGTGGAGGCGGGCGGCAAAACGATCGTCGGCCTCCGGCTCAAGCAATCCGGGATGCGCTGGACGGTCCGTGGGGCCAACGCGATCATTGCCTTACGCTGCGCCGACCTCAGCGGCCGGTGGGAGGAGTTCTGGGAGGCCCGCGCCGCGGGCTGAATCTCGCGGCCTCCAAATATGTCGCACACGCAAGCTGGCGTTTGCCCTTGACAGGCCCCCAGCCAGGCGATATGGTGTAACGTATTCTTTCAGCCGCTTTCCCCGGATCAACAACCAGTCCATAAACTCGGGAACTTCTCCAATCGCCACCCGGAGGCCTCCATGCCCGCGACAAGGCGAAAGATTCGAATGGCCCCAAACGGCCCCGAGAAAGAAGCTCAGCTCATAGACATTCAGCAATCCGACGAGCACTGGAATCAGTACCTTCTCAGCGATCAAACCGTCGTAAAAATGAAGTTGGTTGCCACAGAGGTCTGGCGAGTAGATGGCGAGTACGACCCAGAAGGGAACCCCATTTATCTTATAAAATCCTCCAACGTCGTCAATATAAACCCGCCGGACGAACTGAGGAGAAAGCAATGAGATCAGCTTCTTACCCCAGACTCGAACCGGCGTCTCAACAGGACATTATCCTCATCGAAGAATCCGTCGTCGAGGAATCAGACCCGCTCCATGAGGGTGCCGAAACATCCACGTTGCGTTACATTGGTGCCCACTTTCCCTATTGCCGGCCATGGAAACCAAATCGCACCATCGAATTTACCCAAGCTACCGGGACAACTTCCTGGACCACCACCGATTTAATCGCCACGTGTTTGCACGAGAGATTCTCCGTCATAGCCGGAGTCGACGACATTTACGTCCGAAGAGACAGCGATTTCTGCAGGGTCTGGACTGTGATCCCCGACATGAACCGTGACCTGGAAGATCAGATTTACGCTGCCGAGCTTGAGATTATGGATAGATTTCCCAACACCCGTTTTGACTTTACTGTCATCTTTTCCCAAGGAAAGGACCTGGCATCCATTCAGCCCTCTGGTGCGTTTCTTATTCATCCCTCTGGGGCATTTCCTTTTCACGCTCCCCAATGAGCCATGCCGAGTTTCTCAGATCACGTCCAGCAGGCGACCCACAACGAGGCCTTCTATCAGGTCATCGACAAGAATGTCTACAGCGACTGGGCGATGACAGTACTCTTTTACGCTGCCTTGCATTACATCGATGCCTTCCTGGGCCAGGTTGGCATTCATCCCGGAGGCCACGAAACAAGGGACACTATACTTTCTAATCGGAAAGAGCTTCGCCCCATTTACGGGCACTACCGACACCTCAAAGACTGTAGCCGCAACGCACGCTATTACTGCAATAGCTTTACCCTCAACCAACTCCAGCAATGTTACGGTGGATCTTTCGCCCCCATTAGAAAATCCGTTCTTCGTCTCACCGGTTCCAAATAGCCTGATGCGCTCACACTCGTAGTCCCGCCTCGCCTCCCATTAATGCATTCCGACTGACAACCTGGCCTACCTATACCGCCCTGATCCCCCACAGGACCCACCACCCACCCTTGTTTGGGGAGCCGTGTGGACCCGAACTGCGCGCCTCATCTTGTCCGCGCAAACCAGGATCTCGTGTTTCAGTTGCACTCACTTTTTCGGCACTTCCGATCCTATAACCGCCCACCAACAAAAGGGAAGACGTGATCCGAGCTTAAACTCGGGTTCGAATCCCGACAGGGCCAGTATCAGCCCGCCACCCGGCTTCACCGGTTGCTCAAACAGCTCGATTCCCGGCACTTGTCGCGGGCGGCAGTGGTCTGTCTGCCCCAACCTCAGTTCGCGGCCACTTGCCTCAGGTGAGCTGGTACTGGAGCTGGTGCAGGCGGTAGTAGAGACCCTGCTTGGCGAGCAGCTCGTCGTGGGTGCCCGCCTCGCGGATCCGGCCTCTGTGGATGACCAGGATGCGATCCACGAACTGGATCGTGGAGAGCCGGTGGGCCACGACGATGGCCGTGCGCTTCTCGAGGAGGATGCGGAGGGCCTCCTGGATGAACTGCTCCGTCTCGGTGTCCACGGAGCTGGTGGCCTCGTCCAGGATCAGGATGGTGGGGTCGAAGGCGAGGGCGCGGGCGAAAGACAGGAGCTGCCGCTCGCCCTGGGACAGCGTGGAGCCCCGTTCCTGCACCTCCTCGTCGTAGCCCCGCGGGAGCCGCTCGATGAAGCGGCTGGCGTGCACGCGCCGGGCGGCCTCCTGGATCTGTTCCGGCGTGATCCACGGGCTCCCCAGGCTGATGTTCTCGCCGATGGTGCCGGAGAAGAGGTACACGTCCTGGAGCACCAGGCCGATGTGGCGGCGCAGAGCCCGCTTGTCCCACTCGCGGATGTCCACCCCGTCCACCAGGATGCGGCCCCGCTCCACGTCGTAGAACCGGCAGAGGGCCGAGATCATGGACGTCTTGCCGTGGCCCGTCGGCCCCACCAGGGCGATCTTCTCCCCCGCCTCCACGCGAAAGGAGATCCCCTTCAGCACGGGCTCCCCGGGGCGGTAGGACAGCCAGACATCCTGGAACTCGATGGCCCCCTGGACCGCGGCGGGGGCCACCGGCCGGCTGGGCGACAGCACGCTGGGCGACTCGTCCAGCAGGCGGAAGATGCGCTCGCTGCTGGCCATGGCCGCCTGGAAGATGTTGTACTTCTCCGCCAGGTCGCGGATGGGCTGAAACATGCGCTGGACGTACTGGAGGAAGGCCACCACCACGCCCGGGAGGAGCGTCCCCCCCAGAATCATCCCGCCGCCCTGCCACAGGATGAGGCCGACCGTGGCCGCGCTGCACACCTCCACGAAGGGGAAGAAGATGGCGTTGTAGTGGATGCTCTTGAGCAGCGTCTCCCGGTTCTTGGTGTTGATGTCCTTGAACTTGGTGTAGGTCCGCCGCTCCTGGCCGAAGGCCTGCACCGTCGCCATGCCCGAGATGTGCTCGTTGAGGTAGCCGTTCAGCCGGGAGAGGATGCGGCGGCTGTCGCGGTAGTTCTCCCGCGCCTTGCGCCGGTACACGTTGGTGGCCAGGAGCATGGGGGGAGCAGGCTCAGGCCCACGAGCCCCAGCCGCCAGTCCAGCCAGAGCATGGCGCCGGCGATCCCCACGAGCATGAGGCTGTCGCCCAGGAAGGCCACGACGCCGGAGCTGAGCAGCTCGTTCAGGTTCTCCACGTCGTTGATGACGCGGGTCATGAGGCGCCCCACGGGGTTCCGGTCGAAGAAGGCGAGGTCCTGGCCCTGCAGGTGTCCGAAGAGCTGCCGCCGGATGTCGTGCATCACCCGCTGGCCGAGCCACTGGGTGACGTAGGAGTTGCCGAACTGGCAGAGGAAGCCGGCCACGATCGCCACCACGTAGATCAGGGCGACCCGGTTCAGGCCCGCCAGGTTCTTCACGGCGATGTAGCGGTCGATGGCCACCTTGACGAGGTACGGGCCCAGGAGCTGAGACCCCGTGTAGCCCGTCAGGAAGAGCAGGGCCAGCAGGACCAGCGGCCAGCGCGGGGCGAGGTAGGTGAGCAGGCGCAGGACGAGCCGGGTGTCGTAGGCCTTCCCCAGCACCTCATCGTCGATGTGGACGTCATGGCCGTGCATGGCTACCCGTTGCTCCGCTCGGCCAGAGCCTCCAGCTCGCTCGCCAGGAGCTGCCGCTGGTAGAGGCGGTGGTAGTGGCCCTCCCGGGCCAGCAGCTCCTCGTGGGTGCCCTGCTCCACGATCCGGCCGTCCTTCAGGTACACGATCTGGTCCGCATCGCGCACGGTGGACAGGCGGTGCGAGATGAGGATGGTCGTGCGCCCCTGCATGAAGGTCCGCAGATCGGCCAGAATCCGCTCCTCGGTGTGGACGTCCACGCTGGAGAAGGCGTCGTCCAGGATCAGGATGGGGGGGTTCTTCACCAGCGCCCGCGCCAGGGCGGTCCGCTGCTTCTGCCCGCCCGACAGGCGGACGCCCCGCTCCCCCAGCACCGTGTCGAAGCGGTCGGCGAACTCCTGGATGCTGAGGAGCAGCGCGGCGATCCGGGCGGCCTCCTCCATGTCCTGGACCGTGGCGTCGTGGCGACCGAACAGGATGTTCTCGCGGATGCTCTCCGAGAACAGGAAGATGTCCTGCGGGACGATGCCGATGGAGGCCTTCAGCGTGCCGAGCGGGATGGTCCGGATGTCGCGTCCATCCAGGAACAGGCTGCCCGCGGGGACCTCGAAGAGCCGCGCGATGAGATGCACCAGGGTGCTCTTCCCCGCCCCCACTTCCCCCACGATAGCGCAGCGGCTGCCGGCGGGGATGGTGAGGTCGATGTCCTGCAAGACCCACGGGCCGTCGGCCCCGTAGCGGAAGGAGAGCCTGCGGAACTGGATGTCGCCCCGCAGACGCGCGGGGACGCCATCCTCCGGCACCAGGTGGCCCGGGGCGATGGGGGTCTCCAGGATCTCGGCCAGGCGCCCGAGAGCCGACCGGCCGCGCTGGTACAGATTCACGACGTAGCCGATGGCCATCACGGGCCAGGTGAGCATCGCGAGGTAGCCGTTGAACTGAACGAACTGGCCGATGGTGAGCCGTCCCAAGAGCACCCGGCGGCCGCCCAGCCAGAGGACCGCGGACGCGGCCAGGCCGGAGAAGACCGCCATGAGGGGCCACAGGATGCCGCTCAGGCGCGCCGTCACCAGGTTCTTCCGCATATACTCGCCGCTGAGGGACGTGAAGCGCTCCTGCTGGTTGCCCTCCTGGGCGTACGCCTGGACCACCCGGATGCCGGCCAGGTTCTCCTGCACGAAGATGCTGAGCTTCCCCAGGAACTGCTGGATCTCCCGATAGCCGCGGTGGATGCGGTTGCCGAAGCCCAGGACCAGCAGCGTGATCCCCGGCAGCGACAGCAGCGACCAGAATGTGAGCCAGGGGTCGATGTCGATCATGAGGGGCAGGGCCGACAGGATAAGCACCGCGCAGTCCAGGGCGGCCACGGCCCCGATGCCCAGCATCTCGCGGACCGAGGCCAGGTCGTTGGTGAGGCGGGACATGAGATCGCCCGTCTTCGTGCGCTGGAAATAGGCGAGGGGGAGTCTCTGGAGGTGGGCGAAGAGGACGTTCCGCAGGTCCCACTCGGCGTGGCGGGAGAAGCCGAAGACGTTGCTACGCCAGAGGTACCGGAAAATACCCTGGCCGCAGGCCGCCAGGACGATCAGGCCCGGATAAAAGAGGAGGCTCCGGCGCGCAGCGTGCGTCAGCGTGAGGCTGTCCAGGGCCAGCCGGGTGAACCACGGGATGAGCAACTGGATGGCGTCCGTGGCCAGGAGGGCCAGGATCCCGAGAAAGAACAGGCGCCGGTGGCGGCGCAGGATGGGCCGGAGATGCTGCGACAGCCTGCCGATGGCGTGCCTCCTGAAGGTGCGGCGGGTTCTGATCCGAGGGGCGATTCTGAGGGGTGAGAGGGGAGTTTGCAAGTCTTTCGTCGAGGTTATCCCGTTCCCGTCACCTCCGCCAGCGCCTGGAGGAGCTCCTCCAGCGGGAGGGGCTTCCCGAGGATGCGGTCCGGGGCAGCGGGACTGGCCGGATCGGGGGCCACGTGCTCCCCCCAGCCGGTGAGGAGCAGGACGGGGAGAGAGGAGTGCCGGGCCTTCACCGCCCGGGTCACGTCCCACCCCGTGACCTCGGGCATCCCGAGATCGGTGAGGACGCAATCCACGGGGCCGGCCTCGAGGAGGGCAAGACCCGCCGCCCCGCCCTGCGCCTCGGTCACCGTGTGGCCGGCGGCCCGGAGGAGTGCGGCCAGCGTCTCCCGGACCGATGGGTCGTCGTCGATCAGGAGGACGCGAAGGCCACCCGCCCGGGACGTGGCGACGGCAGCCTGGTCAGCGGGCTCGCTCTGGGCCGCCAGGAAGCGCAGGGTGAACGTGGTCCCGTATCCCGGGGCCGAGCGCACCTGGATGCGTCCCCCATGCCGCTCCACGATTCCGTAGACGACCGAGAGGCCCAGGCCCGTTCCGCGGAGGCCCTTCGTCGTGAAGAAGGGCTCGAAGATCCGCTGCCGGAGCTCCTCCGACATCCCGACGCCGGTATCCGTCACGGTCAATTCGACCCAGCCGTCTCCGGCCTGTCGAGTCGCCGAGGGGTCGATAGGTCGAAGGGTCACGTTCTCTCTCGGTCCTTCCCTTCCAGCCGGTACCAGGGGACCGATTGAGGTATCGGCGGATGGACCTTCACCGGTGTGCTCTTCGTGCGCACCAATGGTGAGCGTGCCCCCCTCGGGCATGGCATCCACAGCGTTCAGGATGAGGTTGGTCAGGGCCTCCCGGACCTCCGGGGCGTGCCCGAGGATCGGGGGGCACTCGGCCAGATCGGTCACGACGCGAATCATCACGCCCCGGCGCTGGGCCTCGTCTTCCCAGCGGGGGCGGGTGATGTCCAGGGCCTCGCTGAGGATCGGCGAGAGGGCCATCGGTCGCAGGGGAGAGGCGGCCCGCTGGCGGGCGAAATCCTGGAGCCGCCGGACGACGGACGCCCCGTCCGTGGCGGCCGTCTGCAAGGTCTTCAGGGACGCCTGCACCGCGGGGTCGGGCACCCGGAGTCGGAGCAACTCCACCTGTCCCAGGATGGCCGCCAGCATGTTGTTCAGGTCGTGGGCGATGCCCGCCGCCATCTGGCCCAAGGCGCGGAGTTTCTCGGAGCGGATGAGACCCTCCAGGGTCTGCTGGAGATCCTGGTACGTCCGCTCCAGATCCGCATACAGCCGAGCGTTCTCGATGGCGATAGCCGCCTGCGCGGCGAAGAGCGACAGCAGCTCGCGGTCCTCAGGGGTGAAGGTTCGACTGCTGCGATGGTTGCTGATGCCGAGGACGCCCAGCAGCCGGTCCTGGTAGAGCAGGGGCTCGGCAAGCACGGAGGCGATCTCGGTCCGCTCCAGGAACATGGGGACGGCATACGGGGAGGCCCGGTAGTCATTCACGATCAGGCCCTCCCGCCGCGCCGCGACGGTCCCCGCGACGCCCTCGCCCAGCTTCAGCCGCTCCTCTCCCCGCCCCGCCTCGTATCCGTGCCAGGCGCGGGGGATGAGCACCTTGCCCTCCTCGTCCCAGAGGTAGACGGTGCCCGCGTCGGTTCCCACGAGTTCGATCGCGCGCCGGGTGATCAGGCTGAGGAGCGTGGTCAGGTCCAATTCGCGGGTGATCTCGATCGTGACGGCGCGAACGGCCTCGACCTGTTTTCGGCGCCGCTGTTCCTGCTGGAAGAGCCGCGCGTTCTCCACGGCGATGGCGGCGTGGGGCGCGAAGAGGCTGAGGAGCTGCAGATCCTCTTCCGTGAAGGGTCGGCCGATCTCGTTGCGGTTGATGGAGAGGACGCCGACGAGGCGATCGCGGTAGAGGAGCGGGACGGCCAGGACCGCGACATGCGTGGTCCCCCGCAGCAGGAGCGGCGTGGCGTAGGCCGAGGTCCGAAAGTCATTGACGATCATCCCCTCGCGCTTCTGCGCTGCCGTCCCGGCCACCCCCTCGCCGAGCCGGAGGCGCAGCGTCGGCCGCTGCGCCGTCAGGCCGGTCCAGGCATGCGGGATGAGGAGCTGGGCTGGCTCATCCCAGAGGAGGACCATGCCTGAGGCGGCGCCCACCAGGGTAACCGCCCGATGGATGATGAGCTCGAGGAGACGGGGAAGATCCAGCTCGCGCGTGACCTCCTCGCTGACGGCCCGGACGGCCTCGAGTTGCCGGGTGCGCGCCCGCAACGCCGCCTCCGCTCCCACCTTCTCCACGAGGGCCCGGCGGGTCGCCTCGAAGAATCCCGCATTCTCGATGGCGAGGGCGGCCTGGTCGGCGAAGGAGGTGAGATAGGCCAGCTCCTCGGGAGAGTACCGATGGGGTTCGGTCGTGTTGAAGGTGAGCACGCCCACGACCTCGTCCCCAATCTTGATGGGCAGGCCGAGGTACGTCTGGATGCCGAGCGCGCGATCCGTCTCGGCGAACAGGGCGTTGCGGGGGTCGTTCGCCGAGTCGTCGCTGAACAGCGGCTGGCCGGTGGTCGCGACGATCCCCGACCGGCCCACGCCCAGCGGGAGCTCAAAGCCAAGCTCCATGGCCGTCTGGCCGTGGATGGCCATGGCCCGGAGGACGCCGGCCTCCCGGTCCACCAGCAGCATTTTCACATTGGGGCACCCGGTGATCCGCGAGGCCTCCACCACCAGGCGGTCGAGGATGGCGTGCAGGTCCAGGCCGCTCATGAGCGAGCGCGTGGCCCGGAGAAGCGCCTCCAGCTCCGCGGTCCGGCGCAGCGCGGTCGCGTGCAGCCGGGCGTTCTCGATGGCGATGGCGGACTGGCGGGCGAAGGCGGAGAGAAAGCCGATCTCCTCGGCGGTGTACACCCGCGGCGTGGGCGTGCTGAAGGCGAGCACGCCGAAGACTCTGGCTTCCAGAGCGATGGGGAGGCCGAGGTAAGAGACGTGCTGGTACTTGGCGGCGAGCCGCGGCTGGAAAACCGGCGCGTCATCACGGATGTCGGGCACGTTCAAGGGCTGGCCGGTCGCCGCGACCTGTCCGGAGAAGCTCTCGGCCACTGGGATGACGAGCGTCTCGATCTCCTCCGGCGGGAGGCCCACGGCGACGCGACAGCGGAGCACCTGGGCGTCTTCATCGAGGAGGAGGAGGCGGACGCCATCCGCTCCTGAGATGCGGGAGGCCTGGCGGGCGATGGCCTGCAGGATCGCGTCGAGTTCGAGTGAGGAGGTGACGACCTGGGTGGCCTCGAGCAGACTCGAGAGCTCTCGCTGGCGTTGTTCGAGGGCCGCGACCCGCTGCTGCAGCCTGAGGAGAGGATCGGTCTCGGTCGGGGAATCCATGCCCCTCGTACCTCGGATGGCCTTCAATGCGCTCCAGGGCGGACGAGATTCGCTTCGATGCTCTCCGCCGGGAGGCGGCCCCCAGGCGCGCAGGCGCAGCACTTCGCCCCAGGTGGAATGCCCCCGGTCAGTGGAGGGGATGGAGGTGCGGGCCTGGACACCTGGGGGGCAGTCTAGGAATCCCCCACACCGCTGTCAAGCTGCACTTTCAGGAGGCCTGCCCGGCGGTGTGTCCCGTTACCCGTGGATGGCGAACGCCAGACCCAGACCGTAGGTGACGGCCCCGGCGATCACGGCGACCGCGGTCATCTCCAGGCCGCTGATCCACCAGGGGCGGGTGGTGACCAGGCTCTTGGCCACCCCGACGGCGAAATGGGCGGCGATGCTCAGGGCGGCGGCCCAGATGACCGCGGGGGTGCCCATCGTGAAGAAGAATGGGAGCACGGGGATGATGCCCCCGACCGCGGTGGACAGCGTGGCCGAGAGGCACGCCTTCCAGGGATTGGGGAACGTCATCTCGGAGAGCCCCAGCTCCTCCTGCACCAGCGTCTTCAGGAAGTGATCGGGCCGCTCGCGGATGCGGGCGACGAGGGTGCGGGCCTCCTCCTCTGAGAAGCCCTTGAGCTGGTAGAACAACTCCAGCTCCTCGCGCTCCTCCTCCGGATTCTGCTCGATCTCCGCCTTCTCGCGGGCGATCTCCCCCTGGTACACCTCGCGCTGGGACTTCGCCGCGAGGTAGGCGCTGGACCCCATGGAGAGGGCGCTGGCCAGGGTCCCGGCCAGGCCGGTGATGAGGACGATCTGGCTGCCGCCCGTGTAACCCGCCATGCCCGAGACGATGCCGAAGACGGCGCCGAGGCCATCGTTGATCCCGTAAATGGAATCGCTCACCCAGTTGGCGCCGGTGACGTGCCGCTCTTTCTTCAAGATCACGTCGAGGGCCGTTCGCGGATTCTGGGGGCCGCCCAGGACCCGAAGGATCTTGGCGTGGTCCTTGTCGTCCTGGGAGACCTCGCGGAGGACGGCCAGGCTCTTCTCGTCCAGAGATTTGGCCAGGGCCTCGTCTGCCGCGAGGCCACGCTCCTCGTTGGCCTCCAGCTTCCGGTAGATCACCTCGGGGCTCGCCACCTGGAGGGTGAGCCCCAGCATGGGCTTCACCGTCGAGGCATCGGGGACCGTGCCCCCCAGCTCCTGGATGCGCGCCTCCCAGCGCAGGGCGTGTGCCTCCTCGGCGGCGACCAGCTTCTGCAGGATGGCACGCCGGCGCGGGTCCGGTTCGCGCTCCGCCAGGGCGCGGTAGGTGGCGGCCGCCTCCACCTCGTGGTGCCAGCTTTTCTCCAGTGCATGCAACACCTGCCGGGTATCAGGCATCGTCTTCCCTCATTCCCCTCCCAGGTGATCCCTTCGGCGTTCGCGCGCACGGAGTATAGCCTTGGAATGCCCGCCTGTGCAGGGGAAAGTGTCTGCGGCGGTCCGCGAAGGCCGGGCGATCCGGTGCGCACGGGGTTGGCAGAGGTGACGAGGGGCCGGGAGCGTTCGGCCTCCCCGTTTGGCTGGCGAGGCATCCGAGAATCCATCTCAGGGTGACGCCGGAGGCCTTTTCGGCTAGGATAGCCCCGTTCCACATGAGCCACCGGGGTTTCACCCACATGCGAGCCTGGTCACTTCGCGTTAAGCTCATCGCGCTCGTCGTCGGCCTCGCCACGGGGAGCAGCCTGACCGCCGGCGCAGTCCACGGGTGGCTCGCCTTCCACACGTTGAAGGACGACGTCAGGGACCGAGCCGCCAGCATTGCCTCCGA
This sequence comes from uncultured Methylomirabilota bacterium, assembly GCA_963714585.1. Lineage (GTDB taxonomy): Bacteria > Methylomirabilota > Methylomirabilia > Methylomirabilales > 2-02-FULL-66-22 > 2-02-FULL-66-22. The sequence goes on from CAVQPC010000053.1 coordinate 270,390, forward strand.
CATTGCCTTCGGCATCACCACGGCCGAAGAGCTGGCCGACCGCGATTTGCTGGTCCTGGAAATCCGGAACCTCATGGCTGTCCGGCCGGCGCTCCGGTGGGTCGATGTGTACGCGAACGGGCCGAGCGGGCTCGTGCCGGTTGCGTCCAGTCGCCAGCGGGTGTCAGCCCGTCCTCCGGACCTCGTGACCCAGGCGTTCACCGAGGCCCGCACCATCACGGCAGCCAGCGCAACGGGAACCGACGAAGCGTGGCTGGCGGCGGCCCCGATCCGTTTCGGCAAGACCGGAGCCGGGGTGGTCTCCCTGGCGATCTCCTTGGAGGGTGCAAGTTGACTGGCCGTCAGTTTGGGTACCCAACTCCTCCTTATCCTCGTTGTCGTCGGCGTGACCGTCGTGCTGAGCCTCGTCCTTTTCACAGAACGCAACATCAACCGGCCGATCCGCGCACTGCTCGACACCATGGGCGCGGTGGAACGGGGCGACCTGTCGGCCGCCCCGCACATCGAGCGACGGGATGAGATGGGGCGGCTCGCCGATGCCCTGGCGACGATGCTCCACCGGATCCGAGAAAGCCACGAGGAGAACGCCCGGCTCCTGGAACGCGTCAACCGGTTCAACGAAGAGCTCCAGCTCCGAGTCGCGGAGGCCACGCATGAGCTGGCCAACCGGAACGAGGCGCTGCGGCAGGCGAATGAGCGCCTCTTCGATCTTCAACGACAGCTCGGCCGGGCCCAGCGGCTGGCCACCATGGGGCAGTTGACTGCCACCATCGCCCACGAGATCGGCACGCCGCTCAACTCCATCGCCGTGCACCTCCAGCTCTTGGCCCGGAGTCCTGGCCTGACCCCGCAGGATCGCCAGCGTCTCGTCACAATCGACGAACAGATCCGGCGCCTCGTGCAGACGGTGCAGGAACGCCTGGCGGCCACGCGGGGGGCGGCCCGTCACTTGGCGCCGACCGACCTGAACGAGGTCGTGGGGAGCGTCACGGAACTGATGACCCCCGTCCTGGCAGCGAAGGGGATCGCGTGCGGCTTCGCCACCTCCGGCCTGCTGCCCAAGATCCAGGCTGACAGCCATCAACTGCAGCAGGTGGTGCTCAACCTCCTGACCAATGCCATGGACGCCATGGGAGGCGGCGGGCCGCTGCGGATCGAGACCGGTGTGGCCGCGAACGGCGCCTTCCTGCGGGTTGCCGACACCGGACCCGGGATTCCCCCGGCGGACCGGGAACGTATCTTCGATCCCTTCTTCACCACCAAGGGGCCCGGCAGAGGGACCGGGTTGGGCCTCAGCATTTGTCAGCAGATCGTGGAGGCCCACAGGGGCACAATCGAGGTGACCGACACCCCGGGGGGTGGGGCGACGTTTGAGATCCGCCTCCCTCTCGCGTCCCATGAGGGCAGGGGATGACTCAGCCGCGGCTGTTGGTCGTGGATGACGATCCGCCGTCCTGCGAGGTCGTGGCCGAGGCCCTCCGGGCTGAGGGCTACGAGGTGGCGGCTGCGGAGGGGGGGCGCGCCGCGCTGGCCCTGGCGACTGAGCGAGTCTTCGACGTGGTCGTGTCAGACATCCGGATGCCGGATCTGGACGGCATGGCGCTGCTGCGGGGATTGCGCGAGGCGGCCCCGGACGCGAGCGTGATCCTCCTGACCGCCTTCGGCACCGTCGAGGCGGCGCTGGAGGCCATCAAGGCCGGGGCCTTCGACTATGTCGCCAAACCGCTGCACCTTGATGACCTGCTGCTCACGGTGCGGCGCGCGATCGAGCAGCGGCGACTCGTTCGGGAGAATCAGCGGTTCCGCGAGACGCTCCAGGATCGGTATCGCCTCGGGAACATCGTCGGCGTCAGCCCGCGGATGCTCGATGTCTTCAAGCTGATCGGCCGGGTGGCGCCGACCCGGAGCACCGTGCTGATCACCGGGGAGAGCGGAACGGGCAAGGAGATCGTCGCGCGCGCCTTGCACTTCAACGGACCGCGAGCCGCCGGACCCTTCGTCACCATCGACTGCGCCGGATTGGCCGAGACGCTTCTCGAAAGCGAGCTCTTCGGCCACATTCGCGGTGCGTTCACCGGCGCCGTCAGCACCCGGCGCGGGCTCTTCGAGTCGGCGCACGGGGGGACGGCCTTTCTCGACGAGGTTGGCGACATCGGCCCGAACATCCAGGCCAAGCTCCTGCGCGTCCTGGATCTCCAGGAGGTCAAGCCCGTCGGGAGCAACGAGGCCATCCGCATCGATGTCCGACTGATCGCCGCGACGAACAAGGACCTCCAGGCCCAGGTCCGCGAGGGCCGCTTCCGCGAAGACCTCTTCTATCGACTCAATGTCGTGAGCATCCACCTCCCGCCCCTCCGGGAACGCCGGGAGGACATCCCAGCTCTGGCCCAGCACTTCCTGCGGAAGTATGCCGAGACCAATGGGAAGGCGATAAGCGGAATGGCCCCTGAGGCCATGGCGCGCCTCGAGGCCTATGCCTGGCCGGGGAATGTCCGGGAATTGGAGAACGCGATCGAACGGGCAGTTGCAGTCAGCCGGCACCCCATCCTGCTTCCGGATGACTTGCCTGTCTCCCTCGGTCTGCCTCCCGGCACACCAGCGGAGACGGGGGAGCCTGCGCCGCCCGCCTTCGCCTCCCTCGACACCCTTATCCGGCAGCACGTCGCCCGCGTCTTGGCCGCCACGGGTGGGAACAAGAAGCGAGCGGCCGAGATTCTCGGCGTGGATCGGAGGACCTTGTACCGCATGCTCGAACGCTTCGCGATGCTCGCGCCCGGAACCTCCCCCGAGACCTGAGTCCCGCCTCTCTCTCCCCTCCCGCCATTCCGCCACGCACCCGCTCATATTGGTGTGGCCTGCCGCCACACGCGCGCTGTCCCTTGTTCTCCCGAATTGCTGAACGGAATTCTAACACCGGATTCTTGCGGGATCTCCGGCTGCCCCCAGCTCTTGCGGAGGAGGTGGCACGCCGGGTGCTTGTCTCCCGCCCGTGCCATGGTGGAAGTATTGGGGTGTGTGGGAGATGCCGCTTCAGATCGTAGTCGTCGATGATGATGCCGAAAATGGCCGCGTGCTGAGTGAACTGCTGGCCGCCGAGGGTTTCGATCCTCTGCCCTTCCAAGACGGCGAGACGGCATGGTCGGCCCTGGCCAGCGAACAGGTTCGGCCGGATGCCGTGGTCGCCGATGTGCGAATGCCGGGGCTTGGAGGAGTGGCCCTGGTCCAGCGGATCAAGGCTCGCTTCCCCGATCTCCCGGTTGTCCTGGTGTCAGCGTTTGCAGATGAGGCGGCTTGGGATGAAGGTCTGCGCGCGGGCGCGGTCGACGTGTTTCCCAAGCCGATCCAAGGCGCCTCGCTGGTGAGCGTGTTGCGAGATGCGATAGGGGGGAGCCTGGCGCATGGGCTCCCGAGTGGCGGAAACCCCGATCCCCGCGAGGAGGGGATCCCATCACGGAGGAGAGACACATGAAGAAGATTGCCGCGTTGGTTCTGGTGGCCACATTCGCACTTGCTGGGGCTGCATTGGCCGCGGAGGTCGAGGGAACGATCCAGTCCGTCAACTCGATGAATAACGCAGTCGTCCTCGACAACGGCTCGACGCTCGCCGTGGATCAGGACACGAAGATCACGGTCGCGGGCAACGAGGGCAAGCTCGAGGACCTGAAGGCCGGCGGGAAGGTCAAGGCCAGCTACGAGGAGAAGGACGGCAAGAACGTGGCGACCACCCTGGAGGTAAGCGAGTAGGCGTGCGAGAGGCGCGCGAGCGACCCCACCAGCCGGGGCCGCTCGCGCCCCCCAGTCTTTCCGCCCGATTTACTGCCGCGGGTATCCCATCCAGCCCGGACTCCCGCAGGAACCGGCGAATGCGCGTGAGCGGAACGACAAAGGTTTCCCCCGACATCGGGACCTTTATCGAATACGCGCTGGAATGGTCTTTCACCGCGATGGAGGCGGTCTGGTAGCCCTCGACGATGCCGATGAGGGTGCCTGTCGCCTCGCGGAAGACTCCCCCGCCGCTGACACCCTTGGACGCTGCCGCATCCACCACGATCGTCGGGTCCGTCCCCTCGTCCGCCGTGGCCTCCTCGCGCCCATCGGTGGGCATCTGGCTGACGATACCGCTGAACAGCCCCAGGCGCTTTCCCCAGGGATATCCGACGAGCAGGATTTCCTCTCCCAGCCGGACCTGATCGGTTGATTCGGGCAGCGAGGCTGGCGGCACGGCAATCCCCGGGACCCGGAGCAGGGCGAGATCGAGCGTGTCGGGGTTGCCCCGGCGGGAGATCGCCGCGACAAACCGGCCCCGGGCGGCATAGGCTCCCGTGAAGCGGACGATGACGTCGGCGCCGTCGCGATCCCCCAGCACATGCGCGGCCGTGAGCACGTACGAGACCGCCTCGCGGCCGGGCCCTTCGACTTGCGAGGCGACCACCACGCCCGAGCCAGTTTCGAGGCGCCGGCCCTTCTGCTCGATCATGATCTTCGCGCTGGACGCCACGATGCGATCGATGACGGCTTGTCGGCCACTGGGCGCGATCGGCCGAGTCGTGGCACAGCCGGCGAGGGTGAGGCAGAGCGCGGCCATTCCGAGGGCGGTAGGCGTCCGCCGCGGCGCGGCCCCAGGCCGTACTCGCTTGCAGGCCGTTCGTGGAATGTCGGACATCGCGCGCAGCCTCGTGTCCACTTGGCTTCATCTGACCAGCAACTGCTCTGGTGGCCAACTCTCCTGGACGCCGGCAAGGTCATGGGGGCAACTGGAGGGCTCTTTCAAGGAGTACAGGGATCCTACGCCATCCGCTTTGCCCTGCCAACTTCGCGATCATGAATGTCCGGAGAACAGGATAACACGGCAGGTGAGGCGCAATACGCCGGCCGCGCCGTGCACCCTTGCGGGCCACCCTCTCAGCCACATGCGGATGGAATTCCTCCTTGACAAGCCCACCTAGTCCCCGTAGCGTGCAGGTCGGGAACGACCGGGCACTGGTTCTGGGAGGGGGCGGTGCTAGCGCGCAAGGACTCACAAGCCAAGCGAAGAGGCGGGATCCCTTCGAGTCCGAGACATGACAGCCCTCTGGGGGGTGGTGAGCACCAGGGGGCTGTCCTGTTTTCGGGGCCATTCGACCTGCACTGGCATCACCTCGCAAGGCTCGAGATGGTCGACCTCAAGACCGCCAAGGCGCTCGACTTCACGATACCGCGGTCCGTCCTCGTCCGGGCGGACGAGGTGATCCAGTGAGGCAAGTTCGGATTGCCTGCCAGTGCGGTGCACGCAGACAGGCGGCCTGCGGAATACGGATTGGGCCAACGGCGATTCTCATCATGGGACTCGCCCTCGCCGTGGTCGGCGTGCCGCTCGCGGCCGGCGCGCAGCAGGCGGGGAGAGTCTACCGGGTGGGGGTGCTCTCAGCCGGGTCCGGTCCCGGGTGGTCCACGGACGCTCTCCCCGAGCGCCTGCAGGAGCTGGGGTACGTCGAGGGGCGGAACCTCCAAATCGAATATCGGTACGCCGGGAGCCCCGAAGACCTCCCGGCTCTGGCAGCGGAGCTGGCACGCCTCCACCTGGATGTGATCGTGACAGGGACCGACACCGCGGCGTGGGCCGTCCTGAAGGTAACGACCCAGACTCCCATCGTCACCGCAGCCGCCGATCCCGTCCAAGATGGGCTGGTGAAGAGTCTGGCTCGGCCTGGAGGGACCGTCACGGGGGTCAGCGACGCCTCGCCCGATCTCGTGGCCAAGCGGCTTCAACTCCTGAAGGAGGCGGCCCCACGAATCGCCCGCGTGGCGGGATTGCGGTGTCCAGCCGGTGGGGGGCCGGATGCGCAGTGGCGCGAGGCGGAAACTGCGGCGCGCACCCTGGGCCTCAGGCTCGCCCCGGTGGTCGTGGCCAGCTCCGACCAGGTGAAGGGGGCGCTGGACGCGGTCAAGCGGATGCGAGCGGACGCGGTGCTCGCGTTCGACTGCCGCTACCTCCTCTATCCCCGCGCGGTCATGACCAGCCTACCGGGGATGTACTACAACCGTGGCCAGGTAGAGGCCGGCGCTCTGATGTCCTACGGACGAGATGCGGCGGAAGTGTTTCGTGTCCTCGCCGAGTACGTGGCCAAGATCCTCAAGGGCGCCAAACCAGCCGACCTGCCGGTCCAGCAGCCCGCGCAGTTCAGCTTGGTCATCAACCTCAAGACCGCCAAGGCCCTCGGCCTGACGATCCCGCAGTCGGTCCTCGTGCGGGCGGACGAGGTGATCCAGTGAGGCAATTTCGGATTGCGAATTGCGAATTGCGGATTGGGCCAACGGCGATATTCATCGTTGCGCTGGCTCTCGGCATCGTTGTGGCGCCGCTCGCCGCCGAGGCGCAGCAGGCGGGGAAAGTCTTCCGGATAGGCTTCTTGTATGCCGAGGGGAAGATCGAACGACTCCCCGACCTGGCGGCTGATCTCGTTCGACTGAAGATGGATGTAATCGTCACTGGCCTGGCCCTTTGGCCGAGGCCGCGAAACGCGCGACTTCGACCGTCCCCATCGTCATCGTGGCCGCCGGGGATCCTGTGGGCACCGGTCCCATCGCCAGCCTCGCCCGGCCCGGCGAGAATATCACCGGAATCACCGACCAAGCCATCGAGTTGATCTCGAAACGGCTGGAGCTGCTCAAAGAATCTGTCCCCAAGGCCTCGCGCATGGCCGTGGTCTGGAATTCGGCCGACCGCGCCATGACGCCTCAGATACAGACAGGTCGAGGCGGCGGCCCAGGCGCTACGCGTTCGGGTCCAGCCATTCGGCGTCCGGGACCCCAGCGATTTCGATGGCGCATTCTCTGCCATGAGCCGCGAGCGCCCCGACGCCCTCTCCATCATCTCCGACCCGTTGATCAGGATCCACCGAAGACGGGTTCTCGATTTTGCTGCAACGAACCGGGTGCCGGCGATGTACGAGTACAACTACTACGTCAACGACGACGGCCTTATGTCCTATGGACCGAGCTTCTCGGACATGTGGCCGCGCGCCGCCTATTATGTGGACAAGATCCTCAAGGGCGCCAGGCCGGGCGACCTGCCCGTGGAGCAGCCCACCCAGTACTACCTGGTGATCAACCTCAAGACCGCCAAGGCCCTCGGGCTCACCATTCCCCAATCCCTCCTCAACCGGGCGGACGAGGCGATACAGTGAGGCGATGGTGCGGCGGGGAGGGATTGCGCGGGGGTCATTCTGAGTAGAAGTACGGGCGCAGGTGGTCTTCGGGGATGAAGCGGGATGCCTGTCGAAGGATGGCCCGGCAGGTGCCGGTATCCAACTCGGAATGCGCGGCTATCGTTAGCGTTTGCGTGCTTCCGTCGGGCAAGGCCCGCCTCAGCTTCACGTGGCTGCCACGTTGAGAGTGGATCGTGAAACCAAAGCGGACAAGGATCGAGATAACTTCCGCCCCCGAAAGACGGCGGAGCTTAGGCATGCGTGGGGACCAATTCCAGCGTGACGAGAATGGTCGGGTCAGGCGCCAACCCCATCGTCGCCAGATCCTCGCCGGCAAGGTGCAACTCGACAGCTTCCTTCAGGTTGCGACTGACCTCGTCGAGCGTCGGTCCCTGGGTGACGACCGGGATCTCGAGACACTCAGCCACATAGCCGGATTGCTCCCCGGGTCGAATCACCGCCTTAATGGTGCGTTGAAGCATCGGTACCTCCTTCCGATTTTTGCACTCAAATGGGCAAAGAGGGGTGACTGGCGGCATTCTACTGAAGGAAGGGCTGGAATTGCAAGGAATGGTCTTCCTCGATGCTTCCGTAGAGGAGCCAGAACTCCCGATCTGCCCGTAGAGGAGTCGCGGAAGTTCGAGCTGCCCATCGACCTGAAGACGGCGAAGGCCCTCGGGCCGAGCATTCCGCCGTCTCTGCTCATGCGGGCCGACGAGGTGATACAGTGAAGCCATTTCGGAATGCAGAATGCGCCTGCCTGTGCGTTGCCTGCTTGCGCGTTGCGCGCAGGCAAGCACGCAGACAGGGATTGCGGAATGGGCCAACTGCGATATTCATCGTGGCGCTCGCCCTCGGCCTCCTCGCAGCCCCGGTATTCTCCCACGGGCAACAGCCGGCGAAGGTCTATCGGATAGGGTTCCTCGGGACCTTCCCGACGAACCCCCATTACGAGGCATTGCGGCAAGGTCTCCACGAGTTCGGCTACGTGGAGGGCCAAAACATCGCGATCGAGCGCCGATATTTCGAGGGGAGAGCCGAGCGGCTCCCCGACCTCGCGACCACGCTGGTCCGCCTCAAGGTTGACGTCATTGTGGTTGACGCCTGTGGGGCACCGCTCAATGCCACCAGTCGAGCAACCAGCACGATCCCCATCGTTGTAGCGGCCTGTAACGATGACCTTGTTGCGACCGGGCTTATCTCCAGCCTCGCTCGACCGGGAGGCAACATCACGGGGCTGTCCGAGCTCACCCCGGAGCTCGGGGCCAAACGTCTTGAGCTGCTGAAAGGGGCCGCCCCCAAGGTGAGGCGCGTGGCCGTCCTATGGAATCCGGGCTATTCCGAGCGGTTCAGCGCCAACTTCCGCTTCTGGTCATCCGATTGGGTAGAGATGCGAGCCGCCGCCCAGGTGTTGGGCATGACGCTTCAATCCGTGGAGATCCGCGGCCCCGACGATTTCGATACGGCGTTCTCAGCCATGACCAGAGAGCGAGCCGACGCCCTGATTGCATTTTCGGATCCCTCAATCGTCTTTCACGGAAGACGGATTGCCGATCTCGCGGCGAAGAGCCGCCGGCCGGCAATGTACCCATCCAGAGAGGTTGTGGACGCAGGAGGCCTAATGTCCTACGGGCCGAGCATCTCTGACATGTTCCGGCGTGCCGCCGTTTACGTCGGCAAGATCCTGAAAGGGGCCAAGCCCGCCGATCTCCCCATGGAGCAGCCCACGAAGTTCGAGCTGGTCATCAACCTCAAGACCGCGAAGGCCCTTGGGCTTACGATCCCGCAGTCCCTCCTCATCCGGGCGGACCAGGTGATCCGATGAGCCCTGGGGGCGGGATCGGCATCTCCCCGGAGGCCGCCGGAACGAGTCACCGCACACCAGAGGCATCCCACGGGCGACGAGCCGACCTCGGCCCTCGACCCCGAGATGATCATCGACGTGCTGGAGGTGATGACCGACCTGGCCAAGGAGGGTGTCCGATGAAGCGATGTGTTGTCTTGTGGCTGGCGGGCGTCCTGCTGCTCGGCACAGCCACGCCGGTCCTGGCCGAGACGATCCTGGAGAAGATCAGACGGACGGGGGTCCTCACTGCGGGGACGCGGGGCGTCTCCATCCCCTTCGCGTTCATCAACGAGAAGAACGAGTGGATCGGCTTCTCCATTGACCTGCTCGAGGCCATCCGCGCCCGCCTGGAGAAGAAGCTAGGCAAGCCCATCAAGCTCGAGAAGAAGGAGATCGACCCGACGAACCGGATCCGGCTGGTGGTCAACCGGACCATCGACGTGGAGTGCGGATCCACCACCTACACCCGGGGCCGGGACGAGACCGTCGATTTCTCCATTCCCTTCTTCTTCACCGGCACCCAGCTCTTGGTGAAGAAGGGGAGCGGGATCAAGAGCCTGGCGGACGTGGCCGGCAAGCGGGTGGGGGTCGCCCACGAAACGACCGGCGAGAAGGCCCTGCGCGCCTCCCAGCCCAAGGCCGACGTGGTGACCCTCCAGGACTACCCGGCCGGCTTCCTGGCACTCGAGCAGGGGAGGATCGTCGCCTTCGCCACCGACGGCATCCTCCTGGCCGGGTTCGCCGCGAAGGCCAAGAACCCGAAGGACTACGAGGTGGTGGGGGACTTCTTCTCGAAGGACCCCTACTCCTGCATGGTCCCGGAGAACGACTCCAAGTGGCGCGACTTTGTGAACCACACCTTCATGGAGCTCATCGACAGCGGGAAGTACTTCGAGCTGTACGAGAAGTGGTTCGGGGAGCGCGGCGTGGTCCCCTATCCCATGTCGGACAAGGTCCGCAACTACATGATCATGCAGTCCATGCCCGAGTAGGGGCGGGGCTGACGGCCGGGCCCCGGCCCCACGCCGATGCGGCTCACGAGGATCCTGGGTCTGAGGATGCCCTCCGCCCGGCAGGGCACCGTAACGATCCCGATTGTCATGGCGCCCGCAGAGAATCCGTTCGAAAACGCCTCGGTCGCGAGCCTGGCGCGGCCCGGGGGGAACGTCACCGGGCTCACCCTGGCCGTGCGCGATCAGGAACTGGATGCGAAGCGGCTGGAGCTGCTCAAGGAGGCGCTCCCCATGCTGTCCCGCGTGGCAGTCAGCTACAATCCGGCTGGCAACGCGTACCAGGTGCGCCAGATTGTGAAGATGGGGGCGGTCGCTCCGGCTTTAGGGATCGCGCTCCGACGTGTGGTGCTCGGGGCCGCCGCCGAGGACCTGGAGCGCACCTTCGCGGCGTTGCGCCGGTCCCGTGTCGGGGCCGTCCGCATCCAATCCGACCCCGTCACCGACCAGTGGTCCGGTCGGATCGCGGAGCTGGCGATCAAGCATCGCCTCCCGACGATGTTCGATTTGCGGATCCATGTGGAGACGGGTGGCTTGATGAGTTACACCCCCAGCCTTGCCGACGTTCACCGGCGCGCCGCCATCTACGTGGACAAGATCCTGAAGGGCGCCAAGCCGGCTGACCTCCCCGTCGAGGAGCCGACGCGCTTCTATTTGGTCATCAACCTCAAGACCGCCAAGGCCCTCGGCCTGACGATCCCGCAGTCGGTCCTCGTGCGGGCGGACGAGGTGATCCAGTGAAGCCGCGAGCCCATCTCTTCCGAAAGTACGTGGTCCTCTTCGTGACCCTGGTCAGCGGTGCGCTGCTGGCGAGCGGGCTCCTCGAAACCTACTTCTCGTACCGGGAGAACAAAACGGTCCTGGTCAGCCTCCAGCGAGAGAAGGCGGAGGCCGCGGCAACCAGGATCGATCAATTCGTTCGCGAGGTCGAAGACCAGATTGGATGGACGACCCAGGCCACGTTTCTGCCGCAAGGCGCCGCCCTGGACCAGCGGCGTTTCGATTACCTCCGGCTCCTCAGGCAGGCCCCGAGCATCACCGAGGTCAGCTATCTGAATGCTTCCGGGAAGGAACAAATCCGGGTATCGCGCCTGACCATGGATGTGGTGGGGAGCCAGGCAGACTTCTCCCAAGAGCCGAAATTCCTCGAGGCGAAATCCGGGAAGGTTTATCTGGGTCCGGTGTATTTCCGCAAAGAGTCCGAGCCCTACATGACCATCGCCATGGCCGAGAAGGGGCAGGATGCGGGGGTCACCGTCGCCGAGGTGAATCTGAAATTCATCTGGGATGTCATTTCGCAGATCAAGATCGGGAAGGCGGGGTACGCCTATGTGGTGGATGCTCGCGGCAATCTCATCGCCCACCCGGACATCAGCTTGGTTCTGCAGAAGACCAATCTCTCCTCGCTTCCTCAGGTCCGGGAGGCTCTCGCGGGTGCTCTGCGGCCGGACCGGTCTCGGGAAGGGGCGACGATCGCGCGGAACCTTCAGGGGCAACAGGTCCTCACTGCCCACGCTGCCATCGCTCCGCTTGGGTGGTCGGTCTTCGTCGAGCAGCCCTTGGCGGAGGCCTTTGCGCCGCTCTACTCCTCCCTCCTCCGGACTGCCGTCCTGCTGCTCGGCGGTCTCGGGATATCGATTCTGGCGAGCCTGCTCCTCGCCCGAAGGATGGTCACGCCGATCCGGGCGCTTCAGGCCGGCGCCGCCAAGATCGGGGCCGGGGAGCTGGACCAGCGCATCGAGGTGCGGACCGGCGATGAGCTGGAGGCCCTGGCCGAGCAGTTCAACAGCATGGCCGCGCAGCTTCAGGAGTCGTACGCAGGCCTTGAGCGGAAGGTTGAGGAGCGAACCCGGGAATTGACCGAGGCCCTGGAGCAGCAGACGGCGACCAGCGAAGTGCTGAAAGTGATCAGCCGGTCGACCTTCGACCTCCAGCCGGTCCTTGACACGCTGCTTGAAAATGCTGCCCGGCTGTGCGGCGCGCAGAGGGGACAAATTAATCGGCTGGAAGGTGAGGTCTATCGCCTGGCCGCGGCCTACAATATCCCGCCAGAATTCCGGGATTATCTCGAGCAGCATCCGATGCATCCTGGCCGGGGTACGATCACCGGGCGGGCGGCGGTCGAGCGGCGAGCCGTGCAGATTCCGGATGTGCTGGCGGACGTGGAATACGAATACGGCGAGGGGCAACGGCTGGGCGGCTACCGAACGCTCCTCGGCGTCCCCATGCTGCGCGAGGGTATCCCCATCGGCGTGATCGTCCTGTGGAGGGAGCAAATCCAACCGTTCACCCCCCGGCAGGTCGAGTTGGTCGAGACCTTCGCCGACCAGGCCGTCATCGCCATCGAGAACGTCCGTCTGTTCCAGGAACTGCAGACCCGGACCCATGAGCTGGCCCGATCAGTGGAAGAGTTGAAGGCCCTGGGCGAGGTGAGCCAGGCCGTCAGTTCCACGCTGGACCTCCCCACAGTTCTCAGCACCATCGTGGCCCGCGCGGTCCAGCTCGCCGAGACAAGCGGCGGGGCCATCTACGAGTACGATGACAGCAGGAACGAGTTCCGACTCCAGGCCACGCACGGCATGGACGAAGCGCTGCTGCAAACGCTACAGGCCGTACCGATCCGGCCCGGGGAAGGCGCGCTTGGGAAAGCGGCGACCGTTCGGACCCCAGTTCAAGTGCCCGACATCCTGGATGATCAAGGACTGGTCCTTCCGCGAGCACGGCCCATCCTGGAGCGGTCGGGCTATCGGTCCCTCCTGGCCGTTCCCCTCCTCCGCGAGCAACGGATCGTGGGGGGATTGGTCGTATGGCGGCGGGAGGCCGGCAGCTTCTCGAAGGAAGCCGTGAACCTTCTCCAGACCTTTGCCACCCAATCCGTCCTGGCCATCGAGAACGCCCGACTGTTCCGCCAGATCGAGGAGAAAGGACGCGAACTCGAAATGGCGAGCCGACACAAGTCTCAGTTCCTTGCCAACATGAGCCACGAGCTCCGGACCCCCCTGAACGCCATCCTGGGGTACACGGAGCTGATCCTGGACAACATCTACGGCGAGGTTTCGGAGAAGGTCCGGGGTGTCCTGCTCCGCCTGGAGAAGAGTGGACGCCACCTGCTCGGCTTGATCAATGACGTCCTCGACCTGTCCAAGATCGAGGCGGGCCAGCTCACGCTTTCGCTGAGCGATTACTCGATGAAGGAGGTCATCCAGACAGTCTTCACCGGGGTGGAATCCTTGGCCACGGACAAAAAGCTCGGGCTGAAGGCCAGTGTGCCTCCCGACCTGCCGCTGGGCCGGGGCGATGAACGCCGGATCACCCAGGTGTTCCTGAACCTGATCGGGAACGCCATCAAGTTCACCGAGGCCGGCGAGATCAAGGTCCAGGTGGCGACAGCAGATGACGCGTTCGTGGTCTCGGTCGCCGACACGGGACCAGGAATCGCTCCCGAAGACCAACAGAAGATCTTCGAAGAGTTCCAACAGGTCGACAGCTCCAGCACGCGGACGAAGGGTGGCACCGGTCTCGGTCTGGCCATCGTCAGGCGGATCATCCGCTTGCACGGGGGGCAAATCTGGGTGGAGTCGAGTCTGGGCAAGGGCTCGACCTTCTGGCTTTCGCTGCCGGTCCGTGTCGAGCGGCAGGCGGAGGCGACATGAGCAAGCAGATTCTGGTGGTTGAGGACCAGGAGGACAATCGGCGCATCCTGCGCGACCTCCTCACCAGCGCGGGCTTCGACCTGGTGGAGGCGACGACGGGGGAGGAGGGGGTGACCCTGGCGGAGACGCATCGTCCCGACCTCATCCTCATGGACATTCAACTCCCGGGCCTCGACGGCTACGAGGCGACGCGGCGGATCAAGGCGAACCCTGCGCTTCATCAGATCCCCATCATTGCCGTGACTTCCTATGCACTCAGCGGGGACGACGTGAAGGCGCGGGAGGCCGGCTGTGACGCCTACGTGACGAAGCCCTTCAGCCCGCGCGCCCTCCTCGCCAAGGTCCGCGAGTATCTGCCGTAGGAGAAAGCGGTCGGCCCCCGCTAGTCTAGTGCGTCATACGCCTCTTGATTTTCGTCACCCCGGCGAAAGCCGGGGTCCAGGCTCCGGAAAATGGCTCCTGGCGGGAACTGGATACCGGCTTTCGCCGGTATGACGGACTTGCTGATGCAAAGAGGCGTTGGACGCACAACACTAGCGCGTCGCCGATCGGTGTCGGGGTGCGAGGACGTGATAGACTGACGTCCAAGGGATCAGAGGGGACCCTGAGAGGCGGATCATGAGAACGCCACCGCGCATTCTTGTCGTAGACGATAATCCGGAGAACCTGGACATCTTCCAAGCCCGCCTGGCCAGCCACGGCTACGAGATCTCGACAGCGCGTGATGGAGAAGAGGCCTTGGCGGTGGCCCGAGAGAAGCAGCCGGACTTGATCCTCCTGGACATCATGATGCCAAGGGTGGACGGCATCGAGGTCTGCCGGCGGCTCAAGGCAGATCCCACTCTCCCCTTCATGCCGATCATCATGGTGACGGCCAGGGCGGACTCGAAGGACATCGTCGCCGGTCTGGAGGCGGGTGGGGATGACTACCTGACGAAGCCCGTGGATCAGGCGGCGCTCGTGGCCCGGGTCAAATCCATGCTGCGGATCAAAGCACTTCACGATACCGCTCAGGAACAATCCGCCCAACTCGCCGCGCAGGCGGTCGAGCTTTCAGAATGGGGGCGGAGGCTGGAACAGCGCGTCCAGGAGCAGGTGGCCCAGCTCGAGCGCCTGGGCCGGCTCAAGCGCTTCTTCTCCCCCCAGCTCGCCGAGTTGATCGTGGCCGGCGATGCCGAGGACCCCCTGAAGAGCCACCGTCGGGAGGTGACGGTGGTCTTCCTCGACCTGCGGGGCTTCACGGCCTTCGCCGAGACCGCGGAGCCGGAGGAGGTCATGGGCGTCCTCCGCGAGTACCACGCCGAGATGGGCCGACTGATCCTCGCCCACGAGGGGACCCTGGAGCGGTTCACTGGCGACGGCATGATGATTTTCTTCAACGATCCGGTGCTGATTCTCAACCCCGGTGAGCGGGCCGTCCGGATGGCCCTGGCCATGCGGGACCGGGTGGAGGAGTTGATCGGCCGGTGGCGCAAGCTGGGCTACGACCTCGCTTGCGGCATCGGCATCGCGCAGGGATATGCCACCATAGGGGCCATCGGCTTCGAGGGGCGATGGGACTATGGGGCTATCGGCACCGTCACGAACCTGGCCGCCCGCCTGTGCGGGGAGGCCGAGCCGGGCCAGATCCTGGTCCCCCGTCGCTTCCTCGGCACCGTGGAAGAGCTGGTGGAGGCCGAGCCCGTCGGGGACCTGTCCCTCAAAGGCTTCCACCGCCCGATCCCCGCCTACAACATCCTGCGCCCGAAGGGATAGCCGGCATGGAGGGAGCCCGCCTGCAGACAGTGCCTGCCTCACCCCTGCGAGGTGGTGCGGAAAGAATAGATAGAGCACCGGCCGAAGGATCTGCCCTGCCCGGAGCATCTCTTCCCAGCGGCCGTCCCGGTGTTCCCTCGGAGTGTCCCCCACGCAGGGCGCGCCATAGAGGCAACGGGCCCGCCGGCAGCCCGCTGGGGCAGGGGGGTGAGCGTTGAATCCATCAGGGTTCATTCCCCGCGGCTTGCCCGCGAGTTCGTCATACCGGCGGAAGCCGGTATCCAGAAAGCCCGACTGGATTCCGTGTCAAGCACGGAATGACGGGCTACAACAGAAGGCGATACCCCGCGGCTTGCCGCGGGGTAGTTCATCTGGATCCCATCGCCGGGGTCAGCAGTTGCCTGAGAAGCAGACCGAGCCGACCCAGGTGCCCCACAGAGATCCCTTCCGGGCGTACTCTTCAAAGTGCCAGATCGTGGAGCCGTTGGGATCCAGTGCCGTCCCGGCATAGTCCCCGTATCGCCCGCCATTGATAGACGTTCGGCCCGCTTTCAAGACGGTCTCAGACCCCAATGTCCCGAGCGGCGCGGCCGCCAGACGCCCGCTATAGCGAATCCCCGCATAGTCGGTGCTGGAGGAGTAGGCGTAGCCGAGAACCAGATTCCCACTGTTGTCCACCGCGAGGTTGGGGAAGTAGCGGTACTTTCCCCCGCTGGCGAGGATGCCTTGCTGGACCAGTGCCGGGGTGCCCGTGTCCAGGTTGTAGAGCTGGTACCACTGCAGGCACGCGACTGTGCCCGTTCCGGGGTTGCAGCCGATGGCGTGGGTGCCGTAGACCGTCCTCCCGTAAAGCGCGCTATTCGTGTTGTACCAGTGGCCTCCCAAGTTTCGGACATCGTTCGTGGCGATGCGGCCGCCGCCGGGCTGCTTGGCGCTGGGGGGCTGGCTGTAGGCCGTCACTCGGACCCCGCCACGCAGTTGGAAGACTGAGGTGCCGAAGGGCGTGCTCCACTTCCACAGGCTGATCGTCGAGCAGCCGCTGCAATTGTCGGCCGCGAGGAAATAGGCCGTCCCATCCATCCCGACGGCCTGGGCCGGGTAGAGCGAGTCCGCGAGGTGGCCCGCTGCGTTATTCACCACGTTGTAGAAGATCGAACTCGCGATGGCCCCGGAGTACATCGCCTCCTTGTCGTAGGCGTAGACCCGAGCGCCAAGAAAGCTCGACCCGTTCTGGAACTGGTTGCCTGCCAGATAGATGGCGTTCGAGCCGATGGCGACGCGGGGGAAATCGAGCAAGTCATTGCTGGGCGTGACCGGGAACGCGTAAATGGACCACTGCTGCGTGGGATCATTCGTCACGGTGACTCCGATACAGATGGTCGAGTTGTAGCTGTTGTCGTAGGTGAGCGCCTCCACGACAAAGCGGTCGGCCGCAGTATCGTAACCAGCATAGGGGTCCGAGACATTGGGAAGGCAGCTCTTGTTCCCCCCGAAAAAATTGTTGAGGCTCACTGGACCGGCCAAGAGGGCGCCGCTTTTCTTCCAGACCTTCACGGCGGTGTTCACCGCTGCGACAATATGGGAGGGACCCGCCGCCACGGCCCCGTCTGGCGGGTAGCAGTTGCAGAAGCTTTCCTGGGCACTGATGCCGTCAAACCCGAGGCCCGCGCTGGGTTGGGAGGAGCTGCGTGCGGCCTGAGTCTGAATCTGCCCGCCCGGGCGGAGGAGTTCAGCCTCGGCCTTCTCCCGATCAAGCGTAGCCTGTCCCCGGTGGTGAAAGAAGGGCTTGGGGGGCCTGGGGTGGTCGCCGCCGGTCGGGAGCGAGGAGAGATCCACAGCCGTAGGAACCCCAGAAGCCTCATAGGTCGGGCCAGCAATGCCCGACTCGGACGCCTGGGGAGAGGCCGATTCCAACCCGATGAAACAAAGGATAGCCAGGACAGAGAGAACTCCCCCAACTGCACCCCAGCGTACAACACACTTCCGTGGCATGGCAGCCTCCTTCCGCGTGGCGCGGCGAACCTGGGTACGCGTCCCTGACTGCGCCCCTTCGCGTCCGCATTCCGCGCACGCTAGCTTCAGCCTGTATGCCGCATGGAAATTCAATCCACAGCCGATGCGGGCGTTTCGGACAAACGGGAACATTGGACCGGAGGGGAATTGCGCCGAGACCCTGCCGGAAGGGCGGGGTCAAAGGACTGGTCTGGCTGGCTCGCTATCGTGCTGGCTGGACGACGGGAGGTGCTCTGCGGTCGCAGCGCGGGGACGACCTACAGCGAAGGAAGGACGTCTCAATGGTACGACTCGGGAGGGAAGCGTGGGGAGGGGTCTGATTGCGGCCGAGAGGTGCCGCATAGCCGGGAGCCACGCTGCGGCGACGCCCGTGTGGAAATGCTTTCCAGCTTCCTTGGTGGCGACCGCCTCCTCAGCCCTCGTAATGCCTTCTGCAGGGTTCTGGAAACTCGACCCGTCGATGTCCAGCAAATCGAAGAGGACAAACGCCAAGACCAGGATCATGGAGCAAGACCAGATGAGCAAGAGACGCGAGTCGCAGAAGCGCCGCATGTCTGGTATCCAGCTCCTTGTGTACTTGCAGCCGGCCTCCTACCTGAAAAAGCTCACACAGTGGGCGCACTTCTTGAAGAGAACAGGCCGTCCTCGGCCGACTCGAACACACGATCGGCTTCTGTCTGTTTAAACTGGCAGGGCATATGTGTCAAGGAAAAACAGGAGGTGTCTCATCCAGAATGTGGTGAGCCGGGCGGCCCATCCCATTGAGAGTGGTCGGCAAACTTGCCGCTAAGGATTGGCAGGGCTTGCGTCCCACGCCACCGCCTACCGGGTGAGTCTTGCTTGACGGACGATCGTTGTGGGGATAATTCTCAAATAGATCCATGGGGGCGCCCCACTGAAGGGCGGAGTCCCCAGAAGGTCCCATTCGCAGGCGCGCCGAGGGAAGTGAGGCTCTATGAAACAGCACCTCTTCATGACCGTCACGCTTCTTTTCCTGGGGGCCGCGTTGGCCTCCGGGTGCGGGGGACAACCCGGCCGGAAGAGCCCGGTCGCCCTGCCCACGTCGACCCCAGCGGGAGGCGATACCCTGACCGTCACCTTTGCGCAGGATGGCCAAACGATCACGCTTCGGCCGGGCCAGCGCTTCCTGTTGACGCTGGGGGAAAGTGATGATTGGACGGTCATCCCGGACGATCCGGAGATTGTCGGCCGCGTTGTCAACGTCCTGACCACCCGGGGCTCCCAGGGTCTGTATGAGGCCCGCAGGCCCGGTCGCACCTTCCTGAGCGCCACGGGGGATCCGCCTTGCCGCAAGGTGCAGCCGCCGTGCACTTTGCCCTCGCGCTTGTTTCGGCTGCAGGTCATTGTGCAAAGGTAGCCTCGACCTTGTGTGACGGCGGGAATCCCGCCAGGGCACGGTGGACGATCCTGGCCGGGAGGTAGAGGAAAAGGATGATCGGCAGGCATCTATGGGCAAAGCGCCGGAGAGTATGGTAGATTGATTGCCATGGAGCCTGTTCCTCGGCCGCCTGAGGGGTCACCGCGGTTTCTGGCGGACGCGATGCTCGGGCGGCTGGCGACGTGGCTCCGCATCGTGGGCTACGATGCGGAGTATTTTCCCGGCGAGGACGCGGCGCTCCTGCGCCGGGCCTGGCGCGATGGGCGCATCCTCCTGACCCGGGATACTCGTCTGCTGCGCCGCAGGCGCTTGCCGCCGCACCTTTTGATCCAGAGCGATCACGTGGCAGAGCAGCTCCGCCAGGTCGTCCAGGCTCTGCATCTGGAGCTACCGGAGAGGGGTGGGCGGCGCTGTCTGCGCTGCAACGTGCTCCTGGAGCCCCGGGCCAAGGCGGAGGTCGAAGGCCGCGTCCCCGACTTCGTCTGGGGCCACCATGACGACTTCTGGGGTTGCCCGCGCTGCCAGCGGATCTACTGGGCGGGAAGCCACCGGCAGCGGATGGATGAAGCCATCCGGGCCCTCCGGGGATGAGGCGGCCGGTGGGCCGCCAGGACGCACGGTGTTCGACTGTACGACTGTTCGGCTGTTCCCGAGGGGCCGAACCGTCGAACCGCCGAACGGCCGAACGCATTGGGATCTTCTGAATTCGGGTGGCAGCGATGCGCGTGGTCTTCATGGGAAGCCCGGCCTTCGCGGTGCCGTCACTCACGCGCCTGCTTCAGGACGGGCACGTCGTGGGCCTGGTTGTGACCCAGCCCGACCGGCCGGCGGGCCGGGGCCGCGACCTCACACCACCCCCCGTGAAGCAGGCAGCCGAGCGGCATGGCTTGCCGCTCCTTCAGCCCGAGCGGCTCACGGATCCGGCGGCGCTGGCCGCGCTCCAGGCGGCGCAGCCGGCGGCCATCGTGGTCGTGGCGTTCGGGCAATTCCTCCCGCGAGCCGTGCGGGAGCTGCCGCCGACGGGCTGCGTGAACGTCCACGCCTCTCTGCTCCCCAAGTACCGGGGTGCGGCGCCCATCAACTGGGCCCTGATCTCCGGGGAGGCCGAAACGGGCGTGACGATCATGCGGATTGAGGCGGCCATGGACGCCGGGCCCATCCTGCTCCAGCGGGCCACGCCCATCGACCCGGGCGATGATGCGGGAACGCTCCACGACAAGCTGGCCGCGCTCGGAGCGGACGCCCTGGCGGAGGGGGTGCACCTCCTCGAGAGCGGCCGGGGCGTCTGGGCGCCGCAGGATGAGTCCCGGGTGACCTGGGCGCCCAAGCTCCACGACGAGGACTGCCGGCTGGACCTCGCGGGCGATCCGACATCGCTGGTGAACCGCGTGCGGGGGCTCACGCCTGCCCCCGGCGCGCATGTCCTCCTGAAGGACGGCCGCAGGCTGAAGCTCTTGAAGGTGGAGCGCCGCCCCGAGGTGGGGGAGCCCGGGGCCATAATCCGGATCGAGGATTCGGCCCTCCTGGTCGGGACGGGCGAGGGGGCCGTGGCCCTGCTCGCGGTGCAGCCGGAGGGAAAGCGGCGGATGACCGGCGCCGAGTTCGCACGCGGCCGGCGGCTCGTCGTCGGGTCGAGCGTGACCTGACAGGAAAACCGCCAAGGCGCCAAGGACGCCAAGACCGATGAATGAACTACCCCGCGGCAAGCTGCGGGGTATCGGCTTCTGTTCTAGTCCGTCATTCCGTGCTTGACACGGAATCCAGTCGGGCTTTCTGGATACCGGCTTCCGCCGGTATGACGAACTCGCGGCAAGCCGCGGGGAATGAACCCTCTTGGATTCAATGGGAACGCACAGAGCAGCGTCCTGAAGAACCCCCGGCAACGATCTCGTATACGTTTTGGTCCTCGGAGGGACAATTCATCCCTTGGCGGCCGTGGCGCCTTGGCGGTTGAAGCGAGCAGTGGCACAAGAGGAGACCGCGCGGACCCTCGCCCTCGAGATCCTCCAGCGGGTGGAGAAGACCGACGCCTATGCCAATCTCCTCCTGGACGACCGGCTCCGGAAAAGCCGACTGGCTGTGGCGGATCGGGCCCTGGCCACGGAGCTCACCTATGGCGTCCTCCGCTGGCAGGGAAAGCTGAACTTCCTGCTGGGCCGGGTCCTGGATCGGCCGATCCTGGTGCTGGATGCCCCCGTGCGGCACATCCTTCGCCTCGGGGCCTATCAGCTCTGCTGCCTGGACCGCATCCCGGATTTTGCCGCGGTGGACGAGGCGGTGGAGCTGACCCGATGGGCAGGTGTCGCGCGGAGCGCGGGATACGTGAATGCGGTCCTCCGCGCCGTCGCGCGGGGCCGGGACGAGCCGGCGCTAAACCCCGCCCGGGATCCCCTCGACTACTGGAGCAGCCTGGGGTCTCACCCGCGCTGGCTCGTGGCGCGCTGGATCACCCGCCTGGGCGCTGAAGAGGCGGGGCGCCTCATGGCGGCGAACAACGAGGTGCCGCCGCTGACCGTGGTCGTGAATCAGTTGAAGGCGGGCATCGAGGATGCGCGGGGCGTCCTTCCGGACGCCGGGGTGGAGGTCCAGCCGGGCCGTTTCGTGCCGGGAGCCTTCTCGCTCCGTGGCGCGGGGTCCCCGGAGGCCTTGCGGGGGTTCCGGGAGGGCTGGCTCATCCCCATGGACGAGGCGGGGGCCTTCCCGATCCTGGCCCTGCGCCTCACGGAGGGTCTGCGCGTCCTGGATGCCTGCGCCGGGGGCGGGAGCAAGAGCGCCCTCATGGCGGGCGCCGTCGGGCCGAAGGGTGAGATCGTGGCCCTCGACCAGAGCCCGCGGGCCATCCGGCGCCTCGAGGCCGCGCGCCGGCGCCTGGGCCTCGAGATGGTGAAGCCGCAGTTGCAGGATGCGCGGGCGGCGGGAGCCATGTGGCCTTGCGGCTTCGCGCGCGTCCTCCTGGACGCGCCCTGCACCGGCCTCGGCACGATTCGCCGCCGGCCAGAGATCAAGTGGCGCCGTCGGGCCGAGGACCTCCCGCGGGCTGCACGGCTCCAGGCGGAATTGCTGGAAGGGGTGGCGGCGGCAGTGGCCGCGGACGGCCTCCTGGTCTACAGCACCTGCAGCCTGGAGCCGGAGGAGACCGACGGGGTGGTGGAGGGATTCCTCCAAGCCCACCCGGAGTTCCGGCGGGAGGATCCGGCGGCCGCTGTGGCATCCCGCGCCGACCTCGTGGGGGCCGACGGATTCCTCCGGGCCTGGCCGCACCGCCACGGGACGGACGGCTTCTTTGTCGCGTGTCTTCGGCGAGGACGCTGATGCCCCTGCCTCAGAGACCCCCCGTGCGCATTCAGCGACCCCCTTCGCGTCTGCGGATGCTCCTGCATCGCGTATTGAAGTCGGCCGCCCTGCTGGCCGCCCTCCTGGCGCTGGGCCTCGTCTCGGGTTATGTGGCCATGGAAGTGGCCATGGAGAAGGATCGGGTCGAGGTGCCGCGGGTGACCGGGCTCGACACCGAGGGGGCGAGCGAGCTGCTCAAGGAGTCCAGCCTGGCCCCCCGGGTCGTTGCCGAGGAGTTCAACGCGAAGGTTCCGAAGGGCCACATCTCCACCCAGCGGCCCGTGGCCGGCACGCGGGCCAAGCTCGGCAGCGAGGTCCGGCTCATCCTCAGCCGGGGGACGGACCAACTGGAGGTCCCGAGCCTGAGCGGCGTCGGCTTCCCGCAGGCCCAGCGCATGCTGGCCGAGGCCGGGCTCACGCTGGGCCGGGTGCTGCGCATCCATGACGACGGCCACCTGCAGGAAACGATCATCGCCCAGGATCCTCCGGCGGGGGCAGCGGCCACCCGCGGCGCCACGGTCACCGTGCTCGTGAGCTCCGGCTCTTGGGAAGAGGACGTGACGCTGCCCGACCTGCGCGGCCGTGACGTGGTGTCGGCCCTCAACCTCTTGAAGGAGCTGCAGGTGGAGGCCCGGGTGAGCTTCGAGCGCGCCGCCTCGCGGCAGGGGCACGTGATCGCCCAGACGCCGGCCCCCGGGGACACGGTGAAGGTGGGGGGCCAGGTGCAGCTCGTGGTGGGTGAATGAGCCAGCCGCGGGGCGCGCCCCGCGGCCTGATCCGAAGAGGAGGCATCATGGTCAAGATCGCCCCGTCAATCCTGTCGGCGGACTTCGCCGCACTGGCGGATGAGATCGCCAAGGTGGAGCCGGTGGCGGACCTGCTGCACGTGGATGTGATGGACGGGCACTTCGTCCCCAACCTGACCATCGGCCCGGTGGTGGTGGAGGCCGTCCGCCGGCACACGCAGGTGCCGCTGGATGTCCACCTCATGATCCAGAACCCGGAGCGGTATGTCAGCGCCTTCGCCCAGGCGGGCGCCGGTTCCCTCACCGTCCACGTCGAGGTCTGCCCGCACCTGTACCGCACCATCGAGCAGATCAGGGAGGCGGGCCTCAAGGTGGGCGTGGCCCTGAACCCCTCAACCTCTCTGCACGCCATCGACCACGTGCTGGACCAGGTGGACCTGATCCTCCTCATGTCGGTGAACCCCGGATTCGGCGGGCAGTCCTTCATCCCCTTCGTCCTGAAGAAGATTCAGGAGCTGGCGGGCCGCCTCAAACGGATCGCGCCCCGCCCGGAGCTGGAGGTGGACGGGGGCATCAAGATCGACAACTGCCGGAGCGTGGTGCAGGCCGGCGCCACCATCCTGGTGGCGGGGTCGGCGATCTTCGGGTCGGGAGACCCGCGGGCCGCCATCCTCAAGATGCGGGAACAGACCGCATAGAAACTGCTCTCTTGCGCAATGGAAAACTGACAACGGACAACAGACAACCGGGCAACTCCGACGGCCGGGAGCAAGCAGGCAGCTTTTCATTGTCAGTTGTCGGTTGTCCGTTTTGCATTGGCTCTTCGGTTCGACGCAGACCAACGCCGGATGGGTCCGGCCGCGGCCAAAGGCAGAGGAGGTGAGCGCTGGTGACCATCCGACAGCTTCCCATCCCGCCGCACTTTGACCCCGGCGCGGTGGGAAGAGTCTGGCGGGTTCCCTACCAGCAGCGGGCTCAGGAGGCGGCGACCTGGGCCAGGCGGCACGACGTCGCGCCCGCCGCAGCGGACGGGCGGCGCCTGTGTCTGGTGATCGTGGACTGCCAGAACACGTTCTGCATCCCGGAGTTTGAGCTCTTCGTGGCCGGCCGGTCGGGCCTGGGCGCGGTGGAGGACAACGTCCGGCTGTGCGAGTTCATCTACCGGAACCTGGGCGTCCTCACCGAGATCGTTCCGACCCTGGACACGCACACGGCGATCCAGATCTTCCATCCGATCTTCTGGATCAACGCGGCGGGCGAGCACCCCGATCCCCACACGGTCATCTCGCTGGAGGCGGTCGAGCACGGGGTCTGGAGGCCCGACCCGGCGGTGGCCCCCGGCGTCATGCGGGGGGATGCGGCGCTCCTCCAGCGCCACGCCCTGCACTACGTGAAGCGGCTGACCGAGCGGGGAAAGTACCCGCTCATGGTGTGGCCCTACCACGCCATGCTCGGCGGGATCGGCCACGCGCTCGTGCCGGCCGTGGAGGAGGCGCTCTTCTTCCACTGCGTGGCGCGCAGGAGCCAGACCCGCTTCCAGATCAAGGGCGGCAACCCGCTGACCGAGCACTACTCGGTGCTGCACCCGGAGGTGCGGGAAGGCCCGGAGGGCGAGCCGATCGCCGAGCGGGACACCGGGTTTCTCCAGCGGCTGCTGGACTTCGACGTGGTGATGGTGGCGGGGCAGGCCAAGAGTCACTGCGTGGCCTGGACCATCGAGGATTTGCTCACGGAGGTGCAGGCACGGGACCCGAAGCTGGTCGAGAAGGTGTACCTCCTGGCGGATTGCACCTCGCCGGTCGTCGTGCCCGGCGTCGCGGACTTCACCGAGCAGGCCGACGCGGCCTTCCAGCGGTTCGCCGACGCGGGGATGCACGTGGTGCGATCGACCGACCCGATCCAGGCCTGGCCGGGAGTCGACCGCTGATCCGTGGTGTGCGAGGCTTCCAGGAATGGCGGCGGCGCGGAGCGCGCGGCCGAGAAAGGGAGTGGCCATGAGAAGGATCGTGGGGATATGTGCCGCGGCTATTTTGATGGCGTGGGGTCTCCCCGGCTGTGTCCGGGTCCAGGCGCAGATGGCAGGACCATGGGGCCAGGGCGGGCCGTGGATGCGGGAATCGCGGTCCGGCTTCTTCCCCCACGAGGGGCCGCTCATCACCATCATGCTGGAGCACGGCCAGGAGCTGGGACTCACCCCGGACCAGATCCAGAAGCTTCAAGACCTGCGGATCAGCTTCGCCAAGGAGGCCATCCACCGGAGCGCGGACATCCGGGCGGCGGAGATCGACCTGAATGTGCTTCTGGAGAAGGATCGGTGGGACCTCGCCGCCATCGAGGCCCAGGTGAAGCAGATCGCCGCCATGCGGGGCGATCTGCGCTTCGCGCGGATCAAGACACTGGCCGCGGGGCTGGCGCTCCTCACGCCCGAGCAGTTGCAGAAGCTGAAGGCGATCGGGCATTGGAGGCCGCCTGCGGGCATTCCAGGCCGGATGGGGCCGGGGCAGCCGTATGGCCCGGGATGGCCTGGACCCATGGGCCCGGGCTACCCACCTGCCCCGCGGCAGCAGTGAGACGAGGGTTGGCGCTAGTTGTCTAATTGCATAAGTAATTGCCATTCCCAAATGTGGTCACCCCGGCCCCGGTTGTCACCGGGGTAAACTCCAGCCGGGGTCCAGAAGCCCTTGTAAGACCTGGATTCCGGTGCCTGCCCCGGACTCCGATCCGGGGTTCACCGGAATGACGGCAGAGGTCTTGCAAAGTGGCACCCACTTACGCAATCAAGCATTGGCTTCCTCCCCCTGGGGGAGAAGGCTGGGATGATGGGCGGAAAGCGACGCCGGACGATTTCCCTTGCATCTTGCATGGGTCATTGATAATTGGTCATTCGCCGCTGGAGGTGATGGTTCGCGGGGAAGGCCTGAAGGCGACCGGGGAGGGGGATAAGGAGGCAGTCCCATGCGCCTGATCTTCGGTACCATCTTCGTCCTGGCGGGGTTCCTGGTCTCGATGGCGCTCTCGCGGCTGCTGACTCGGCCCTCCCGCGATCTGGCCACGGATGTCGGGTTCAAGGCCCTGCGCTTGGTGGCCTGGCTCCTGGTGCCGATCGGGGCGCTGATGATCCTCTCCTCCGGCATCCGCATGATCGGCGCCGGCCAGGTCGGGGTGGCCCTCCTCTTCGGGAAGGTCCAGCCCATCGCCCTGCACGAGGGGATCAACATGGTCAATCCCCTCTTCGACGTGGTGGAGATGAACACGCGGGTCCAGAAGCACCAGGCCCGCTACGACGCGGCCAGCAAAGACCTGCAGGCGGTGCACGTGGAGATGGTCCTGAACTACCGGCTGAAGCCGGACCAGGCCGCCGATGTCTACCAGCGCATCGGCCCGAACTACGGCTCCGTCATCATCGATCCCGCGGCCCAGGCCAAGGGCCAGGGCGACGCCGCCCGCGAGCGGGCCAAGGGCGAGGCCGAGGCCATGAAGATCCGGGCGGATGCCGATTCGATCTACAACCAGAAGGTATCGGCCTCGCTCACCCCCACCCTGATCCAGCAGCGCTACCTGGAGAAGTGGGACGGGAAGCTCCCCCAGTTCTCGGCGGGCGGCAACACGCCGGGCATCTTCTTGAACGTCCCCGCCCCGCCAGTGGGCAGGCCCTGAGCGACCCCGCAGGGAGCTTCGAGTCGCGAGCCGCCGATGCCTCCCCCGTCACGGCCCCACCTCCTGATCGTGGACGACGAGCCCTCCGTCCGCGAGGCGCTGGCCCTCGCGCTGTCCGGGACGTACACTGTCCACGCCGCCGCCGCAGGGAATGCGGCCTGCGACATTCTCCGTACCCACCCGATCGCGGCCATCATCCTCGACGCGGTGCTCCAGGGCGAGCACGGGCTGGACCTGGTCGGAGAGTTCCGGGTTCTCTCGAAAGCCCCCATTCTCATCTTGACCGGCTACGGCTCCGAGGATCTGGTTGTCCTGGCGCTCCGCGCGCGCGTGGACGACTATCTGAAGAAGCCGGTGAAGCTCGCGGAGCTTCAGGCCGCGCTGGACCGCCTGATGGCTCATGGGGGTAATCCCTCGAACCCCGTGGCACGTGCCCGCTCGCATCTCGACCAGCATTTCAGCAAAGGATTCAAGGCGAAAGAGCTGGCCGCCCAGCTCGGTGTGAGTGAGGCGCATTTGCGTCGCCTGTTTCGCGCCGCCCACGGCAAGACGCCGCGCCGGTACCTCCTCGAGGTGCGGATGCAACGCGCGGCGGAGCTGCTGCGCACGACGCGGCTGGGCATCAAACAAATTGCCCTGGAGGTTGGCTATGCCAACTTGGTGACCTTCGGCCGCAGTTTCAAACGCGTGCACAATATGATGCCCTCCGGATTCCGTCTCGCCACCGGCAGTGATGTCCAAAAGTGATCAGCTTTTGTCCAAAAGAGACTAGACATTTCG
Organism: uncultured Methylomirabilota bacterium; assembly: GCA_963714585.1. Classification (GTDB taxonomy): domain Bacteria; phylum Methylomirabilota; class Methylomirabilia; order Methylomirabilales; family 2-02-FULL-66-22; genus 2-02-FULL-66-22. The sequence goes on from CAVQPC010000053.1 coordinate 297,769, forward strand.
CTTGATCCTCTCAGTCCCCTGCGGTAGAGACGACGACACACCCCTGGCTGGCTTCTGACTGAGGTACCTCCACCACCCCACCCGGAGGTCCCCATGGCCCTTCGGACCAGTCGCCGCGCCGCCAGGGCGTGCCTCGTCTTGTTGTTCGTCATCGGCCTTCCCACGCTGTCTATCAGTCAGCAGATCACGTACGAGTACGATGCCCTGGGGCGGCTCACCGTCGTCACCTCGCCCGAGGGGGTCGCCCAGTACGCGTACGATGCAGTGGGAAATATTCTGCGCATCACCACCCGGAGGTAACACGTGTAAAGGCGACCGCCGCCTTCGACGGGCAGGTGCACGTGACGTACGTGACCCGATCGGAGCGCGAGGTTCTCCTGCGCTCGTCAGGGGCAGCAAGCACGGTGGAGCAGTGAGTCCCTTCTAGGGGACTCGGTGGCGGTCAGCCGACGAGGACGCCATGGGATCGGGGCGAGGACGAATGAGGCGCTGGTGGATCGGCACGGGAATCCTGTCCCTGCTGCTCGGCGCGGTAGTCCCCGGTCGGGCCGCCGAGCAGGTCCTCTTCGGTCCCGCTCAGTATACCCGCACGACCGGCCCGCCGAACCAGTTCAGTGAGAGCATCGCCCTCCCGCCAATCTTGACCGCCCCCCTCCGTCTCCACATCCAGAACGGGAACCTCGACGGGAGCAGTCGTATCAGCAGCGCCACTATCACGGTGAATGGCAGCCAGGTGGCCGGCCCTTCCGACTTTTCAGAGAACGTCTCCGGCTTCGATCGATCCGTCTCTCTTCGGGCGAGCAATACGCTGCAGGTGCGCCTCACGAGTAAGCCGGGGAGCTTCCTGGTCCTCACCGTGTATGCGACCATTCCGCCCACAACGCTGACCATGTTGGAGCCTCCTACGCTCCCCATTACCCAGGGGGCGACGGGGACCCTGACCGCCACCATCAGTGCTCTGCAGAGCGACGCAACGACCATTACTCTCCAGAGCAGCAGTGCGGGCGTCGTCACGGTCCCCGCCGCGGTCACTGTCCCGGCGAACCAGCGCAGCGTGGCGATCCCCGTGACGGGGATTGGGGTAGGTACCGCCCTCATCACGGCGGCCCTGAACGGAAGCACTGTGCATAGCACCGTCACCGTCGCTCCGGTCGGCCCCACGGTCACGAGTCTCTCTCCGGGGAGTTTCCAGATCACCCAGGGGGCTGCGGGGACGCTCACCGTCACCATCAGTGCCGCCCAGGCCACGGATACAGTGGTGTCCCTCACCTCGAGCGATTCGAGCATCGTGGGGCTTCCCCCCGAGGGGAGCGTGACCGTCCCTGCCGGACAGCTCCACCAAGCCTTCGCCGTGTTCGGGACGAGCCCCAGCCAGGCCACCATCACGGCGTCCCTCAATGGGGGCACGGCCCAGAGCCAGGTCACCGTCGTGATTCCCCTCCCCGCGGTGGTGAGCCTCCAGCCTCCGGCCTTGCCTCTCACCGAAGGGAGCACTGGTATCCTCACGGTCAGCCTGAACGCCAGCCAGCCGACGGACACGGATGTCCTCCTCACCACCAGCGATAGCGCTGTCGTGGGCCTCCCCGGCGATCGAGTGATCGTCCCCGCGCATGCCCTGTCGGTATCCTTCGCGGTCACAGGCAAGGCCCGCGGGATGGTCCACCGTGGCGGCCTCGCTCAACGGGAGCAGCGCCACCGCGGCCATCACCGTGTCGCCGCCCCCGCCCACGATCCAGGCCCTTGCCTGCCCGGCGACGCTCAGCGCAGGGGCCACGGCCCTCTGCACACTCACCCTCAACGCCACCCAGCTCACGGATACCGCCGTGCCCCTTGTGAGCACTGATCCGGGTGTTGTCGCGGTGCCGCCCAGCCTGATCGTCCCGGCGAACACCCTCACGGCCCAGTTCGTGGCCACCGGGGGGGCCGTGGGAAGCGCGACCCTCATCGCCGGTCCCCTCAATGGCACAAGCCAGCGCGCGAGCCTCCAGGTCGTCCCGCCGCCCCCCACCATCGAGAGCCTGCTCCCGGTGACGCGTACCCTCGTCGTGGGGGCCACGGCGAGTCTCACCCTCACCCTGAACGCCGCCCAGCACACTGATACCGTGGTCCCGCTCGCCAGCAGCCCCACGGGGATCGTGAGCCATCCGGCCGCCCTGACCGTCCTCGCCGGGAGCCCCACGGCCGCGCTCACCGTCACGGGCCTGACTCTGGGGACTACGAGGCTCACGGCCGGCCCCCTGAACGGGACCTCGGCCCAGACCGGCCTCACGGTGAACCAGCTCCCGCCTGTCCTCACCCCGCTGGTCCCCTCGACCGCCAGCCTTCCCAAGGGCAAAGTGGGGACCCTCACGGTGACGATCGCCCCCACGCAGCCCGAGGCCACGGTGGTGCTCCTCACGAGCAGTGACCCCGGGAGTGTGGAGATCCCCGCAAGTGTCACCATCCCGGCCGGGGCGGACAGCGCCAGCGTGGCCTTCCTGGCCCGGGCCGAGGGGACCGCCACCCTTACCGCGGGCCCCCTCAATGGAACCACCCAGCAGGTCCAGGCCACCGTGACCCCCGCGGAGCTGGTCACGCTGGTCCTCACGCCCCCCGCCCCCACCATCGCGAAGGGGGAGACCCAGGCGTTCACGGCCACGGGGACCTACACGGATGGCACCACCCCGGATCTCACGGGAACGGCCGCCTGGACGAGCAGCGACCCCACGATCGCCTCCATCCCCGCCTCGGGCGGCCTCGCCACCGGCCTCCTCCCCGGTCAGGTGACCATCACGGCCACGGTGGGGAGTGTCAGCGCCACCGCCACCCTCAGCGTGACCCCGCCCGAGGTGGTGAGTCTTGCCATTGCCCCGGCCAACCCCTCACGGGCGGCGGGGGAGACCGTTCAGCTCCAGGCGACCGGGACCCTGACCGATGGGACGACCCAGGACGTGACCGCGGCCGTCACCTGGAGTAGCGACACCCCCGCGGTCGCGACGATCTCTGCCGGCGGCCTCGCGACAGCCCTCAGCGTGGGCACCGCCACCCTCACCGCTACGCACCCGGACGGCTTCACGGCGAGTACCGTCCTCACGGTGGCCCTCGTTCCCCCCACCCTCACCGGCTTCAGCCCCAGTGCCGGCCCCGTGGGCACGACCGTGACGCTCACTGGCACCAACCTCGGCTCCACGACCGCGATCACCTTCAACGGTGTCCCGGCGGCCTTTGTGGTAGTATCGCTCCTGCAGCTCACGGCCACCGTCCCGGCCGGGGCCACGACGGGCTCAATCGTCGTCACGACCCCGAGCGGATCGGCCATCTCGGCCATGCCCTTCACCGTGCTCGTCCCCCCGACCCTCACCATCACGAGCCCCGTGAACGGGGCCACCATCAACGCCACCAGCGTTCAGGTCCGAGGGACGGTGAGCGCGGCCACTGCCGATGCTGGGGTGATTGTGAATGGTATGCGCGCCTTCGTGTCGGGCGCCCAGTGGGTGGCGGAGGTTCCGCTAACCGTTGGCACCAATGATCTCACGGTCACCGCAACCGACGCGACGGGCGCCACGGCCATGGCCCGAATTACCGTTACGGTGCCCCAGTCTACCCCAGCGCCCGTACTCCTGCAGGCCGTGCCGGCGAGCGGGGTCGCCCCGCTGCTTGTGGCCTGGCAGGTCACGAACCAGACCGGGAGACCACTCGTGCAGTTCCAGTTGGACCCCACCGGCAGCGGGACCTTCGGCCCTCCCGCCTCCAGTCTCGACGGTGCCCAATCCACCTACGCCACGCCCGGACTATACTACCCGGTCCTGAGGGCGACGGACGACCAGGGAGCCTCCTATGTGGTCACCACGGTCGTTAGTGTGTTGAATCAGGCGGCGCTGGACGCCATCCTCCAGGCGCGGTGGACTGGCCTGAAGGCGAGCCTCATGGTCGGAGACACCGCGGTGGCGCTGCAGCACTTCCTGGAGCACGACCGGCCCAGCTACGCCGCGCTCTTCACTGCCGCAGCGGCTCACCTCCAGGCCCTGGGCGCGGACATGCCGGCGCTTCAGCCCGTCTACTTCACCGAAAGTGTCGCCAAGTACCGCCTGCGCCGCCAGCAGCAGGTGGGCGGCAGCCTACTGACGATCACGCACTACATCTACTTCAGCGTGGATGCGGATGGGACCTGGCGGATTGACTCCTTCTGAGCGGACGGCAGTGTCCCACCGCCCTGCTGAGGGCTGAGCTAACGAAAGGCAACTGCGTGGATGGGAGGGACGATCATGAAACGCAGGGATTCTCATCGGCCCCTGACGTGGTCGGCGAGGAGGCGCCGTGGAGTGCGGTCGGTCACGCTGGCGCTTGCCCTCCTCCTCAGCCTGGCCCCTGGCTGCGTCTTCGGGACCTCCAGTATTGAGGAGTGGGCGCGCCTCCGGGGCACCGGGCCCTACCGCGGCCAGGTGCTCGACGCTACTACGAAGCGGCCGATCGCCGGCGCCGTGGTGGTAGCAATGCGTC
>CAVQPC010000054.1:0-49012 GCA_963714585.1 uncultured Methylomirabilota bacterium
CGAGTTCACGCGCCGGCCGTGCCACGACGACGCGCAGACCTCCAAGCTCCACCGCGCCGCGCCCGTTGCCTTGACCGGGCCTCAAACCCAAGACCCGTTCGGGCAGGGGATCGCTCGACAAACTGGATGTACCCATTCCGATGCGTGTCCCTCAGCCGATTCGTGCGGCCTACGAATGACTTTGAGGAAGATTTCCCGAGGAAAGTCCTGAATTCGAGTCCCGGCTTGGCTCCCCAGGCAGGGCCAATCTCTAGCTGACAAGTGCCAACAGATCGGTGACAGCAGAAAGTGCCAAGTGATTGGTTACAGAGCCATCACGAGTGTGATGGTAGTCGCCAGCATCAGGTCGAGGGGGTCTCAAGTAACCCCTTGTCAATCGTGGGCGCGAGGAGAATCCTTCCCCGGCTTGCTTCCATTCTCGGCGTGTGATTCTCCTGGGGCTGTCACCGATCTGTTGGCACATCGAGGTGTCAGCAATCACTTGGCACTTGTCATCTAGCCGTTACACAAAGGTGTTGATGATCTGAATCGCGTAGGCGTCGAAGCCCAGTCTTTGCCGTCGGTTACGTTGCTTTCATACCACGGCATGGCTGCGGAAGATTTCTTCCCTGACCAGCCGTTCCTCTTCTGGCAAGCAAATCAGTGGCTTACCGACGAAGTGGAGATCGGTCGATCAACACCTTTGTGTAACGGCTAGGGCGAATCTGGGCACTGGGAGGAGCGGGCCTGTTGGCTTGAAGTCACATCCCGAGGCCGGGTGTGGTGCGGAGCTTGTCGAGGTGGCTTGGCTTCCTGGACGTATGTTGCACGATTGTGCTAGAACTTCTTCAGGAGACCCCTGTCAATAAGGTCCCAGGTAAGCTGCTCGCCCACGCGGATGTGTATTTTGCAAGTGCGATAATGAAGAACTGATTTGCGCCCACCTCGTTTGGACGATTCTCCTTCAAAGCCCTTAGCTCCTTCACCCTCCTGAGTGTCTACATGTGCACCGCCACCTTTATCAGTCACGGCAAGTATTGTGTTTTTCACGGTCATCTCGATGGGAGTCAAGTCTATTTTCTGGAGAAGCCATTCGGAGACGGGAAGATACCGAAGTGGTTTGCCGATACGAATCTCCGCATCATGGAGTCCCTTATCATTAGTACACACGAAGTAGGGTGCGTGTGCGAATTGCAGGGAAGCCCCGCCTGATGCGGCAGGGGCGAAAGCTATCGGCTCAAAGGCGAGCAATTCAATATCGGGCGATAGTCGTCCCAATAGCGAATTGTCCTTGCCTCTCTTGTGATCACCACATTACAGCATCCTAAGCTGGGCTGCGATAGGCTTATGCATGTGAGAAGCACCTTTTCCGATACTCCGTCAGGCAATCGTTGATGATCTTAAAGCAATCCACAGTTTCGCTGATTAGGCGGCTGCTAACCGGATCAGACTCAGACCAAGTTGGGGTGCTAGGCAATCTGTAGTGAGGTAAACCATAGGGGGGTGGTGAGTAGTCCTCTGGTTTTCTGCAAAAGGTGAAGATGATCTCATTCATGATAGCGACCATCTCCCTGCCTTGGAGTCCGGAACGTGTCAACAAGAATGAGACACCCTCGGTCAGAGTTTTGTGTACAGCTCCTTCGCCTGTTCGCCGACATCGACGCATGGCTCAGCACCACCGCTGTCCTCCGCCTGGCGGGCGCGCTGCGCCACACCTTCGGGCGCGCCACGCGCTCGCCGGGCTGCGGGATCGACGCCTGGAGATCGCCGGGCACCGCCGTGGGCGCTGCCTCGGCGGCCGGTCTCGGTTTGTTGATCCACACCGCCTGGGGGAGGGCCGGCGGTGTGGGCACGCCTCGGACGAACCGCTCCGGGGTCGCCGCGAAGGCCTTCCGCAAGGCCGCCTCCCGCTCGGTGAGTCGTGCTCTCGGCCAGGCCGTAATGGACATCCAACGGGGTCAGCAAGCCCAGGCCGCTGTGGTGGTGCTGCGTGTTGTACCACTGGAAGAAGTCGAGCAGGAAGCTCCGGGCGTCCTGCAAGGAGCCGAACCGCTCCGGGAACTCGGGACTGTATTTCAGGGTCTTGAACTGGCTCTCCGAGTACGGGTTGTCGTTGGAGACGTGCGGCCGGCCATGGGTCTTGGTGACCCCCAGATCGGCGAGCAAGAGGGCCACCGACTTGGCGATCATCGACGGGCCGTCGGTCCGCATGGATGGTCAGCGTGCCCTCCGCGATCCCTTGCCGCGCACAGGTCTGCGCGATCAGCCGCTGGGCCAGGGTGGCCGATTCCTGGACCGCCGCCAGCCAGCCGACCACGTAGCGGGAGAAGACGTCCAGGATCACGTACAGGTAGAAGTAGGTCCACTTGACGGGCCCTTCAGCTTGGTGATGTCCCACGACCAGAGCTGGTTGGGGCCGGTCGCCAACAGCTCCGGGGCCGCGTACCGGGGGTGCCGCAGCTGGCGGCGCCGCTCCTGGACCTCGGCGTGCTCCTGGAGGATCCGATACATCGTGCGGATCGAGCAGACGAACTTGCCCTCGTCCAGCAGCGTGGCGTACACCTCGGCCGGCGGCAGGTCGGCAAACCGGTCGTCATTCAGCACGGCCAGGACCTGCTGGCGTTCCGCCGGCGGCAAGGCGCGGGGCACCCGACGTGGCGGCGCCGGGACGCTCGCCTTGGGCTGTTGCCAGCGGTAGTACGTGGCCCGCGGGACGGCCAAGGCCTGGCAGACCGGGGCCACGCCCAGGGTCGCCTTGTGCTCCGTGACGATCGCCATCAGCCCGTCTCGCCGTTCCGCTGCAGTGCGATCCCCAGGAACTCCGCCACTTTTTTTTGGAGCTCCACCAGGGCCTCGGCCCGCTCGGCCCGGGCTTTGTGGCGGGTCACCTCCCGTTCCAGCGCCGCCACCTTGGGGGCCAGGGGGTTCTTCGCTTCGGAGCCGGTCCCCGCTTCTTCGGGGTCAGGCCCAGGCGCTCGCCCCGCTCCCGCTGCGCCCGCCAGGTCGTCAGGTTCGAGGAGTACAGCCCCTCCCGGCGGAGCAGGGCCCCGAGCTCCCCCGGCTGCGTGCACGCCTCCGCTTCCCGCAGGATCTTCAGCTTGTACTCGGCCGAGAACCGTCGCCGGGTCGCCTTCGCCAGCACCTCGACCTCGTTCACATTCGCTCCCGGGACCACCACGCCATGTGCGGCACTCATCGCCCACTCCCTCCTCGCCCTCTACTCTAAACTCCGAAGGGGGGAGTGTCTCACTCATATTGGCACAGAGGGGGGGTTCGGCAATGGGGCGAGGCGCAGGAGGTGGTGCCCTCTCGCTGGCAGACCTCCATCCTCGGAGTTCATCCGAACGGCCAGCGTTTCGCTCGACTGGCCATCGCTCCCCCGACACCGCTCACGGCCATGGCGACCGAACTCGCAACCGAAGAGCGGAAGTGGTGCGAGTTGCCCGCGGCGAGCGCCCCCAAGTACCAAGGAACTGGCAAATTAGGTCCGTGTTGAAGCAAAGGTTTCTTGCCCAATGTCTCGCGAGGGAAATGCCATTTCTGGAAGTCCGTCTTGGGGTTTCTCCGTCCGGTTCCCACTGCCGGCGCCACACCTTCCTCCTATCGCGAACGGTAGGCCAGGGATGGCGCGACCACCCCGGCATGTGGTCTCCTCAAATCGCTTGAATCTCTGCCTCCCGGATGGTATAAGGCGGGCGGAGGTTCACCATGGAGCAAGACGGCATCCTCCAACTCAGCCGGGACGAGATCGTGCGGCGCCTTGAGCGTGGCGCTCAGCGCCGATTCCATATGTCCGCCCGCGAACTCGTGGAGGCCTACCGGGCGGGGCGCCTGGAGGACCCGGGTGCCGTGGCGGATCTCCTCGCCCTCGCCAGTCTCCTCGTCGAGAGCGACCCCCTCTTTGTCCCTGCCTGAGCGCACAGCACGCCTGGCGGAAGCCCGCCGCCTGACAGCCGCGTACCAGGCGGGGGGCCCGGATGCTGCCCAAGCCTTCCGGGAGCTGGCCGCTCTGTTTTTGCGCCTGACCATCCTCGCCCCCGAAGGCGGCGTTCGCTTCTCCTCCGGCCCCCGCGGGACTGCGGATCTCGTCCTGGGTGGCTGGGGTGGCCCCGATGATCCACTGCCCCTGCGAGACGGCCGTTACCTTCGGCTGACGGTGCGCCTCTACATCGCACCTCCCGCCGAGCAGAACCGGCTCAAGGTGGCGTCCTCGAGCTACCAGTACCAGCTCGACCGGGAAGGGGAGCGCTGGGTCTTCCGGTACGACTACCTGCGGATACCGCCCGCTCTCCACCCGGCGGCCCATGTGCAGATCAACGGGAGTCTGGCCGAAGCGTGCCTACCACCTGCCAGGTCCCTCTCGCGCATCCACTTCCCGACCGCCCGGATATCCTTGGAGGCGGTGATCCGTCTCCTTGCCGACCAGTTCGGCACCCCTTGCGGAGCGGAACCTGACGTGTGGCGTCCCGTACTCAGCGAGACTGAGCGGGCGTTCCTCCAAATCGCTCACCATCCCCTCGGTACATGAACAGCAAGGCCCCGGGTGCAGGCGGGGGGCCAGACCCAGGGCCTCGCAGATCGGCCGCGGGCTCCCGGCCGCGCCTTGTTCGCCTGGATCTGGAGGGCGATTGCGCTGAGGAGGGCGGGCCTCCGGCGTGGGGGGTCCATCGCGGCCTCTGTGAGGATGGGAAACAGGCCCCTCGCCTTTTTCAGTTGCGCGCGGGTTGCGTCGCTTTGCATCGCCGTGCTATGTTTTGCCAACCTCGTCCCGTAAGTTCAGCCTTTTTTCACCGTGCCATCATTTTGGGGGTTGACAGGGCAGGAGTCGAGGCTTAAATAGGGTTTGAGAAGAACGGCGGATGGAGGTTCGGTAGGGGCTCAAAGGAAAAAGGAAAAGACTTCGGGTCCTCGGTAGGTGAGGCTCCCGCGCCACACACAGGCCACTGCCCGGCGGCGTCGAGAGATGCTGGGGGACGGGTAGACCAGGCATTCCCGGATTAAGGGTTCGCTCAAAGTGGCTGAGGCTATCGTCCTCTCACGGTGCGCGGTGCCAAAACTTGAACGAGTGGGGAATCCGGCGAGACGGATGATTCCGAGCCTTTGCTGAAGGCCCGGGCCCGGGCTTAGGCCCTTTCCCCACCAGGGGAAAGGGCCTTTTGTTTTGGGGAAGGAGGCGATCACCATGACGGGCGATCGGAGCGGGCCATGTACTGGGTCAGCAAGGGCATCCACCTCCTGACGCGATTCAAGCGTCGGCTTTTCCTCTTCCTCGCCGTCCTCGGCCCTGGCCTCATCACCATGGTGGCGGACAACGATGCCGGGGGCATCTCCACCTACGCCGTCACGGGTTCGAAGTACGGCTTCAGCCTCCTCTGGGTGTTCTTCATCCTGGTCCCCATGGCCTATTACGTCCAGGAGATGACGGTCCGCCTGGGTGCGGTCACCAAGCGCGGGAACGCCGAGGTCATCTTCGAGGGCTTCGGCCCGGTCTGGGGCTGGTTTTCCCTGGTGGACCTGGCGATCGTCAACTGGCTCACCCTGGTCACCGAGTACATCGGGATGACGGCCGCCCTGAGTCTTTTCGGCATCCCGGCCTGGATCACCTACGTGGGGATCACCATCGTCCTCTTCGTGGTGGTGGTCACGGGTCGCTACTGGACGTTCGAGAAGCTGACACTATTCTTCTGCGCCTTCAACCTCGTCTACGTTCCCGCCGCCTTCTGGGCGATGACGACGCCAACGGCGCCGGGCTGGGGGAGTGTCGCCAAGGGGCTCCTGGTGCCGAATCTGATGGGCGGGTTCACCGCGGATCTCCTGTTCATCATCCTGGCCAACATCGGCACCACCATCACGCCCTGGCAGATCTTCTTCCAGCAGAGCGCGGTGGTGGACAAGGGGTTGGATCTCCACGACATCCGGTTCGGCAAGGTGGACACGTTCGTGGGCTCGCTGGTGACCTGCATCGTGGCGGCCTTCATCATCATCGCCACCGGGGCGGCCTTCCACTATCACCAACCGCCGATTTCCATCGAGGACGCCAAGCAGACGGCGGAGGCCTTGGTCCCGCTCCTCCCTCATGGGCAGGGTGAGCTGGCCCGCAAGCTGTTCGCCATCGGCCTCTTCGATGCCGGATTCCTGGGGGCCCTGTGCATCTCGCTGTCCACCTCCTGGGCGGTGGGCGAGGTGTTCGGCTGGGCCCACTCACTCAACAGGAGCGTGAAGGAGGCCCCCTGGTTTTACGCGGTGTACCTGCTCATGCTCCTGAGCGCGGGCGCCATCGTGCTGATCCCGGGCGCCCCGCTCATCACCATCACGATGTTCGTCCAGGTCGTCGCGGTGACGTTGCTCCCCTCGGCCCTGGTGTTCCTGATCCTGATCCTGAACTCCGAGTCCTTCATGGGCAAGCACGTCAACACCCGCTCGCAAAATATCGCCAACTGGTGCATCGTGATCTTCGTGACGATCATGTCCACGCTCTTCGCCGTGAGCATCCTTTTCCCGGGGTGGTTCGGGGCCACGCAATAGGAGGCTGTCATGCCCACGCTGCCGAATGGGGCGATCAGGGTTCCCGACCTCCCGCAGGGAATCGGCAGCTTCCGGTTCCTGTACTTCTCCGACCTGATGAAGCGGCCCGTCTGCAAGGGGAAGATCCAGGACCGCCTGGGAAAGGTCACGGACCTGGTTTTCGCCCTGAAAGAGCCCTATCCTGCCTCGGTGGGAATCTTCCTGGACCACGGCTGGGGGAAGCCCACCGAGTTCGTGCCGTGGGAGCGGGTGCTGCGCATCGAGGACGATGCAATCTTCGTCATGCCCCCGGACCAGGAGGACCATTACCCGCCCTTCGTGGACCAACCGGGCTGGATTCTGCTGGACAAGCACCTCATGGGCCGCACCATCCTGGACATGGACGGCCGGCGCATCGAGGTGGTCAACGATGTCCACCTGCTGGCGGCCAAGGGGCACCTGCTCCTGATCCACGTGGACACCTCGTTCAATGGCTTCCTGCGCCGCTGGGGGCTCGGCCGGGTTCACGCCATCAAGGAGGATCTCATCTCCTGGCGCTACGTCCAGCCGCTGTCGGTCGAGGACGCCGTCGTGACGGACAAGGTCTCCCTGTCGGTGACCCGCCGACAGCTCAAGGAGCTGCCCAGCGAAGACCTGGCCGACGCCCTGGAGCAGCTCTCCGGGAGCGAGCAGCAGGCCCTGTTCTCGGCCCTGGACTCCGAGAAAGCGGCGGACACCCTGCTGGAGGCCGAGCCTCGGGCCCAGCGCCAGCTCATCGCAAACCTCCGTCGGGAGCGTGCCCGCCAGATCCTCGACGAGATGAGCGTCCCCCAGTTGGCCAATCTCTTCTCCGTGCTGCCGCACGACGACTCAGTGGAGATGATGGGGCTCCTGCCTGCAGAGAGCGCCCGGCGCATCAAGGCCATCCTGGCCGAGCGCGAGGCCAAGGCGCGGGACCTCCTGTCGGGTGAGTTCGTGGCGTTTCCCAAGGAGGCGCAGGTCCGCGACGTGCTGGAGCGCGTGCGCCACTCCGGGCTCGAGCGGCACCGCCTCTCCTACATTTATGTGGTGGCGCCGGCGGAGAAGCTCCTCCAGGGGGTGGTGGACCTGCGCGAGCTGCTGCTGGCGGGAGACGACGTCAGTCTCGGCGAGATCATGGCCTCGCCCGTGGTGTCCGCCGAAGAGGACGACACACAGGAAGACCTGATCCAGATCTTCGAAAAATACCACTACCGCATGATCCCGGTCGTGGATTCCCAGGACCACATCCTTGGCGTCATCCGGTACAAGGACACCATGAAACCCGCGTGACCCGGATTCCCGATTGAGGAGTCGTCCATGCCTCGCCTGCAAATGACCCCCATGGTGCGCTACGCACTGTATTTCCTCCGGATCTACCTGATCGTGCTCCTGAGCCTGCTGGTCGTCCGGTTCCTGCAGGTGTTCCACTAGGCCGGGTGCATGCCCTGGCCCCTCCGTCCCGCTTTCGAGCCCTGTCTTCCAGCCCCCCTGGCTGGGCGAAGGAGGCGGGTGAGGGCTGTCCGGTGCGACCGGGGGCACATTTCCCAGGCAGAAGTTGACACGATGAGGCAGATCACCTATCCTGCATCCGTCTGAGACCAAGCGATCCCGGTGCGATCGGGATGCAGCCGGGCCTCCAGCGCGGGGCAGCGGGTTCAGGATCCCGTGGGACGAACCGTTCCACGGGTTTTTTATTATCCACGGCCGGAGCGCACCTCACCCTGGGCGTGGCGCGGATGGCGGGAGGTCGGAATGGACCCCCAGAACCGGAAATCGGCGGTGGCCTGGCTGTCGGTCATCTCCAACACGTCGTTGGTCGTCGCGAAGTTTGTCGTCGGGGTGCTCATCGGCTCGGTGTCGGTGATCTCCGAGGCCATCCACTCCGGCGTGGATCTGCTCGCGGCGGTGATCGCGCTGTTCGCGGTCAAGACCTCCCACAGAGGTGCGGACGAAGAGCATCCGTTCGGACACGGCAAAGTCGAGAACATCTCCGGGACCGTGGAGGCGCTGCTCATCTTCCTGGCGGCCGGCTGGATCGTCTATGAGGCCGTTCACAAGCTCCTCGCCCCGAGACCCATCGAGGCGGTAGGCTGGGGTGTGGCGGTCATGCTCGTCTCGTCCCTGGTGAACCTCGTCGTCTCCACGATGCTGTTCAAGGTTGGACGGGAAACGGATTCCATTGCCCTGCAGGCGGATGGCTGGCATCTGCGGACCGACGTGTACACCTCGGCGGGGGTGATGGTCGGCTTGGTTCTGCTCCTGGTGGGAGAGCGGCTCTCCCCCGGGACGAACCTGCTGTGGCTGGATCCGCTGGCGGCGATCCTCGTCGCGCTCCTGATCGTCCGCGCCGCCTGGAAGCTGACGCTGGAGTCCGGGCGGGATCTGCTCGACGTGAGCCTCCCGGCCGGGGAGATGGCCTGGATCCGGGGGCATCTCCGCGACTGCGGGGATCCCGTGCGAGGCTTCCATCACCTCCGTACTCGCAAGGCAGGCCCGAAACGGTTTGTGGAGTTTCATCTGGTGGTGGAGAAGGACCTATCGGTCGAGGAATCGCACCGCATCTCGGACGCGATCACCCACGCCATCAAGGGAGAGCTTGCAGGCTCCGCGGTCACCATCCACGTGGAGCCATGCAATGGCGAGTGCCGCCCCGCCTGCCTGGAAGGCTGCCTGCTCCCCCCGGAGGAGCGGCCCACCCTCCGTGTGCAGCGGGTGCCCGTTTCCCCTTGAAGAGCTAGTCTGGAGAAATCGGGAGCGGCAAGAGGGTCCACTCCTGCCCCAGGAAGGCATCGCTCACGAGGATGATGGAGATCATCATCACACATACCACGGCCAGGGTGAGCAGAATGACCCTCACCTCGGTCAGGACGGGGAGGGTGGCCGTGCCCCGCCGCCTCTGCTGCCAGGCGATGAGCTTCGGGGCGGCCCACCCGAGGATCGCCCCCACGGCCCACAGCGCGCCCAGCATGAGCAAGGCGAGGTACATGCCGGAGACGAGTTCGGTATGGGGCTTGACCGCCTGCCACAGCGCCGTCATAAGCGCCTCGTGTGTGCGTCTTCAGGCGAACGATTGCCTACTGGCGCCATGTAACATCCCCGTTCCGACGCCGTCAAGGGAAACAGGGGACATGCCTCGTCCAGCGTACCACTGCCGGCACCACGCGGGCTTCCCGTGAGCAGACGTCTCCAGAATCCAATCTCCCGGGGATGATTCACCAGCCCTCGCCCGGCTTGGCCGCCCACTCGATCCCCAGTTCGGCCAGCCGGGCGAAGGTCGGCCAGCCCGTCTCGGGATCCCAGCCCTCCATCTGGTGGTAGAGGCGAAGGGCTTTCCGGAACTGCTCAGGGTCGATTCGGACGTCCTTCAGCGGGCCGTCGGTGAAGGCCTCATGGAGCCGCTTGGGCAGCCGGTCATCCTTGGCCGTGAAGCCCTCGCGGCAGTTGAAGACCCGGGCGAGCGCCTTGGCTCGCTCGGCAACCTTGAGCAACTCCCATAGGCTGGTGTCCCAGCCGGTGACGGCGCGCATGGCATTCACGACCGGGGTCACGGCCAGCGCGTCATTGGGGGTCGCGGCCAGATTGCACACGCCGATGCAGCCGTTGAGGGCCCACCAGTTGTTCGCGTACATGTAGGCCCGGACCTTGCGGGGGCTCAGCTCGAGTCGCTTCACTGGCTCGGCGAGGCCGAGCGGCTCCAGGGCATGGGCGCCCTTGGGGTGGAAGCCCTCGTAGGCCGGGTCGTGGGGGGCTCGCTGGTGATCCGCCCCCGCCGGCGCCGTGGCGAAGGCCAGGGACAGGCCCTGCTTTCCCCGCGGCTCATGCATGGGGATCTCCTGCTTCTTGACCGTGAGCACGTACTCCTCGGTGCCCCGGCCGATCCGCGCCGCGGCCCGCTCCGATCCCAGGGCCAGCACGGCCCCGAAGCCCTCACACTTTCCGATCTTCTCGGTCATGGCGAGGAGGGCGTCGCCGTTGCCGAAGCGCAGCTCGATCCCGTCCATGTCCCGGGGGGTGAGAATTCCTTTCTCGAAGCACTCCATGGCCCAGGCGATGGTCATGCCGACGGAGGCCGTTGAATGCGCCCGACATGCCCGCCTCCTCTTCTCGCGCTCGCGTGGTTGCCCGTCCGCTATTCGTTGTGAGACCCACTTCAGGCCATCATGCAAAGGCAGCCTCGTAGAGCGCCTTGATATCCTCGGCGCTGACCTTCCGGGGGGTCGTGACGTGAATGCCGGTGGTGACGGCATCCCGGGTCAGAACGTCAATGGCATCTCTCTTGGCCCCGACCTCCTTGAGGCTCCTGGGGATCCCGAGGTCGGCCAGGAGACTTCGAACCGCTTGCACTGCCTTCTTGGAGGCAGCCTCGACCGTCATCCCGCGCACGTCCTCGTCCATCGCGTCGGCAATTCGTGAGAAAAGCTCGGGGACAGCCATCCGGGCGAATTCCATACAGTGCGGCAACAGAATGGCATTGGCCAGTCCGTGGGGAACGTTGAAATGGCCTCCCAGCGGATGGGACATGGCATGGATCACGCCCACGCGGCCGTTGAAGAAGGCGATGCCGGCCATGGTGCTGGCAATCATCATGGCCTCAGCGGCATCGAGGTTGGATGGATTCGCATAGAACCGCCGGAGGTTCTGGCTGATCAAGCGCATCGATTCGTAGCCGAGGGCTTGCGACACCGGGTTCGTGACCGGGGAGACGAAGGCCTCGTACGCATGGGTGAACGCATCCATGCCGGTGGCGGCCAGGACCGGCGGCGGGAGGGTCAGGAGCAGCTCCGCGTCGAGAATGGCCGTCTGGGGAATCAGGTGTGGGCTGCGGAAGGCGGCCTTGTAGTTCCGCGTCCTGTCGGTGATCACCGCCCCGCCGGTGACCTCGCTCCCGGTGCCGGCGGTCGTCGGGATGGCCAGCAGTGGCGGGATGGGACCCGGAATCTTGTTGGCCCCCTCGTACTTGAACAAGGGTCCGGGGTGTCGGGCAAGGATGCCGATGGCCTTGGCGGTGTCGATGGAGCTTCCGCCGCCCAGGGCCACCAGGCAGTCGCACCCATGCTCTCTCTGGAGGGCCAGCCCCTTCTCCACGACCTCGAGGCTGGGGTTGGGCTCCACCTCGCTGTACGGGATGCAGGGCAGTGCCTCCTTTTCCAGGGGCTGGATGGCCTTATCCAGCAGGCCGGATTTCCGCACGCCCGGGTCGGTCACCAGGAGGACCTTCGACCCGTGCGCGGCCTTGACTTCCTCGCCCAGGGCTTGAATCCCTCCCGACTTGAAGCGTAACCGCGTCGAGGCAGTGAACTCGAACGCCTTGATCATTTCTGCACTCCTTTGCTGATCATGCACCACCGGCCAAACTGGTTGAAGAGCTGTCGCCTACCTCTCCGGCACACCCAGTCCCTATGGCCTCCTGAAAGCCGTCCTGCCTCTTGTGCAACAGCGACATAGGCGCAAGGCATCACGGCGATGTGGGGGTCTCGATCCACGGGACCGCTCAGCGCCCCTTCCAGACCGGCTTCCGCTTCTGGAAAAACGCGGCGATGCCCTCGGCGCAGTCGTCGGAGGAGACGTTGATGGCCATCATGTTGCCCATAAAGCTGATTGCCTTCAGGTATTCCATGTCGAGGCAGTCGTAGAGGGACTGGGCGAGATCCCGGTACATCTCCCCCGTCAGGACGTTCTGGACCCCCGGCCGGTTGATGGTGATCGTGGCGACCCCATTCTTCTTGTCGCGCAAGAGGTGCTGTTCCAGCATCACCGCCTTTCAGATTCGGACCCAATCGACCCGGAGTCCGTGCTCCGCCCGCTCGACCATGAGCGGGCGATTCTGCTCCTCGAGCGGCCCCTCGTACTCCCTTCGGAAATGCGATCCCCGGGTTTCCTCCCGCCTCTCGGCCGTGCTGGCGAGGAGCTCGGCCACAACGGCCAGGTTGCGCGTGGAAAGAAAGTCGGCCGGGTACCCTTCGGGCCGGGCCGCCGCCTCCAATTCCTCCACGAGCGCGGCGAGCCGCCCTCGCGCCTCCTTGAGCCCGGCCGCCCAGCGGACCACGGACAGCGAGCGCTCAGCGATCTGCTGGATCTCTCGCCGGATCTCGAGGTGCCTGCGGCCTCGTCGCAGGCCGTAGGGACGGGCAAGCCCTTCGAGGAACCGCTTCAACTCGGCCGCGTCGATTCTGGCGGGCGCCTTCTCCGCCTGCTCCCGGGCCGCGGCGTCGCCCGCCTGGCGCCCGAACACCAGGGTCTCCGCCAGGGCATTCCCGCCAGGCCGGGTCGGGGCGCGGAGGCCGCCGGCGGTCTCGCCCGCCACGAAGAGGCCCGGAACGCGAGTCCGTCCCTCTCCATCCTCCATGTAGACTCCGCCGTTGAAGCACTGCAGGACGATGCCCACCGGCAGGGGCTCGCTCAGGGAGAACCCGGCGTCGAGGATCCGGCGGCAGGTATGGGGTACCCGCTCGAGGAGCTCGTCGAGCCGCGGGAGGACAACCCGGACGCCGCGCCCCGCCGAGGACTCCTCAAAGATCGCCACGTCCAGAAACCGAGACAAGTCCTCGCCGTTGAAGGGGAAGACTTTCTTCGCCAGCACGCTCTCCGGACTCACGCCAGGGGGAAGGTGCTTCGCCAGGATGTCTTCGCCCCGATCGTTCTCGAAGCGCGGGCCGACTCGATAGAAAGGGAGGGAGAGCGCCAGCGGTCGGGCGCTCAAGATCCCTGGCCCGAACTGGAGGAACTCCAGGTTGACGAGGCGGGCCCCGGCCTCCAGCGCCAACGCGTACCCGTCGCCCGTCATCTCAGGAGACACGACGTTGCGGGAGAAGAGTGCGCTCGCCCCGCCGCACGCTAAGACGACGCACTTGGTCTCGTAGACCACGACCCGTGGGGACTTCGCGGGAAGACCGATTGCCCCCAGTGACCCTGCCGGCGAGGCGAACAGCCGAGCGATCATCACGTCCTCGTCCACAGGAATCCCCGCGGCCTTGGCCCGCTGGGCCAGCACCGACAGGATCTCGTATCCCGTGCGCCCGTCCACCCGGCAGTTGCGCGGATAGGTGGCGTAATCGCTCTTCGTCTGGAGGAGCTTTCCATTTCGCTGCTCGAAGGGGACGCCCCACGCCATCAATGTCCGGATCTCGGCCGGCACGTTCTCGACGAGCGCGCGCACCAGGTCCGGACGGCAGAAGGCCCCACCTGCTGCCAGCGTGTCCCGGAAGTGGACCTCGGGGGAATCCAGCGGCTCGGTGTCCCCCAGGGCCGCGGCCACCCCCATGATCTCGGAGCGGCCGACGGCGCCCGCACCGCCCTCCAGGATATGACGCTTGCTGGCGACCCGGACGTCGGCCCCGGCCTCCCGTGCCGCCAGCGCGGCGCGGAGCGCCGCGATGCCGCCCCCGACAACAAGCACGTCGGCCTGAATGCGCTCGACACTGAAATCAGATGCCTGCATGGGTTCCTCGCGGGTTCCGGCGGTCCCGCGGCTACCAGTCGAAGCGGGGTTCCCGTTTGTCGAAAAACGCCTGCACGCCCTCTCGCGCATCGGGCGTGAAAAAGAGACGGCAGAACTCCGCGCGCTCGTAGTGAAGGGATCCGGAGTCCGGCCAGCGTTCGTGCCGGTTCATGACCTCTTTCCCTCGCATCATCGCGCGGAACGACACCCGGCTGAGGCCCCGGGCGAACTCGAGGGCGGCGGCCAAGGCCGGCTCGTCTGTGACCGCGCTGACCAGCCCCCACGCCTGGGCTTCCTCGGCGGTCAGGATCTTGCCAAGGAATACCATCTCGCGCGCCCGGAAGAATCCGACCTTCTTGGGGAGGAGCTTCATCGCCCCGGTGCCCGGCCAGAGGCCGCGCGTGGCCTCGGGGAGCCCGAGCCGGATCCTCCGCTCCGCGATGACGAGGTCAAAGGGCAGGGTCAGCTCGCATCCCCCGCCAAGGGAATCGCCGTTCAGGGCGGCGACGGTCAGCTTGGGGTAGAACAGGATCCGGTCGATCAGGCGGTCGCCCCGCTCCCAGACCGCCGCGAGCTGTGGCTCGTCCGATTCCTGCCAGGACCGGGTCTGGTGAAGGTCGCGGCCGGCGCAGAAGGCCTTGTCGCCCGCGCCGGTGAGGATGACGACCCGCACCCGCCCGTCCGCCTCCAGGGCATCCAGGATCGCGAGAAGCTCTTCCTTCATCTCCTCGCGAATGAGATTCAGCGGAGGGCTGTCCAGCCAGACCGTGGCCACGTACCCGGTGATCTCACATCGCGTGTATCGTCGCGCCTCCATCCCGACCCTCCCTGGGCGGCCCGCTGTCGCGAGCGATTCGCCATCGCGCCGGAGACTGGGTCCATCAGATCACTTCCGCCCGGCTCAACCGCTCGAGGTCGTCCGGCGTCAACCCGAGCGATGTCAGGATGGCGCGGGTATCCTGGCCGAGCGTCGGCGGGGGCAGCCTGTACCGCGCCGGCGTGCCCAGGAAGCGAATGGGATGCGCCGTGGTGCGCAGGGTGCCGTGCGCCGGGCTCTCCATCTCGACCACCATCCGGTTGTGCCGCACCTGGGGATCCTGCATGGCCATGGCCAGATCGTTGAGCGGCCCGCAGGGGACGTCCGCCCTCTGGATCTTCTCCAGCCACTCCGCCATCGGCTTCTCCTTGAACCGCGCCTCCAGGAGGGGGATCAGCTCTCGCCGATTCTTCACGCGGTCGGGATTCGTCGCGAACCGCGGATCCTTCTCCAGGGTCGGCATCTCGAGCACCTGGCAGAGGTTGCTCCAGAACTTGGGCGTGAAGCAGGAGAGGAAGAGCCGCTTCCCGTCCTTGGCCTCGAAGGCCGCGTACGGCACGAACGAGGGGTGCGCCGTGCCGTACCGCTCCAGCTCCTGCCCCGTCGTCAGGACCTCGCCCTCCCGGGGGATGAGCGAGTAGAGCATCGCGTCCAGGAGCGACGCGTCCACCTGCTGGCCCTGCCCCGTGCGCTCCCGGTGAAACAGGGCCGCGCAGGCGGCGTACGCGCCCACCGCCGCCCCGGCGAAATCGCTGGACGGGTTCCCCGTCAAGAGGGGAGGGCCCTGGTACTCCCCGGTCAGGGCCATCACCCCGGAATACGCCTGGATGCTGGGATCGTTCGCCGGCCGCGCTGCACAGGGGCCGCTCTGCCCGTAGCCGGACAGGGAGAGGTAGACGAGGTCCTGGCGAACGTGCCGGCAGACCGCGTAGTCCACGCCGAGCCGGCGGGTCGCCTTGGGTCCCAGACCCTCGAGGAACAGGTCCACCGACGGCAGCAGGCGGACGAAGGTGGCGCGGCCCTGCTCCCGGGACAAATCCAGCGTGAGACTCCGCTTGTTCCGGTTCGCGGATAGAAAGAGTGTGGAGTCGGCCCCCAGCCGGGTCTCGCCCATCCTCCGCCAAGGATCGCCCGACGGCGGCTCAAGCTTGATGACGTCCGCCCCCATGTCGCCCAGGAGCATCCCGCAGATGGCGCCGGCCATCAACGGGGAGCACTCCAGGACCCGGTACCCTTCCAACGGCCCACTGGCACTCTCGCTGGCATTCATCAGGATCCCCTTTGGCCCTTTGGACCGCTAGATCACTTTCCGTTCGCGCAACGTTCCGATCTGCTCGTCCGTGTACCCGGCCTCGCGTAGCACGCTCTCCGAGTGCTGGCCGAGACCCGGGGGCGGGAGCTGGTACTGCGCGGGCGTCTTCCCGAACCGGACGGGATGGCCCATGAGCGTGATCTTCCCCGCGACGGGATGCTGCATGTCGATGAGCATGGCGTTGTGCTGCGTCTGGGGATCGTGCAGGGCCTCGGTCACCGTGTGGACGGGCGCCCAGGGCACCTCGTGCCGGTCCAGCCGCTCGGCCCAGTGGGCGAGTGGCTGCGCCAGCAGGCAGGCTTGAATGTCCCGGGCGAGCGCGGTCCGGTGCGCGACGCGGCTGGCATTGTCGCGGAAGCGGGCGTCGCTCCGCCACTGGGGGCGCTCCAGCGCGGCGCACAGGCCCGCCCATGCCTCGTCGGACAGGACCGAGAGGTACATGGATTTCCCGTCCGCCGTCTCGAAGGAGCCGGTCGGGGCGAAGTCCTTCCGGGCGGTCCCCATGGGCGGGGGCAGCTTCGCCGCCGCGAAGAACTCGCCCTCCATCGGCACCAGGGAGAAGAGGGTGGTGTCCAGCAGGCTCAGCTCGAGCTTCTGGCCCTGGCCGGTCCGCTGGCGCCGAA
This sequence comes from uncultured Methylomirabilota bacterium, assembly GCA_963714585.1. GTDB lineage: Bacteria > Methylomirabilota > Methylomirabilia > Methylomirabilales > 2-02-FULL-66-22 > 2-02-FULL-66-22. The sequence goes on from CAVQPC010000054.1 coordinate 16,695, forward strand.
GCAGGGCGGCCATGATTCCGGTCGCGACGAGCGCGCCGGTCCCGAAATCGGGTGCCGGGTTCCCGACCCGAACCGGGCCTCCGCTCTCCTCTCCGGTCACGGACATCAGGCCGCCGATCGCCTGGACTACCGGGTCGTTGGCGGGCAGGAGGCTGTAGGGGCCGGTCTGCCCGAAGGCCGAGATGGAGACGTAGATGAGATCCGGCTTCACGTGCGCCAGGCTCTCGTAATCCACGCCCAGCTTCGCCACGGTCCCGGGCCGGAAGTTTTCCACGACGATGTCGGCGGCGGAGAGCAGCCGGAAGAACACCTCCCGCCCCTCCGAGCAGTTCAGGTTGAGGGTCAGGCTCCGCTTGCTCCGGTTCTGGCTCAGGAACTGGGTGTTGATGCCGGCGATCTTGGTGAACCCGAGACCCCGGGAATAGTCCCCGGAGCCTGGCTGCTCGATCTTGATCACGTCGGCGCCGAGATCGCCGAGGAGCTGGGTGCCGCAGGGGCCCGCGGTCATGATGGACATGTCGAGGATGCGAATGCCAGCCAGAATCTGCGTCGTCTCGCTCACAGAGGCCCTCCGCGCTGCCGCAGGCCAGGCACAGCCCTACAGCGTCAACTGCCGGGCGATGACCAGCCGCTGGATCTCGTTGGTGCCGCCGAAGATCTGGAAGAGCTTGGACTCGCGGAAATGTCGCTGCATGTCGAATTCCATGGAATACCCGTAGCCGCCGAGGACCTGCACCCCTTCCACCGCGATCTGGATGTAGGCGTCGGAGGCGAACACCTTGGCGGAGCTGCACTCGCGGTCGGCGAACTGCCCCTGTGAGAGGAGGTACCCGGCCTGGTACGTCAAGAGCCGGGCCGCGTCCACCTTGATCTGCATGTCCACGAGCTTGTGCTGGATGGCCTGGAATTTCCCGATGGGGCGCCCGAACTGCACCCGTTCCTTGGCGTAGCGCACCGCATCGTCCACCGCGGCCTGGGCGGCGCCCACGCACATGGCGGCCAGGGCGGCCCGCTCCTTCGTCAGCGTCGGCATGAGGTTGATCCAGCCGCTGTGCAGCTCGCCCACCAGCCGGTCCGCCGGCACCTTGACGTTGTCGAAGTACACCTCGCAGGTGCGCAAGGCGTGGCCGCCGAGCAGGTCGGTGGGGCGGATCTCGATGCCGGGCAGATCGTGCGGGATCAGCAGGAGGCTCATGCCCTTGTGCTTCTCCGACTTGGGATCCGTGCGGACGACGGTGAGCAGGTAGTCGGAGTTCAGGGCGCCGGTGATCCACATCTTGGAGCCGTTGACCACGAAGTGGTCGGCCTTGAGGAGGGCGGTCGTCCGGACGGCGGCGGCGTCCGAGCCGGCCTCGGCCTCGCTCAAGGCGAAGGCGAGGCACAATTCACCGCGCGCAATCTTGGGCAGGATCTCCGCCTTCTGCTCCGGCGTGCCGAAGCGGTTGATGGTCCCGCCCACCATGCTCACCGTCCGGTTCCAGTCGCGGGCCGGAGCGATGCTGTAGTAGGCGACGGCCTCCAGGAACATCACCATGTCCAGGTAATCGCCGTAGCCGTCGTACGCCTCCGGCAGCGTGAGGGCCCACCAGCCCAGCCCCACCATCTTCTGGATCAGCTCGGCGGGGTACCGCTTCTCCTTGTCGCACGCCCGTACGTACTCGCGCGGGCACTCGGCGCGCATGAACTTGTGGATGCTCTCCTGGAAAAGCCTGCGCTCCTCGGTCAGGTATGGCGTGGACATCTCAGCATCTCCCTCCGCGTGTCACTCGTCGTGGCCACGTGCGCCCATCGGCCCCCTGGAGGGCCCCGGCCACCGCCTCGGCGAGATGCATCGCCGGCAGGCGCTCGGTCCTGTCCCGCCCGCCTTCGCCTGAGATGGGAGCCACATCCAAGGCGTTCTGGCCGGCTCATCCGCGCATCCTCGCTCATTTCAACGCATGAGAAGATTCGGCAGCCACAGGGACAGGGAGGGAACATACGTCACGATGAAGAGGGCGACGATCAATGCAATCAGGAACGGCCAGATCTCGCGGGCGAATTCCGAGATCGAGATCCTTCCCAGGGCGCACACCACGTACATGATGGTACCGACCGGGGGGGTTACGGTCCCGATCATGATGTTGATGACGAAGATGACCCCGAAGTGCACAGGATTGATGGCGGCGGCGGCGACCAGCGGCATCAGGATGGGGGTCGCCATGATCAAGATCGCCATGCCCTCGAGGAAACAGCCCAGGATCAGGACAAGACGTTGAGCACCAGCAGGACCTGCCATTGCGAGAGCTGCAGGGTGTGGAAGAGACCCAGCACCTTCTGCGGGGCTTGCCCCAGGGTCAGCATGAAGGCGAAGGGGGAGGCCGCGGCCATGATGATCATGACCGCGGCGGTGCCGAGGGTAGATTCTTGAATGATCCCGAGAAGATCCTTCAGCCCGATCTCGCGGTACACGAACGTCCCCAGGATGAAGGCGTAGGTCGCCCCGGCCGCCGCCGACTCGGTGGGGGTCATGACGCCGCCGATAATCCCCCCCAGGATGATGACCGGCATGCCCAGGGCGGGAGGGCGCGCAGCGTGGCCCAACCCAGTTCGCCCCACGTGGCCTTGCGATCCCTGGGATAGCCCCGCCGCTTGGCGATGACGGCGGCGAAGATCATCAGGGCGATCCCCATGAGGACTCCCGGGACGGCCCCCGCCAGCAAGAGCCTTCCGATCGACACGTTGGCCATGGAGCCGAAGACCACAAAGGGGATGCTGGGGGGGATGATCGGCCCGATGGTGCCGGCCGCGCCCACGATGGCGGCGGCGAAGGGGATTCCGTATCCCGCCCGGTGCATGGCCGGGATGAGGACGGACCCGCTCCCGGCGGCGTCCGCCACCCCCGATCCCGACATGCCGGCCATGATCATGTTCACGACCACAACCACGTGGGCGAGCCCCCCCCGGACATGCCCGACGAGAACCTTGGAGAATGACACCAGCCGGTCGGTGATCCCGCCGGTGTTCATGAGGTTGCCGGCCAGGATGAAGAAGGGGATGGCCAGGAGGGGAAAAGAATCTACCCCTCCGACGATCCGCTGCGCGATGGCCTGGAGGGGAATGGGTGTCACGAGGCCCATGTAGACGGTGGCCGCCAGCGCCATGGACCACGCCACGGGCATCCCGGCGGCGAAGAACAGGAGCATCAGGACGAACATCCAGAGCATCATGACTCGTCCCCTCCCCTCACGGCCTGGCCGAAGTTCCGTCGAAGATCGCCCACGGTGTAGCAGATGACCAGACGCGGCCGAGAGGGGGACCGCCACGTAGATCAGGTACTGGGGAATTTCCATCATCGACGTCGGCTCGGTGGACATGGTGGTGAGCACCCACCCGTAGCGCACCAGCGTGACCATGAGGCCGATGATCAAGAGGTCGGCGAAGACCAGCACGCCGGCACGGATGCGGCGAGGAAGCGCCGCAATCACCGGGTCAATGACGATGTGCCGCTTCTGCTTGGTGCAGGCGACCGCCCCCAGGAACACCACCCAGACGAAGGCGTACCGCGCAAACTCCTCCGCCCAGGCGATGGGGCTGTTGAACACGTAGCGGGCAATGACATTGGCAATGGTGCAGAGAGACATCAGTACCAGGAAGATACCCGGCGACGATCTCTTCGAGCTTCCCCAGGTAGAATCGCATCCCAGCCACCTCCCAGAACATCGGGGTGGGGCGGCACCGCCCCACCCCGACGGGGCGGATCTCACTACTGGGCGTTCACGATCTGCTCGTACAACCCCTTGCCGAACTGGTCTTCGAACTCCTTCCAGGCGTTCTTCGTCACCTCGGCAAACTCGGCCTTGTTGACGGTGGCCACGGTCATGCCCTTGGCCTTCAGGTCCTCCATCGCCTGGGCGTTGGCCTTCAACTGCATCTCGGACTGATAGTCCCCGGCGTCCTGGGCCGCCTTGATGAGCAGGGCCTTCATCTCGGGGGAGAGGCCCTGGAAGAATGTCTCGCTGACGCACAGCACGAGGTGCTGGGTCATGTGCCCGGTCATGGTGACGTACTTCTGGACCTCGTAGAATTTCTGGGCATAGATGGTGTTCAGGGGGTTCTCCTGGCCCTCCACGACTCCCATTTGCAGAGCCGTGTACAGCTCGCCCATCGACATGGGCGTCACGCTGGCCCCCAGGGCGCGCATGGCCACGGTGTTGATGGGACCCTCCACCGTCCGGATCTTGAGCCCCTTCATGTCGGCCGGGTTCAGCACCTGCTTCGTCTTGGTGGTCAAATTGCGGGTGCCGTACCACCAGCTCAGGTCCAGGGCGCGAATCCCGCTGGACTTGGCGGCCTTCTCGTTCACTTCCTGCATGATGGTCCCGCGGGTGAGCCTGGTGAGAATCGGCGCCTGCTCCTCGTCGGTCGTCCCCTTGATCACGTAAGGCATGCTGAAGACCCCCAAGGGTCCCCAGCCGGCGTAAGTGGCCAAGAGGCCCGGCGTCACGATGGCCACCTGGATGATGTTGTTCTTGACCTGGGCCGTGACGTCTTTCTCGCTGCCCAACTGGGCCCCCGGGAAGACTTGCACGGTCACGGCGCCTTCGGTTCGCTCTTTCACGAGGTCCGCGAATTTCTGCACGCCATAGGTGTAGGACATCGTCGGTGCGCCCTGATGGCCCGCCTTGATTTCCATCTTGGGGAAGGCAGGGGTTGCGGCGAGCGCGGCTTGAGAGACGGCGAAGCTCAGGACGATCGGGATGGCAACGGTCAGGGCAGGGCTCATGAATCGCTTCAGCATGGTTGTCCTCCCTCGAGAGCGCCAGCAGGTCGGTCCGCAGCCGATCACTCCTGTCACGACAACGTGGACGCCGCTTTCGGAATCTGTTGAGGTTGCGGCGAGCCATCCCCGGGTGATCTCACCTCCCTTCAATGATGGTCGCCGAAGGCCAAAACAACGGCGAGGAGACCGCGTCTGAGCCGCGCCGCCATACGGCTGCTCCTCACCTCGAGCCGAGGGAGGGCCGCCTCGCCGAGCCTGACCGGGCGGTCGGCGTCCCGCCCCGCGGCCGGCGCTGCGCCGGCGGCGGCTCCTCCGGCACTGCGGGGTAGTGGTGCGAATAGATCTCGTGGTAGTCCTTCTTGCCGCCCGCGACGTGCCGGAGCAGGGCTGTCTCGAAGGCGGCCTCGTCGCGGCGGGCCAGCGCAGCGAGCATCTCCTGGTGGTCCCGACGCGACTCGCGCACGCGGTCCCGGTTGGCCCAGGCGATGTACCGGATCTGATTGGTCTGGAGCCGGGAGACGTCGAGGAGTCGGTAGAGGAAAGAGTTGCCGCACACCCGGGACAGGCGCCGGTGGAAATTGATGTTGGTCCAGATCATGTCAGCCATATCCTGCCGGTTGCAGGCATCCTCGAACCGTCGGTTCAGCGCGCCCAGCTCGCGGAGATCCTGGGGGGTCACGCGTTCCACGATGAGGGGGGCAACGGCCCGCTCCAGCAGGGAGCGCACGAAGTAAAGGTCCTCGATTTCCTTCGGGCTGAAATCCCGAACCACCGCCCCGCGGTTCGGACTGAGCGCCACCAGGCCCACTCCCTCCAGCCGCTGGAACATCTCCCGGAGGAGCGTCCGGCTGACACCCAACTTCCGACTGAGGTCCGCCTCGACGAGGCGCTCGCGCGGCCGCAGCACACCGAGGATGATCTGCCGCTCGAGTTCCTGGTAGACCTCCAGAGCGGTCATACGGCCCCTCCTGGGTTCGGACTACAAGATTGTCTGATGATTTCAGAGGGGCATTTTGTTACGTCAGACCGCTGCCGCTTGTCAAGCGAAAATTCGCTGGGTCCTCGGCGCGCAGAACCCCCGCCGCGCCGAGCCGGGGCGGGGGTTGCTTCGAGAGCGCGGAGTCCATGCCCGAGCAGAAGGCGTCCTTGTACCGCTCCCGAAGGAGATGCTTGTGCACCTTGCCGAGATCATTGCGGGGCAACGCCTCGACGAGGAACACCCGTTTCGGGAGTCTTGTCGATCTGCGTGACGAGCCGATCGCCCTGGCGGAGGCCCAGGCGGTTCAGTCTCTGGGCGAGGCGGGCGCTCGTATCATCCAATTCGGCGTAGGTGTAGAGGCGTCCGGCCTCCGCCTCGATGAACGGCCGAGACCGATGCGGGAGAAACCGCTGTCGAAACGAACCGTACAGGTTGTCCGCCATGCCGCCGTTGATCCGTCTGGATGGCGCGGGAAGCGGCGCAGGAGACTGCCACCCTGGCACTTATCCATGGACAGGCGCCGAGTCTCGCCGAGGTCGCGCCCCCTTCGCCGACCCCAAACCTCGCCAGGCGTCGAGCCTCTAGGCGAAGCTGCTCGTGAGCTTCTGGGCGAGCCTGCCGATCTCGGCCGGGGTCTGCGCGATGAGGGCGCCGGCCTTCTCCAGGGCGCTCACCTTGCTCTCCACGCTGCCCATCCCGCGCTGGACGATGGCGCCGGCGTGGCCCATGCGCTTGCCCTCGGGGGTGTTGCGGCCGGCGACGTAGGCGATGACGGGCTTCTTGAACCCCCCCGCGATGTAGTCCGCGGCCAGCTCCTCCTGAATGCCGCCCACCTCGCCCACGATGGTGACGAAGTCGGTGTCGGGATCGGTGGCGTAGAGACGGAGAAGATCGGCAAGGTCGGTGAGGACCACCGGGTCGGCCCCCATGCCGACGACGGTGCTGGGGGCGAAGCCGGCCTTGGCGAGGACCCCGCCGACCTCGTAGGCGAGGGTGCCGCTCCGCGAGATCACGCCGGCCCGGCCGCCCTGTTTCGGGAAGAGGTTCCCCGGGATGATCCCCATCTTGGCCTCGCCCACCGTGAGGATCCCGGGCGTGGTGGGGCCGAGGAGCATGGCGCCGACCCGTCTCGCCTCGGCCTTCATCTCCATGGTGTCATGGACGGGGACGTGCTCCGTCACCACGACCACCAGGCGGATGCCCGCCTCCAGGGTCTCGAAGACGGTATCCTTCACGCTGCGGGCGGGGACGAAGAACACCGAGGCCTCGGCTCCTGTCTCCCGCACGGCCCCCAGAACACTGTCGAAGACCGGAACGCCTTCCACCGTCTCGCCGCCCTTGCCCGGCGTGACGCCGGCGACGATTTTCGTCCCGTACTCCAGCATCCATTTGGTCTGCGCCCGACCGATCTTGCCGGTGATGCCTTGGACGAGGACCCGCGTGTTGCGATTCAACAGGATGCTCATGGGCTACCTCACACAGAAAAAGTAAAACGCAAAACGTGAAACGTAACCCGATTTACGCCTTACGTTTCACGCTTTACGTCTTTTCGAGGGCCGCCTCGAGGGCATCCACCGCCGCCTCGGTGGTGATGTCGGTCACGATGATGACGCCGGCCTCGCGGAGCGTGGCCCAGGTCTCCTCCTGCCGGTTGCCGAGGGCCTTGGCGACGACCGGGATCGTCACCTGCTTCTCCTGGAGAACCCGGACGACGCCTTTGGCCCCCTCGTGGATGGGGTTGATTCCGCCGTACAGATTGATCAGAAGGCCGCGCAGTCCCGGTTTCTGGAGAACGAGTTCGGTCGTCTTGTACATCAACTCTTCCGTGATCCCGCCGCCCGTCTCCAGGAAGTTTGCCGGCTTGAGGCGCTGGCCCACGATGTCCATGGTGGCCATGCCCAGGCCGGCGCCGCTGCAGATGAGCCCGATGTCCCCGTCCAGGTCTACGTAGGAGACCCCGATCTGCTTGGCCGCTCGCTCGATGGGGTGCTCGATCCGGGCCAGGGTGTCCTTGGGCATCTCGGGGTGGCGGTAGAGGGCCGAGTCATCCGCCTCCAGGACCGCGTCCACAGCCCAGAGTGTCTCGTCCGCCGTGACAACCAGGGGGTTCACCTCGGCGATGAGGGCATCGTGCTTGCGGAATGCGCGATACAGGGCCACCAGCACGTCGGCGATCTTGACCATGAGATCGCCGCGGAATCCGGCCTCGCAGGCGAGGGCCCGGGCTTGGTACCCGCGGAGCTCGTCGGGCGGAACCACGGTCTTCCGGAAGAGGGCCTCGGGCTGTTCGCGGGCGATCGTCTCGACATCGATCCCGCCGGCGATGCCGAGGATGACCGTGATGGCGCCGGCCGCGGCATCCACGGTGACGCCGACGTACAGCTCCCGGGCGATGGGGACCTTCTTCGACACCATGACGGATTCAACGGGCAGGCCACGGACCCTGCCGGCGAGGAGCAGGGCGGTCTTCTCGCGCACCTCCCCCTCGGTCTCCGCCGTGAGGATTCCGCCGTGCTTCCCCCGCGAGCCCACCAGGACCTGAGCCTTGATCACGACGGGGGGCTCGACCTTCTGCAAGGCGGCGGCGGCCTCGCCGGCCGTCTTCGCCACGACAAAGGGTGGGACCGGGACGCCGGCCTGCTGGAACAGCCTCGCCGCCTCGTGTTCATGCAGTCGCATGGCTCACCGGCTCCTGAACGGGGAGACTCGCCCCGATCTCCAATCCGCGGCGGAACGCCTTGAGGTTCAGCTCGATAGTCTTGGGTGGAACGTTTTCCCGGATGGCCGCCTCCATCCCCGGGATGCTCACGACGCCGGTCTTGGCGACGAGCACCCCCAGCATGACCAGGTTGGCCACGATGGTCCGGCCCAGCTCCTGCGTGGCCAGATTGGAAACGGGGGCGCCCACCAGCCGCACGTCGTCACGGTTCACGTCCTTCACCAGGTCGCTGTCGATGAAGAGGAGCCCACCCGGCCGCATGTCCGGGCCGTATTTCTTCATGGCCTCCTCCGACATGGCCACCAGGATGTCCGGGCGGGTGACCCGGGGGTAGACGATGGGCTCGTCCGCGACGACGACCTCGGAGCGCGCGCCACCCCCGCGGGCCGCCGCCCCGTAGGACTGGGTCTGGACGGCCCGGCGGCCGTCCGTCACCGCAGCCGCCGTCCCCAGGAGGACGCCGGCCAGGACCACGCCCTGCCCGCCGAATCCCGCAAAGCGAATCTCTGTGCGCTTCACGAAGACCTCCGATCAAGGAAACCGCAGATTCCGCAGATTCCGCAGATTCAGGGGATGTCCGGAGCCATCGGAATTAATCTACGAAATCTGCGTAATCTGCGGTTACATCGTTCCCATCACTTTTGCCCGCATCCGGCCCAGCGTTTCGATCAGTTCGGGCTTCTCGATGTCCACGAATTCGCCCACCAGGATCTTGTCGGCCAGCTCCTCGGGCTTCAGGGTCTTCGCCCGAGCGAGGGTGACCGACTTCTGCTTGTACCACTCCATCATCTGGACCGAGTTCCCCATCCCGGTCTTGCGCCCGTACTCCACGGGGCATTGGGAAAGGACCTCAACGAAGGCGAAGCCCTTCTTCTGGATGGCCTTCTTGGCCGTCTTCACGATCTGGCGGGGATGGTAGGTGGTCCAGCGGGCCACGAAAGAGGCGCCCGCGCCCTTGACCAGCTCGCAAATGTCGAAGGGGCTCTCGGCATTGCCGTAGGGGGTGGTCACGGTGGTGAGGCCCAGGGGGGTCGTGGGCGCGACCTGGCCGCCCGTCATGCCGTAGATGCCGTTGTTCACGCAAAAGACGCTCATGCCGATGTTCCGCCGGGCGGCGTGGATCAGGTGGTTGCCGCCGATGGCCGTGAGGTCCCCGTCGCCGCTGATCACCATGACGTGCTTCCCGGGCATGGCCGCCTTGATGCCGGTAGCAAAGGCGATGGGCCGCCCGTGGGTGGTGTGCAGGACGTCGGCGAAGAAGCTGGGGCTGGGGATCCAGGCCGCGCAGCCGATGCCCGAGACGAAGACGAAATCGTCCAGGGTCAGGCCCAGCTCGTCGATGGCCTGGAGGATGGCCTGGGCCAGGATGCCGTTGCCGCACCCCGGACAGTTGGCCGTGGTCTTCGCGGACGGCCGGATGTACTTGGCCAGGGGGTGCTCGTAGGCCGCGATGCTCATGACCGCACCTCTCTTACCGCCTTCAGGATGTCCTCGACCTCGTGCAGCTCGCCCAGCGTCCGGGGCGGCAGGAAGCTCACGCTGGCCCGCCCCGCGGCCGCCGCCTGCACGTAGGGCAAGAGCTGGCCCAAATTGTTCTCCAGGACAAGCAGGTGCCTGGCGTGTTCCGCCAGGGCGGCGATCTCCCTGTCGGGGAAGGGCCAGATCGTCCCCAATTTGAGCCAGCCGAGGCGTAGACCCTCGCCGCGGCCCGCCTCGACCGCGGCCTGGGCGCAGCGGAAGATGGAGCCGTAGCTCACCAGGACGACCTCGGCGCCGTTCGCGTCCGCCGTCACCTTCACGATCTCGTCCCGGTGCTTCGCGATCTTGTCGTTGAGCTTCTTGATGAAGACGTCCAGGGCCGTCGCGTCGATCACGTTCCGGCGGCCGTAGGCGTCATGGCAGGAGCTGGTCACGTGGGCCTTGTGCCCTTCGCCGAAGATGGGCATGGGGGCCACGTCCTCGTCCAGGAAGCCGGGGAGTGTCTCCACAACCGCGCCGCGGGGGAACCGCTTGCGTTCCGCGATGGGGATCCGCTCGGCCTCCGGGATGATGACCTCCTCGCGCATGTGGCCGAGGAAGGCGTCGGAGAGGACGAAGACCGGTGTCCGGAACCGCTCGGCGTAGTTGAAGGCGTCCACGGTGTAGTCGAAGCACTCCTGGACGGAGCTCGGCGCCAAGGCGATGATCTGATAGTCGCCATGCGAGCCCCGGCGCGCCTGGATTACGTCGCCCTGCAGAGCCACCGCGGGGATGCCGGTCGTCGGCCCGCCCCGCATGACGTTCACGATCACGCAGGGGGTCTCGGTCCCTATGGCGAATCCGATGTTCTCCAGCATGAGGCTGATGCCGGGACCCGACGTCACCGTCATGGCCTTCATCCCGCCCCAGGAAGCCCCGATCACCGTCGCGATGGACGCGATCTCATCCTCCATCTGGAGAAAGGTGCCCCCCACCGCCGGGAGCCGCTCGGCCAGACGTTCCGCGACCTCGGTGGCCGGGGTGATGGGATAGCCGGCGGCGAAGCGGCAGCCGGCCGCCAGCACTCCCTCTGCGCAGGCGATGTTTCCCATCATGAAGTGCCGGCCGGTCAGAACTGCAGCCTTCGGCATCATGACCTCCATCCTAAGAGCCAATGCAAAACCGACAACGGACAACCGACAACCGAACAAGGCAGATCCGATGGCCGGTTGTCAGTTGTCGGTTTGAGATTTTTCATTCTGCTGCTGCCGCGCTTTGTGCCGCGGCGGCCGCTTCGGGGACCTCGTCCAGCCGTACCACGATGGCCATGTCCGGGCAGTAGATCATGCAGTTGCCGCAATTGGTGCAGGCCGTGATCTTTTCCACGGTGGGCAGGCGGATGCCCCGGGCGGTCAGCCGCTCGGCGATTGTGAAAACGTCCTTGGGGCACAGGGCCAGGCAGATCCCGCAGCCGTCGGCCCCCTTGCAGAGGTTCTCGTTGATGGAGATGATCACCGGCTTCGTCGCCATCGCTTCTCTCTCCCGGCCCGCACTTTCAAAATCGAAAGTCGGAAATCGCAAATCGAAAATCTCAGAAGGGCGCGATCCGTCCCGTCGGCGTCGAACTGAAGCGGCCGCGCCTCGCCGATCACCACCAGGCCAGCCTGTCTCGCCTCCGGCAGGAGGGCCGCCGAGATCTCCAATTCCTCCAGGTGCAGCGTATTCTTGATGCGCACCAGACGCACCTGCTCCCGCGGGGTCTCGCCGACGGCTACCTCGATCGCCTCCCGGTCGGTCTCCAATATTACGGGAAGCCGGCCCGCCGCCCAGAGGCGCGTCGTGACGACGTTGGTGTAGGTCGCCTTGTAGTCGATGGCATCCACGAGCTGGCGCGTGGTGAGATCGGCATGGCCGATCCCATTGGCATTGCCGTGAGATTCGGGCGTGAGGCCCAGGACCACAATGCTGCTGACGGCCGGTGACCCCACGGTTATCTTTCCAGCGATGCGGGTGCCGATCCCGATGACATTGGTGTCCATGCCGGTCCCGCTGATGTTCTTCCCCATCTCGTCCACGATGAGGACGTCCAGCGGATCGAAGGGGACGCGGGGGAGGACCTGCCAGCACCGCTTCAGCAGGGCGACATCGGTGACCTCGAAGCGCTCCGGCGGGACCACGTGGATTTCCATGGTCTCGTCCAGCGAGTTCTCCAGGACGGCAACGCCCGCCAGCACGGGGGCGTTGGCGAGGATGACGCGGGCCGTCTCGAGCATGAACGGCTGAGTGCCGACCGCGTGGATCTGCTGGGCCCCCTTGTGCTTCCCCAGGCCAACCGCCAGCATCTTGCACAGGCCGCTCTCCACATCGCCGCGGAAGATCGTGTGGAGCTTGACCCGGTTGATGGCAATGATGCCGTCGGCGCGGAAGGCGTTCCGATCCAGGTACACCGGGGCGCCCGAGGCTGTGCGACCGATCTCCTCCACCTCCATGGAGGAGACGACCGGGCAGCCCATGCTCTCTTCCGAGATGCCCAGGTCGGCCAGGAGACTCTTCTGCCCCTCGTCCGTGGCCCCGCCGTGGCTCCCCATGGACGGAACGATGAAGGGCCGGTACCCCATGACCTTCATCGCATCCGCGGCGGCGCGGGTCATGGCCACGAGGTTGCTGATCCCGCGGCTTCCTGCGGTGATGGCAACGCGGGAGCCCTGCGGGAGCTTGCCGGCGAGCCCCAGGTTCCGGAGGCCGTCGGCGACGGCCCCGCAGGGGTCGGCCAGGCGAGTCCGGTCGAAGGTCTGTCTCACGCGAAGGACATTCGGCAGTGGCATGGGCGCTTCCTCTCCTTCCCACGCGTAACACTGCGCACAATACGGCAACCCTGTCGAAAAGGCATCTCCAACTGTGCCCTTGGTTGCATTATAGGACAATCGCGCATTCCCTCTTTCCGGAAGCTGCCGGCGACGACTACGATCACGACGTCCTTGAAGCTGCCGCCGGCAGCCAGGCAATCGGGCACCCTGGCAATCAGGCGGGTCCCGGTTTCCTGTTTGCCGAGTTGCCAGGGTGCTCGATTGCCAGGAGCTGAGATATCCGCGCAGGGCGGGATGGAGTAGAATCCTGCCGCGTGGGACAGGGAAAACAGCGAATCGGGAGACCGGGGGCAAGGGTATGGGCACATCCTTGGTTATGCGAGGGCTCCTGGCGGGCAGGGCCGAGCCCGCGGATGTCGTCATCGAGGAAGGCTGTATCCGGGCCATCACGCCAGCGGGCCAGGGGGAAGCCCCGACGGTCCTGGGAGGTCCCGACTGCCTGCTCTGCGAAGGCTTCTTCGACATCCAGGTGAACGGGTTCGCCGGCGTGGACTTCAACCGACCGGCACTGACCGCGGAGGAACTGCACCGTGCCATGCGGGCGATGTGGAAGCACGGCGTCACCCGGTTCCTGCCGGTGGTCATCACGGCGCCCGTTCCCGCAATGGAAGGCACGCTGCGGGCCATCGCCCGGGCGCGCGAGCAGGATCCCGCTCTCACCCGTGCCATCCCCGGCATCCATCTCGAAGGGCCATTCCTCGCACCGGCGGACGGCCCCCGCGGCGCCCACCCGCTCACCGCCATCCAGGACCCGGACTGGGACGTGTTCCGGCGCCTGCAGGACGCTAGCCAGGGGCTCCTCCGGATGGTGACGCTGGCCCCGGAACGGCCGGGAGCCATCGAGCTGATCTCCCGCCTGCAGTACGCGGGCATCCTCGTGGGCATCGGCCACACGGACGCGACCGAGGCGGACATCGACCACGCGGTGGAGGCGGGGGCCCAGATCTCGACCCACCTGGGGAACGGGGCGCACGCCATGCTGCCCCGCCACCGCAACTACATTCAGATGCAGCTCGCGACCGATGCTCTCATGGCCTCCATCATCGTGGATGGCCACCACCTGCCTCACTACATGGTCAAGAACATCATCCGCTGCAAGGGCAGCGAGCGGGTCATCCTGATCACCGATGCCATGGCGGCGGCTGCGGCGCCGCCCGGCAACTACCGCCTGGGCGTTGTCCTGGCCGAGGTGGGGGCGGACGGGTATGTCCGCCTGCCCGGAACGCCCTACTTGGCGGGCTCGGCGCTGACCATGGACCGGGCCGTCGAGAACGCGGCGCGGTTTGCCGGGCTGCCCCTCGTCGAGGCCGTTGGCCTCGCCACCCAGCAGCCCCGCCGACTCTTCCCGGGCCTGGGCGAAGGCCTTAGACCCGGCCAGCCCGCGGACCTGGTGGTCCTCCAGCAAGGCCCCCCGCTCACGGTCCTGGCGACCATCGCCGGTGGGGAGCTGGTCTACCAGGCTTCCTGAAAATGGCAGCCAGGCGACCTGGCAAGTGGGCCCTCAGGGGTTTCGTGTTCGTCCGCGGTGCCGCGGTGCCAGGCTACCCGATTGCCAGCCCCCAAAGGAGAAGAGCATGGACGGAATCGCACAGTACTTCGCGGCCATCACGGAGATGCTGCAGAAGATCGTGGACACCCAGCGCGAGCCCATCGCCCGCGCCGCGCGCCGCTGCGCCGACGCCGTTGCCGCCGATCGCTACCTCTATGTGATCGGGACGGGCGGCCACTCGTACATCGCCTGCGAGGAGATGTTCTGGCGCGCGGGGGGATTCGCCTCGGTCTACCCGATCCTCGATCCCGGCTTCTCCGTTTCCCACGGGGCCTGGCGGTCGATGCTCATCGAGCGGACGCCGGGCTACGTGATTCCCATCTTGAAGTATCATGGGGTGGGGAAAGACGATGTCCTGATCGTGTGCAATGCGTACGGCATCAACGCGGCGACGATCGATGCCGCCACCGAGGGTAAACGCCTGGGGGCGACAGTCATCGGGGTCACGTCGACGGAATTCGCGACCCAGGTCCCCCCGGACCACCCCGCCCGCCACCCGAGTCGTCAGAACCTTCACGAGATCGCAGACATATTCCTGAACACCTGGATGCCGTATGGGGATGCGGTGGTGGAAATCCCGGGGTGCCCGCAGAAAGTAGCCCCTACGTCGTCGATAGGCACCGCGTTCGTCCTGCACTGCCTCGTCGCCACGACGGTGGAGGTGCTGGTGCAGCGCGGCGTCCCCCCGCCGGTGTGGAGGAGCGGCAACCTCCCCGGCGGGGATGAGGCGAACCAGCAGCACATGGACAAGTACTTGCGGCGGATCAAATTCCTGTAACATGGCCGCGCGGATGTCCGTGGCCCACACGACAAGGAGGGTGCCATGCGAACGGGCTGGAAGGGATTGACGGTCCTCGTTGCCATCACCGCGTTGACCCTGGCCACAGCCGCGACACCGGCCGTCGCGGCCAAGGTCACCCTGAAGCTGGGGCACATCCGGGCCGACACCTCACCCACCCACAAGGCCGCGCTCAAGTTTGCCGAGCTGGTCGCGCAGAAGACCAGCGGCGAGGTGGAGATCAAGATCTTCCCCAACAGTCAACTGGGCGGCATCCTGGACATGTTCACGGGGATGAAGGCCGGAAGCATCGACATGGTGTATGGAGGCATCAATACCTACGCCTGGATCAAGGGGGGCGAGGTCTACCAGATCACCTCGGTCGCCTTCCTGTACCGCGACTACGACCATATGCGACGCGTGCTCCTCTCCCCGATCTTCCGGCCGCACCTGGAGGCGGCCGAAAAGGCCACGGGGGTGAAGGTCATCAACATCAACGGGGACACCGCCCCTCGGGAGCTGACCACCCGCGACAAGCCGGTCCGGACGGCGGCCGATTTCAAGGGCCTCAAGATCCGGATCGCCGAGAGCATCCTGGCCAGGGCGGTGTTCCAACGGCTCGGGGCCAACCCCCAGGTGATCCCCTACGCCGATCTGTACATGGCGCTGAAGCAGGGGGTGGTGGACGCCCAGGAGAACGGCGTGATTCCCGTCAAGAACATGTCGTTCTATGAGGTCCAGAAGTACTTGACGTTGACGCATTACGTCCGTGATGTCGAGACCTTCTATATCGGGATGGAGAAGTGGAAGGGCCTGACGCCGGGGGAACAGAAGGCCCTGTACGAGGCCTCGGAGGAGGCCGGCAACCTGGAGACCGAGCTGACCAAGCAGGAGCTGGACGAGGCCACGAAGTTCCTGGCGACCAAGATGACGGTCATCGAGCCGGACCTGCCCTCGATCCGCAAGGCCCTGGAAGGCCTCTACGAGGAACAGTTCGAGGGGAAGCTCTGGCCGAAGGGGCTCCTCCAGCAGATCCGCGACTTCAAGTGAGCAGACAGGCGGGGAGGTCCCGCGGGTGTCCGCGGGGCCTCCCCGCGCGAATTCTCGGGCGATCTTCCGCATGATCAGCATCCTGTTCCTTCTCCTGTTTCTCTTCTCCGCCGTCGGCTTTGAGATCTGGGCCGCCATGGGGCTGAGCGCCGTGGTCTACCTGTTGATCCGGGGCGACGTCCCCCTGAACATCATGGCGCAGAGCATGGTGGCAGGGGTGGACATCATCACGCTGGTGGCGATCCCGTTTTTCATGCTGGCCGGCGAGCTGATGAACGAGTCCGGGATCACAGAGCGGCTCGTGCGGTTCGCCCAGTACTTCGTGGGGCGAATCCAGGGCGGGTTGGCCTATGTCACGGTGATCGTGAACGTGATCATGGCCGGCGTCTCCGGCTCGGCGGTGGCGGATGCCAGCGCGGTGTCCTCCGTGCTCCTTCCGGCCATGGCGCGGGACGGGTACGACCGGCGGTTTGCCGCCGCCATCAACGCCGCCGCCGCGACCATCGGGCCCATCATCCCGCCGAGCATCCCGATGGTTTTCATGGCGGTCATCAGCGACCTGTCCATCGGCCGGCTGTTCCTGGGGGGCGTCATCCCAGGCCTCCTGATGGGCGTCTTCCTGGCGGTGACCATTTATCTGCAGTCCCTGAAGCACCCACTCCCTGTGACCAGCGTCAAGTTCGGGATCGGAGAATTCCTGCGCCTCTCGGGCCAGGCATTCCTGGCCCTGATGGCCCCTGCGATCGTGCTGGCGGGGGTGATCTTCGGCGTGGTGACCATCGTGGAGGTGGCGTTTCTGGCGGTGTTCTATGTCCTGCTGGTGGGGATGCTTGCCTACCGGACCATCCATCTGCGGGACCTGCTTGGCATCTTTGCCCGGGCCGCCGGAACGTCCGTGTCGATCCTGGCGATCTTCGCAACAGTCGGAGCCTATTCCTGGATCATCGCCAACGAGCAGCTCGGCCCCCAGTTGGCGCGGGGCCTCCAGGCCCTCGGCCTCGGCCGTCTCGGCTTCCTGCTCGTGGTGAACATCTTCTTCCTTTTCCTCGGCTGCATCATGGACGCCATCCCCGCCATGCTGATCTTCTTCCCGGTCCTCCTGCCGGTCGCCAAGAACCTGGGCATTGACCCGATCCATTTTGGAGTCGTCGTCGTCTTGAATCTCATGATCGGTCTCCTCACACCGCCGGTGGGCGGACTCCTGTTCCTGGAGGCGAAGATCGCGGATATCCCGTTTGATTCGCTTGTCCTCGCCGTGGCGCCATACCTCGTGGCCCTCTTGGTGGTGCTCGGCCTTATCACGTATGTCCCGGGGTTGGTGACGGTCATCCCCAGCCTCGTCTTCCACTGAGGCGGCTGATGCGAGCCTTCCGCAGGAATCTGGACCGGAGCCTCACGAGCACAATCGGCGTCGCCCTGTTGACCATCTTCTTTCTGAACATGTTCCAGGTGGGGGGCCGCTACCTCTTCGGCGTGGGCGCGGTGTGGATCCCCGATGTCACCCGGTTCCTCTTCATCTGGATGGTGTTCCTGGGGACGGCCCTGATGCACCTCCGGAAGAAGCACCTGGTCATCGACTACGTGCAACTGCGGCTGCCCGCCCGGCTGCGGCGCGACCTCGGAAGCCCTGATCGCCGGGGCAATGCTGACCCTGGCGGGCCTCCTGGTGGTCGTCGGCTGGCGCATCGCCATGATCCGCATGGACATCCCCTACACCGGCTGGGAGATTCCGACCGGCTACGCCTACCTCGCCGTCCCGGTCTGCGGGGCGCTCGTCGCCGTGATCAGTCTGGTGAATCTCTGGGAGTGGCTGCGGGGGCGAGATGCGGCAGTCGGCCGCGGGGAGGCATCGTGAGCCTCCCACACGAATGGGGTGCACGACAGGTTTGTGAGAAATGGTGCATGCCGCCGCTTGACTTCGGCGGCAGGTCAAGGGTAAGGTAAGCCATCACGCTGCAAGTTCGGTCTCCATCTCGCGTAATTTAGCGGGCTAACCTACGTCCAACAGGATGCTCTTGCGGCCTTCCCCTAAAGAGCGATGAGCAAGAAGCCGCACTTCAGCCTGAGCGCCTGGCTCGTCCTGCTCGTGGTCGGCGCGCTGGTGCCCCTGCTCATCTTCGCCACGGCGATGCTGGCCTGGATGGGCAAGAGCGGCGAGGCCGAGCGAGATCGCGCCCTGCAGGACCGCGCGCGCGCACTGGCACTGGCCGTCGATCGGGAAGTGGCCGCCTGGAAGACCGCGACGGGCGTGCTTGCGGCCTCCACGGCGCTGGAGCGGGGGCGCCTGGCCGACTTTCACGCCGAGGCGCAGCGGGTTGGCGCCCAGCTCGGCGGGTGGTTCTCCCTCTGCGACGCGACGGCACAGCAGTTGGTGAATACCCTGCTGCCGTACGGTGCCCCCCTCCCGAAGAGCAATCCTGTGGTGCTTGAGATCTTCCGCGACCCGCGACCCGTCGTGCGCGATCCCATCATCGGCTCGGTCGCCCAGCGGCCCGTCATCACGGTGGGTATGCCGGTCCTCTGGGGGGGCCGGGTCGCCTACGCCCTAAACCTGGGGATTGATCCTGCACGCCTCGGGCGCCTGTTCGAAGCCCAGCAGTTGCCCGCGACCTGGGTCGCCGGGATCACCGACCGGCAGTTCAAAGTAATCGCCCGCTCCATCCACGCGGAGGAGCGGCTGGGGAAGCCGGCGCCGCAAGCGCTGCAGGAGGCTGCGGCTGCGGCGGACGCCGGTCTGGTCACCCACGTGATGACGGACGGCCGGCCGGGGCGGACCGCCTTCCAGCGGCTGACGGAAGTCCCGTGGGTGCTGGCCCTGGCCGTCCCCGTGTCCGAGCTGCCGTCCCCGCGTCCCCTCGTGGGCTTCGTGCTGATCGGCGTTCTCCTCGGCGGGATCGCGGCCGGCGCCGCGGGCATCGTCGGCCGCAAGATCGCCCGCCCGATCCGTCGCTTGGCCCACCTGGCGCCCACCCTGGTGCGGGGCGGCTCTGCAGACGCGGACGTGGCATCCGGCATTCAGGAGGTGCGGCAACTGCAGCAGGCGCTGGTCGAGGCGGCCGAGAAGGCGCAGGCGTACTCGCAGGAACGCGAGCGGACGGCGGAGGCCTTGCGCCGGGCCAACGAGACGCTGGAGTCGCGCGTCCAGGAACGCACCGCGGCACTGCAGCAGGCGCGCTCGGACCTGGAACAAACAAATATCCGGCTCGAGGAGGCCAACGCCGATTTGGGGCAGGAGCTGAAGGAGCGCGAGCGGATGGAGGAGGCGCTGCGGCGGAGCCGCGAAGACCTGCGCGCGCTGGTGGAACTTTCGCCCGCCGTGATTGCTCGTCTTGATCGGCAGCTCCGGCACACGTTTGTCAGCCCGGCGGTGGAGCGCATCCTGGGACGGCCCCCCGGATTCTTCTTGGGGAAAACCATGGCCGAGGCGGGCATGGCGCCAGAGGCGCTCCACGCCTGGGAGGAAGGCGCCCGCGGGGTGTTTGCCGAGGGAGGCGAGCGGGAGGTGGAGTTCGACTTCGCTGGCAGAACGTTCTCCGCGCGGTTGGCGCCGCAGCGCGACGCCAGCGGCGCGGTCGAATCGATCATCAGCGTCGCCCGCGACATTACCGAGCGGAAGAAGAGAGAACGGGAACTTCACCGGCTGAACCGAACCCTGGTGGCGCGCAGGAAGAGTACGACGGCAATGATGCGCGCCACTTCTGAATCGGAATATCTGGAAGAAGTCTGCACGATTGTCGTCGAGGACTGTGGGCATGCGATGGTGTGGATCGGCTTTGCCGAGGAGGATGAAGCCAAGACCGTCCGCCCCGTCGCCCATGCCGGTTTTGAGGACGGGTATCTTGACACCCTGGCGATTACCTGGGCGGATACGGAACGCGGCCGCGGCCCGACGGGCACGGCCATCCGCACCGGCACCCCGAGCATGTGCCGAAATATGCTGACGGATCCCCGGTTCGCGCCCTGGCGGGCCGAGGCCCTCCGGCGGGGGTATGCCTCGTCCCTCGTGCTGCCGCTGCTGGACAACGGCAAGGCCTTTGGCGCCGTGACGATCTATTCGAAGGAGCCGGACCCGTTTTCCGACGATGAGGTGAAGTTGCTGGCGGAATTGGCCGACGACCTGGCGTATGGAATTGCCGCGATCCGGTTGCGCGTGGCCCATGCCCGGGCAGAACAAGCGCTGCGGCAGAGCGAGGAGCGATATCGGGCGCTGGTGGATCTTTCCCCGGACGCGATCTTCATCAACCGCGACAATCGCGTCATCTTCCTGAACCCGGCCGCGCTCCGGCTCTTCGGCGCGTCCGCGGCGGCGCAGATCCTGGGCAAGTCCCCCTTTGATCTTTATCATCCCGACAGCCATGTGCTCGTTCGCACGCGGATCCGGCAGTTGCTGGAAGGGCAGGCGGTGCCGCCCATCGAGGAAAAAATTGTCCGAGTTGACGGCACGGTGGTCGATGTCGAGGTCGCGGCGTCGCCGTTCACGGACGCGGACGGGGTGGCGATTCAAGTCATTCTGCGGGATATCACCGAGCGCAAACGGGCGGAGCAGGCCCTCCGGCAGGCCCGTGACGAGCTGGAAGGGCGGGTCCAGGAGCGGACGGCCGCGCTGTCCCAGGCCGTCCGGCAGCTCGAGAAGCAATCTGTGCAGTTGCGGGCCCTCGCGTCGGAGCTGACGCTGGCCGAGCAGCGGGAGCGGCGCCGGGTGGCGGAGGTGCTGCATGGCGACCTCCAGCAATTGCTCGTGGGGGCAAAGCTCGTCATCAGTTCCCTGGCGCAGGCGACGGACCCAGCGGTGCGGGAAGCAGGCCGGGAAGTGACCGACCTGCTTCTGCGGGCCCTCCGGTGCTCCCGGTCACTCACGGAGGAGCTCAGCCCGCCCATCCTGCACCGGGGCGGCCTGGTTCCCGCCCTGGAATGGCTCGCCAGGTGGATGGAGGAAATGCACCGCCTCACGGTCATCGTGCGGGCAGAGGCGGCGGTCGGGACGGACAGCCACGACACGACCATCCTGCTCTTCCAGTCCATTCGGGAGCTGCTATTCAACGCGGCGAAGCACGCACAGGTACACTCGGCCTCGGTCGAGATCACGGAGCGGGACGACCAGGTGCGCGTCCGCGTCTCGGACGAGGGGGTGGGCTTCGACCCGGCGCAGCAACGGGTGGCGGGCGGCACCTCGGGGGGCTTCGGCCTCTTCGGCATTCGTGAGCGCCTCGAATTGCTGGGTGGGAGCCTGGAGATCGAGAGCGCCCCCGGGAAAGGCAGCCGGTTCACGCTCTGGCTCCCCGTCCACCGAGCGGTGGCGGCGGACCGGCCCGCCACGATTCTCGCCCCCGGGGGGACGGAGCCGTCCCCGGCAGCGGTCCAACCGGCGGGCCCCCGCCCCGCGGACATCGGGGCCCGGAAGATCCGCGTCCTCGTGGTGGACGACCATCTCGTCGTGCGCCAGGGCTTCGTCCAGTTGCTCACGGAAGAGCCGGACATCGAGGTGGTAGGCGAGGCGGCGGATGGCCAGACGGCTGTGGTCCTGACCCGCCGTCTGTCCCCCGATGCGGTCATCATGGACGTCGAGATGCCGGGGATGAATGGCATCGAGGCCACGCGGCTGATCCACGGCGAGTTTCCCGCCGTCCGCGTGATCGGCCTTTCGATGTTCGGGGAGGCCGTGCAGGCGGCGGCCATGCGGGAGGCCGGGGCCGTGAACTACCTGACCAAGAGCGCCCCCTCCGATGCTCTGGTCGCGGCCATTCGGGCCTGTGGTATGCCTGCGCGGGAGGGTGAGGGGAGGTAAGCGAATGACACTGCTGGTCGTGCCAGTTCCCCCCAGGGGCCAGCCGTTCGCATCCCCGGCAACGGGACAGGAATTCCTCCGCGCGTCCCGGTCCAGCATTTTCGCGCCCTCGTGACGGGTCACTTCTAACTCGATCCTGACCTCCGGATGCTTGACCGCCATGACCGGACAGGGAGCTGTTCCGACCACCTCTTCCGTTCGGGTAGAGGATCCCGCGGATAGCCATCGGATTGCTCCTGCGTCGGCCCGCCGATCACAGGCTGCTCTACCGCCCACCTTCCTCCAACGTCTACGTGGCCTCGTGGACGAGCTCGGAACCGCGTAGCCCGTTCTAGCTCTTGAACCTTGGCGGTCGCACCGTGAGGACCGGGCAGGGCGCCCGCCTGACCACGTTCTCCGCCACGCTGCCCATGAGCACATGCCGCAACCCGGTGCGGCCGTGCGTGGCCAGGACGATCAGATCGCACTTGAGCCGCTTGGCGGCGCGCACGATCTGGTCGACAGGCACACCCTTGACGAGGACGGTCTTGGCTCGGATCTTGGCCTTCTTCAGATAGTCCGCGAGCTTTTCCAGTTCTTTAACGGCGTCGGCCCGGGTCTGCTTGTCCCACTGTTCCCAGAGCCCCAGCGAGAGTTCAGGGACTGGATACACGGGAGCCAAGGGAAGCACATGGAGCACAACGAGCTCCGACCCAGGCTTGGTACCAAGATGCATCGCGTGAGGGAGCGCCGCCTTGGCGCCCGTCGAGAAATCGGTCGGCCAGAGGATCCTGCGAAATCCCGGCATCTTAGTCATTGGGGCCTCCTGTCGTTGCCGACTACATTCCGTGTTCGCCCTGGATAGTCATTATACGCCATCGGGATCGCCGCATGGAGCGAGGCAAGAACCTAGAGGCCATGGCGGCTCCCGCGGTGAGGAATCGGGATCGAGCGGGGATTCGAACTGTTGGGGACGCCGATCAACACTTATCGAAAGTGACCCTCCCTGTCAACAGGAACACATGCCGCCCACACCCGTTTCGCTACCAGAAAGTGGGGGAAGTGTGCTACGTTCTCGCTGGCCGTCGCGGAGGCAATCCATGCGATTCCGTGCGACAGGATCGATCGCCGAGTCGGATCATGCGAAGACCCACCCCGCGGTGCCCAGATTGGCCCTACACGGGAGGCCGGGCAAGACTCGAACCAGTCCCGTATCCTTGATTCTCTTGTTGACGTGATTTGCTCCCCAAGGATGCCGTCGTCCGCCGGCTCAAGTATTCGAGGATTGAGAACGTCCAGGGCATCTGGACCGCGCGGGTGCTCGAGATGGCCGACCTCAAGCGCAACAGCCGCACGATCCTGACCTTCGACAAGCTCGGGTACAACGTCCCGATGAAGGACGAGAGCTTCACGCTGCAGGCGCTCAGGCGGGGACAGTAGACAGTAGTCAGTAGACAGTAGGTAGGCACCTTCGCCGTGTCACGCGGGCCCCTGGACTGCGGTTTGCTGTTCGGTCCGGCGTTTCTACTGGCTACTTACTACTGATAGAAAAGGGCATGCGAGCGCAGAGCGACTCTGTAGACTTGCGACAGTGTTCGCCCTCGTGGCGCTGGGCGCCGATGCACGCGCATGCGCAGGTACTCTCGCAGAAGGGCTTTGCCGAAGCGCTGGGGATTGGCTACCCGCAGACCACGGCGAGGGACGACACGCAGCTTGTTGGAGAGGCGCTGCTGCGGTATGAAGCGGCGCTGCGGCCGGCCTCGTGGGTTCGTCTGAACGGGTCCATCGACGCCCGGGCGGACACCCACGAACAGACCGAGTGGGACGCATCAGCTGGAGCGACCGGTCGATCAAGAGAGCCGGGTTGGCGGTCAGGCGCCTGGACGGTCTTTACCCAGGGACCGTTGACCTTTCAGGCCGGCAAGCAGTTCGTGCGATGGGGCAAGACCGACATTCTGAACCCCACCGATTGTTTCGCGCCGCGCGACTACCTGACCGTCGTCGACAGCGAGTTCCTGGGCGTCACGGCGGCGCGTTTCACGGCCGGCCTTCAGGCCGACACGCTCGATCTCGTGGCCGCCCGCTTCACGCCGAGCCGGACGCCGCTGCTCGACCAGCGCTGGGCGGGGCTGACGGCCGAACTCGAGAAGCTGGCGCTCATCGACGAAGGGGCCGATATCCCCGGCGGGCGCAGCTGGGCGCGCGATGGAACGATGTCGGATCAGGGTACGAGTTCTCGGTAAAGGTTTTACCTTCGGCAACAACAACCTCCCGCTCATCGAGGCCGGTGCGCCGCAACTACCCGGCGGCATTCCGATCCCGCCCGCGGCATCGCTGCCGGGGAATGTCGTGCCCATCGGGCTGCAGGTCCCGATCACCCGCGTCTATCCTTCGATGTGGATGGTGGGCGGAGACGCGGCGGTGCCACTGTCGGTTGTCACGTTGAAAGGGGAGGCCGCGTTCTTCGGCACCGGCGACTCGCGCGCCGACGAGTATTGGCTCTACGTCATTCAGGTCGAGCGCCAGAGCGGCGAGTGGATGTTCATCGGCGGCTACTCGGGTGAAGTCGTGACGACCGCACGCGTGCAGGCGGCATTCGCACCGGACCGGGACTGACGAGGTGTTCCTTGGGCGGGCATCGGACACCATCGACACGAACCGCAGCGTCGCCTTCGAAGGCGCAGTCCGCCAGAACGGCGACGGCACCTGGCTCCGGTTCGAGGACCGGCAGGCGTCGGGCCAGCACCTGCGTTTCACCGCCCGCGGCACCCTCATCGGCGGCGCTCCAACCGACTTCTTCGGCCACTACGACCGCAACTCGCACATCACGATCGGCCTCCGGTACAGTTTCTGAGTGGGGGACAGACCGGGGGACAGTCCCCTTTGCGCCCTCTGCCGGGGGACAGTCCCCCTTCCACCCCGTGCCGGGGGACTGTCCCCGACTTGAGGTAGGCTGACTGGATAGCGGCCTGGCGGCCGTCGTGGAGGGTGCCATGGGTTGGGTCAGGCGGATCATGCTCTGGGTCTGCGTGCTGCTGATCGCCGCGATCGCGGCGGCATTCATGCTGCCCCGACACGTGCGCGTCGAGCGTTCGGCCGCGATTGCCGCGCCAAAGGCGACGGTCTTCACCGTGCTGAACAGCTTCGCCCAGTTCAACAAGTGGTCGCCGTGGTTCGATTCCGATCCCGAGGCCAGGTACGCAGAAGAAGGACCTGGTGCGGGCGTCGGCGCGAAACTGAGCTGGGTTGGGAACCCGAAGACCCTCGGTTCCGGCAGCCAGATCATCACCGCGAGTGAGCCTGTACGAGAAGGTCGCGGCAAACGTCGACTTCGGGCAAGGCGGAAGCCCGGCCAAGCAGGTCTTCAAGCTCAGCGCCGACGGCGCGGGCACGCAGGTCACCTGGAGCATCGACGTCGATCTCGGCATGAACCCCATCTCGCGTAATTTTCGGCTGGGAATTCCAATGGGATGATCGGGAAGGATTTCGACAAAGGCCTCGCCCTGCTGAAGACGTTCGCGGAGGGCCTGCCGCGAGCAGACTTCGCCGGACTTCAGATCGAGGCCGTCTCGGTCGACCCGCAGACGATCGCCTTCCTTCCCACGGAAAGCCCCCGGAACGACTGGCCGTCGCCATCGCCAAGGCCTACCGCGAGCTTGGTGTGTTCATGGCCGCGCACAAGGTGAAACAGGCTGGCGCGCCGCTGACGATCGACGCCGGCTCGGATGCCTCACGATACGTGTTCGAGGAGCTCCTCGACAGGACGCTCGACGAACCGGTGCCGGCCGACTCGCGCGTGCAGGTGAAGCAGAGCTACGGCGGCAAGGCACTGAAAGTTGCGCTGCGCGGGCCCTACCGCCGTATTCCCGAAACGCGCGAGAAGATTGCCGCCTACCTGGCCGTGATGGCATCGAGCAAAACGGGAATCCGGCGAACGAGTTCGCCGACTATTCGACCACCGTGAAGGAGTCGGACGTGCTGACGAACATCTACTTCCCGATCAAGTAATGGATCGGGATTCGGGATTCGGGCCTCGGCACCGGAGACGATATCAAGCCGGTCGCGCAGCTCTCCCTTGACGACCTTCCCGTACGCCGTGCGCGGCAGCGCGTCGACGAACACCCAGCGCCGCGGGAATCTTGTACTTCGCCAGCTTCGCCCGCGAGGAACGCCGCGAGTTCATCGCCCGTCGCGCTGCCCGCTCGCGCAGGACGACGAAGCGCCGCGCCGACCTCGCCCCACGTCGGCATCCGGGATCGCCGACGACCGCGGCGTCCTGCACGGCCGGGTGCAGCAGCAGCTCGCCTTCGATCTCGGCAGGATAGACGTTCACGCCGCCCGAGATGAGCATGTCCTTCTTCCGGCCGGCGATGTAGAAGAACCCGTCCTCGTCGCGCCGCGCGAGATCGCCCGTGTGGAACCAGCCGTCCGCATCGAGCGCCGCGGCCGTCGCCTCCGGGTTGTTCCAGTAGCCCTTGCAGACGTGCGGGCCGCGCAGCCACAGCTCGCCGACTTCGCCGGCCGGCACCTCGGCGCCGTCCTCGCCGCCGGCCCGCGCCTCGGTGAACATCATCGGCTTGCCGATCGAGCCCTTCTTGCGCACCGACTCGTCGACGGTCATCGAGAAGCAGTTCACGCCGACTTCGGTCAGGCCGTAGCCCTGCTTGAAGACGACGCCCCGGCGCTGGTACGCCTCGATGATGTAGAGCGGCAGCGGCGCGCCGCCGCTGATGAGCCAGCGCACGTGCGACAGGTCGACCGTCTCGAACTCCGGCGCCTCCATCAGCAGCTTGTAGATCGTCGGCACGCCGAGCACGACGGTGCAGCGCTCGCGCTCGATGCGTCTGCCAGATCTCCGCCGTGTCGAACCCGGCGTGCAGCACGATCGTGCCGCCGATCGCGAAGATCGGCAGTCAGGAACGCGCCGAGCCCGCCCGCGTGGTAGAGCGGCGTGAAGATCGGGCTGACATCGTCTTCGCGCAGTTGCCAGCACGATGGCGGTGTTGTAGCCGTTCCAGCCACCATGCGGTGCGGGACCATCACGCCCTTCGGCTTGCCCGGTCGTGCCGCTCGTGTAGAGCAGGCAGCAGACGTCCTCAGGGCCGCGGTGCGGGCCAGCGGGCGCCGGCGCTCGCCGGGAGCAGCGTCCGCAAGCCGGCGCGTCCGCCGCGTCGGCGGGTGCGTCCAGCGCGATCCAGCGTTCGACGGCGACGGTCGGCCGCAGCTCGCGCACGATGTCGCGCGAACGCGCCGTCGTAGATGAACGCCGCGCAGGCCGGCGTCCCGGACGATGTACGCGATCTCGTGCGGCGTCAGCTTCGTGCCGAACGGCACGAGGATGATGCCGGACTTGCGCGGCCGCGAAGAACAGCGTCGATGAACTCGACGCGGTTGTGCGCGAGCAGGGCCGACGCGATCGCCGGGCGCGAAGCCGCACACGTCAGCCACAGCGCGCGCCAGCGCGCTCGCGCGCGGCCATCGAGGTCCGCCGTAGCTGAAGCGCGCTCCCGCGGCACCCAGCACCAGCGCCGTCTTGTCCGGCGTCAGCCGCGCGCGTTCGCCCAGCAGACGTCACGCGTGGATCATGGGCACGCGCCGTCACGAGGTTCACTCGCGACCTCGGCGAGTCCCGGCCCCGGCCATCGTCCTTCGCCGCCGGCAGCCGGCGGCGGCATCGTCAGCACGTCGAGCAGCGACGCCCGGAAGCGCGTCGGGCACTCCTGCTGCGGCACGTGGCCGCACGCCGGAATCGTCGTCAGCCGCGACGCCGGAAGCTGCGCCATCATCCGTCGCGCGTACGCGAGCGAGAACAGCTTGTCGGACTCGCCCCAGATCAGATCGACCGGCGCCGCGATCTCGTGGAGCTTGCCGTCGAGGACGAACTGACCCATGTCGCCGCGCGGTCTGCGCCAGCCGCGCGATCGGCCCCGTTCTGCGCCTCGCGCACGACATCGTCGAGCACGTAGCCCGGGATCGGGATCGGCGGACCGCATCGCGCAAGCTGCGTCATCAGCGCCGCGGCTTCTTCGCGCGTCTTCGGCATGAGGCTCAGAGTCGGGCCGGTCGCCGACGAGCGCGCCGCCGTTGACGAGCACGAGCCGCGCGACGCGGTCGGGGTGCTCCTGCGCGTAGAGCATCGCCACCCACGCGCCGAGCGAGTTGCCGACGATGATCGACGGGCTCCTGCGGTCCCTGTCGAGAGGACGGCTTCGAGGCCGCTGCAGCACCTGGCCGACCGAGATGGGGCCCTCGGCCGGCGCGCTGCGTACCGTGGCCGGCGAGATCGGGGATGACGACGCGGTAGCGGGGCACGAGGTCGTCGACGATGCCCGACCACGTGCCGGCGGAGTCGCCCGCGCCGTGGAGCAGCACGAGCGTCGGACCGTGCGCCGCCGGTCCAGTAGTGCTGCGGGCCGAACGACGCGTGGCGACGGTCGCTCCGTCAGGCCCGCCCTCGGCGAGCGCGCGGCGGTTGAACTGAGCGCGAGCGACCCTCCAGGGCGGACAGTCTCCAGGAAGATGCCGACCGCAGCCACCGCGAGCCGCCGAGGATGAGCAGCGGATCGGCCGACGGCTGGTGCATGTCCGAGGCGCCTGGCACCGAGCTGGCACGGGGTTCCGGCTCCTTGCCGCTAGGACGAAGCCGCTTGACTCCGCCAGCGCGGGGCTATTCTACACCAGCCTGAAAACATATCAAACGTTCGGTATGTTGATGTGGCTGTCAGTTCGCTGCGAGCACTTGACTTAGTGATTGATAGTAAAGCAGTTAAGACGGGGAGGTCGGAGACGAGTTTCCTCGGCTCTCGACACCGTTGACGATCCGCCGGAGGCATCTGGATGGCGCGCCATGCCGTCGTCGGTGCTGCTGCGTCGGCCTGGGCCCTCTCCGGCCCGCGCGCAGGTCGCCGACGCCGTCATCGAAGTGCTGGTCGCAGGACCAGTCGCAGGCCGTCTGCCCGGCGTCACCGTCACGGTGACGCAGCCCGACACGGGTTACACGCAGACCAGCGTCACCGACCGCACGGGCGCCGTGCGATTCATCGCGCTGCAGCCCGGCACCTACAACGTGAAGGTCGGAACTCGCCGGCTTCACGACGTCAACGCAGGAGGGCGTCATGCTCCGCGTCGGCCAGACGGCAAAGCTGACGATGCCGCTGGAGGTCGCCAAGGTTGGCCGAGACCGTGAACGTCACGGCCGAGGCGCCGCTCGTGGACGTCCACAAGACCGACTCTTCCACGAACATCGTGCCCGAGCAGATCGAGTCGCTGCCGGTCGCCGAACCGCGACTTCCAGTCCCTGGCGTTCCTCGCGCCCGGCGTGCAGCGCGAACGCGGCGCATACCGCTTCGTCGGCAAGCAGCCGGTCATTGGCGCCGCCGGCAACGCCAGCCAGTCGACGATCATGGTCGACGGCGTCGACTTCACCGACCCGACGCTCGGCCTGGCCCGCGCCACGCTTCAGCCAGGACGCCATCCGCGAGTTCCGCGTCATCGCCAACCGCTTCGACACCGAAATCGGCGGCTCGGCCGGCGGCGCGCTCTCGATCGTCACCAAGGCCGGGCACGAACACTCTCCACGGCTCGGTGTTCGGCTTCTTCCGTGACGAGCGCTTGCGCGCGAAGGGCGAGCTCGACATCCAGAAGAACGACTACTCGCGCCAGCAGTTCGGCGGCACGCATCGGCGGGCCGATCGTCAAGGACCAGACGCACTTCTTCGTGTCGGTCGAGCAGGTCGGCGAAGACAACTTCGCCCTGTTCAGGCCGGGCGGCGCCTACGCCTCGCAGGCCGCCGACTCGAAGGTGCCCTTCGATCCAGACGCCGTTCTTCACGGGGCTCGACACGAGGATCCGGACGATCAGAACCTCCGGTTCAAGTTCGTCTACGAGCGGTACCGCCACGAGAACTTCCGCGTCGGCGGGCGTCGTGGACCGAACCGCCGGCATGCGCCTGGACCGGGACAACTACAACCTGTCGGCCACGCACGCGTGGACCGTCGGCAACAGCTCGCTCAACCAGTTCGCGATCCAGTTCGGCCAGCGGGAGTTCGACGAGCCGAACAACAGCCAGGCGATGGCCGAGTACGTTCTCCAGCGGCACCACGCTCCAGACCGGCGCGCAACATCGTCGGCGACCAGGACGACACCGGGAACGTGTTCGAGATTGCGCGACACGTTCTACATGCGCGTCGACACCGGGACCTGGGCGCACGACCTGAAGTTCGGCGGGGCGTGGCAGATGGTCAGCGACGATTGGACCTTCCCCGGCGTACCCGAACGGGCCTGCTGATCTACGTCACCGATAGCCGGGCGCTGCCGCTGTGTACGCCGGCGGGACCGGGCCGGCGCAGTCGAAGATCAAGACGAACCTCGCTGTCGGGCTTCGTCCAGGACGACTGCGGCCGTCGCCGCGCGTGACCATCAACCTGGGCCTCCGGTACGACCTCGATACGAACGGCAACAACCCGGCTTACACAAGCCCGTGCCATGACCACCGCGCGCGGGCGAGACCCGAACAACTTCCAGCCGCGGGCGGGCTTCTCGTGGGACCTGAACGGCGACGGCGCGGCACGTCATGCGAGGCGGCGCGGGATCGTTCACGGGCCGCTTCCTCCTGGTGCCGGCGCACATCGAGCTCCAGCAGAACGGCTACACGGGCCGCATCATCCAGCAGCGGATCAACGGCGCCCTGCTCGGGCTCCCGGCCTTCGCTCTGGACCCGAACAATCCGACGACCACCGGCCTCCCGCTCACGCGCGACTCCGGCCGGATCGACAACTCCTTCGTGCAACCCGTACTCCACGCAGGCAACCGCCGGCTACTCCTTCCGCCTCGGCCGCAGCGGCCTCGTGGCGGATTTTGAGGGCATCTACGTCAAGGGCAATGACGAGATCATCATCCGCGACAAGAACTGGCTCGGCAACTCGGCCACCGGGTGCAACGTCGCCGCCGCGGCGTGCCGGCCGAACAAGACCTTCAACCAGATCAATGTCTACACCAACGAGGGCCGGTCCGAGTACAAGGCGTTTGTCAGCAGCTTGAGCGGGACACTCCAGGGCGGCCACCTCGTGACGGCGTCCTTCACCGTCGCCGACAAGAAGAACATCAACGACGACTTCAGCCCGGCACTGACTGACTACTCCGAGCGACCCGGCCAACCTCGAGGCCGAGTGGGGCCGCGGCCGCGCCGACGAGCGTTACCGCTTCACCGCGTCCGCCGTGTTCCGCCTGCCGTCGCAGCTTCACGGTCGCGCCGATCTTCGAGTACGGGTCTGGCCAGCCGTGGAACCGGCGCTACGGCTACGACTACAACGGCGACGGCAAGTCCGTCGACCGCAGGCCCGGCGTGACGAAGTTCTCGGAGGACGGCCCGACTTCATGAGCGTCAACCTGCGCGCCACGTACGGGCTGCCGCTGGGACAGCCGGCCGAGGCGGACATGATCGCGGAGTTCTTCAACCTCTTCAACCGGGTGAACTACGACGTGAACTCGCTGACGGTGAACGGCGCGGAGTTCCTGAGCGGCCCGACGCTGCAGAATCCCGCCGCTGTGGCCGTGCCGAACCCGAACTACAAGAAGTACACGGCCACGCTGCCGCCGTTCGAGGCGCAGTTGGGCATCCGTTCACGTTCTAGTGAGGCGGCGTGGGGCAGGCCTGGGCTGCCCTTCCCGCAGGGCTGAAGCCCTGCGCCACGCCAGCCAACCAAGGGAACCGCATGACGCGATACGCATCGATTGTCTCGACAGGTCGTTTCTGCCGGAGATTGAGATTAGCAACGACCTCCTCCGGACAACGGTTCGCGCACCTTCCGGAGTTCGTCGACAAGATGGAGGCGTCGAGCGGCATCCGGACCCGCTGGAGCGCCCCGGCGACTGGGCGACGTCCGACGTCGCGCTGCCCGCGGCAGCCAGGCGCTGGAGCGGGCCGGCTCGGCACCCGGTGAGGTCGACCTGATCGTGCTCGGGACCGATTCGCCGGACTACATCACACCGGCCACCTCGGTCGTGCTGCAGCACAAGCTGGGTGGCGAAGGAGGCGCGGGACGTTCGACATCGGCTGCGCCTGCGCTTCGTTTCCGACGGGTCTGGCGACTGCGGCGGGATTCATTGCGACAAATCGCCGCGATCAAGCACCGTGCTGGTCGTTGGCGTCTACCTCATGTCCAAGCTGGCGGATGTCACCGATCGCGATGACGTTCTTCTACGGCGACGGGGCGGGCGCGGCGGTGCTGAGGCCGGCCGACGCCGGGGTTCGTGAACGCGGCGTTCCTCGCCGACGGCTTCTATCACAAGCACTGGGGTATCTATTCGGGTGGCACCTACGAGCCGGCGACGGAGGAATCGGTGAAGGCCGGGCCGCGACCCGCGTCCGCATCAACGAGCGTTATCCGCCGGAG